>PACL01000098.1 GCA_002700095.1 Fulvimarina sp. | reverse complement strand
CCCTCGACACAGGCCCGCCTTGTCGGACTGGATCTTGTGTCTGATGACGAGATTTGGAATTTCGCTCGCGATAATGGCTTCATTCTGGTGACACAAGACGCCGACTTCGCTGAGCTTGCCGCACACTATGGGCCGCCACCCAAGGTCGTTTGGCTGAAGATTGGGAATAGTCCCACTCAATTCGTCGAAGCCAAGCTGCGATACAACGCCGGCTTGATCGAGACATTCGTCGCTGACGGCGATCTCTATGTCCTGACGATTACCTGAAGTTGCTCATCACGCCGCTCGGAAGTTCCTTGCGCCGTCTCACACCCCCATCACCATCACCCCGGACACCACCGCCGCGATCGCCGCGCCGGCCATGGCGAGGAACGACAGGCCGGTGCCGCCGAAGCGCTGCCAGCCCGGCGCGTCGCCGGCGGTGAAATGCAGGGCGTGGAGGATGCGGCCGGCGGTGAGCATGATGCCGAGGCCGTGGATGATCGGCGCCGAGGTGCCGAGCAGCGCGGCGAGGGTCATGCAGATCAGCGTGATCGGGATGAACTCGATGGCGTTGGCATGGCCGCGCATGACGCGGATCATGCGGGCGTTGCCGCCGTCGCCCATGAAGACCTTCTCCTGATTGCGGATCCGGCCCGTCTGCACCGCCAGCCAGATGAGGACGGCGCTGTTCAGCCCCGCATAGATCGCCACGGCGGCAAGGCCAAGGGTGTTCATGCGATTGTTGTCCTTTGTCGCGTCGTGACGCATCGTTTCGCGTCGCACTGACGTAGTATCAGAGTATCACGGCACGGCGAAGCGCGGTCGCAGGACCCGCATCCGGCCATCGGATACGATCGACGAGCCGCGCGGGGATGCCGCGGCGGTCGTCAGAGGGGCGGGCATGGTCACACTCATCATCGGACTGTTCATCTTTCTCGGCATTCACTCGTTCCGGATCGTCTCCGAAAGGGGCCGCGCGGCCACCATCCAGCGGCTCGGGGAGATGCGCTTCAAGGGCGCCTATTCGGTCCTGGCGCTGATCGGGCTCTTCCTCGTCGTCTACGGCTATGGCGATGCCCGCATCGACCAGGGGCTGCTCTACGCGCCGCTGCCGGGGCTGCGCCATCTCGCGCTGGTCCTCGTGCCCGCCGGCTTCGTCCTCGTCGCGGCCGCCTATGTGCCGCCGGGGCGCATCAAGCGGGCCGTGCGCCATCCGATGGTGCTCGGCATCGCGCTCTGGTCCCTCGGCCATCTCCTCGCCAATGGCGGCACGGCCGATGCCGTCCTGTTCGGCGCCTTCTTCGTCTGGGCGGTGATCGACTACCTCAATTCCCTCGGCCGCAGCGTGCCCGTGCCGGGCGGGCGGGCGCGGGCCGTCGGCGACGTCGCGGCCGTCGGCATCGGGCTCGCCCTCAGCGCCGCCTTTATCGCCGGGCTGCACCAGTGGCTCGTCGGTGTTTCGCCTCTGACGTGACGCCTGAGGCCCTCCGCTCTTTCGTCGGCGCGAAAAATCGTTAGAAGACGCTTTGATTTCCGTCGTCAGCGCCGTCTTGGCCGCGGCGACGGAAAAGGAGGAAAGCGAGCGGATGAGCGACGACAGTTTTTTCAGGGAAGTCGACGAAGAGCTTCGCCATGACAAGGTCAAGGCGGTCTGGACGCGGTTCGGCACCTGGCTGCTTGTCGGCGCCGTGGTCGTCGTCGTGGGGACGGCCGCGACCGTCGGCTACGAGCACTACCAGACCACCGCGGCGAACGCCGCCGGCGATCGCTACGCCGCCGCCGTGAAGCTTGCCGACGACGGCCAGTCCGAGGCGGCGGTGACGGCGCTGGAAGCCGTCGCCGCGGACGGCGTCGGCGCCTATCCGGCTCTCGCCCGGCTGTCGATCGGCGGCATCGAGGCGAAGGCCGGACGGCCGCAGCAGGCGGTCGCGGCCTATGACGCCGTCGCCGATAACGGCGGCGCGCCCCAGGGACTGCGCGACATGGCGGCGATCCGCGCCGCCTATGTGCTGGTCGATTCGGGCAGCCTCGACGACGTCCGCCAGCGGGTCGAGCGCCTGTCGGGCGACAGCGATCCGCTGCGCTTCCCGGCCCGCGAGGCGATCGCGCTCGCCGCCTGGAAGGCGGGAGACGCTAGCACCGCCAAGCCGCTGCTCGAGCAGCTCGTCGCCGATTCCGGAACGCCGCGCGACATTTCCGGCCGCGCCCGCATCCTGCTCGATCTGATCAATTCCGGCGCCACCGGGCCGAACGCCCTGCCGCCGGCGGCCGACGCCGGCGCGGCCGCAGCGCCTGCCGCACCAGCCGCCACCGCCGACAACGGCCTCGGCACCGTCGACCTCGAGGGACTGCTCGGCGGCACCGGCGGCCCCGCCGCGAGCGAGGACGCCGCGCCGCAACCCGGCGAGGCTGTCATGCCGACGACCGGTCTCGGCGTCTCGGGCGGCGATGCCTCCGGTGCGCCGGGCGCAGCCGCCCCGGCCGAGCCCACTCCTGCCGACAACGGGACGACCGCTCCCGCGACGCCGGTTCCGGGTGTCATGGGCGGGGCCGCGCCGGAAGCCGGCGCCCCGACATCCGACACGCCGGCACCCGGCCAGCAAGACAGCAACGCCGCGGGTACGGCTCCAGATGCTGCCGACGCGACTGCCGAAGACGCAGCGCCCGGCCAGCCGCAGCCGCCGGCGCAAGACGACACCACGGCGCCCGCGCAACCTGCCGGCAACTGAGCCGGAGCGCCCGCGCCCAACCAGAGGAATAAGATCCGACATGGTCACCATCGCCATCATCGGTCGACCGAACGTCGGAAAATCGACCCTGTTCAACCGCCTCGTCGGGCGGCGCCTCGCCCTCGTCGACGACCGGCCGGGCGTGACCCGCGACCGACGCATGGGCGAGGCCCGGCTGATGGACATCGAGTTCGACGTGGTCGACACGGCCGGGCTCGAGGTCGCCGACGCGCAGACCCTGGAAGCACGCATGCGAGCCCAGACGGAACTCGCGATCGCCGCGGCCGATCTCTGCCTGTTCATGATCGACGTGAAGACCGGGCTGACGCCCCAGGACCAGGATTTCGCCGAGCTCCTGCGCCGCTCCGCCCGCAAGGTCGTGCTGGTCGCCAACAAGGCCGAGGCGAAGGGCTCCCAGTCGGGGCTCCTCGACGCCTATGCCATCGGGCTCGGCGAGCCGGTGCCGATCTCCGCCGAGCATGGCGAGGGCATGGGCGACCTGCGCGACGCCATGGTCGAGGCGCTGGGGCGCGCGGCGTTCCGGCCGGAGAAGCAGCCGCGCCGCGACCGCGACGACGGGCTGGAGGCTGACGACGCGACGGGGGCGGCCGACGGCGCCGCAGAGGCAGGCGACATCGACCGCTCCGTCGAGGAGGTCTTAGAGACCTACGATCCGACCAAGCCGCTGCGGCTGGCCATTGTCGGGCGTCCGAATGCCGGCAAGTCGACGCTGATCAACCGCTTCCTCGGCGAGGACCGGCTTTTGACCGGCCCCGAAGCCGGCATCACGCGGGATTCCATCTCGGTCGAATGGGAGTGGCGGGGCCGCACGATCAAGGTCTTCGACACCGCCGGCATGCGCCGCAAGGCGCGCATCCAGGAAAAGCTCGAGAAGCTCTCGGTCGCCGACGGCCTGCGGGCCATCCGCTTCGCCGAGGTGGTGGTGATCGTCTTCGACGTGACCATCCCCTTCGAGCGGCAGGACCTGTCGATCGTCGACCTGATCGAGCGCGAGGGCCGCGCCCCGGTGATCGCCTTCAACAAGTGGGATCTCGTCGAGAACCGCCAGGAGCTCCTGGCCGAGCTGCGCGAGAAGACCGAGCGGCTTCTGCCGCAGGTGCGGGGCATCAAGGCGGTGACGGTCTCGGGCGAGACCGGCGAGGGCATCGACCGGCTGATGAAGGCTGTCGCCGATACCCACGAGGTGTGGAACAAGCGGGTGAGCACCGCCAAGCTCAACCAGTGGCTCGAGCGCATGCTCGCGCGACATCCGCCGCCGGCGGTCGCCGGACGACGCGTTAACGTGAAGTATATGACGCAGATCAAGTCGCGCCCACCGACATTCATCTTGTCGACCGCCCGGCCGGAAGCCCTCGGCGCATCCTATACCCGCTATCTCGTCAATGGGTTACGCGAGCAGTTCGGCTTCTTCGGGGTGCCGATCCGGATGGCTTTGCGCAAGGCCGCGAACCCTTATGCCGGGAAAAAGAAGCGGTCGTCTTGAAATTACCAAAATTCGTTAACCATTAGACAAGGTTAATGGGGGATGTTTTAGCAGCATCTGTGGAAAGTTAGTAACAGGCAAGCGGGGGCTTGATGGGGGCTGAGGGGCCGGCGGCGACAAGCCGCATGCGACGTCGTGGCGGGCGGATGGCGCGTCGTGCGTCGTTCATTGTGATTTCGGGATCGTTGCTCGTGGGGACGAGCGTGACCCGGATCGATCATCAGGACATGACCCGGCTGGTGGCCGGAGCCGATGTTTCGGCACGTGCGCATGCCTTCCTCGTGCCGAATGTCTACGGCCAGATGTCGGCCGTCGACCTCGCCTATTCCGGCGAAGAGGGCGCCCGGATGACCGCCGAACGCGAGGCCGCCGAAAAGCTGGCCCGGCGCATGGCTCTCGTCGAAAAGGGCGACGAGCCGCGGGTCCTGCGGTCCGGCAAGGCCGGCCGCGTCGCGGCACCGCGCAGCGAGATGTCGCGCTTCGGCCTCGCCGCCGGCACGGTCTCCGACGGCGGTGGCCTGTTCGGTCCGCGCGTCACCGGCTCCGAAGCCCGTCTCCGCACCGCCTTTTCCACGATCGACCGGTCCACCCGCGACGCCGTGGCGCTCGCCACCAGCTTCAAGCTGATGGGACCGCCGAAGTTCGACAAGCCGAAGAACGACGCCGCCGCGGCGGAGGACAAGGTGATGCTCGCCTCGCTCCGTCCCGCCGGGACCGACGAGACCAGCGCTCTCGGCTATGCCCCGGCATCCGGCGGCAACCGGGCCTCCTCGCTGTTCGAGCGGGTGCTCAAGGAGCAGCCCGAGGCCTTCATCCCGCCTGTCGACGACGACGATCATTCCTGGGCGGCAACGCCCCTGCCGAAGAAGGTCTACAGCGAGTCCGAGCAGACCTGCCTTGCCAACGGCATCTATTTCGAGGCGCGCGGCGAGCCCGACGAGGGCCAGGCGGCCGTCGCCCAGGTGATCCTCAACCGGGTCCGCAATCCGGCCTATCCGAACAGCATCTGCGGCGTCGTCTACCAGAACAAGAACTGGCGCAACCGCTGCCAGTTCTCCTTCGCCTGCGACGGCCACAAGGATCGCATCCGCGATGCCGGTGCCTTTGCCAGGGCCGAGGAAAACGCCCGCAAGGCGACGTCCGGCGAAAGCTGGATCACCGAGGTGGGATCGGCGACCCACTACCACGCCAACTACGTGCACCCTCGTTGGGCCCGGGCGATGGAGAAGGTCGACAAGATCGGCCGCCACATCTTCTACCGCACCTATGGCGGTGGCCTCTGAGGCGCTGACGGAGCTGCGGTCGGCTAAATGCCGGTCGTTGCCCGGGCGAGCTTCTGCCGGGTACGGCGCTCAGGGCAGGGTGCGCAGGACATGGCACGACTGCGGGCGCCGTGATTGCCCGAGGATTTTTCCGCCGACCCGCTTCC
The DNA here is from genome assembly GCA_002700095.1 of Fulvimarina sp. Classification (GTDB taxonomy): domain Bacteria; phylum Pseudomonadota; class Alphaproteobacteria; order Rhizobiales; family Rhizobiaceae; genus Jiella. The sequence continues at coordinate 57,536 of PACL01000098.1, read as the reverse complement.
CACCATGGCGCGCGATGGACTAAGTCTTCGCGCGATTCATGTTATCGGAGCGCGTCATCGCCATGAGCCAGGATTCCAAACGACTTCTCGCGATTCTGACGGCCCAGCCAGTGGTTCCCGTCGTCGCGGTGGCCAATGCCGCCGAGGGCGTCGCGCTGGCGCGGGCGCTGGTCGCCGGCGGGATCGGCTCGATCGAGGGGACCATGCGCACGCCCGCCGCTCTCGAGGCGATCCGGGCGATCGTCGCCGAGGTGCCGGAGATGGTCTGCGGCGCCGGCACGATCCTGACGCCGAAGCAGTTCGAGCAGGCGGAAGCGGCCGGGGCGGAATTCATCGTCTCGCCCGGTGCGACGGTTGAGATCCTCGATGCCGCGCGCAGCTCCGACGTGCCGCTCTTGCCCGGCTCGGCGACGCCGAGCGAGATGATGGCGATGCTGCAGGAGGGCTACGAGGTCCTGAAGTTCTTCCCGGCCGAGCAGGTCGGCGGGGCGGCGTTCCTGAAGTCGATCGCGCCGGTCATCCCGCAGCTGAAGTTCTGCCCGACCGGCGGCATTTCGATGAAGAACGTCCAGGACTATCTCGGCCTGCCGAACGTCCTCTGCGTCGGCGGCTCGTGGCTGGCGCCCAAGGACAAGGTCGCCGCCGGTGACTGGGACGCCATCACCGCGCTCGCCCACGAGGCGGCTGGCCTGAAGGACGCCCACTGAGGTAGGCAGGCCGGCGAGTTCGCCGCGCGGGCCGAAGTTACGGATCCGGCCGCACCGGTCTGAACCGGGGATGCAAGGAAGTCCGGCTGCCACGCGAAAATCGCTTGACGGCCGAAGGGCGCGGCGGCAATGTCCGCGGTGTCGCGGGTGTAGTTCAGCGGTAGAACGCAAGCTTCCCAAGCTTGATGTCGTGGGTTCGATCCCCATCGCCCGCTCCAATCCCCTTCCGCTCTCTCATTTTTGCCTTGGTCTCACGTGAGCAAACATTTGCCCATCGCCGCACGTTGCATGCCATTCGTGTTGTGCTGCGCCCTGCTGTCCACCTCTTGCACCACTGCGCCTCCACAGAGCAGTCCTGCTGCCTCGCCCTACACGGGGACATGGGATTGTGAGGTGGCAACGATGAAGTTCACGCCCGGCATTTACGAGGTCAGTGACAAGATCGGTGAGGTTGCCAGTGTCGAACGTTTGGGAGACGACTACCTTCTGACGATGAAGGACGGGTACCGAGTATCTCTTTTCGGCGTGACGAGAACGTCGATGACCTGGCATTCCCCACAGTCCGGCGACACGTTCGAATGCAGGAAGATCGACAACTGATTTACGGCCGAAACCCTGCTCCTTCTTTTCCTAATCCACAACCGCCGGATCGGCCCGCACCTCTTCCCAGAACAGGCACGCCGCGCGGTGGTCCGCACCGACTTCGGCCAGAGGCGGTGGCACCTCGGCGCAGACGTCGCGGGCGATCGGGCAGCGCGTGCGGAAGGCGCAGCCCGACGGCGGATTGATCGGCGAGGGCGGGTCGCCCTTCAGCACCGTGCGCCCGCGCGCCCGGGCGACGGCGGGATCGGGGATGGGAGCGGCCGAGAGCAGCGCCTTGGTGTAGGGGTGGCCGGGATTGGCGAACACCTCGCGGCGCGGCCCGATCTCCACCACGCGGCCCAGATAGAGGACCAGAATCCGGTCCGAGACGAGGCGGACGACCGACAGGTCGTGGCTGATGAAGATCAGCGTCAGCCCCATGCGCTCCTTCAGCGCCTTCAACAGATTGACGATCTGCGCCTGGATCGAGACGTCGAGGGCCGACACCGGCTCGTCGCAGACGATCAGCTTGGGCTCCGTCACGATGGCCCGGGCGATGCCGATGCGCTGGGCCTGGCCGCCCGAGAATTCGTGCGGGTAGCGGTTGATCATCTCCGGCGCGAGGCCGACCTCTTCCATCACCTTTTCGACCCGCCCGCGCCGTTCCTTGCGGGTCAATGACGGCTCGGCGACCTTCAACGGCTCGGCGATGATCTGGCCGACATTCATCCGCGGGTCGAGGGAGGCGACGGGATCCTGGAAGATGATCGACAGATCCCGTCTCGCCTTGCGCATCTCGCCGGCGGACAGATCGGTGAGGCTCCGGCCCTGCCAGACGACGCGCCCCGCGGTCGGCTCGATCAGTCGCAGGATCGAGCGACCGAGGGTCGACTTGCCGCAGCCGGATTCCCCGACGATGCCGAGGGTCTCGCCGCCGTTGAGCGAGAAGGACACGTCGCTGACGGCCTTCAGCTCGACATTCGGGGCGAACATCGAGCGGCCACGCAGCGAGAAGACAGTGGACAGGTGTTCGACGGACAGCAGCGTCTCAGACACCGGCGGTCTCCATGGTCTCGCCACGTCTGGTCCCGGCCCCGTCGTCGATGAAGGGGAACCAGCAGGCGGCGCGGCGGCCGGGCTCGACCTCGGCCAGCGGCGGGCGCTCGGCGCGGCACTTGTCTTCGGCAAATCGGCAGCGCGGGTGGAACGGGCAGCCCTGCGGCGGGTGGATCAGATCCGGCGGCCGCCCGCCGATCGGCTCGACCGCCTCGACGTCCCGGTCGACCCGCGGGATCGAGCGGATCAGCGCCGCAGTATAGGGCATCGCCGGCCGGGCGAAGAGGGCGTCGACGCCGGCCTCCTCGACGATGCGGCCGGCATACATCACCACCACCTTGTCGGCGATGCCGGCGACGACGCCGAGATCGTGGGTGATCAGCACGAGGGCGGTGCCGGCATCGGTGGTCAGGTCGCGGAAGAGATCGAGGATCTGCGCCTGGATGGTGACGTCGAGGGCCGTGGTCGGTTCGTCGGCGACGATCAGCTTCGGCCGGCACAGCAGCGCCATGGCGATGACGACGCGCTGGCGCATGCCGCCGGAAAGCTCGTGCGGATACTGCCCGATGCGCCGCTCGGCCTCGGGGATGCCGACCTTCTTCAGCATCGCCAGCGCCTGAGCCTCGGCCTCGCGGCGCTTCAGCCCCTTGTGGACCTTCAGCGTCTCCGACAGCTGGTGCCTGATCTTCATCGCCGGGTTGAGCGCCGTCATCGGGTCCTGGAAGACCATCGCCATGTCGGCGCCGCGGACGGTGTCGAGCTCCTTCGGCGACAGCTTCAGGAGATCGCGGCCCTCGAACAGCGCTTCGCCGGAGGTCTCAGCATTGCCCGCCAAGAGCCCGAAGACGCCGTTGAAGGTCTGGCTCTTGCCGGACCCGGATTCTCCGACGACGGCGACCGTCTCGCCCGGCGCGACGGTGAGGTCGAGGCCGTTGACGGCCTGCACCGCGCCGTCGGGCGTGGTGAAGCGGATGGTGTAGCCCGCAAGGGCGAGAAGGGGTTGGTTCATGTTCACGCTCGCCATCACCGGTCCTTCGGGTCGAAGGCGTCGCGCAGGCCGTCGCCGATGAAGGCGAGGGAGAGCAGCATCGTGACGAGGACGCCGCCGGGGAAGAACAGCAGCCAGTCGGCGGCGCCCAAAGCGTCGGCGCCTTCGGAGATGAGGGTTCCGAGCGAGGTCAGCGGCTCCTGCACGCCGAAGCCGAGATAGGACAGGAAGCTCTCGGTGATGACGATCTCCGGAATGGTCAGCGAGGCATAGATCACCACCGGTCCGACGAGGTTGGGCACGATGTGGCGCAGGATGATCGGGAAGCTCGAGACGCCGGCGGCTCTGGCCGCCTCGACGAATTCCCGCTCCTTCAGGGACAGGGTCTGGCCGCGCACGATGCGCGCCATGGTCAGCCATTCCAGCAGTCCGATGGCGGCAAACAGCAGGAAGACGTTGCGCCCGAACATCACCATGAGGAGGATGACGAAGAGGATGTAGGGAAGCGCGTACATGACGTCCACGAAGCGCATCATCGCCGCGTCGACGCGCCCGCCGGCAAAGCCCGAGACGGCGCCGTAGAGGACGCCGACGATGACCGAGACGGTGGTGGCGATCAGGGCGACGAGCAGCGAGATCCGGGTGCCGTAGAGCGTGCGGGCGAGGAGGTCGCGGCCGTTCTGGTCGGTGCCGAAATAGTGGCCGCTCTCGATCGAGGGCGGCGCGGTGAAGGCCTCCCAGTCGGGCGTCTCATAGTCGTAGGGGACGAGATACGGACCGACGATCGCGGCGATCACGATGAAACCGAAGACGAAGAGCGCTGTCATCGCCGCCTTATTGTGGCGAAACCGCCGGAGCGCGTCCCGGGTGACCGAGCGCGGCCTGCCGCGCGGCACCTGGTCGTCCCGGTCGATGAAGGCCTTCTCCAGCGCCTCGCGCCTGTCGACATAGAGGGTCATCGCTGGCGCACCTTCGGATCAAGCCAGGCATAGGCGAGGTCGACGAGAAGGTTCAAAAGAACGATCAGGCCCATATAGAAGATCACCGTGCCGAGCACCATGCCGTAGTCCCGGTTGAGCGCCGCCTTGACGAAATAGCCGCCGATGCCGGGCAGGCCGAAGATCGTCTCGACGACGATCGAACCGGTCAGGAGATAGCCGGCGGCGGGTCCGAGATAGGAGACGACCGGCGTCAGCGCCGGCCGCAGCGCGTGGTTGAGGACGACCCGGCGCCGGCCGATGCCCTTGGCCGTCGCGGTCTTGATGAAGTTGGCGTTCATCGTCTCGATCAGCGAGCCGCGCATCAGCCGCGAGATGCGGGCGATGTGGGGCAAGGCGAGGACGACGACCGGCAGGAGCAGGAAGCGCAGCGAGCCGTCGCCCCAGCCGCCCACCGGCAGCCAGGCCAGCCGGACGCCGAAGAACAGCTGCAGGATCGGCGCGACGAGGAAATTCGGCACGACGAGGCCGGTCATGGCGATGGCGGCGATGACGTAGTCGGCCGAGCGGTTCTGGTAGAGCGCCCCGTAGATGCCGGCGGCAATGCCCCCGACGATGGCGAGGAGAAAGGCCGAGCCGCCGAGGATCAGCGTATAGGGCAGCCCGATCGCCAGCTGACGGGCGACGGTGAAGTCCTTGGTGACGAAGGACGGCCCGAGATCGAGCACGGCAAGGCGGCCGAGATAGCGCAGGTACTGGACGATCAGCGGATCGTCGAGATGGTAGTAGGCGCGCAGGTTGGCGAGGACTTCCGGAGGAAGGGCTCGCTCCTGGTCGAACGGCCCGCCCGGCGCGAGGCGCAGGATGAAGAAGCAGGCGGTGATCGCGATCAGGAGGACCGGGATCGTCGAGGCCAGCCGCTTCAGGACGAAAGTCAGCATGTCGGAATCGTTTCTCGGCTGGTCGCCCGGGGCTCGTTGATCGGCCCCGGTGCGGTGCGAATGCGTCAGGTGGCGTCAGGCGCAGGGAACTCGGACGTCTTGGTCACAGCGACGGCTATTGGCCGGGCGCCGGCCGAGAGGCCATCCCGCCCGGCGCCGCTGCAGCGCATGCTGGGACGCGTCACTCCGAAAGCGTCAGGTAGCGCGTCCGGTGCTTGTCGAAGACGTTGTCGACGAAGCCCTCGACCTTTGGCGAGACGATGTTCTCCGACAGGTAGAAGTAGATCGGCATCGCCGCATTGTCGTCGAGCGCGATCTTCTCGGCCTTTTCGAGCATCTCGGCGCGCTTGCCGAGATCGGGCTCCTTCGCCGCCTGGTCGAGCAGGGCGTTGTAGTCCTGGTTCGACCACTGGCCGTAATTCATCTCGATGCCGGACTTCAAAAGGTCGAGGAAATTCACCGGGTCGTTGAAGTCGGCGAGCCAGCCGGCGCGCGCGACCTCGAAGGCGCCCTCGCGCAGATTGGCGTAGTGGACCTTCACCTCGGCATTCACCAGGCTGACATTGACGCCGAGCGGCTTCCACATGGCGGCGACCGCCACGGCAACGCGCTTGTGGTTGTCGTTGGTGTTGTAGCTGAGCGTGACGTCGAGCGGCTTGTCGGGGCCGTAACCGGCCTCCTGGAGGAGCGCCTTGGCCTTCTCGACGCGCTCGGCATAGGGCTGATCGGCCCAGTCGACGCGGGCGCCTTCCTCGGGATAGTTGGCCATGCCCGGCGGCACCCAGCCATAGGCCGCCGGCTCGCCGGACCCCAGCACCTTCGGGCCGATGACCTCGCGGTTGACCGCCATCGACAGGGCCTCTCGGACCCGGGCGTCGTCGAAGGGCGGCTTGGTCGAGTTGAAGACGTAGTAGTAGAGGCCGGCGAAGGGAGCGAAGTGGCCCTGGCCCGGCAGGTTCTCCTGGATGAACTTGAACTGGTCCTTGGGATAGTCCGTCATCAGGTCGATCTCGCCGGCCTGGTAGCGCCGGAAGCCGGCGGAGACGTCCTCCATGGAGAGGAAGCGGACGCCGTCGATGTCCAACTCGTCCTTGCCGCCGTGCCAGTGCTCGTTGCGGGCGGTGAGGACATGGCTGCCCGGCACCCACTCGACCGGCTTGTAGGGCCCGTCGCTGACGATGTTGGCGATCTGGACCCAGTCGTCGCCGACCTTGTCGATCAGGTGCTTGGGCAGCGGGTAGGCGGTGTAGTGGGTGAGGAGGCTCGGATAGTAGGGCACCGGGTGCTCGAGGGTGATCTCCAGCGTCTTCTCGTCCACCGCCTTGACGCCGAGCTGGTCGAGATCGGTCATCTCGCCCTTGTTGATCTTCTCGGCATTCTTGATCGGGTACTGGAGATAGGCGTATTGCGCCGCCGTCTTCGGGTCCATCAGGCGCTTGAAGGAGAACACGAAGTCCTCCGCCGTCACCGGCTCGCCGTCCGACCAGCTGGCGTCGTCGCGCAGCTTGAACGTCCAGGTGAGGCCGTCCTCCGACGTCTCGTAACTTTCAGCGACGCCGAGCACCGGTTTGGCTTCGGCATCCTCGGTGAAGAGGCCCTCGTAGATGTCGCCGGCGACGCGGTCCTCCCAGTCGCCGGACATCTTCTGCGGATCGAGCGAGGTGACGTCGCCGCCATTGTACATGACCAGCTCCCTGGCATGGGCGGTGCCCAGCGCCAGCAGCGTCGACAGCGCCAGCGCGCCGGTGAAGGTCCTGAATGAGAAGCTCATGTGGTGCCCCGAAATTTGGTGACGGCGCATCCGCGGATGCGACCCAGAGTTCCAATTGTTCCAATTCCGGCGGGCCTGTCCAGTGGCTCGTGCTCAGGGATCCGTCACACCTCGTGTGGTGCCCATAAGGAAGGCATCGGCTCGTCTGGGCCGGCAAAAGCCGTAAACAAGGCCTTTTTCGACGCCGCATTGGCCTGCGGAGCCATTCGTGAATCGTGTGGAGAAAATCCTCCCCGGCACGCCGATGGCCGCCGGGCGCTGCGGCAAATCGTTGCGCGTGGGGAAAGGGGCGATTCGACCGGGACTGCGTTGGCCGCGGCGCGCCGCCACTCCCCCTGACTATCGGGGCGGCCGCCCTTATATGACGTGCGTCACGATGATCCCGGCCGATCCCGGCGCCGTCGAGCGCCGCACCCCCCGGAGCTTTGCCCGTTCCCGCAGCCGGACCGAAATGTCAGGAATATCAATGTTCTCGAAATTCGAGAGGATGGTCGACGCGTTCCCGCGTGACGAGCTCGACCGACCGGTCCCGAACACGCTTTTCGGCTTCATCTGGTTCTTCGCGCGGCCGGTCTGGCCGCTGCTTCTGGCGATGGCGGTCCTGACCGCGATCATCTCGATGATCGAGGTCTCGCTGTTCGGCCTTCTCGGCAATGTCGTCGACTGGTTCGGCGACACGCCGCCGGACCAGTTCCTTGCCGAGCGCGGCTGGCAGCTTGCCCTGATCGGCCTCGTGGTGCTCGTCGTCCTGCCGGGGGTCCAGCTCCTTGACGGCCTCGTGAACTTTCAGGCGATCTTCGGGAATTTCCCGATGCGCTTCCGCTATACGATGCATCGCTGGCTGCTCGGCCATTCGCTGGGCTTCTTCCAGGACGAGTTCGCCGGCCGTGTGTCCCAGAAGCTGATGCAGACGGCGCTCGCCGTTCGCGAGACCGTGATCAAGTCGATCGACGTGTTCCTCTATGTCGGCGTCTACTTCACCGGCGTCATCATCGTCGCGGCCTCGTCGGACTGGAAACTGGCGTTGCCCTTCGTCGGCTGGCTCGCCCTTTATGCCGTGATGCTGCGCTGGTTCATCCCGCGGCTCGACCGGGTCGCCGAGCGCCAGGCCGATGCCCGGGCCGAGATGACCGGGCGGATCGTCGACGCCTATGCCAACGTCCAGACCGTGAAGCTGTTCGCCCATACCAAGCGCGAGGGCGACTATGCGCGTGCTTCCATGAGCGGCTTTCTCCAGACGGTCTACGGCCAGGGCCGGCTGATCACGCTCTTCGTGGTCTGCCTGCAGACGCTGAATTCGCTGCTGCTCTTCGCCGTCGGCGCCATGGGAATCGCGCTGTGGACGAACGGCCTCGCCTCGGTCGGCGCGGTGGCCGCGTCGGTCGGCCTCGTCCTGCGCATCCACGGCATGTCGCAGTGGATCATGTGGGAGGTCTCGGCGCTGTTCGAGAACATCGGCACGATCCGCGACGGCATGGCGACGCTGCAGATCCCTCACGCCATCACCGACAAGCCTCAGGCGAAGCCGCTGGCCGTGCCGAAAGGCGAGATCCGCTTCGACAGGGTGTCGTTCCACTATGGCAAGGGCGACGGCGTCCTGCGGGACTTCGACCTGACGATCCGGCCGGGCGAGAAGGTCGGCCTCGTCGGGCGCTCCGGCGCCGGCAAGTCGACGATCCTCAACCTGCTCATGCGCTTCCACGACGTCGAGGCCGGCCGCGTCGCGATCGACGGCACCGACATCCGCGACGTGCCGCAGGAGTCGCTGCGCGAGAAGATCGGCATGGTGACCCAGGACACCTCGCTGCTGCACCGCTCGATCCGCGAGAACGTGCTTTATGGCCGGCCGGACGCCGACGAGGCGGCGCTGATGCGGGCCATCGCCCGGGCGGAAGCGGGCGACTTCATCGAGGACCTGCGCGACCGGGACGGGCGCACCGGGCTCGATGCCGAGGTCGGCGAGCGCGGGGTGAAGCTCTCCGGCGGCCAGCGCCAGCGGATCGCGATCGCCCGCGTCATGCTCAAGGACGCGCCGATCCTGCTCCTCGACGAGGCGACGTCGGCGCTGGATTCCGAGGTCGAGGCGGCGATCGCCCAGAACCTCTACCGGCTGATGGAGGGCAAGACGGTGATCGCCGTCGCCCACCGCCTGTCGACGATCGCGGCCCTCGATCGCCTCGTGGTGCTCGACAAGGGCGCCATCGTCGAGGAGGGCAGCCATGCCGAGCTCGTCGCCCGCGGCGGGCTCTACGCCTCGCTCTGGTCGCGGCAGGTCGGCGGCTTCCTGCCGTCTTCCGAGGACGAGCAGGCGAGCCCGCCATCGGCCATGCGAGCCGCCGAATGATGGACCGCCTGCTCCAGCGCTTCGAAACCATCCTCGACCCGTTCGAGGACGATGCCGGGCCGGACCCGGACGGGGTCTATCGCACCGGCCACCTGAAGCCGCTGCCCGCCGACACCAACGCCTTCATCTGGCACTTCGCCAAACAGGCGAAGGGGCCGCTGGTCGGCCTCCTGATCGTCGGCGGCCTGACCGGCGGCATCGAGGCGCTCTTGTTCACCGGCGTCGGCTGGCTGGTCGACGCGCTCGGCCGCTCGACGCCGGAAACGCTCCTGGCGGAGCATTTCTGGCTGATCGCCGGGCTGCTCTTCGTCACGCTGATCGGCCGCGCGGCGCTGCTCTTCATCTCCTCCGTGCTCGAAGAACAGGTAATCAGCCCGAGCTTCTACAACCGCATCCGCTGGCAGAGCTACCGGCGGCTGATGGAGCAGGCCTACACCTTCTTCCAGAACGATTTCGGGGGACGCCTCGCCCAGAAGGTCCAGCAGGTCGGCGCGGCGACCGGCGACTTCATCACCACGATCCTGCAGACCTTCTGGTCCTTCGTCACCTTCATCTTCCTGACCGTGACGATCCTCGGCGCCATCGACTGGCGGATGGCCGTCGTCCTCGTCCTGTGGGCGGCCGGCTATGTCTGGATTGTCCGCAACCTGTTGCCGAAGATCCGCGAATTCGGCCGCGCCTCGGCCGACGCCCGCTCCATCGTTTCGGGCCGGGTGGTCGACAGCTTCACCAACATCCTGTCGGTCAAGCTGTTCGATTCGTCCCGCAAGGAGGACGAATTCGTCAAGAACGGCTTCGTCCATCTGGTCGACATGACCCGCCGCTCGACCCGGGCGATCACCGAGGTCCGGACCGTCGTCGCCGTCCTCAACGGCTTCATGATGAGCGGCGTCGGCGTCATCGCCGTTCTCGGCTGGCAGGCCGGCTCGGTGACGGTCGGCGGCGTCGCGACGGCGCTCGGCCTGGTGCTGCGGCTCAACCAGATGTCCGGCTGGATGATGTTCAACATCAACGGNCTNGTNCGCAANTACGGNACCATNCAGGACGCNGTGGNNACNATCACNCGNCTGCCGACNCTCNTNGACCGNGCCGAATGCCNANCNNCTNNAGGNGGANCANGGNGGNGATCCGCTANGANGNCGTCACCTTCCANTANGGCAAGGGNGNNGGCGTCATCTCGANNNTCTCGNNCNTACCATCCGGCCNGGNGANAAGGTCGGGCTNGTCGGCCGCTCNGGCGCNGGCAAGACCACACTCGTCAATCTCCTCCTGCGGCTCTACGACCTCGAAGGCGGGCGCATCCTGGTCGACGGCCAGGACATCTCGCAGGTCACCCAGCAGTCGCTGCGGGCGGCGATCGGCGTCGTCACCCAGGACACATCGCTCCTCCACCGCTCGATCCGCGACAACATCGCCTTCGGCCGGCCCGACGCCGACGACGACGAGGTGGTGCTGGCCGCCGAGCGGGCGAATGCCGAGGACTTCATCCCGACCCTTCGGGATCCGAAGGGGCGCACCGGCTACGACGCCCATGTCGGCGAGCGCGGCATCAAGCTCTCCGGCGGTCAGCGCCAGCGCATCGCCATCGCCCGGGTGCTCCTCAAGGACGCGCCGGTCCTGGTGCTCGACGAGGCGACGTCGGCGCTGGATTCGGAAGTCGAGGCAGCGATCCAGGACAACCTCACCCGGATGATGGCGAATAAGACCGTCATCGCCATCGCCCACCGCCTCTCCACCATCGCCGCGATGGACCGGCTGATCGTCCTCGACAAGGGCGCCATCGTCGAGGAGGGCAGTCACGCCGAGCTCCTGGCGAAGGACGGCCTCTATGCCAGCCTTTGGCGGCGGCAGTCCGGCGGTTTCCTGGTCGGCGACGAGGCGCCGGAGGACGAGAGTGCCGCAGCCGAGTGACGTCATGGGCCGGCTTCTGGCGTCGGCCACGGTCATCGACCGGCGGCGGGAGGGTGCTCGAGCGCCGTGCGGGTATCAGTCGTCCTGAATGCTCGTCAGGTAAGCGATGATCGCTGCTGCCCTGTCCGGCGTGAAGATGAATTCCGGCATGTCGGGATGCCCCGTCGATAAGCCTTCCACCAGGGCTTCTTGAAGATGAGCGACGGGGTAACGCGCCGACAGGGTGCGAAACGGCGGAGCCTGAGGGTGCGGGCTGTTTCCGCTGCGCGCGACGGCGTGGCACCGGGCGCAGTTCTGCTCGAGAAGCTGCTGACCTGCCGCCAGCCGCGACAGGTCTTCGGCCGCAGCCGTCCCGGCAGCTGCGACGAGGAGCCCGACGCTCGCCCCCCTCGCCATTCTCGTCGCGAGCGTCCAAAGCCGTATCGCCATCTTGCAGCCTCCACCAATGTCATTGCCAACGAGATGGCAGAGACGTGCGGCGACTGCCTTGATCCCTGTCAAGGCGCCCGATCGGTTGCCGGCAAGGGGGCGGGCAAGGGGTGACGCAAGGTGAGCGGTGCAACGACGGCATCGGACAAAAAATCTCGTGGATGACCGCAGGCGAGACGCTGGGGCATGGACTTTTTGCTGCAGCTGCCCGAATCGCCAGTTCCGTTGGCCTTGCAACGGGCGAGGCTCAGGGAGACGGAAACCCCCTCGATGAAATCGACCCTATTATCGACAGTAATGATGAGCCTGGTCGCCATCGGCCTTGCCGGCTGCACGACGACCGAGGAGGCCAACCAGGCGATCCAGGGACGCTGGCTCGGCCAGCCGAGCGACGCCTTTTTCTCGCAATACGGCCCGCCCGTCAGCGCCTTTCCGCTGAATGCCGGCGGCACCGTCTACACCTGGCGGGGCGGCGAGACCGTGCGCAACGTGCCGGCCCAGTACCGCCCGATGACGCAGCAGGAGAGGGAGTTCGCCGAAAAGCAGCGCTCGCCGCGGACCGTCATCAACATCGGCGGCAACATGGCGGTGGATTCGGCGCCTCCGGGACAGGTGCTGGTGTCGCCGGCGCGCTCCGAGGAGCTCGGCTGCGAGGCGCAGATCACCACCAATTCCGGCGGCATCATCACCAACATCCGCGCCAGCCGCGACACCGACGGCGAGGGCTTCAGCTTCTCGCGTTGCGCCGAGGTCTTCGGCGTCACCAGCTGAGGCGGCGAGCGTGGCGGGAGCTGCGGACCGCAGCTGCGGACTGGCGCCGGGCGCCGTTGACGGGCAGGGCGGAGCGAGCCACATTCGCTCCCCCAATCCAGAGGATGCCCAATGCCCCGCACCGAGACCGAAGCCCTGATCTGCCGCTATCTCGACGCCTTCAACGCCGGCGACGTCGACACCATGCTGGCGCTCCTCGACGAGGACGTCGCCCATGACGTAAACGAAAGCGGCCGGGAGATCGGCCGCGACAGCTTCCGCAGCTTCATGGCGACGATGCACCGCCACTATGACGAGACGCTCGCCGACATCGTCGTCTTCGCCAGCGAGGACGGCACGCGGGCCGCCGCCGAGTTCACCGTGCGCGGTCGCTACCGGGAGACCGCGGCCGGCCTGCCGGAAGCCTCCAACCAGGCCTACTCGATCCCCGCCGGCCAATTCTTCTCGCTGGAGGACGGCCGGATCACCCGCGTCACCACCTACTACAACCTCAAGGCCTGGATCGCGGCCGTCTCGAAGGCGTGAGGATCTGACAGGCATGGCGGAGGCTTCGGACGGACTGAGCTTCGACGTGCTGCCCGGCGCGGCGATCCCGCCGGTCCTCGACGATCTGGCCCGGCTGCGGATCGCGGTGTTCCGGGCCTATCCGTATCTTTACGACGGCGACGAGGCCTATGAGCGCAGCTACCTCGCATCCTATGCCGGCTCGCCCGGCGCGATGGCGGTGATCGCCCGAGACGAGGATGGTGCGATCGTCGGCGCGGCGACGGCGGCGCCCCTCGGCGACCACCAGCCCCAGCTGGGCGAGGCCTTCGCCGCGCGCGGCATCGATCCGGCCAGCGTCTTCTATCTCGGCGAATCGGTGCTGCTTCCCGCCTATCGCGGACGGGGCGCCGGCCACCGCTTCTTCGACGCGCGCGAGGCAGCGGGCCGGGCAGGCGGCTTCGCCATCGCCGCCTTCTGCGGCGTGGTGCGGCCCGCCGATCACCCCGCCCGGCCGGACGGCTACCTGCCGCTCGACGGCTTCTGGCAGAAGCGCGGCTACGAGCGGATCGACGGCCTCGTCTCCACCATGCGCTGGCGCGACCTCGGCGAGGACCGTGAGAGCGACAAGCCGATGCAGTTCTGGATGCGCCGGCTGGGCTGAAGCCGGGCCCGTCTGCCCTCCGGCGCAGAGGCTGAACGCCTCATGAACGCCGCTTTCCGGCATCGTTCAGCGCCACTTTGGCATGGTCTTCTCATCGGCGGACGACAGGCGCCGAGGAGAGCCCAAGTCAAAGGAGAACCCAATCATGTTCCGCAAACTCGCCAAGACCCTCTGCGTCGTCGCCGCCCTCGGTGCGGCCGGTTCCGCAATTCCGACCGCGGCGTCCGCCGCCAGCTACGGCGCCACGATCTCGATCGGCAGCGGTGGCGTCGAACTCGTCGGCCATCGCGGTCATCCCCGCCGCCACGCCGGCTGCTCGCCGCGCCGCGCCCTCGACAAGGCCCGCCATTTCGGCCTGCGCCATGCCCGCATCCGCAATGTCGGCCACCGCGCGATTACCGTCGTCGGCCGCAAGCACCATGGCCGCGCCGTCATCCGCTTTGCCCGCGTGCGCGGCTGCCCGGTCATCTCCTACCGCTGAGCGGGGCCGTCCCCCGCGACCGCGTGCCGGCTTTCGTCTCAGCGTCTGGTTGGGGACGGAGCCGGCAATCGGCCGTTTCGCGATGCCGCTCTATCCTAGCGCTGCCGCATGACCTTTTCCGAAAAGCGGTCCCACTTTTCGGGATCATGCTCGAAGGAAAGCGCTCCGACCGCACGCTGCCTGGGCCTTGCGCCCGCCTCAGGCCCGCGCTCCCATGAACGCCCCGGTGAAGGCGGGCGCCGCCTCGGACACCGCGGCCAGCGAATAGCCGCCCTCCTGGACGATGACGCTCGGCAAACCCAGGCGGCCCAGCATCTCGCCCACAAGCGGATAGGCGTCGCCGGTCACCGCGAGCTTCGACAGGGGGTCGGCATGATGGGCGTCCCAGCCGGCCGAGATCACCAGCGCCTCCGCCCCGAAGCCGAGGGCACGCTCGGCGAGCGTCTCGACGGCGGCGAGGTATTCGCCGTCCCCGGAGCCGAAAGCCAGCGGCAGGTTGAGGTTGCAGCCTTCGCCGGCGCCGTGCCCGGTTTCGTCGGCGTGGCCGAGGAAATGCGGGTAATAGGCCGAGGGGTCGGTATGCACCGAGCCGAAGAACACATCGTCGCGGGCGTAGAAGATCGTCTGGGTGCCGTCGCCGTGATGGGTGTCGAAATCGACGATCGCGACCTTCCCATATTGCTCGCGCAGGAGTTCGGCGGCGATCGCTGCATTGTTGAGGAAGCAGAAGCCGGAGGCACGGTCGGCATAGGCATGGTGGCCGGGCGGCCGGCAGAGGGCGAAGGCCGCGCCGTCGCCTGAAAGCACCGCGCGGGCCGCCGCGATGGCGCTAACCGCCGAGGCGAAAGCCGCCTCCGCCGTGCCCTCGGTCATGGCGCAGGAGAGGTCGCCGACATACCAGCCGGTCTGGCCGAGGATCCCGGTGGTGCGCGGCTCGGGCCGGGCGCCGTTCGCGAGCGGCGAGGCGCCATAGGGGCGGGCGGCGGCGAAATAGGGATGGACGTTGGGAAGCACCTCCGGCCCGGCATGCGGCAGCTCCTGGAAGCGCGCAAAGGCGGTGTCGAGGAAGCGAAGATAGTGCGCCGGATGAACCCGCTCGATCGCCGCCCGGTCCGCCTCCAGATCCCGTGCGGGCTCCCCGACCGTGAGCCCCAGGCTCTCCAGGCTCTCGATCAGCGTTGCGGCGCGGTTCGGATTTTCCAGCGGCTGCACCAGCCGGCCATGGACGCCGTACTGCGTCGGCCGGTGCTGCATCTGCGCCCTGGCAAAAAAGACTTTCATCGGCCTCTGCTTCCGCTTTCTCTAGGCGCGAGCAAACTGACGGCGCGCTCGCCAATGGTCAATCGGCGATCTGGTGGGGTCACTCGGCGATCTGGTGGATAAGCCGGCGTTCGAGCGGAACCACAGGCTTGACCAGTGCGGGAGGGAATTCACCATGTTCCGCAGCGTTTTCAGCTGCGCTGAAGAGTGTTCAGGTGAAACAATCAGAAAAACTATCAAAAGTTGTTGATCATTCACAATCTTGAATTGTTACCTGCCGCAATGTCTCCTGAGTTTCCCGAATCCAACGCGGCGGAAATCCAGTGAGCATCAACGGTTCGATTCTTTACGACAACGCGTCGCTCAACTCCGCTGCGCTTCCGAGCGTCGGCGACATCGAGGTGATCGGCGCGGCGAACGGCACCTTCATTGCGGTCTGGGTGGATAGCAACGGTTTCGGAGCGGACCTGAGCGGCTCGGCTCTGGTGGTCCGGGTGTTCGATCCGACCGGCGTCGCGCTGATCCCCGAGGGCAATGCCAACACGGTGGTGACCGCCGGCAACCAGGACCAGCCGGATCTGGTCGCACTCGACGATGGCGGGGCGGCGCTCGTCTACACCTCCGGCGGCGGGGACATCTACTTCGAACGGCGGGATGCGACCGGCACGATCATCAACGCCGGCGCGCTTTCGGCGACGTCTTCGATCGAGAGCCAGGCGGCCGTCACCGGCTACGGCTCCAATGGCCTGTTCGTGGCGTATCAGGACTTCGAGAACGGCAATTTTGGGATCAAGGCGCGGGTCGTCGACCAGTTCGGCAACGTTTCGTCCGAGATCATCGTCGACAATCAGGCCGACAACCAGACCGCGCCGGCCGTGGACACGCTGGCGAACGGCAATGCCGTCATCGCCTATATCGACCAGGTTGACCCGAGCGGCAACTCCATCGTCCGGGCGGCATTCATCAATCCCGCATCGAATTTCGGCGCCGGAAACATCCTCGTCACCACGACGGGAGCGCGGATCAATTCCGTCGACGTCGCGGCGCTGAGCGACGGCGGTTTCGTGGTCGTCTGGGAGGAGGGGGCTACCGGGTCGAGAGACGTATTCTACCAGCTCTACGATGCCCTCGGAAATCTGGAGAAAGGGCGCACTGCGGTCGATGCGAACGAGGTCGAGACCTTCGGCGCGACGGTCGAGGTCGGCGCCGACGGGTTCGCTCTGAGCTACTTCAATACGGATACGGGGCCGCAGATCGGCGGGACTGGCGGGCTGGTGCAGTTTCAGCGGCTCTGGTGGTATGACAACGCCGGAAACATCGTCTCCCAGGAAGGCCTGGCCGTCGATATCGGTCAGAGCAACAGCCTCGACGCGGCGGTCGCCAGCGACAACCGGTCGGTCCAGATCCTTGCCTCCGGCTCGCCGGGTGACGTCGACATCACCGGGCGGGTTCTGGACGGCTACCGGACATCGGTGAGCGGAACGGGTGGTGCCGACGCGCTCTTCGCCAACCGCAATGGCGGCGTTTCCGTTTTGGGCCTTGGCGGCAACGATCGCCTCTATGCGCTGGAGGGTAACGACACGCTGCTCGGCGGCTCCGGTGACGACATCCTGTTCGGGAACCGCGGCACCGATCTCATGGACGGCGGTTCGGGTGTCGATACCGTCGACTACACTTATCTCGGCGGCGCCGTGACCCTGCTGTCGCGAGGCGTGATCGACAAGCAGGGCCTCGGCGTCGACACGCTCCAGTCGAGCTTCGGCCCGGGCGGCGTCCAGGCCAGCATCGAACGCATCGTCGGCGCGTCGGGCTTCCAGAACCGGATCGACGGCGAGAATTCGGCCGACAGCACCTTCAACGTCGATCTCGCTGCCGGAACCCTGCAGATCCTCTTCGACAGCTCGAGCCCGATCGCCGGCGATCAGCTGGTCTTCCAGATCGCGAACTTCACGCACTTCAACGGCACCGCCAATGCCGACATCGTCGCCGGGGACGGGCAGGCGAACGATCTGCGTGGGGCGGACGGCAACGACATCCTGTTCGGCAAAGGCGGCAACGACTTCATCGTCGGTGGCGGCGGAGACGACTACCTTGCCGGCGGCATGGGAAGCGACACGATCTTCGGATCCGAGGGCAACGATACCTTCGCGGCCGATCTCGACGGGGTGGGCGATCAGCTCGGTGCGGGAGCGGGTACCGACACGATCACCTATGCGCCCGCGACAACCGCCATCGAGCTCAACCTGCAAAGCTTGACGGCCATCGGCGTCCAGATCGGCGCGGACGCCATCAGCGGCTTCGAACGCGCCATCACCGGCTCCGGGAACGACCTGCTCATCGGCGGCGCCGGAACCCTCTTCCTCTCCGGCGGCGGCGGCGCCGACACTCTGCTCGGCGGCTCGGCGAACAACGAACTCGACGGTGGTTCGGGAAACGATTTCGTGCGGGGCTATGCCGGGGCCGACAGGATCATCGGGGGCTCGGGAAACGACACGCTGCAAGGTGATTTCAACGCCGACACCTTCGTCTTCGCCAACGGCTTCGGAAGCGACACGATCGTCGACTTCGAGGCGTTCAACAATGTCGAGAAGATCGATCTTGCCGGCGTTTCCGACATCACGTCCTATGCGGATCTGGTTGCGAACCACCTCTTGCAGTCGGGTCAGGACGCGCTCATCCTCGACGGGGTCAATTCGATCCGGCTCCTCGGCGTGTCGGTGGCAGATCTCGACGCCAACGACTTCGTCTTCTGAGTTACCGCTCCTC
The DNA here is from genome assembly GCA_002700095.1 of Fulvimarina sp. Taxonomy (GTDB): domain Bacteria; phylum Pseudomonadota; class Alphaproteobacteria; order Rhizobiales; family Rhizobiaceae; genus Jiella. The sequence continues at coordinate 39,444 of PACL01000098.1, read as the reverse complement.
CGGTGAGCGATCGATCGGGCGGGACACATTCCCGGCTTGCGCCTTTGGCCGGGCGGGACTAGTTTCGCGCCGTTTGTCAAGGCGCGCTGGGCGCGTCCGCATCATCACAATCACCGGAGTACCAGACAATGGCGTTTCTTGCCGCCGCCCTCGATCGCGTGAAGCCTTCGGCCACCATCGCCGTCTCGCAGAAGGCCCGCGACCTCAAGGCGAAAGGCCGCGACGTCATCGGTCTCGGCGCCGGCGAGCCGGATTTCGATACGCCGGACAACATCAAGGAAGCCGCCATCGACGCGATCCGCCGCGGCGAGACCAAGTACACGCCGGTTTCCGGCATTCCGGAGCTGCGCCAGGCGATTGCCGCCAAGTTCAAGCGCGAGAACGGCCTCGACTACAAGCCGGAGCAGACCATCGTCGGCACCGGCGGCAAGCAGATCCTGTTCAACGCCTTCATGGCGACGCTGAACCCCGGCGACGAGGTGATCATCCCGGCGCCCTACTGGGTGTCCTATCCCGAGATGGTGGCGATCTGCGGCGGCACGCCGGTCTTCGTCACGACCCGGATCGAGGACAATTTCAAGCTCACCCCCGAGGCGCTGGAAGCGGCGATCACGCCGAAGACCAAGTGGTTCCTGTTCAATTCGCCGTCCAACCCGTCGGGCGCCGCCTATAGCGAGGCCGAGCTGCGCGGGCTTGCCGATGTGTTGATGCGCCATCCCCATGTCTGGGTGCTGACCGACGACATGTACGAGCATCTCGTCTATGGCGAGTTCGTCTTCACGACGCCGGCGCAGGTCGAGCCCGGCCTCTACGAGCGCACGCTGACGATGAACGGCGTCTCGAAGGCCTATGCGATGACCGGCTGGCGCATCGGCTACGGCGCCGGCCCGCTGGCGCTGATGAAGGCGATGGACATGATCCAGGGCCAGCAGACCTCCGGCGCCTGCTCGATCGCCCAATGGGCGGCGGTCGAGGCACTGAACGGCCCGCAGGACTTCATCCCGCGCAATCGCGAGATCTTCCAGGGGCGCCGCGATCTCGTCGTCGGCATGCTCAACCAGGCGCGCGGCATCGAGTGCCCGTCGCCGGAGGGCGCCTTTTACGTCTATCCGTCCTGCAAGGGCCTGATCGGCAAGAAGACGTCGACCGGGAAGGTCATCGAGACCGACCAGGACTTCGTCACCGAGCTGCTCGAGGCCGAGGGCGTCGCGGTGGTGCACGGCTCGGCCTTCGGCCTCGGCCCCAACTTCCGCATCTCCTACGCGACCTCCGAGGCTCTGCTCGAGGAAGCCTGCTCGCGCATCCAGCGCTTCTGCGGCAGCCTCGACGACTGAGCCGCCGGGTGCCGCATCAGGCGGTGCCAGCGACCGCGAACGTTCCTGCAAAGCCCGCTGCCGGCGCGATCCGGCGGCGGGTTTCGCGTTTGGGGGAATCGTTTGCCTTCACGCAGCCGCCAGACCCGGATTGCGCGCAAAAAAAAGCCGGGTCCCAAGGAACCCGGCCAAGCGTGGTCTCGAAAGACCGTATGGGAGGAAACAGCCGGACCCGACGACTGGGAGGAGATGCCGAAGCATCCGACTGACAAGGAGAATAATAGATCAGGATTTCAGAGCAATCGCCGCGGAGGCATGACAGCCATGCATATATGCGATAGCTAATTTTTATCACGGGCAGCTTTTATAATGGGTTTAGCTGAACTAACGATAGAAGTCCTCTATCGTTTCGCTCTTAGTAATGCAAATCCTGCAGATCTCGCCATCCATCGATGCGCAATCGGTCGCATTTCGTTAACCATGACCGCGCATCACGCGATCGGCATCATCGGCAGCCGGACGGGCACCCTACCGCTCGGCGAGGGAAAGCCTTAATCTCTCGTTAAGCACGGCGCTTCGCGAGGGCGGGTCGTCCCACCGCCGGTCGATGAGAGGATCCCGCCTTCATGGGTGCATCGCAATCCTACACGTTGAGGGGGCAGGTCACCCGCCTCGACGCCACCACCCGCATCACCCTTTCGGTGCTGGCGCTGGCCAGCGGCGTCTACACCTATCTCGGCGTGCGCGAACTGCTCGACGGCGACGAGACGACGGTGTTCCTCGGCGCCATCGTCTATTCTTCGGCCGTCTCCGTCGCGATCTACGCCTTCTGGTCCTATCTGATGCGGTTCATGCCGCATGTGCGCCAGCCGGGCGGCCGCCGCATGCTCTATCTCGCCATGGCCATCGGCTCGGCGATGATCATCGCCATGTCGTCCTGGCTGAACGCGGCGGCGCTCGCCGGCTCGGCGGCGCTGGAGCAGCATCTGTCGGTCACCACAGAAGAGTATCAGCAGAAGCTCAACGAGGCGCACGAGAACGCGCTGGCGGCCCAGAGCCTGTTGCCGGATATCCAGCTCGCCTCCCAGCGCTTCGCCGGCCTGTCGGAGCAGGAGGCGCGGTCCGGCGTTCTCACCGGCACCTCCGGTTCGGGGACGGTGGTGCAGCTCCTGCGCCAGATGTCGAGCCAGCTCTCCGGCCTGCAGGGCGAGATCGAGGGTTCGCGCGAGCAGGTGAAGGTGCTGTTCGAGCAGGGCGGCGAACATCTGTCGGCGATGCGCAAGCTGGTCTCCTCGCAAGGGCCGGTCGCCGAACGCGCCAATGCCTATGGGGAGGAGGCCGTCGCCCTGTCGGGCCTCCTGACCTCGCTGGAACAGACCTCGGTCGCGCCCGCCGTGCGCCGTGCGGCTGAAGATCTCGGCCGCAGCTTCATCGCCCCCATCGCCGATGCCGGCGACGCGGACCTGCGCGAGCGCCAGAGCCGCGTCGTCGGCACCATCGAGGCGGCGGTCCAGGCCCAGAGCCTGGCGCTGGCGACGGCGGCGGACGAGATCCTCGCCCGGCCGAAGGTCGAGCCGCTGCGCTTCACGCCGCTGTCGGCGCCGGAGGCGGTCATCCGCTATGCGCGCGACTTCCTGCCCTCCTGGGCGGGGGCGATCTCCATCGACCTTCTGCCGGCGGTGCTGATCTTCGTCCTCTGCATCGTCCAGGACGTGATCCGCCGCGAGGAGGGCGAGGAACTCGAACTCGGCGACATGAGCGCCGGCGAGATGATGCGCGCGCTGCGCATCCAGAAGAAGCTCCACGCGGCCGAGCGCGGCGATGTCGACGTGGGTAACCGTGAGGCCGACTACCGGGACGCGGGAGACCGGGAGGCGGCGGTCCATCACGGCGAGATCGTCGGCCCGCCGCGCGAGGCGGACGACATCATCCAGCGCAATCATCCGGCGAGCGCGACGCCCTTTCCCAAGACGGCCGCGCGGTGAGGCGGTGCCGATCCGCCACATGTCCGGCCATGCCAGACTGCTCCCTCAGGTAGCCCTCGGATGATCGGCGACGAGACACCGCCGGGGCGGCTGGAGCGCGTCCTTCTGGCGCTGCCCGAGGGATCGGTGCTGCGCCTCGTCTTCGTGGCGCTGCTCAGCGTGTCCCTCGCCATCGTCTTCATCGACTACCGCTCGATGGCGGAGCGCGCCGCCGAGGAGGAGCGCACCAGCCGCATCGAGCCGATGCCGCTTCGCCCGCCCCGGCCGGGCGACCAGATCCGCCCCTATCTGCCGCGGGCGATGCCGGTCGGTCCCGATCGGGGCGAACCGGTGTTGCCGGGCTATGACGGCCCGGTGGAGGGCGAGGCACTGGCGGCGCCGATGCGCTTCTTCATCGGGCCAAACGGCGAGGCCAGCGCCATCGGCCGCATCGAGTTCGGCACGGCCGAGGCGCTGCGCACATTTCTGGCGACGCCCGAGGCGGCAGGCGTCGAGACCCTCGTGATGCACTCGCCCGGCGGCTCGGTCGCCGATGCGATCGCCATGGCCCGGGACCTGCGCAGCCAGGACATCGCCACCCGCGTGCCCGACGACGGCTACTGCGCCTCCGCCTGTCCGCTGGTGCTTGCCGGCGGCCTGACGCGGCGGGCCGGCGAGGGCGCCTGGGTCGGGGTCCATCAGGTCTTCGCCGTGTCGGGGTCGGAGCCGGGGCTGCCCTCCACGGTCGACCGCTCGATCGCCGAGATCCAGGCGACGACGGCCGAATGCCAGAGCCTGCTCGCGGAGATGGGCGTCGATCCGGCGCTGTGGATCAAGGCGATGCAGACGCCGGCGGCCAGCCTCTATGTGCTGACGCCGGAGGAACTTGTGGCCTACCGCCTGGTGCGGCCGCTGCCCGACGGGCCGCAATTCATAGGTCCGCCGGCGCCGACCTATCCGACGTTCCCGCCGGCGCCACCGGCCGTTGAAGCTGCCGAGACCGCCCCGACCGCCGGCGAAGCTGGCGAACCCGCGGCCTCCGAGGCGGTGCGGCAGACCGGCGCGCCGTCGGCGATCTAAGGCCGGCCCGGCGGGACCCGGTCAAGGCTCGAACAGGCGAACCAGCGATAGCACGGCAAAGGGTTGCGCCCACCGCCATGAGCGCCAGGAGATATTCCCCGAGGCCGCAGGCAAGGCCCACCGAACCTGCCATCCAGAGCGAGGCGCCGGTGGTCAGCCCCCGCACCTCGCCCTTGGCCTGGATGATCGCCCCGGCGGCGAGGAAAGCCGCGCCCGAGGTGATCGCGCTGATCATGCGGATCGGGGCGGCCCGGACCTGATCGTCGTCATGGAGCCCGACGAGCACCGTCATCAGCGGCGTGAAGACCCAGACGCCAGCGCCGACAAGCATAGGGCGGCGCAGTCCTGCCGGCTGGTCCCACTCGGCCCGCGCGGGTCGTCCGACGACCGTCAGTCGGTGACCCGGTCGAGGAACGCCAGGAGGCTGGCCATGGCAGGCTTGCGGTACTCCGAGGTCTCCATCAGCGTCTCGTGCCGGGCCCCAGGGATGACGTGGCTCTCGACGTCATGACAGTCGAGCGCCTGCATCGCTTCGGCAAGCTCGGTGATCGCCGCGCCGTTTCGCGTCGCGGGGTCCTGCGAGCCGCCGAGAAGGTGGATCGGCAGTTCGGGCGGCAGCAGCGACAGTCCCGGCTTGGAACCCGCCTCGAAGACCAGCCGGGCGATGTCCTCCATCATCGAGACCGTCGGCGTGAAGCCACAGAGCGGATCGCGCATATAGGCGTCGACCTCGCTTTCGTCATGGCTCAGCCAGTCGAAGGCGGTGCGGCGCGGCGAGACCGATTTTTCCCAGGCGCCGAAGGTGAAGCGCCGCGACAGCTCGCTGGCGACGTCGGATCCCTTCAGCGCCTTCTCCGCCTTCAGCGCCCATCGACCCAGCCGCCGGTCGACCCCGTGGGAGAAGTCGGCGTTCCAGACGCAGAGGCCGGCGAGATCGCGGCCGAAGCGCTCGCCGTAGTTCAGGGCGATGTGGCCGCCGAGCGAGTGCCCGAACACCACGACCGGAAGCTCGCCCGCGACCTCCAGCGCATGGAGATGCACGGCCCGGCAGTCCCGCAGCAGCTTCTCCGACCCGCCAGACCCGGCAAAGCGCCGCAGCGGCGCGTCAGGCGCCACCGTCGATCCGTGGCCGCGATGATCGTGGGCGACGACGTGGAAGCCTTCGCCCGCCAGTTCGCGGGCAAAGCGGCCATAGCGTCCGGCATGCTCGGCAAGGCCGTGGAAGACGAGAACGATGCCGCGCGGCTCGCCCTCGGCCTTCGTCCGGTAGAGATGCAGCGTCGCGCCGGACCGGCTGTCGAGGGATTGTTCGTCGTCGAAACGCAAGATTGATCGGGCTCCGGCCGGATTGTCATCCGCGCTACATAGCGCAGGACCAGCCTTGCAGCACGCGCCGACACGCGATTGCGCAGGAGATCCAGTTGCCGGCCTGGTTGCCGTCGGGTAAACTGCAACCGAAGCGGTCTCTTGGCCGGTGCATGGGGAGGATCGGGCAGATGCGTGTCACACTGGCAGTCGTCGCCGCGACGATGGTCGCGTCCGGATCGGTGGGTTTCGCCCAGGAGCCGCTCGACGGCTACGTCATCGCGCGCAAGGCCTGCGACGCCACCGTCTCGATCCGCAATGCGGAAGCCGAGACCGGCACGGCCCTCGCGGTCGATCAGGCTTACCGCCTGATCGGCGAGAACCGGGTCAACGGCTCGCACTACTACGTCGTCGTCCCGCAGGCCGAGCCCGCGCGCCGCTGGATCGAGAAGAGCTGCGGCGACTGGGTCAAGGTCGTCGCCCGGGCCGAGGCCTTCGACCGTCCGGGCGGCAGCGTGTCCGATGGCGGGGCGGACGAACCGCAGCCGGGCGGGACCGATATGGGCGGCGATCCCGCCGGTGGCGGGACCGATGGGCAGGGGCCGGTGGTCGCCGATGGGGGCGGGTCGCCGGGCAACGGCGGCGGCGGAAGCGGAGGCGGAGGCGGAGGTGCCCATCGTGATCTCCTCCTCGCCATCAGCTGGCAGCCCGCCTTCTGCGACACCCACCAGAGCAAGACGGAGTGCCGCTCGCAGACCAGCGATCGTTTCGATGCCGACCACTTCAGCCTGCACGGCCTGTGGCCGCAGCCGCGCGGCGTCGAGTATTGCGGCGTTCCGGCAACGCAGAAGAGTGACGACAAGGCCGGCGACTGGGACAAGCTGCCGCCGGTGGAGGTCGACGCCGAGACGCGGGCAGAGCTGGAAAAGGTGATGCCCGGCACCCAGTCGATGCTCGAGCGGCACGAATGGACCAAGCATGGCACCTGCTACAAGACCTCCGCCGACGAGTATTTTGACGATTCGCTGGCGGTGATCGGCGCGATCAATGCCTCGAAGGTGCGCGATCTCTTCGCTGGCGCCATCGGCCGCTCGCTGACCCAGGATGAGATCCGCGCCGCTTTCGACGAGAGTTTCGGTGCGGGCGCCGGCGAAAGGGTTCGCGTCTCGTGCTCTCGGGACGGCAACCGCCGCCTGATCGGCGAACTGACCATCGGCCTCCTGGGCGAGATCACCGACGATCCCGAGGTCTCGGCGCTGATCGCGGCGGCGAGGCCGACCGACGGTGGCTGCACCGAGGGCATCGTCGACGCGGTCGGGTTCCAGTGAGGCCCGCGCCGGCGCTTGTCCGGCTGCCTCGGCCGGTGCAACGGCGTTCCGCGGCTCACGCCTGCATCAGCAGCCCCGACAGGAGGCTCGTCACCCCGACACTCTCCAGCGTCACCCAGGTGATCATGACCGCATAGAGGGCGAGGAGCAGGACGCTTTCGCGCCGGGTGAGCAGCATGCTGGTGCGCATCGCCAGGAACAGCGCCACCGTCGCGACGGTCAGGAGCCCCATCATCGGCGCGGCGACGGAAAAGTTGATGACCGTCGCGCCGGCGATCAGGACGCCGGCGGGGATTGCCACCAGAAGATCGAAGATGTTCGAGCCGAGGACGTTGGCGAGGGCGGTGATCCCTTCGTTCTTCCTCGCCGCGCGGACGGAGACGAAGGCGTCCGGGATGGACGTGCCGGCCGCGACGACGGTGAACCCCCACAGGAAGCTCGGCGTGTCGAAGATCTCGCCGAGATTGATCGCGGCGCGCACCAGACCCTCGACGCCGAGGACGATGACGAGGAGCGCGAGGCCGAAGCGCAGCCACTCCCGCCCCGGCCGGATCGTTTCGGCCGGCTCGTCACCGGGATTGTCGCGGGTCTCGAGATACTGGATGGCGATATAGAGGAGATAGAAGGCGATCGGGATCAGCGCCAGGAGCCGCGTCATCTCGCCGGTGATCACGCCACTCTGCGCCTGCTGCACCGGATTGTAGATCACCGCGAAGGAGAAGGTGATCAGCAGCACGGCCACCGAGACCATGTAGAACTGCGATTCCTTGTAGACGAGCTCGCGGTTCGCTTCGAGGCGCTTCGGGCTGAACAGGCCGCAGAGCGCCGGAATGACCAGGATGTTGAAGATCGCCGAGCCGACGATGGCAGCGACGCCGAGTTCGAAGGCGCCGTGGATCAGGGCCGACAGGACGGTCGTGGAAAGCTCGGGAAAGCTGGAGCCGACCGCGACGACGATCGAACCGTGGACCACCGGCGGCAGCCGGTAGTGGGTGGAGAGCCGCGTGCTCGACGTTTCGAGGAGTCCGCTGCCCTTCCAGACGATGCCGGTCGCGACGACGACGACGGCGACCCAAAGTCCGACTTCACCCAGCACCCTGCCTCCTTCCGGCTCCGACCCTCGAGCCGGGAGCTAGGGCAGTGCGGGAGAAAGTGGGCGACGAAGGGCGGAAAACTTCGCCTCTAAGGCATCTGCGCCGGCCGCCGATCCACGCTTACTCCGGCGCGCGCCAGAAGGTCGGCAGCTGGTAGCCGTAGAGCGGCGTCGTCTCGGGATGCTTGATGAAGGCCCAGCGGGCGAGCCGCTGCTCGGGCATATGGAACAGCGGCACGACATAGTGGCCGGAGATCAGCACCCGGTCGTAAGCCCTGACGGCGTCGACGAATTCTTCCCGCGAACGGGTGGTGACGATCGTCTGGATCAGCGCGTCGATCGCCGGATCCGAGGCGCCGGCATAGTTGAACGAGCCGTTGATGTCCTTGGCGCGCGAGCCCCAGCGATAGTCCTGTTCGGCGCCCGGCGACAGCGAGGCGGAGTAGGCGCCGATGATCATGTCGAAGTCGAACGCATCCTTGCGCGCCTGGTACTGGCTGTCGTCGACCATGCGGATGGTCATCGCGATGCCGAGCCGCGAGAGCGTGCCATTGTAGGCTTCCGCCATTTTCGCCTGTTCCGGCGACTGGACCAGGATTTCGAAGGCCAGCGGCTTCCCGTCCGGGCCGACGAGCCGGCGACCGGCAAAGCTGTAGCCGGCGGCCTCCAGTTCCTGCATCGCGGCGCGCAGCACCTTGCGGTCGGAGCCGGAGCCGTCGCTCACCGTCGGCTCGTAGGTGCCGTCCATGACGTCCGGCTCGACATCGCCGGGATAGGGCGCGAGCAGGGCCTTCTCGGCCTCGCTCGCCGGGCGCCCGAGGGCCGACAGCTCGGAGTTCTGGAAGAACGAGCCGGTCCGCTGATAGGCGCCGTAATAGAGGTTCTTGTTGGCCCATTCAAAATCGAACAGCATCGACAGCGCCTTGCGCACGCGCCGGTCGGCAAAGACCGGGCGGCGGGTGTTGAAGACGAAGGCGAGCATGTTCGCCGGGGCGCCGCTGTGGAAGGTCTCCTTGATCACCCGGCCGTCGGTCACGGCGGGAAAGTCGTAGGCGGTGCGCCAGTGGTTCGGATCGCCCTCCAGATAGATGTGGCAGTTGCCCTTCTTGAAGCCCTCGAACTGGGCATTGCTGTCGCGGTAGTAGTCGATGACGATCGTGTCGTAGTTGAAGACGCCCTTGCGGATCGGCAGGTCCTTGGCCCAGTAATCGGGGTTTTTCTTGTAGACGATTTCCTGGCCGGGCCTGACCTCGGAGATCACGTAGGGCCCGGAGCCGATGACGGGCTCGAGCGTCGTCTGCTCGAAGGTCTTCTCGTCGAAGGCGTGCTCGGGCAGCACCGGCAGCCCGGCGATCAGCAGCGGCGTCTCGCGGTCGGCGGTGTCGTCGAAGGTAAAGCGCACGCCGTCCTCGCCGACCTTCTCGACCTTCACCGCCGGGCGCAGCCAGTTGGCGTAGATCGGCCGGCCATGTTCGCGCAGCATCCGAACGGTGAAGAGCACGTCCTCCGGGCGGATCCTCTGGCCATCGGAGAACTTCGCCTTCGGGTCGAGCCGGAACTCCACATAGCTGCGCTCATCGTCGGTCTCGATGGTCTCGGCGATCAGCCCGTACATGGTGAAGGGCTCGTCGGGCGAACGCTGCATCAGCGGCTCGAAGACGAGATTGCCGAACTCCTTGTCGAACCAGATGCCGCGCGCCGTGGTCAGCGCGCCGCGCACGATGACCGGGTTGAGGTTGTCGAAATTGCCGAAGACACAGTAGCGCATCGTGCCGCCCTGGGGCGCGTCGGGATCGGCGTAGGGCAGCGTCTGGAAATCGGCCGCAAGGCCCGGTTCGCCCTGCATCGCGATCGCGTGGGCCGGCTCCGCGCGAGCCGTTTGCGCCATGCCGCAGGACAGGGCCGCGACGCTGAGGACGCAGAAGCCGAAGACGTGATGTCGCATGCAGGATTCCCGGTTGGTCGCGGTCGAGTGGCGGCGGTCGGATCGGCGGCGGCGGCCGTCTTCCGGCCAACGTGCCGAGCCTCCTCCACCAGTAGTCGCGCTGCCTGACCAGAGGCATGCGCGAGCGACCCGGAACATGCAAACCGGGCGATTTTTGGGGCCATCCCCTTCAAGCCCATCTGAAACGCCGAAGCCCCGCATCCTCTTCGGATCCGGGGCTTCGGCTGGAGGCTGGCGATGGCCGGCGCGAAGGTCAGCTGTCGAAGCGGCCCGATGCGTGGGCGAGCATCGTGTAGACCTTGCCGGTGTCGGAGGAGAGATAGCTCCGCGACACGCGGTTCTCCGGGTCGTTGCGGGAAATGTCCTGCAACAGCGCCTCGAAGTCGGCGATGTAGCGATCCACCGCCCCCTGGAACTCGGCATCCCGCTGATATTTGCGGCGGATGTCGTCGAAGGTCTGCTGGCCCTGCATGGTGTAGAGCCGGCGGGTGAAGACGTTGCGCTCGCCGCGCCGGTAGCGGTCCCAGAGCTCGATCGAGGCGTTGTGGTCGATCGCCCGGGCGATGTCCATCGACAGAGAGTTCAGCGACTCGACCACATGGTCGGGCGAGCGCTCCGGCGTCGCCGGGGTGCGCCCGGCGCCCGGCTGCCCGGTGACCGGCTGCACTGCGGCGGGCTGCTGGCCCGGCGCCTTCTTGCCGAGGCCGGCATCGCCGTCGTCCTCTTCCTCCGACGCGCGGCGCAGGAGGTTCGAGACCCAGCCGGCGCCGCGATCGGCGTCCGGCCGCTCGCGCTGGCGCTCGGTCGGACGAGGCGCGCTCTGCTCGGGACGGGCAGGCCGGGCCGGCTGCGGCGCGGCCGCCGCGGGACCGACGAGCGGGTTGCTGCCCGAGCCGGAGCGCGCTGCCGGCGCGGCGGCACCGGTGGCGGAGCCGGTCGGCAGGGCCGGCCGCTGGCCGCCCGCCGGCTGGTCGAACCTCGCGGAAGGCTGCTGGGTCGGAGCCTGCGGCCGGACTTCGCCCTGGGCCGGGTCGGCGCGCGGCGGCTCGAAGTTCGAGCCCCTCAGGTCGTGGGCGAGATTGCCGTCGGTCATGAAGGACGCCGCGATCTCCTGCTCGACGTCGAAGGCGTCGTCGTCGCTGAAGTCGTATTCGGGCTTTGCCGGCTCGGGCTTTGCCGCCGGAGCAGCCTGAACCTGACGGGCAGGACCCTGCGGCGCCGCCTCACGCTGCGGCCGGGCCGGAGCCGGCCGCGAACGGTCGGCGACGTCGAAGGCTCGGCCGGACTGGGAGACGATGTCGGAGAGTTCGCGCAGCGCCCGGATCTGATCGGACACCGCCCGGCGCATCGCCTCGGTGCTCGACCGGGTCTCCTCGGGAAGCTCGAACACGCCGCGCTTGATCTCCGTGCGAGCCGATTCCAGCTCGGTGCGGATCGTCGAGGCCGCCTGGCGGATCTCCTCGGTCGAGCGTTCGAAGCGCGAGCCCGCATCTTCCAGCGCCGACTGGATCGATTCGCGCAGCACCGCCGCGGTCTGGAGCGAGCGGCTCTCGGCCCCCTCCAGCTGCCGCTCGACGTCGCCGAGCGAGGCGCCGACATCGCCGGCCAGCCGCTCGGAGATCAGCCGCGAGCGCTGCTCGGTGCGGTCGAAGAGGCCGTTCACCACCTCCTCGAAGGACCGCATCAGGCCGCCGATCTCCTCGGAGCGGGCGACGAGGTTCGTCGACAACTCGTCGAGGCCGGCATGGCCGCCGTCGAGTACCGAGCGCAGGCCCTCCTCGCGGGCTTCGAGAAGCCCCACCGTCTCGGACAGCACCGCGCCGTGCTCCTGGAACCGGTCGGCCATCGAGGCGATCTTCGAGAAGGCCGCGAGCGACAGCTTGTCCAGCCGGTCGACATTGGAATCGAGCATCCGGGCGCTGAGGGAGATCGAGTTCGTCGCCTCCTCGGCGTCCTGCACGAAGCGGGCGCCGCTTTCCTTCAAGATCCCGTCGATGGCGCCGAGATTGCTGGCGGTCTCCTCCACGAGGCCCCGCAGCGAGCTGGAGGTCTGGGCGAGCCGGCCGATGAGCGAGCCGACGTCGCGCTGCAGCTGCTCGCGCATCTCGCCGACCATGCCCACCGTGGCGGCGGCCCGCTCGTCGAGGGCGCCGAGGATGGCGTCGGACGACTGGGTGAGGGAGGCGATCGTCTCCTGTGCCCGGCGGCCGAGGGCCGCGGCAAGGGAGGCGTTCTCCGCCCGCAGCCTTTCGGCGGCGTCGCGGGTGGTGACCTGCAGGAGCCGGGCGAGCTCGGTGCCGCCGTCGCCGATCTGCGAGATCAGCGGCCGCGCGTCTTCGTCCAGCATGCGGCTGATCTCGGCGTTGCGGGCCGAGAGCATCTCCGCCAGGGTCCGTGTCTTCTCCTCCAGCTCCTCGTTCATCATCCGCGAGCGCGTCGCCAGCGCCCGCTCGGTCTCGCTCATGCGGCCCGCGAGTTCGTCGCCCACCGATCCGGCGCTCTCCATGAGCGTCGACCGAGCGCGCTCGGTCTCGAGCCGGATGATCTCGGAGATCGCCGCGATCTGGTTCGACAGGTCGCCGCCGCGGCTGGCAATCTCATCGCGGACGTTTTCGGCGTCCTGGAGAAGCCGGCCGGAGACCGTCGCCACCTCGCCGCGGAGCTGGGCGACGACACCGTCGACCTCGCCGCGCAGGGCCTTCGACGAGGACCAGAGTTCCTCGCGCAGCCGTGCCGTGGAGGCGTCGATCTCGCCGGTGACCGGATTGTCGGCCAAGAGCTCTCCAAGACGACGGGTGACCGCCTCAAGTTCCGCCGAGAACGCCCCGGCTCTGGCTTCCAGCGCCTCGGCGATGTCGCCGGTGGCGTTGCGCATGGCGCCGGTTGCTGTCGTGACCCGCGAGGAGAAGTCCTCGCCGGTGGTCTGGAGAGCGCCTTCCGCGCTTGTGGCGAGCTCGCTCATCCGGCTGATCGCCGCCTCGAAATCGCGCGCCATCCTGGCGCTGTCGCCGGCAAAGCGCGAGCGGTTCTCGTCGGCGATCCGGCGCAGTTCCTCGCCGGCCGCAGCGATCTTCTCGGCGAAGCTCTCGGTGTTGCGGTCGAACTCGCCGGCGACGACGCCGGAAATGCCCGACAGGGTGTCGACGAGGGTCATGCGCTGCTCGCCGAGCTGGACACGGACGTCGTCGGCCTCGCGGCGGATCTCCCCAGTGAGCTGCGCGATCTGGGTCGCCAGCGCCTCGGCCTCGGTGGCAAAGCGCGAGCGCGATTCCTCCGACAGCGAGCGGATGACTTCCGTCGAGCCGCTGATCGTCTCGGCAATGCGGCCGCCTTCGCTGACGAGCCGCGTGCCGGCGCTTTCGGTGCGGGCCGACATGTCGTCGGCAAGGGCCCCGAGGCGCTCGGTGAGGCGCTCGGCCTCCGCGGCGATGCGCTGGCGTGCGCCTTCGCTGGCGGTGTCGAACAGCCGCGAGATGTCGTCGACGCTGGCCGAGACCTTGGCGGTTTCGGCCATGAGGCTCTCGCGGGCACGTCCGGCCTCTGCGGCCATGGCGCCGGTCGCCTCGGAGACGGTGCCGCGGATCGCCTCGGCCAGTGCGCCGGCCCGGGCGTTGAGGGTGCGCTCGACATTGCCGAGGCCGCGCTCGAGAGCCGAGGAAATCGCCTCCGTGCGCTGGTCGATCGCCCCGACGAGGTTGGCCGAGCCGCCTTCGAGCGCCGCCAGCAGATCTTCGCGGCGGGTCTCGAGGGTCTGCGAGATGTCGCCGACCGACTGCTCGATCGTGCGCCGGACGTCGTCCGCGCGGTCCTCGAAGGTCGCGGCGGCCGAGCTGACCGCGCCGTCGATGAGGGCGGCGAAGTTGTCGCGACGCTCGTCGAAGGCGGTGGCGAGCTTGAGGTCGACCTCGAACAGCGCGTCGGAAAGGGCGGAGACCCGCTCGTCCAGCGTCTGGCCGAGGGAGGCGCGGCCGCTTTCGATCTGCTGTTCGAAGGCGTCGCGGCGCTGGTCGAGGGCGGAGATCAGCGTGCCTTCCGACCCGTCGACCACCTTCTGGATGGCGCCGAGGCGCTCGTCGAGACCGTCGACGAGAATGGCCCGCGCCTCCTCGATGATGGCGCGCAGCGAGGCCGTGCGGGAATCGAGGTTCTCGCCGAGGAGGTTGATGCGCTCGGAGATCTCGCCGGAAATCGTGCCGAGGCCCTGGTCGAGCACGCTGGCCACCTCGGTGTGGCTGCCCGACAAGAGATCCTGGAGCGTTGCGATGCGCTGGTCGAGGCTGTCCCGCACGCCGGCTTCGGCGCTCTGCGAGACCTCGCGCAGTTCGGCGATGCGGCTTTCGACCGAAGCGACGAGGGACTGGCTGCCGCCCTGGAGTTCGCTGGACAGGCCGGTGATTCCTTCATCGAGCGCACCGGAGACTTCCGTGCGGATCGACGAGAGCAGGCCTTGGAGCTTCGCGATGCGCTGGTCGAGGCTGTCGCGCACGCCGGCTTCGGCGCTCTGCGAGACGTCGCGCAGCTCGCCGATGCGGCTCTCGATGGCGGCGGCGAGGGACTGGCTGCCGCCCTGAAGTTCACCCGACAGGCCTTCGATGCCGGACTGGATGGCGAGGCGAATCTGGCCGATCTCGGCGTCGAGGCCGCTGGCGATGTCGGCCTTGGCGCTGGCCGCGGCGGCGTTCAGCTGGCCGAGGCGATCGTCGAGGCCCTCGATCAGCATGGACAGGGCGCTCTCGATGGCGACGAGCTGGCTGCCGGCCGCGACGGAGAGGTGGTCCTCGAAGCCCTGGGTGCGTTCGTCGAGTTCCGAGCGGAAGCGGCCGGTCTCGGCCTCGACGGTGCCGACGAGGGCGGTGCGGGTCTCCTCCAGCGACTGGCCGAGGGAGCCGACCCGCTCCGACAGATCGTCGACGATCGAGCCGACGACCTGGTCGAAGCCGGTCGCGACGTTGCGCAGGCGCTCGTCGATGGCGGCGGCGACACGGGCCGGCATTTCGTCGCTGATCGCCTTGAGCGTCGTGGCCCGAAGGTCGAGCACCTCGGTGAGTTCGTCCTTGCGGGCGTCGAAGCTGGCGACGAGGGCCGCTTGCGCGTCGGCCATGAGCCGCTCGTTGGCGCTGAGACGGTCGGCAAGGCCGGTGTTGAGGTCGCTCGCCCGGCGATCGATGCCTTCGAGGAGAACCTGAGACTTTTCGTCGATCCCACTGATGAAGCGCAAGCTTTCGCCATCGAGCGTGCGCTGCAGCCCGGTGCCGCGCTCGGCCAGGGTGGCGGCGATGGCGTTGATGCGCTGGTCGAGCGAATTGACGATGGAATCCTCCGACGTCGCCAGCAATTCCTCGATGGCGCCGCGGCGCTCGTCGAAGAGCGCGGCGAAGGTCGCGGCCTTCTCGTCGAGGCCGCGGGCAAGCAGGCCCTCGGTCGTTCCGACGGCCGCGTTGATCTCGCCAAGAACGGCTTCGATCCGCTCGGCGACCCGGTCCGTCCCGACGCCCATGTTCTCCGCGAGGAGACGCTGCGCCTCGTCGAGTGCCTGGGTGAAGCGGCCCGTCTGGGCCGAGACGGTGCTCTCGAGCGACTGGATGCGGTGTGCGAAGCTCGCGTCGAAGCCTTCCGCGACGCGGCCCATGACGACCTCGATCTCGTCGCGGCGCTGGGTGAGGACGTCGTGAATGCGCGCGGCGGCGCCTTCGAGCTTGGTGCCGACCTCGCCGGCGCGCTCGTTGATCGCGTCGATGCGCGCATCGGCGGTCAGATCGAAGGACAGAAGCCGGTTGTCCAGCGCTTCCGACAGGCCGGTGGTGCGCTCGGCCAGCAGCGCGTCGAGGCCGGACTGGCCGTTGTCCAGCAACGAACGCAGCTCGGAGGTGCGGGCTTCGAGGGTCTGGTCCGTCGAGGCGACGGCAGTGGTCGCCAGCTCCGAGAGATCCGCGTGACCCTTCTCGAAGGCGCCGAGGATCTCGCGGGTGCGCTCGGCGAGGGCCTGGGCGAAGGAGGTCGAGCGGTCGGACAGCGCCGCGGAGACCCGATCGGTCGAGACCTCGATGGCGTTGGCGCGGTTCTCGATCGCGGCGATCAGCGCCGGACCGCGCTCGCCGAGCGCCTTTTCGATCACCTCGATGCGCTGGTCGAGCCCGCCGAGGGTCTGGGTGTTGCCTTCGGCCAGAAGCTGCTCGATGCGCGTCGCGCGCTCGCCAAGTTCGGTCTCCGCCGTCTTGAGGAAGCGGTTGGCGCTGGATTCCAGCTGCTCGCGTCGTCCGTCGATGTGCTCGCCGATTCCCGCCTGGAACTTCGTGCCCTGGTTTTCGAGCGCGGCCAGGCGCTCGTCGAACAGCGTCTCCAGCCCGTCGAGGAAGGTCTCGCCCTGGAGGCGCATGGTGAGGGTGCGGTCGTCCAGCGCCTCGGCGAGGCCCTGCACGAACTTCTCGCCGTATTCCGACAGCATCTCGGTGCGCGCGCGGACGAGGCCGGTGGCCGCATCGGCCGAGGCGATCATCCGTCCGACGAATTCCGTGCCGATGGAGGTGAGCTCGCCGGTGATGGCGTCGGCCCGCGACAAAAGGCTGCCGGTGGTCGCCTCGAGGCTGCGGTTGGCCTCGTCGGCGGAGGTGATGAGCTGGCGGGTCGCCCGGTCGGACGACGCACCGATCTCCTCGACGAGAATCCGCGTGGTCTCCTCGAGCGACGCCGACAGCGTCGAGCCGCGCTCGGAAAGCTCGGTGACGGCCTGACCGACCTTGGCGTCGAAGGCGCCGGACAGGCTGGCGAGACGCTCGTCGAGCGTGCGCTCGGCGGTCTCGCTGGCGTCGATGATGCTGGCGGCAGCTGACTCGGCGCCGAGCGCAAGGCCGACGACCAGCTGCTCGCTGGTCTCGCGTGCGCCGGCCTGGAGCGCTGCGGTGCGCTCGCCGAGCTCTTCCAGCAGCGACCGGCTGCGCGCGGCGAAGTCCTCGGTGACCGCCTCGTGGCGCTCGGTGAGGGCGCGAACAACGACCTGGCCGCTTTCGTCGAGGCGGCCGACGGCCGTCTCGCTGGTGGATGCGATGAGGCCGAGCAGGCGTTCGCTGGCGCCGCTTGCCCGGTCGACGACCGTCGCCGTCCGGTCGTCGAACAGCGACAGGAGTTCCCGGCTGCGTCCGTCGAACTCGCCGGCGAGGCGGGTCGTGCGTTCCTCGAGGCTGCGGCTGACCTCGTCGCCGGCGGTGGCGATCTGGCTGGTGGCGCTTTCGGCGGTGAAGGAGATGTCGGCGACGAGGCGGTCGCCGAGATCGGACATCCTCGCATCGAGGGCGGTGCTCTTCTCGTCGAAGAGGCCGATCAGCTTCTGGCTGCGGCTCTCGACCTCGTCGGCAAGCGCACGGCTGCGCTCCTCGCTGGCGCGGGCGAGGCTGTCGTTGACCTCGGCCAAGCGCCGCGACGATGCCTCGGCGCTGGTGGTGATCCGGTCGGCGAGAGCGTCGCTGTCGGAGACGATGGCGTTCTTGATGTCGCTCGCCCGCTCGTCGAACAGAGCGACGATCGCGGCGCTGCGCGCCTCGATCTCGCCGCCGATCCGTCCCGAGCGCTCGTCGAGGTCGCTGGCGATCGTCTCGCTGATGCCGATCAGCTTCTGCCCCGAGGTCGAGGCGACGTCGTCGAGGCGGTTAACGAGGGCGTCGCCCTCGGCGGTGAGCTGCTCGCGCAGCTGGCGGCCGCTGGTTTCCAGAAGCTCGGACAGCTGGCGGCTCTGGGTCTCGTATTCCCTGGTGATATTCGCACTGCGATCCTCGATCAGCGCGGTGAAGCGCTGCGAGGCCTCCTCGATGCGGGCCAGCACCGTGTCCGACGTCGTCTCGACGTCGCCGACGAGGCGCTGGTGCGAACCGAGGACCGCCGAGCGCAGCCGCTCGGCGTGGGAGAGCATGGCGTCCCGCTCGGTGCCAAGATCCTGGACGAGCGCGCGGATCTTCACCTCGTTGTCGGCATAGGCGCGCTCGAGGGCGCTGACCTCGTTGCGCACGACGCTTTCGAGATCCGAGGTCCGCGACAGGGCGCGCTCGACGCCTTCGGCAAGGCCGGAGATCTCCCGGCGCACGGCCTGGCCGACGCTCATGACGCGCTCGGTGGCGACGCTCTCGGGCTCGGCAAGGCGCATCGCCACCTCGGCGAGGGACCGACTCATTAGGCGCAGGTCGGCGGAACGGCGCACCATCAGCCCGATGGCGAGGAACAGGATCGGCGGCAGGAAGGTGAGGGCGGCGAGGATGAGGAGTTCGGCCTGCCGCAGCGGATCGCTCACGCCGGCGGCGAGATTTTGGACGTCGGCGCCGTAGATTGCCGAAGCGCCGAAGGCGACGCCGGCGATCCACAGGACCGATGCGGCGCCGGCGATCCACAGGGCGGTCCGCGGTGCTCGGCGCTGCAAGAGGGCCTCGGCCCAGACGGTGTTGCGCCGGGCCTCGTCATTGGCGGCGGCCTGGGTGTAGGCACGCGGCGGTTCGCCGGCGGCGGCGCGGTTGTCGGGCTGCTCGCGGCGCGGCGAGGGCTCCTCGCGGGCGTCCGGTCCGGAAGCCTCGCTGCGGCCCGTGGAGGCGCCGGCCATGCCGGCCGCAGCTGCGGCTCCTGCAGCACCCGCGGCGCTCGCGGCCGCGACATCGGCGGCGTTCGCGGTCTCCGGCTCGTCACTGCGCAGCTGCCCGGCCGTCTCGCTGATCTGACGCTCGAAATCCTCGAGGGAGAACTCGACGTCGACGGTCTCTTCGCCAGCCGGCTCGTCCAGGCGGCCGGTGGCGGCAGCCTCGCTCTCGCCGGTCGCGACGCCCTCCATGTCCAGATCGGCCAGGGCCTCTTCCAGCTCGTGGACCGCATCTTCGGAAAGCTGATCGAAGGGTTTCGTCTTGGACATGGCCGTCGCGCCCCGATACTCTCTACATCCGCCACACATGCGGGCAGAGCGGCCACTGCCGTCCCACCGCGCTTCCGGCATATCGCCCCCGTCTCAAACCCATGGGTCCGGACGACGGTGCAACGCCCGCGGAATTTCACCTTAGAATGTTAGTGGGCCGCGGTTCTGAAAGAAACCGTAAAGCCGGCCAATCCCTACAAGTTTAAACATAAGGTTAACGCCGACGGGCGCATTGGAGTTTTTTTCGACGCAAGCCCTGCGAGGGAGGGGATGCGGGTGGTGCCCGCAAGGCCGGCCGGTCGGTATTTCGGCGCAATTCTCTTCCTCGACCTTAACCAATTGCTCACCCAACCGCGAGACGATTCTCGTTTCGCGGCGAGGAAGGCGAACGGCCCGCGCCGGACGCCCCGCCGGCATCAGCGACGGAGACCATCATGGCACAGCCCATCGAACGAGACCGCTCCGGCGGCGAGCGGCAATCGCCCGAGGGCCCGGGCTCGCATCCCTCGCGCCGCTCTCCCATCGACCTCGTGCATCTCGCCCGCCAGACCGCCGGGGACACCCAGCTCGAAACCGAGGTGCTCGGCCTCCTCGTGATCCAGATCGAGCGGGTCCGGCCGGTGATCGAGGCCGCGACCGAAGCCGAGCGCAGCCGTCTCGCCCATGCGCTGAAAGGGGCGTGCCGCAATCTCGGCGCGTTCCGGCTCGCCGATGCCGCCGAGGGGTTGGAGCTGGCGCCCAATAAGCCGGCGGCGATGGCGGAGCTCCTGGCCGAGCTCGAACGCACCGGCCGCTTTGCCAGGGGGCTGGTCGCGCGCTGACGCTTGCCGGAGCACGGCTGCCGCGATCGTACCGGCAACGGACTACCGGCTGAAACTCACGGTGAAATCGCCATGGCGCCGATTGACTCGGTCGGCGCCGGCTCTCTAACACCCAGGGTTCGAGCGTCGGTTGCTCGCGTGCCGATCCGCCAGCTGCGGCAGACGGCACGAGACCTTCGTGACGCGCCACCATCTGCAATCAGCCAGGGCTTGCCGGCGATGACCAAGATCACATTCCAGACCGTGGACGGGACCCGCTACGACCTCGATGCGAGCGACGGGACGACCGCGATGGAGAACGCGGTGCGCAACGACGTGCCGGGTATCGAGGCCGAATGCGGCGGCGCCTGCGCCTGCGCCACGTGCCACGTCTATGTGGACGAGGCGTGGCGCGCCAAGGTCGGCGAGCCGGAGGCGATGGAAGAGGACATGCTCGACTTCGCCTACGAGCCCCAACCGAATTCGCGTCTCTCCTGCCAGATCAAGGTGCGTGCCGATCTCGACGGGCTGCTTCTGTACGTTCCCGAGCGCCAGGGCTGAGACGAGCGGCGCTCAGCCTCGGCGCATGTGCGACGGGGCCGGCACGCCGCGATCGGCCCGGTCGCGGCCTACGGCGCAATGGCGCGGCGAGGACACCGAATTCGTTCGCCAGCTGACATGATCTCCCGCCCACCTTTCCGATGGGCAGGGGCAGTCGTGCCGGCTCAGCGCTCGGCCTGATCGGACACGGCTCGTGCGAGGGCGCGGCGCAGGCGCATGTTGACCTCGCGGCCCTCGATCGTGTCGAACTCGATCTGAGCCCGCTCGTGGCCGGCCAGATAGCGCTGGGTCACCGTGGTCACCATCGCCTCCATGGCCTCGCAGGTTGGCTCGGCGCGAAGGTTGCGGATCGCCATCTCCATCCGCTTCAGCCACTGCTTGGCGATCGCCGCATGGCGGCTCTCGTGGCGGTGGATGTCCTTCGCGAGCGTGTCCCAGATCAGCTTCGTGCGCGCCGGCACCTGCCTCGGCGGATTCCAGCGCGGCAGCGTCATCTCGAGGTCGAGGCTGAGATTGGTCCGGTCCACGGCACAGCCGTCGGGGGTGCCCTTGTAGGTCACCTTGCCGTCGAACCTCACCTCGGTCGCGCCGGGGTGCCGGATGCCGGTGCCGGAGATGAAGGGACCGCGGCGGCTGAGGTCCTGATCGAGCTCGGGGAGCGTCGAGCCGCGCACCGCGAAATAGGTGGTCTTCTCGCGGATGCTGGCCGCATCGGCGACGGGGGGCGCGATCAGGCCCGGCATGACGACGGCCGCGACCGCCACGAACAGTCCCAACTTCGGTGTCATGCTCGCCGTCCCTTCGAAGAAGTCGAATGACATTTCCAGCACGCTAGACGATCGCGGCGGCGACGCAAGCGGGCGGCCCGCACAATTGCGCAATCTTTGCGGTGGGGTTAGCGAAAGACCATGACATGGCCCGAGAGGCCGGCTGGTCTTTCGAGAGAGGTTCGGGATGGACGTGATCACGCCGCGCGGCGGCATCTGGAAGTTGGCACACGGTCGCAGCCTCGAACTCGGCGCTACCGCAACCATCATGGGCATCCTCAACGCCACGCCCGACAGCTTTTCCGACGGCGGTCGCTACGCCTCGGTCGAGGCCGCCGTCGCGGAATCGCTGCGGATGGTGGGCGAGGGCGCCGCGATCATCGACATCGGCGGCGAATCGACCCGGCCCGGCGCGACGCCCGTCGATGCCGCCGAGGAACAGCGCCGCATCATGCCGGTGATCGAGGAACTGGTCCGGCGGTCCGACTGCCTGATCTCCGTCGACACCTACCGGTCGCAGACGGCCCGCATGGCGATCAAGGCGGGCGCCCACATCGTCAACGACGTGTTCGGGGCGCAGAAGGATCCGGCGATCGCCAAGGTCGCCGCCGAGACGGGCGCCGGGCTCTGCCTCATGCATACCGGCCGCGAGCGCGAGAAGCTGCCCGATCTCCTCGAGGACCAGTTCCACTTCCTGCGACGCTCCCTCGAGATCGCCGCCGAAGCGGGGGTCGCCAGAGAGGCGATCGTGCTCGATCCGGGTTTCGGGTTCGAAAAGAACGGGCCGGAGAACCTCATCCTCCTCGCCCGGCTGTCCGAGTTGATAGCGCTCGATTTTCCGCTGCTCGTCGGCACGTCCCGCAAGCGCTTCGTGCGCGGCGCGATCGGCCGCGAGGATCCCGAGCCGGACATCGCTTCGGCCGCGACCAGCGTTCTCCTGCGCGAGCGGGGAGCGGATATCATCCGCGTCCACAACGTGGCAGCCAACCGGGATGCGCTCGCCATCGCCGACGCCATGCGCCGGGCCTTGATGGGCGAGCGCTGGTGAGCGCGCACGCCTATCTCGGGCTCGGCGGCAATCTGGGGGATCCACGGGCCGCCATGGCGGCGGCTCTCCGGTCGATCGACGCGCGGAAAGACTGCCAGATCGTCGCCGTCTCGCGGCTCTTCCGCACGCCGCCCTGGGGCAAGACCGATCAACCGGACTTCCTCAATGCCTGCGCCGCGATCGAGACGGACCTGTCGCCGCGCGCGCTGCTGGCGGTCTGCCTCGAGACGGAGCAGCGTTTCAAGCGGGTGCGGCAGGAGCGCTGGGGGCCGCGCACCCTCGACATCGACGTCCTCGACCATGGCGGGAAGTCCTACAGGGACGACCATCTGCTGCTGCCGCATCCGCGCATTGCGGAACGGGCCTTCGTGCTCGTTCCCCTCTGCGACATTGCGCCGGAGCTCATGATCGGGGGCGAGAGCGCCGCGCACCTCGCAGCACGCTTCGCCGACGAGCCGATCGTGCCGGCCTCGCTCGACGGTGAATGGTGGCAGGCAGGCGACGCCTGAACGAGGTGCTCGCCTGCTCTGAAGCTCACTTTGAAGACTGAGGTTCAGTCGGTGAGGGCGCTCTGGCGCGTGCCGCCTTCGCGCTTCAGGCTCATGCCGATCACCGGGACGAGCTGCGAGGCGACGGTGACCGAGATCGTCACGGCGAGGGAATCGTCGTCCTTCAGCCGGGCGATCATCGCGCCCTTCAGCTGCTTGCGGTCGAGGCCGACGACGATCTTGTCGCCGGAGACCTCGCCCGAGACGATGTCGAGGCCCTTGCCGGCGGCCCCGTCCTGGAAGGCACCACGATAGGACCGGCCGGCACGGACCACTTCGGCCCGCATCGGCTGCGAAAACAGGCCGACGCGGCAGGATCCCTCGAGCGCGACACCGACGGTCTTCCCGCTCTGGCTGCCGGCGAAGTTGCAGACGAACTTGGTGCCCTTGAACTTGCCGGCGACGATTTCGCCCGGCCCGGTCCACTGGCCGGCGACGCGGCGGAAGAAGGCTTCGTCATTGTCCGCCAGGGCAGGCGTGACGTTCGCAGCCGACAAAGCGAGGGTGAGAGCGAGACCGGCTGTCAGCATACGCGACATGGAAGACCCTTCCTGGGTGGAGATCGTTTACCATGTCCATTGTGTCTTCAAAGGGTTAATCAAGCCTTTCGAAATCGGTCGATCTCTTCCCGGGCTCAGGTCACGGCCGGCGCGGACCGGCCTCCTCGACGCCGGAATGGGCTGTGAGCTCCGACAGGATCGCCCCGATCCGCGGGCGCTTAGCTCTTAGGAAGGGCAGCGGACGGCAGAGATCCATCGCCGCCAGACCGACCCGTGCCGTCAGCAGCCCGTTGACGACCCCCTCGCCGAGCCGCGACGACAGCCGGGCGGCGAGACCGTGGCCGATCACCTGCTGGACGAGGCTGTCGCCCATGGCGATCGAGCCGGTCACGGCGAGATGGCCGAGCACGTCGCGGATCAGCTTGAACAGGCCGAGGGTCCCGGGCCGGGCGCCGTAGAGCTCGGACATCTTGCGGATGAGCTTGATGTTCTCGAACACGACATAGCCGACGTCGACGACCGCCTTGGGGCTGACGGCGGTGACCACCGATACCCGCTTGGCCGATGCCAGCACCAGCGCGCGGGCCTTCTTGTCCAACGGCCCGAGCATGTGCTCCTCGGCCAGCGCGACAAGATCGGCGCCGTCGATCACCTCGTCCTTCAGCGCCGCCATCGCCGCCCGGCCGCGGGCGGTCTCGGGACGCGACGACAGCAGCGTCTCGAGCGTCGCGACGGCAAGCTTCGCCTCGGAAAGGGAATCGGCGCGATAGGCGGCGAGCGCGCGCTTGCGCTCCCGGTCGACCGCGGCGAGGCGCATCATCCCCACGCTCTCGCGGATGACGATGGCGAGAAAGGCGAAGAACGCCAGGACCGCGAGGACGAGGGCGGTCCAGCCGAGCCAGTCGGAGCGCGCGAAGACGTCGCGGACCATGGCGTCGATGGCGAGGCCGACGGCGATCGAGAAGAGCAGCCCGAGCGAGGCGGCGAGAAGCTTGCCGAAGGAAAACCGCCGGCTGGTGGCGATCTCCGGCTCGCCGTCCCCGGTGACGTCCGCGTCGATCGCATCGTCGGGATCGAGTTCGATCGTCTCGACCGCGGCGATGGAGCGCGGCATGCGCGGCTGCGCGATCGCCTCCGCTTCATCGATCTTCGGCGCCGTGCCCGGCAGGTCGAAGGCGCCGGGCGCGCGCCGGCGGCCATTGCGCTCGTCGCTCATTGCAGCCTGTCTCCCAAGAGAAATTCCAGGGCCCGGTCGAGCCGGATGTGCGGCAGGGACAAAGTCAGCCCTTCCGCGCTCTGCTGCAGCACCGGCGGGCGGAAGCGCACGAAGCGCAGCGAACCCGGCTCGACCCCGCCTGACGGGTCGAACAGCCGGCGCGGATCCTCAGGCAGGTCGCCGGGAAACACCGCCGTCTCGCTCCTGCCGTCGAAGGTCCGCTCGCCGATGGTCTCGCCGGACGCCGGTGTTCCGACGATCACCGGAAGGTCTTCGCCGCCGTCGGAGACGGTCGCCTCGCGGGTGGCACGCACCGCGGCCATCGCCAGGACGTCGGTCCGGGCGCCGGAGAACTTCGCCCGCGCGATCGCGTCGTCGACGATCCGGCGGACGATCGCCTCCAGCCGGCGATGGCTCTCGCGGTGGAGGTGATCGGCCTTGGTGGCGCAGACGAGGATCCGGTCGATGCGCCGGGTCAGGAAGGATCCGAGCCAGGTCGAGCGGCCGGGCCGGAAGCAGGCGAGGATGTCGCTCAGCGCGGTCTCGAGGTCGGCGACGGCCTCGGGCCCCGCATTGATCGCCTGCAGCACGTCGACCAAGAGGATCTGCCGGTCGAGCCGGGCGAAATGATTGCGGAAGAAGGGTTTGACGACGACGGTCTTGTAGGCCTCGTAGCGACGGGCGAGATGCGCCGCCATCGAGCCCTTGGGATAGGTCCGGCCCTTTTCCACCGGCAGCGGCGCAAAGGTCAGCGCCGGCGAGCCGTCGAGGTCGCCGGGCATCAGGAAGCGCCCGGGCGGCAGGGTCGAGAGGGCGGCCGCATCGGCCCTGCAGGCCTTCAGATAGTCGGCGAAGAGGACGCTGAGATCGCGCGCCGTCACCTCGTCGGCCGGCGCTTCCAGATCGATCGTGTCGAGCTTTGCCAGGAACGGCCCGGCTTCCCGGTGGCGCGACGGCAGCCGGGCGCGCTCCAACGCCTCGGCCGAAAAGGTGGCGAAATCCTTGTCAATCAGCGGCAGGTCGAGCAGCCATTCGCCCGGATAGTCGACGATGTCGATGGTCAGCCGCCCGCCCGGCAGCATGCGCTTGAAGGCCGAGGCCGATTCGAAGGCGATGGTCAGGCGCAACTCGGAGATGGCGCGGGTGGATTCCGGCCAGACCCGCTCCTCGACGATGCGGCGGATGTGGTCCTCATACTGGAAGCGCGGGACCGCATCGTCCGGCTGCTCGCGCAGGTCCGCCCCGAGAATGCGGCCGTTCGCCTGCGCCTTGAACAGCGGCAACCGGCCGCCGGCGAGGAGATTGTGGACGAGGGCTGTGATGAACACCGTCTTGCCCGCCCGCGACAGGCCCGTGACGCCGAGGCGCAGGGTGGGCTGGAAGATCGACGTCGTCCGATCGGCGAAGGTGTCGAGGACGAGGCGGGCCTCGTCGGCAAGCGATGTCATGAGTGGGCGCTGGTCTTCGAGGCGGGCAATCGGGCGGGGTCGAACCGCCATATAGGGATCGGGGCGGCGGCTTCTAAGGGGCGGGCCGCCAAGACGGTCCTTCGGCCGTCAGGGGCGGATCACCCGGCAGAGATGCCCCGAGCCGGGCTCGATCTCGCCGAACGGCCGGTCCAGGCCGACGATGGCGAGCGCCGCGGTCGGAAAGCCGGCGGCGATGGCGGCGAGCGCCTCCTCCTCGCCGCTCTGGGCCAGCGACCGGGTGAAGTCCTCGATCGTCGGGTTGTGGCCGACGATGAGCAGCGCCGCAGCCTCGCCGCCATTCTTCGCCGCGGCGTAATAGGCCTCGGTGCCGAGGGCGTAGAGATCGTCGGAATAGGCGACGGGGACGGCCTCGCCGATCACCGCTTGCAAGGCCGCGAGGGTGTCAACGGCCCGGGTGGCGGTCGAGCAGGCCACCGCGTCGATCGACAGGCGTTCCCGCGCGACGATCTCGGCGAGCCGCGCGGCATCCTCCTCGCCGCGAGTATCCAGCGGGCGCTGATGATCGCGCTGGCCCGGGCGGGCCCAGGAGGAGTGCGCGTGGCGCAGGATCAGGAGGTGGCGGCCGAAGGAGACGGTCATCCGATCTGGATAGGCCGAAACGGCCGCGCGGGCAATTGCCGAGACGACGGCGCCGGTCGCGTCTCGATGCCGCCGCTCCGGCTTGCCGAAAGGCTGGGCCTGCGGCTGCAACCCTGCGTGACGCTGGATCGAGAGGCGGAGCGAAATGACCCAAGCGGCATGGCTTTTCCGAAACGTCAACCAAATCTGAGCGTTAGAATCGCAACTCGATAACCCGCTGTGTTCCAAAGGTAACTTGTTCGTCTGCCAAACCGCCGCTATAAGCGCGCCAGCGGGAATGGAGGTGCGTGATGAGCGAAACACTCAATGCCGATCTGAAGCTGTCCGAGGACGGTCCCTTCATGAACGATCGCCAGAAGGAGTATTTCCGGCGCAAGCTGCTCACCTGGAAGGCCGAGATCCTGCGCGAGGCGCGCGAGACCCTCGAGACCCTCGCCAACGACAATTCCAATCTGGCCGACATCGCCGACCGCGCATCTTCCGAGACCGACCGGGCGATCGAGCTGCGTGCCCGCGACCGCCAGCGCAAGCTGATCTCGAAGATCGATTCGGCGCTGGAGCGGATCGAGGACGGCACCTACGGCTATTGCGAGGAAACCGGCGAGCCGATCAGCCTGAAGCGCCTCGACGCGCGGCCGATCGCGACGCTGTCCCTCGAAGCCCAGGAGCGGCACGAGCGCCGCGAGAAGGTCTATCGCGACGAATAGGGGCGGCTGCGGCCGCTCGCCGGCGGCGGCGAGGGGCAGTGCCTCGACGACCGCCTAGACCGCGCAGGCTTGAGACCGCACAGGCTGTGTCCCGGCAATTTTCGACACGCATCCGATCATCACGAGACCACGGCCCGGCCAAAGCGGGTGCGTGGTCTTTCCATGTCTGCGGCCGGGTGACCTCCGCCTCTCGGATTCCGTGTCCCATCTTAACGCTCCCGTCTCCTGGCTCCGGTGGCCAGCCGGGGCGCGGCGCGGCGGAACGCGGCCGGGCGCGGTGGCCCGGCCAGGCTTTCGCCTATTCGAACACCGCTTCGGCGG
The DNA here is from genome assembly GCA_002700095.1 of Fulvimarina sp. Lineage (GTDB taxonomy): Bacteria > Pseudomonadota > Alphaproteobacteria > Rhizobiales > Rhizobiaceae > Jiella. The sequence goes on along the minus strand of PACL01000098.1, from coordinate 11,995 downwards.
CGCGGCCGAGCCGGTCCTTCGGGTCAGGGCCGAAGCGGTTGCGCCCGCTCGTCCCGTCGAGGCACATCAGGACGATCAGCCAGATCGTGCCGATCAGCGGAATGAGGCTGATCAGGATCCACCAGCCCGAGCGGTCGGTGTCGTGCAGGCGGCGGATGCCGCAGGCGAGCAGCGGGATGATGTTGCCGATCGCCCAGATGGCGGTCAGCACGCCGCCTTCTGCGCTGGCGCTGGCGGAAAAGCCCTCGGTGGTGTCGAGGGCCGTCTGGCTCGTGCCGCCGAGGCCGAGGGCGGCATCGACGAAGGCCAGCACGAACATCATCACGTAGAAGACAAGGATGTACAGCCAGTACTCCTTGCGGCGCGAGCGGCCGGAAAACTCGAAGAAACGTTTGTAGGGCTGGAGCAGGATCGACACGTCGGACCTCCGTCGCACGCAGGGCCTCGCCCGGAGCCTGAGCCTCGGACGCAAGGGGCGTGGATCTTCGATGATTGTCGGCGCCGACCGTTGAGACGGACGGGGCGGCGCCGGGTGACGATCCGGCTTTTACCTAAGGGAACAAGGCTTGCCAAGCGCCGGCTTCAGCTGTGATCCGGGCGGGCTGGCGACGCTAGCGCAATGGCCGGACGAAGGCGACCCGGTAGGTGTGCTCGGCCCCGCCATGGACGACCGAGACGTATTCCCCCGGCACGAAGCGTTCGAACTCGAAGCGGAAGCCGATCTCGTCGTCGCCGTCGAGGTCGCGGTCGTAGTCGAAGATCCAGTGGCCGGCCGTGTCGCGGGCGAGGATGCCGACGGCGTCGGTGAGGTCGTCGTCGAAGCGGCGCACCCGGCACTTGTCCTGCGCCTTGCGCCATTCGTCCGGGTCGAGCCGGCCGTCTTCGGCCAGAGGCACGACGAGATCGTAGCCGTCGTGATGGCTGCCCTCCGGATGGCCCCTTTCACGAGCGAGCTCCAGGCGGATGTGGCGGAAGGTCTCGGGGTAGTCGGCGAGCGTCGGCATGGCATTCTCCTCGGGTCTCACGATGCCGCGATCCTGGCAGGGAATGGCGGCCGCGGCCTTGACCTCGGTCAACCGGGCCGCAGGCCGCGAGGACCACGCTGCGGGCGCGCGAAGGCGGCCCCGCCGGCGGATGCGCCGCGAAGGTTTTCGGATGGTTGCGGCCGCCGGTCGGGGACGGGCGACGGGATGCCGGAGGCAGACCCTCCGAACTTTTTATTGTGTACGGTCCGCCTCCGGCATCCCGCGCGGTGTCTTGCCGGTCTCGATGCATCGCTCCGGCCCGCTGCCTTTTCGGCGACCCCGACGCTGCCGCGCCGGGGACGGGTCGTCGCGATGGCGGCTGGCGCTTCCCGGGCGCCCCCGGTCAAGCGGACCATTCCGCGCTCCCCCCGTAGTGGAGGAGGGGCCAGCGGCGCCTCGAAACCGTCCGGGACGGGCGCCCTCCGGAAGAGCGCACCGCCGCGGACACCGCCCGCCAGCCCCCGAACGATCCCGGTGATCATTCGTGCCCGTTCCGTGGGCCGGCGGTCAGGGGATGATGGGGCAAGGCAGCGGGGGTGGGGATAAGTTTTCTGCCGGACGCGACGACGGCAAGAAGCAGTGGCCCGGACGGGCAGCTTTCGCACAGGATCAAAGCGGCTGTGGCGGCCTAGCCTGCCACGCGTTCTCGTCGTGACGAGCGTTCACGGCCATGGCTCGCATGCCCGTCGAACAAGCTCATTCACAAGTTTTGCAACATGAGCGATGGTCGCGCCTCCATCGCTCCGACCTAGGGAGCCTGCAGAGGCCGGTCATGCAGAGCCATGGCAGGTTCCTCATGCAACTGGCGAGGGGATCATCTCAGATTGAAGAGGGAGCCGTGTGCCAGCAGCTGGATGTCGACATACTGCGTCAGCTTCTCGAGTCTGAACATCTCGGCCTCTGTCGCCTGTCGTGGCTTTCGCCCGATCACGCAGAGGGCGCCTATGCCGCTCGTGAGCTTGACGCCGGCGTAGAAGCGGATGCCAGGCGCTGACGTGACCAGCGGATTATCGGCAAAACGCTCGTCCTTGGTCGCGTCCTCCACCACCATGGTGCCGGATGATTGTATGGTGTGGGAGCAGAACGACACGCCGCGCGGCGTCTCCCGCACTTCCAGCCCGACGACAGCCTTGAACCACTGCCGATCGGTGTCGACGAGAGTGACAGCGGCGATGCTCGCACCGGGAAACAATGTCAGCGCCTCTTCCGCATATCCACAAAAGACCGCATCGCGACCCGTATCGAGGATGCCGATATCGTGCAGGCGCCTGATCCTCACAGCTTCCTGATTATCGTTCAGATCTGTCATCGTGTTCTTTCAGCCCGATCATCTGACGTCTCACGCTCATGGAAACGTCGATCTCAGGTTCGCCTGATGCGGATGTTGACGGTGTTCGATCAAAGGTTCATGCGCGAGCCGCGCGCTGCAACGGCGGCCCGCCGTCTACAAGGACCAGTCGTGGCCTCCCCGCCGGAATTGAAGCGACCTCTTCTGTGTCGATTCTGAATTCGCCGATCAACGTCGCCATTTCTCCGGCGGCAACCTCAAGGCTTTGTGCGGCCGCCCGCGATTCGCCCAGCATCTTGGCGTTCTCGTGGGTCACCTGATCCATGCGGTTGACCGAAATGTTCACCTTGCTCAATCCCGCCGCCTGAGCCTGAGCAGATTTGGCGACGGCGGAGAGAACGGCGTCGATTTCGCCCACTTTGGCTGTGACGCCTTCGAGGGCCTTAGCCGTCTCATCGACCAGTGCGACGCCGCGCTTGACCTGCTCGGAGCTCGCAGTGATCAGGGCCTTGATTTCCTTGGCGGCTAAGGCTGACCGTTGAGCCAAGCCCCTGACCTCTTGCGCCACCACGGCAAAGCCCCGACCCGATTCACCGGCTCGAGCCGCTTCGACGCCGGCGTTCAAGGCCAGCAGATTCGTCTGGAAGGCGATCTCGTCGATGATGCCGATGACTTCGGAGATTCTGCCGGAACTGGCGTTTATCTCGCCCATGACCTCGGCAGCCTGGTTCATCACCTTGCCCGAGAGAAGCGTCCCCGCCCGGGCACCAGAGGCCGCAAGAGCGGCCTCCAGCGCACCTTCAGCGCTTTTCTTGACGGTCTCCGTTATGTTGCCGAGGGCAGCTGCGGTCTCTTGAAGACTGGCCGCCTGCTGTTCGATCCGTGCCGTCATGTCACCGGAGTATTCGACGATCCGCCGTGTCCCCGTGTTGACCGTCCCCGCGCTGGCGGCGACCTTCGTCATGGTCGCCTGAAGCCCGCTGAGCGAAGCGTTGTAATCCACTCTGAGCTGCTCGAAAGCGGGAACGAACGCCCGGTGCAACCGGTGCTGAAGGTTGTTGTTGGACAATTCGGTCAGGCCATTGGCCACTTCCGCAACTGCCTGCACGCGATCGGTGATGTCGGTCGCGAACTTGACGATCGACGTGATCCTGCCCTCGTTATCCGGAATCGGATTGTATGATGCCTGGATCCAGACGCTTCTTCCGCCCTTGCCGAACCGCTCGAATTCGGCAGCAACGAAGCGTCCCTCATTCAGCTGACGCCAGAAGTCCCGATATTCCGGCGAAGCGGCATAGGCATCAGGCACGAACATGCGGTGGTGTCGTCCCTTGATCTCATCCAGCCCGTAGCCCATCAGGGACAGAAAATTCTCGTTGGCGTCGATGATCGTGCCGTCCGGTGTGAACTCGATCACACCCTGAACACGGGAGATTGCCGCCAGCTTGGCCTCGAATGCGGCGTTGCGCAGATGCGCAGCGGTCGTGTCGCTGGCCACCTTGACGACCCGCACGACCTTTCCTCGGGCGTTCAGGACCGGGTTGTAGGAAGCCTGGATCCAAAGCTGGCGACCACCTTTGCCAAATCTTCGGAACTCGCGGTTGTGGAATTGGCCTTGCGCCAAGCTATTCCAGAAATCTTTGTATTCCGGCGATTGCGCATGTTCGTTGTCCATGAACATGCTGTGATGGCGACCCAGGATTTCCTCGGGCAAGTATCCCATGAGCGCGCAGAAATTTTCGTTGGCGGAAAGGATCGTTCCGGACGGGTCGAATTCGATTATCGCCAGAGATTTGCCCAGGGCCCTGATCAGCCGAGACGCTGAGGGGTCGAAGAGTTTGTGGCTGAGCATTGACTGGATGTCCCCATCGAACGACGACTCCTGATTCCGGCCGCCAACCTCACTGAATATGGTTGCAAAGAAGCTAATAAACACTGAATGGTTCATTGCTTCAGTCGGCTCGATCATTGCTGGAAGCGACTGTTTTTATTCTTTATTATTTCCGCGATGTCGCGATCTGGCCGGTCGTGTTTCGGTTGTGCCGGGCTTTGAATGGTGCCTCGGTTTCCCGCGCCCAAACGGGACGCTGGCAACGCGCGATCACGGCGATACGCCGCTCCAATGAAATTTCCGCCGGCCCGACGCGATGTCGGCCGTCAGGCTGCCCGATCGCCCGCCTCGCCCCCCACGTCGCCGTGGAACAGCGCCAGGACGAGGTCGGTCTGGGTGACGAGGCCGACGAGGCGGTCGGTGTTGTCGACGATGGCGATGTGGTGGAGGCGGGCGGTGGCGAGGAAGGGGACGAGGCCGGCGATGGCGGTGTCGCGGGTGGCCTTGGGCGGGTTCTTCGTGACGATCTGCTCGACCGGCATCCGGGTGGAGAAGCCTTTCGCAAAGCCGTGGGCGAGGCGCTTCTGCGGGCGCAGCGACGGGCGGCCGAGGCCGCGGCCGACGGCTTCGACGAAGGTTTCCCGCGACAGCATGGCGACCAGCCTGCGGTCCTCGGTGGTGACGGGCAGGACGCTGAATTGGCGGTCCTGGATGATGCGCCAGGCCTCGCCGATCGTGGTCGAGGGGGAAATCGTGACGACGTCGCTCGTCATCACGTCGGCGCAGGTGAGATCGCGGGAGCGGCGGCGATAGGCTTCGTCCTCGGCCCGCGTCAGGATCGCCAACAGGTCGCTGCGGTCGATGTCGACCACCTTGTCCTGGCGCGCCAGGACGGCGTCGAGATCGGCGAGGGTGAAGCCCCGTGTGCGGGGGGCGTGAGCGGCCCCGGGGGCGGCCGCGGCATCGGTCGCGGGTGCCTTGAGGGGCCGCAGATGCGGGTAGCGGCGGCCGGTGGCGCGGTTGTAGGCGAGCGCCACGGCAAGCAGCAGCGCCGAGTTGAGGCCGATCGGGACGAGCGCGAAGGCAAAGCCCAGGGCATCGGCGCTCGGGCCGGCGAGAACCGCCGTGACCGCCACCGCGCCGCCCGGCGGGTGCAGGCAGCGGAGCAGGAACATCAGCGCGATGGCGAGGCACACCGCGGCGGCGGCGGCCTGCAGCGGCTCCGGGATCGCCTGCCGGCAGGCGATGCCGACAAGGGCGGCCGAGACATTGCCGCCGAGGATCGACCAGGGCTGGGCGAGGGGGCTCGACGGCACCGCAAACAGGAGCACCGCCGAGGCGCCCATCGGCGCGACCAGAAGCGGCACGACCGTGTCCGGGCCGAGGAGGAGCAGCATCGCAAAGCCGGTGACGGCGATGCCGAGAAGCGCGCCGAGGCTCGCCCGCGCCTGTTCCCGGACGCTGACGTGACCGAGGTCGGGGACGAGCCGGAGGAGATGCTGGCGGACCATGGAAGCCTCATCGCGGGGACGATGCCGCTTTTAGCAGCATGGTGCGCAAATGACAGGCGGATTGGGGGCGAGGGGTTAGGGGCGGGGCATTGCCGACGCCGTTGGCGGCGGCTTTGCCGGGGGACCCCCTCTCTTGCGATTTCTATCGTTTAGCCGCTGCGCGGCTAAGCCGATGAAATCGCTTTCTCCCCCTCGAGGGGGGAGAGGGCGCGCGGCGGGTGCCGGGGCGGCGGAGGCGGCGTCAGACGGGCTCGACGAAGCCTTCCAGGACGCGCTTCTGGCCGGCCTTGTCGAAGTCGACGGTGAGCTTGTTGCCGTCGATGGACGCCACCGTGCCGTTGCCGAATTTCAGGTGGAACACCCGGTCGCCGGCGGCAAAGCGGCCTTCGGCGTCGGCGACGGATTTGGCGACGAGTTCGCCCTGGATCTCGCGGGGGCCGCCGCGCTTGGCGGAGGAATAGAGGCCGAAGCCCTTCTTCGGGGGCTGGTTGTGGCCGCGGCCGGGGGCGGGGGTGTCACCCATCCGGCCGGCAAAGCCGGAACCGTTGCCGGAGCCGCGCGAGCCGGGCTCGGCGTCATAGGTGATCTCCCGGGTCCTCCCGCCGGACCAGCCGTCGCCGCCGCTGCGCCGGGGATTGGTTTCGGCAAAGCCGGCCTGGGCCGCCTGGGCGCGTTTCCAGCCGGGGGTGGTGTAGGAGGATTCCTTGAAGGCGTTGCCGCCGTCCCAGCGCGACGCACCGTAGCCGCCGAAGCCGGAGGCGCCGTAGCCGCCGTAGGAGGTGTTGGCCTCCATGACCTCGACATGGGCCTCGGGCAGTTCGTCGAGAAAGCGCGAGGGGATGGTGGATTGCCACAGGCCATGGATGCGGCGGTTGGAGACGAACCAGATCTTCACCCGGCGCTTGCCCCTTGTCAGGCCGACATAGGCGAGGCGTCGCTCTTCTTCGAGGCCCGAGCGACCGCCCTCGTCTAAGGCGCGCTGGTGGGGAAACAGGCCCTCCTCCCAGCCGGGCAAAAAGACGGTCTGGAACTCGAGGCCCTTGGCGGAATGCAGCGTCATGATCGAGACGGCATCGGTGTCGGCGTTCTGCTCGGCGTCCATGACGAGGGCGACATGCTCGAGGAAGGAGGGGAGCGACTCGTACTCCTCCATCGAGCGGATCAGCTCCTTGAGGTTTTCCAGGCGGCCCGGCGCCTCGGCCGAGCGGTCGTTCTGCCACATTTCGGTATAACCGGATTCCTCCAGGATCTGCTCGGCGAGCTCGGTGTGCTTCATCGTCGGCAGGAGATCGGACCAGCGGCGGAGATCGGCGACGACGCCGCGCAGCGTGTTGCGGGGCTTGGGCTTCAGCTCTTCCGTTTCGACCATCTCGCCAGCCGCCGCGATGATCGGCACCTGGCGCTCGCGGGCGTAGTCGTGGAGGAGGCGGACGGTGGCGTCGCCGAGGCCGCGCTTGGGCGTGTTGACGATGCGCTCGAAGGCGAGGTCGTCGGCGGGCTGGCAGACGCAGCGGAAATAGGCCAGCGCGTCGCGGATCTCCATGCGCTCGTAAAAGCGCGGGCCGCCGATGACCCGGTAGTTCAGCCCCATGGTGACGAAGCGGTCCTCGAAGGAGCGCATCTGGAACGAGGCTCTGACGAGGATCGCCATGTCGTTGAGGTCATGGTTCTCGCGGCGCTGCAGATCCTCGATCGCCTCGCCGATGGCGCGGGCCTCCTCTTCCGAATCCCAGCCGGCATTGACCTCGACCTTGGGATCCTCGGGGTCCGGCGTGTCGGTGAAGAGAGTCTTGCCGAGGCGGTCCTCGTTATGGGCGATGAGATGGGAGGCGGCGCCGAGGATGTGGCCGGTGGAGCGGTAGTTGCGCTCCAGCTTGATGACGGTGGCGCCGGGAAAGTCCTTGTCGAAGCGCAGGATGTTGTCGACCTCGGCGCCGCGCCAGCCATAGATCGACTGGTCGTCGTCGCCGACGCAGCAGATGTTGATCTGCTGCTTTTGGTTTTCGCTCAAGGCCGAGCGCTCGCTCCGCTCGCTGGCCTGCGCGGGCGCGGCCCGACCGGCCGACGGGCTGTCGCCCTTGCGGCCTTCGGCCGGGAGCGCCGCGTCTGCTTCGTATGGCGAAGAGGGCGCCTCGCTCCCTCGCCCTTCGACAGGCTCAGGATGAGGGAGCTCAGTTTCGCCGCCGAAGTCTCTTGGTGAGGGCCGCAACACAGTCCCCTCACCCTGAGCCTGTCGAAGGACGGGGGGACGGGCAGGATCATGCCGCTCGGCTTTCGGCTGCTGGGCCAGGAGACGCAGCCACATGTACTGGGCGACGTTGGTGTCCTGGTACTCGTCGACGAGGATGTATTTGAACCGGCGATGATATTCGGCGAGGACGTCCGGGTTCGCCTTGAGCAGCGCGATCGGGTGCATCAGGAGGTCGCCGAAATCGCAGGCGTTGAGCGTCATCAGCCGCGCCTGATAGGCGGCATAGAGGTGGCGGCCCTTGCCGGCGAAGGCCCGCGCGTCGCCTTCCGGGATGTCCTTGGGGGCGAGGCCCTTGTTCTTCCAGCCGTCGAGCATGGTGGCGAAGGTGCGGGCCGGCCAGCGCTTGTCGTCGAGATTCTCGGCCTGGATCAGCTGCTTGATCAGGCGGATCTGGTCGTCGGTGTCGAGGATGGTGAAGTTCGGCTTGAGGCCGACCAGCTCGGCATGGCGGCGCAGGATCTTGACGCCGATGGAGTGGAAGGTGCCGAGCCAGGGCATGCCCTCGACCTGGCCGCCGACCAGAAGGCCGATGCGGGTCTTCATCTCGCGGGCGGCCTTGTTGGTGAAGGTCACGGCGAGAATCTGCGAGGGATAGGCCCGGCCGGTGGCAAGGATATGGGCGATGCGCGTCGTCAGCACCCGCGTCTTGCCGGTGCCGGCGCCGGCCAGCACCAGCACCGGGCCCTCGGTGGTCTCGACGGCGGCGCGCTGCTCGGGATTGAGGCCGGACAGATAGTCGGGCGCCGCCGCGCCCCGCGCGGCCATGGCTCTTGCGGCGATGCCGCCCTGACGGGGGGCGTTCGCGGGCACTGATTCGTTGAAATCGCTCATGTTCGCCAATGTAAGCAATCGGCCGGCGATGGCCAACGGCGGCTGCTCGCCCGTCCGGGCCGCCCGGCCGGCTTTCCGGCTGCATCGCTGCCCGGCGGGCCGATGGCGAGAGCGACAGGGCTCAGCGATAGATCAGCGTCGGCAACCACATGGTCACCGCCGGGAAGAAGGTGACGAGGGCGAGGACGAGGAAGAGCGGCACCAGGAACGGCGCCGTCGCCGAGACGCAGCGCTCGAAGGGGACGCCCGAGACCCGCGAGAGCACGTAGAGCACCATGCCGATCGGCGGCGTCAACAGGCCGATCATCAGGTTGAGCACCATGATCACGCCGAAATGCACCGGGTCGACGCCCATCTTCATGGCGATGGGCAGAAGGACGGGGGTGAGGATGGTGATCGCCGCCACCGTCTCCATGAAGCAGCCGACCACCAGCAGGATCAGATTGATCAGAAGGAGCACGATCCACGGGTTTTCCGAGACGGTGAGGATGAGGGCGGCGAAATGCTCCGGCGCGCGGTTGGAGGTGAGCACCCAGGCGAAGATCGTCGCCGCTGCGACGATGAACAGGACGACGGCGGTGGTCTCGATGGTGTCGAAGGAGACCCGCAGGAAGCGGCGCAGCGTCAGCGTGCGGTAGACGACGAGGCCGAGGAACAGCGCCCAGACGCAGGCGGCGATTGCCGCTTCCGTCGGGGTGAAGGCGCCGGTGAGGATGCCGCCGACGATGATCACCGGCGTCATCAGCGACAGGGCGGCGCGCATGAAGCTGGTGCCGAGGGCGCCGAGGCGGAAGGGCTGGTCGACGGGATAGCCGCGCCGGCGGGCGTAGACCGCGATCATTGCCATCAGCGCCAGCGCCATCAGGATGCCGGGAATGAAGCCGGCGGCGAAGAGCTGGCCGATCGAGGCATTGGCGTTGACGCCGTAGATGACCATCGGCAGCGACGGCGGGATGATCGGGCCGATGGTGGAGGAGGCGGCGGTGATGCCGACGGCGAAGCCCGGATCGTACTTCGCGTCGCGCATCGCCTTGATCTCGATGGCGCCCAGGCCGCCGGCATCGGCGACGGCGGCGCCCGACATGCCGGCGAAGATCACCGAGGCGCCGACATTCACGTGGCCGAGGCCACCGCGCATCCAGCCGAAGATCGCCTTGGCGAAATCGAAGATGCGCTCGGTGATGCCCGAGGAGTTCATCAGGTTGCCGGCGAGGATGAAGAAGGGGATGGCGAGCAGCGGGAAGGAATCGACGCCGTTGACCATGCGGTGGATGACGACCACCTCGGGAACGCGGCCCTCGATCAGAAGGAAGATCGCCGAGGAGGCGGCGAGCGAGATCGCCACCGGCACGCCAAGGGCGATCAGCAGGAGGAGCAGGAAGAACAGGAGAGCGAGGAGCATCGCGGGCCGATCTGGACGAGGCAGGCGGGGACGGCGCAACGGCCGCCGGGCGAATTCGGGACGGGGGATCCGCCCGGGCGGTCAGAGCCCCTGCGCCGAGACGGCGAAGCGCTCCGGATCGACCAGCCGGCTGGTGCCGGTGCGCAGGTGGCGGAGGAGGGCGACGAAGGCCCAGAGCGCCATCGCCGCGAGCGAGACGGCGACGATCCAGTAGACCGCCGACTTCGGCAGATCGATCGACACCATCATCTGGTGGGTGCGCCCGGCCAGGCTGATGCAAAGCCAGGTCATCGCGACGTAGAAGACCAGCGAGACGACATCGACGACGATCTGCAGGGCGAAGCGGATGCGGCGCGGGAAATAGCGGTAGAACAGCTCGACCGCGATGTGGCTCTCCTTGCGGGCGGCCATGACGGAGCCGACGAAGGTCACCCCGATCAGCAGGAAGCGGGCGATCTCCTCGGTCCAGCCGAGGGAGTCGTTCATCACGTAGCGGGTGAAGAACTGCAGGAAGACGACGCCGGCCAGAACCCAGAAGACGATCAGCACGATGGCGTCGCTCCAGCGCAGGTCCGACAGATCGACCGGCTCGTCCTGAAGGGGCGAAGGCTCCTCGGCCCTGACGCCCGGCTCTGGATCGACTGATGACATGCTTCCTCCCGCTATGGCTTGCCGACATGGCGGCGCGGCGGGCCTCCCAACCCGCCGCGCTGCCGGTTCGTCCCGGCGATGCTACTCGATCGCCTGGAGGCGGTCGTAGGTCGCCTGGTCCCAGGTGGCGTCGGGTCCGTTGTGGAGCTTCATCGTCATCTCGCGGAACGGCTTGATGTCGACATCGTGGACCTTGACGCCCTGTTCGCGGAGCCAGTCGGCGAGCTTGGCCTCGTTGTCGCGGACCTGCGTCGTCGCGCAGTCGGCGGCATCCGCCAGGACTTTCGACAGGGCCGTCTGGTCGGCCTCGTCCATCTGGTCCCAGGTCGGCCCGCCGACGATGGTCAAAAGCGCGTCGTTGATGTGGCCGGTGAGGTTGATGTCCGACTGGACCTCGTAGAACTTCTTCGCCTGGATGGTGGGAAGCGGGTTCTCCTGGCCGTCGACCGTGCCTTGCTGCAGTGCAAGGTATACCTCGGCAAAGGCGATCGGCGTCGGATTGGCGTCCACCGCCTTGGGGAACATCATGTAGAGCGGCGCATTCGGCACGCGGATCTTCATGCCCTGCATGTCCTCGGGCTTTTCGATCGGCTTGTTCGAGGTGACGTGCCGCTGTCCGTAATAGGTGGTGGCGACGATGTGGTTGCCGGTGGCGTCCTGATAGCCCTTGGCGAGTTCGGCGAAGAGGTCGGAACCGCGATAGTGGTCCCAGTGGTCGTAGTTGCGGAACATGTAGGGGGCGCCGCCAATGGCGATCGGGCCGTAGGCCCGGCCGGCAAACAGCTGGCCGGTATAGATGATGTCGACCGTGCCGAGGCCGAGACCCTCGTTGATGTCCACTTCCTTGCCGAGCGAGGAGGCCGGATAGACCTCGATCGTATAACGACTGTCGGTCGCCGCCTTGAGCTGGTCGGACGATGCGACGGCGCAGGTGTGGTAGGGCTCGCTGGTCTCATAGACGTGGGCCCATTTCAGGACCGTTTCGGCTGCAGCCGGCTGGACCATTGCCGCCGAAGCCAGCAGCGCCGCTCCCAACGCTGCCGTCTTGTGCGCGTATGCCATTCTGTTCTCCTCCCTAACGTATACGCAGGAAGGTCATCTTATTGGCTGGGGCGCCAAGTGCAATGGCGTTACGTCAGCCGGCAGTCGACGCGGCGCGTCACTTCACTCCGCGCGCCGCGATGCCGGGGGGGGGGGGGGCGGGG
>PACL01000097.1 GCA_002700095.1 Fulvimarina sp. | reverse complement strand
AATTCGATAAAATTTGCCCAGCAGGTTGCGCTACTCGGCGAGTTCATCAGGCATGGAGGGTGGCAAACTAATGCCGATGATAGCCATAGCCGTGCAAGCGCAGAAGCCAATTTTATCGAATTGCGCGCAGCTCTGATCGAGGAGCGCTACAAGCTGTTAGCGGAGACGGAGCATGAGCGGCGCAAGGGGTTGCGCAGAGTTCTTATGTGGACGGCGATCAGTTCGGCGCTCGTCGCAGGAGCAACCTACGTCGCATTTCTTAATTTCAGCGGTAGCGGTCGCTTTCTCATCATCGCAAACGCCATCCTGGTGTGCGTCGCGGGCCTGGCGGCAGTTATGGGCTGGAATTCAGGTGGTAGCGAACACCTGCGAAAACGTGCTGCCGAACTCGATTCTTATCCTGGCGACAACCCGATCGACCACGGCGAGGGTCGTCGGCGATGACTCAACCAGCGACCGAAGACGCGATTGAGTTTGCTCGGGCGAACGAACGATTGAGGCAGGAGTCTGAGACGTTCGAGGAGCGCAGGCATCAGAGTCGCGGATGGTTCCGCCTGAAGCTCGCCGTAGGTATAACCTCAATCATTGTTTTAATGACCGTTCTGTTTCTCTGCGCTTATGTGATCCTCACCCCCTCAAAATTTCCGCCGGGCGTCTACTGGGTCTCGGTGGTGGGCCTGCTGGGAGATCTCCTCGGGATATCGACACTCGCCTGGAAGGTAATCCTAGCTCCTGATAGCGGCCATACGCTCGGCCCGACAACTAATTGAAACCGCCGAATTTGATGCTGCGGGGCCCGACGTCTCATCTATGCGCTCCAAATCAGAAAGCAATTTGAGGCGCCTTGGACGGCGCCTCATCTTTCTTGGAACTGAGCTCATTTGAATTGTCGCGCCGGCTCATCTGAAGTGTCGCGCTACATCTACAAGGCGGAAGGGGGCGGCAACCTGTCGCCCGACCAGTTCGACCGGCTGAAGAGCGAGCTCGAGAGCGGCTATTCCGGCGCGGCGCGGGCCGGGCGGCCGCTGCTGCTGGAAGGCGGGCTCGACTGGAAGGCGATGGCGCTGACGCCCAAGGACATGGACTTCATCGAGGCGAGAAACGGCGCGGCGCGGGACATCGCGCTGGCCTTCGGCGTGCCGCCGATGCTGCTCGGCATTCCCGGCGACGTCACCTATTCGAACTACGCCGAGGCCAACCGCGCGCTCTACCGCCTGACCGTGCTGCCGCTGGTGAAGCGGATCACCGGCGCGCTCGGCGCCTGGCTCGGCGCCCATCTCGGCGAACCGCGCCTGACCCTGTCGATCGATCTCGACGCGGTCGAGGGGCTGTCGGCCGAGCGCGAGGCGCTGTGGTCGCGGGTCGCGGCGGCGGACTTCCTGACCAGGGGCGAGAAGCGGGAGGCGGTCGGCTATGGCCGGGACGATTGAGACACGCGGCATTGCCGCGGCGGGCGCGTGTGCCGCGGGCCGGCCGGCTGCCGGGCCGGCGATGCCGCCGCCGGCGCGCTTTGCCGGCTATGCCGCGATCTTCGGAGAGGTCGATCTTTCCGGCGACCGGATCGAGCCCGGCGCCTTCGCCGCCTCGCTGATCGGCCGCCGGGCCGGCGACGTGCGGATGCTCTGGCAGCACGATCCGGCGCGCCCGATCGGCCGCTGGATCGCGATTGCCGAGGACCGCACCGGGCTGCGCGTCACCGGTGCCTTCGCCCTCGACACCGCCGGCGGCCGGGAGGCGGCGGCGCTGGCCGCGGCCGGCGCCATCGACGGGCTGTCGATCGGCTTTCGCACGAAGCTCGCAAGGCGCGACGCCGGCGGCGCCAAGCGCCGGCTGGTGACCATCGACCTCTGGGAAATCTCGCTCGTCACCTTCCCGATGCAGGAGCGGGCCCGGCTGACGCTCCTCGCCTGAGGGCGGGCGCGGACATGACGACCAAATCTCAAAAAACCAGGAGAGCAGATATGGACGAAACGGCGCCCGCCGGCTTCGAGACGAAGACGGTTACCCCGGAAATCCGGAGCCTGCAGGACGAGATGCGGCAGACCTTCGAGAGTTTTCGCGAGGCGAACGACAGCCGCCTCGGTGAGCTGGAACGGCGCATGACCAGCGACGTCGTCAGCAACGAGAAGGTGGACCGCATCGCCGCCGCCCTCGACGCCCAGAAGCAGACGATCGAGCGGCTGGCGCTGAAGGAGATGCGCCCGGCGCTGGGGCAGGGCGGCTCGCGGCGCGGCGAGCCGGCGGGCGAGCACAAGTCCGCCTTCGAGCGCTATGTGCGCGGCGGCGACGAGGCGGCGCTCAGGCGCTTCGAGGAAAAGGCGATGTCGAGCCTGACCGGCGCCGACGGCGGCTTCCTCGTGCCGGAGGAAACCGAGACGGAGATCGGCCGGCGGCTCGCCGCGATCTCGCCGATCCGCGCCATCGCCTCGGTGCGGATGGTCTCGACGGCGGTGCTGAAGAAGCCCTTCGCCATCTCCGGCGCCGAGAGCGGCTGGGTCACCGAGACCGGCGCGCGGGCCCAGACCGCCGCACCGCAGCTCGCCGAACTCTCCTTCCCGACGATGGAGCTCTACGCCATACCGGCGGCGACGGCGGCGCTGCTCGACGATGCGGCCGTCGACATCGACCGCTGGATCGGAGAGGAGGTCGAGCAGGCCTTCGCCACCCAGGAGGGCGCGGCCTTCGTCAATGGCGACGGCATCGCCAAGCCGAAGGGCTTCATGACCTATCCGAAGGTCGACGAGAGCGCCTTCGCCTGGGGCTCGGTCGGGACGGTGGCGAGCGGCGCCGATGGCGGCTTCATCGACGGCGAGGCGGCCGACGCGCTGATCGACCTCGTCTATGCGCTGAAGGCCGGCTATCGCCAGAATGCCAGCTTCGTCATGAACCGGCGCACCCAGGCGGCGGTGCGCAAGCTGAAGGACGAGGACGGCAACTATCTCTGGCTGCCGCCGGCCTCGGCCGGGGCGCGGGCGACGCTGATGGGCTTTCCGCTGGTCGAGGCCGAGGAGATGCCGGACATCGCCGCGGCGAGCTGCGCCATCGCCTTCGGCGACTTCCAGCGCTTCTACCTGGTCGTCGACAGGCAGGGCGTGCGGGTGCTGCGCGATCCCTACACAGCCAAGCCCTACGTCCTGTTCTACACGACCAAGCGGGTGGGCGGCGGCATCCAGGACTTCGACGCCGCCAAGCTGCTCGAATTCTCCGCCTGAGCGCAGCCCCATCCGACCCGAAACCCATCGAAAGCCCGGCGATCCCCGCCGGGCTTTCGGCATTTTCCGGAGAGTTTTTCGATGACGACGATCGATCTCGGCCTTGCCGCCGAGCCGCTGACGCTGGCCGATGCGAAAGCCTGGGCGCGGATCGAGCGGGACGACGAGGACGCCCTCATCGCCGATCTGATCCGGGCGGGGCGCGAGGCGATCGAGGGTGAGACCGGGCTGTCGCTCGTCGCCCGCAGCTTTCGCCTGTCGCTCGATCCGGCGCCCTGCGACGGCTGGGTCGAGGCAACGCGCCGCCCGCTGGTCTCGGTCGATGCCGTCACCGCCTATGACGCTTCCGGCAACCCGGCGGTGTTCACGCCGCAAGACGCAATCGTCGAGCGGCCGGTGGGCCTCGACGGCTTCCGGCTGGCGGGGAGCGTCGTCGCGGCGGCGGCGAACGGCGTCGAGATCGAGTTCTCTGCGGGATTTGCGGCCGGCGCCTGCCCGGCCGGCCTGCTGCTGGCGCTGAAGGCGATCGTCGCCGCCAGCTACGAGGCGCGGGCGCTGGTCGAGCCGGGCCTGCAGCCCGCGCTGCGGCCAGCCATCGCCGAGCGACTGCTGGCGCCCTACCGGCGGGTGCGGATCTGATGGCGCCGCTGTTCCTCGATCCCGGTGTCTTCAACCGCCGCGTCGCGCTGGAGGCGCCGGTCGTCGTGCCGGACGGGGCGGGAGGCGGCGAGACGCAATGGCAGGAGGTGAGAGAACTCTCGGTGCGCATCGAGCCGCTCGCGGTCGCCTCGCGCGAGCGCTTCGACCAGCGGGAGGCGACGGTGACGCACCGGGTGCTGATGCGGGCGAACGATCATGTGGCGCGGGGCATGGCACTCCGGGTCGGCGGCCGGCGGCTGGCGATCCTGTCGGTGCACGACCCGGACGAGAGCGGGCGCTATCTCGTCTGCCGCTGCGAGGAGGAGCGCTGATGGCGATGCGGCTGACGGTGACGGTGGCGCGAGGCGGGCTCGGACGGGGACTGCGATCGCTCTTCGAGAAGGGGCTCGCCCGACAGAAGGCGGAGCGCCCTGTGAGGACGCAGGCGCGGCTGCCCGCGACATCCCGGCTTGGCGAGGCCGATGAAGTCAAAGCGATTTTCGCCGATCCCTTCGAGGCGGGCGAGAGCGCTATGGGGTTGGCGCGAGCGGCGACGGCAAGGTCGCGAAAAAGTTAAGAGCGCTTCGTTGAACTTGGCGCTGGTGGCACCATCTCATTTTGTGTTTCATGGCGTCGACGAACGTGAACATGGCACCCTGAACATGGCATCGTGACGAGGGCGAGGACGATGGCACATCCCAGCGCTGAACTGCAGGAATCGATCTTTTCGGCTTTGACGTCCGATGCGTCGCTGACGGCGCTTCTGGGCGGCCCGAAGGTGTTCGACCGGCGCCCGGAGCGGGCGAACTTCCCCTATCTGACCCTCGGCCGGACGGCGGTCGTCGATTGGTCGACCGGCACCGAGGACGGCGCCGAGCACATCCTGACGCTGCATGTCTGGGCGAAGGGCGGCGGCAAGGCCGAGACCTACGAGATCATGGACAGGGTCGCCGAGCGGCTGAACGACGCGGCGCTGCCGTTGGAGGGCCACCACCTGGTGAACCTGCGGCTGCAATTCGCCGAGGCGCGGCGGGAGGAGGACTCCTCCGCCTATCACGGCATCCTGCGGTTCCGGGCGGTGACCGAGCCGCTGGCCTGACCCTGGCGAGACTCCGGGGAGCCCCTCCGTCAGCGGTGGGCGAGTGCGGGGACACCCCCGCGGGCGCCTGATCAGCGTTGGCGGCACATGACGATCTGGCGAGTGAGCGGCGGTCCCTTCGGGCCGCCTTTTTTGTTGCCGCGACGGGAGACCGCCGCGGCTTTGGCGCGAGCACGGGACAGCCAAGATGAGCGCTCAGAAGGGCAAGGACCTCCTCCTCAAGATCGACGAGGACGGGGACGGCAACTTCACCACCATCGCCGGGCTGCGCAGCCGGCGGATCGCCTTCAACGCGCAGGTCGTCGACGTCACCGATTCCGAGAGCACCGGACGCTGGCGCGAACTGCTCGGCGGCGCCGGGGTGCAGCGGGCGGCGCTGTCCGGCTCAGGCATCTTCAAGGACGCCGCCTCGGACGCGGCGCTGCGGCAGGTGTTCTTCTCCTCGCGCGTCGCGGCCTTCCAGGCGGTGATCCCGGACTTCGGTACGGTCACCGGGCCGTTTCAGGTGACGTCGCTGGAATATGGCGGCGAGCACGATGGCGAGGTGACCTTCGAGGCGACGCTGGAATCGGCCGGCGCGCTCGCTTTCGAGGGCGCGTGACCATGGCGGTCAATCGCCGGCGCGGCGAGGTCTCCGCCATCATCGACGGCAAGGAACGCCGGCTCTGCCTGACGCTGGGCGCGCTGGCCGAACTCGAGGACGCCTTCGCCGCCGACGATCTCGGCGCATTGGCGCAACGGTTCCAGGGCGGCCGGCTGTCGGCGCGCGATCTGACGCGGATCATCGGCGCGGGCCTGCGTGGCGGCGGGGCGGAGGTCGGCGACGAGGAGGTCGCCCGGATGCAGATCGAGGGGGCGGCCGCGGGCGCGGCGGCGATCGCCGTCGAACTGCTCGCGGCGGCCTTCGGCAGCCACGGGGAGGCGGCCGGGACGGGCAGCGCAAACCCTCCCGTGGCGGGCGCCCGAGCGGCGGGGACCGGAGAGACCGGGGGCTGAGCACCGAGCGTTTGGGTTCTGAGCGCACTGAGAACAGTGGGCAAGATCGCGAGACCTTCGAGCAGGATCTGCCCGCCGGCGATCCCGGCCGCAAGGTCGCGGGCATTGATCCGCCGGCGGCGTTTCCCTGGGAGGCGGCGATGCAGGTGGGCTTCGGCGTGCTGCGGCTGTCGTCGGAGGCATTCTGGAAGCTGACGCCGCGGGAACTAGCGAGCATTTACGGTGCCGACCGCAGCGGCGTGGCACCGTCGCCCGGCGACCTCGCCCGGCTGATGCGGCGGTTTCCCGACACGGCTCCGCAGGGGGCAGACCTGCCCGCGCAAAAGGCCTGAGCGAGACCCGCCGAAATCGCTGCCATCCGGATGGCGGACACCCGGATGGCAGCCACCGAGATGGCGGCCGACGGGACCGCGCCCATCGACCGGGCGCCGACGAAGACCTTTCCCAGACAGGACGAGACCCATGGACGAGGACGAGACCTTCACCGTCGCCATCCGGGCCGACACCACCGGTCTCGACCGGGCGCTGTCGGACCTCTCCGACCGGGCCGAGCGGTTCGGCTCGGCGCTGACATCGGCCTTCGCGGGGGCGGTCACCGGCAGTCGCTCCCTCGACGGCGTCCTGAAGCAGCTGGCGACGCGGCTGTCGACCATCGCGCTCGACGCGGCGCTGAAGCCGCTGGGCGACTTCGCCTCGAACGCCGTCGGGCAGGTGTTTTCCGCGTTTTCCGGCGGGGCCGGGCCGGGCGGAGGCGGGACCGGCGGCGTCCTGCCCTTCGCCAAGGGCGGCGTCGTCGCCGCGCCGACGTTCTTTCCGGCGGGCGGACGGACCGGGCTGATGGGCGAGGCGGGGGCGGAGGCGATCCTGCCTTTGTCGCGGGGCGCCGACGGGACCCTCGGGGTCGCCGCGCCGCAGGGGCGCGAGGGCCCGACCATCGTCTTCAACGTCTCGACCCCCGACGCGCCGAGCTTCCGCCGGGCCGAGGCGCAGATCCAGGCGATGCTGACCCGCGCGGCGGCGCGCGGCCGCAGGGGCGTCTGACATGGCGATCACGGCTTTCAGCGAGGAGCGCTTTCCGCTGCGCGTCGCCTTCGGCACCAGCGGCGGGCCGGAGCGGCGCACCGACATCGTCCGGCTGTCCACCGGCTTTGAAAAGCGCAACCAGCGCCAGGCCCGCTCGGTCCGCCGCTACGACGCGGGCTCGGGGCTGAAGAGCCTCGCCGATCTCGCCGCGGTGCTGGAATTCTTCGAGGCGATGCGCGGGCGGCTGACCGGGTTTCGCTTTCGCGACCCGCTCGACCATGCCTCGGCGCCGCTCGGCCAGCCGATCTCGGCGCTGGACCAGACGATCGGCATCGGCGACGGCGAGACGGCGACGTTTTCCCTGGTCAAGGTCTACGGCGCCGGCGAGACCGCCTATGCGCGGCGGATCGAGAAACCCGTCGCCGGCAGTGTCCGCATCGCCCTGGGCGGGATCGAGACGGTGGCGGGGGTGACCGTCGATCCCTCGACCGGGATCGTCACCTTCGACGCTCCGCCGGGCGAGGGAGTGGCGATCACCGCCGGCTTCGGCTTCGACGTGCCGGTGCGCTTCGACACCGACCAGATCGCCATCAACATCGCCGCCTTCGAGGCCGGCGACATCCCCACCATCCCGCTGATCGAGGTGAGGCCATGAGGACGCTTCCCCCCGAACTCGCTGCTGCGATCGCGGGGCCGGTGACGACGCTCGCCACGTGCTGGCGGTTGACGCGCAAGGACGGCATCGTCCTCGGCTTCACCGACCATGACGAGGCGCTGACATTCGACGGCACAAGCTTCGAGGCGGCGAGCGGCCTGTCGGCCTCGGAGGCCGAGGCGGCGCTCGGCCTCGGCGCGACCACCGGCGAGGGGGACGGGGCGCTGTCCTCCGCGGCGATCGAGGAGGCAGATATCGCCGCCGGACGCTATGACGGGGCGACGATCGAGACCTTCGTCGTCGACTGGCAGAATGTCGAGGCCCATCTGAGGATCGACGTCTCGGATCTCGGCGAGGTGAAACGCGGCGAGACGGGCTTCATGGCGGAGCTGCGGAGCATCGCAGCGCGGCTCGACGCGGTCAGGGGCCGGCTCTACCGGCGGCGCTGCGACGCCGTCCTCGGCGACGCGCGCTGCCGTTTCGCCGTCGCCTTGCCGCCCTTCACCGTGGAATGCGCCGTCGACGCTGTCGGCGACGGCTGGATCGAGACCGCGACGGAGCTCGGCGCGCCGGCGGAGCGCTACGCCTTCGGGCGGCTGACCTTTCTCGACGGCGCCGGCGGCGGGCTCGCCTCCGACGTCGCGTCGGCGGCGGAGATGGGCGGATCGGGCGGGGCGGGGCGGGTGCGCTTCACCCTGGCCGAGACGATCATCGCGGACATCACCGCGGGCGACCGCTTCCGCATCGTCCAGGGCTGCGACAAGCGGTTCGCGACCTGCCGGGACCGCTTCGCCAACCAGCTGAACTTCCGGGGGTTCCCGCATATTCCCGGCAGCGACGCCGGCTATGCGGTCGCCCGGCGCGGCGATCTCCACGACGGCTCGCCGGTGGTGCCATGAGCGACGATATCGACCGCCGGGTGCTCCTAGCTGCGAGGGGCTGGCTCGGCACCTCCTACCGGCACCAAGGCTCCATGAAGGGCGTCGGCTGCGACTGCCTGGGGCTGGTGCGGGGGATCTGGCGGGAGCTTTACGGGTCGGAGCCGGAAGCGCCGGGCGCCTATGCGACGACCTGGAGCCTGCGGGCAGGGCCGGACCGGCTGCTTTCGGCGGCGACGCGCCATCTCGCGCCGATCCCCGTCGCCGAGGCGCGGGCCGGCAATGTCCTGTTGTTCCGCTGGCGCGCATCGGCGCCCGCGACCCACTGTGCCGTCTTCGACGAAGACGGCCGCATCATCCATGCCTATGAGGGCGCCGCCGTCGTCTCGACGGCGCTGCCACGAAGCTGGCGCGGGCGGATCGCCGGCGCCTTCCGTTTTCCGGAGTGAGCCGTGGCGACCATCATCCTCCAGGCGGCCGGCGCCGCGATCGGCAGTTTCCTCGGCGGGCCCATCGGCGCGGTGATCGGCCGGGCGGCCGGCGCATTGGCGGGATCGGCCATCGACCGCTCGCTGTTTTCCCAGACCCGGCGGAGCGAAGGGCCGAGGCTCGAGGTCTCCCGCATCATGACCGCCGACGAGGGCGGCGGCATCGCCCGCGTCGCCGGCACGGCGCGGATCGCCGGGCAGGTGATCTGGACGACGCGCTTCGAGGAGGAGACCAAGACCGAGCGCCAGGGCGGCAAGGGCGGCCCGAGCGTCGAGATCACCACCTACAGCTATTTCGGCAATGTCGCGGTGGGGCTCTGCGAAGGACCGATCGCGGCGATCCGCCGGGTCTGGGCGGACGGCGAGGAGATCGATCTTTCCGAGGTGAACCTGCGGGTCTATCTCGGCGACGAGACGCAGCTGCCGGACCCGCTGATCGAGGTGAAGCAGGGCGAGGGCAACGCGCCGGCCTATCGCGGGCTCGCCTATCTGGTGTTCGAGCGCCTGGCGCTGGAGCGATACGGCAACCGGATCCCGCAGATCGCCTGCGAGGTGATCCGGCCGATCGGGCGGCTGGAGGAGCAGATCCGCGCCGTCACCATCATTCCCGGTGCCAGCGAACACGGCCTCGACCCTGCGCCCGTGCGCGAGGAGCTGAGGGAGGGCGAGGACCGGCTGATCAACCGCAACGTCCTTCACGGCGACAGCGACATCGCCGCCTCCCTCGACGAGCTCGTCGCCCTCTGCCCCCATCTCGAACGGGTGGCGCTCGTCGTCTCCTGGTTCGGCGATGACCTGCGGGCCGGGACCTGCCGGTTGCGGCCGAAGGTGGAGACAGGCTTTCGCAACGAGGACGAGGACTGGGGCGTCAGCGGTCTTGTGAGAAGTGCCGCGGAACTCGTCTCGCGGGTCGCCGGCAGCCCCGCCTATGGCGGCACGCCCAGCGACGCCGGCGTCATCCGCGCGATCCGGGCGGCGCGCGACCGCGGCCTGAAGGTCACCTATTATCCGTTCGTCCTGATGGACGTTCCTCCGGGCAACGGACTTGCCGACCCCTATGGCGGGGCTGAGCAGGCGGCGTTCCCGTGGCGCGGGCGGATCAGCCTCGACGTTGCCGTCGGGCGCGCCGGCAGCCCTGACGGGAGCGCTGCGGCGCGGGCCGCCGTCGCGGCGTTCCTCGGGTCGGCGGAACCGGATGATTTCGTCGTCTTTGGCAATCGCGTGATCTATTCCGGGCCTGCCGAATGGACCTATCGCCGGATGATCTTCCACCAGGCGCATCTCGCCGCCGCGGGCGGGGCGGACGCCTTCGTCATCGGATCGGAGCAGCGCGGCCTGACCCGCATCCGCGATCAAGAGGGACGCTTCCCCTTCGTGGAAGGGCTGATCGCGATTGCGCAAGGGGTGAAGGCGATCCTGCCGGACGCGATCGTCACCTATGCCGCCGACTGGAGCGAGTATTTCGGCTATCACCCAGAGGACGGCTCCGGCGACGTCTTCTTCAATCTCGATCCGCTCTGGGCCTCGCCGGCGATCGACGTCATCGGCATCGACGACTACCTGCCTATCGCCGACTGGCGGGACGGGGAAGCCGAGCCCGAATGGCCGTCGATCCACGACCGCGACGGCCTCGCGGCAGAGATCGCCCGGGGCGAGTATTACGACTGGTATTACGAGAGCGAGGCGGCGCGGGCGGGCAAGCTGCGCACGCCGATCACCGACGGCGCCCATGGCAAGCCCTGGGTGTTCCGGGCGAAGGATCTGGTCTCCTGGTGGTCGAACCCGCATGTGGAGCGGCGCGGCGGGGTCGAGGTGGCGGCGCCGACCGGATTCGTGCCCATGGCCAAGCCGATCTGGCTGACCGAACTCGGCTGCCCGGCGATCGACAAGGGACCGAACCAGCCGAACCTCTTCGTCGATCCGAAATCGTCGGAAAGCGACGTGCCGCATTTTTCCACCGGCGGCCGGGACGACCTCGTCCAGCGGCGGTTCCTGGAAGTGCATCTCGACCACTGGACGCCCGGAGCCGAAAATTTCGACGAGGCCGCCAATCCGCTGTCGCCGCTCTATGGCGGGCGGATGGTGGATCCGGCGGCGATCCATCTGTGGACCTGGGACGCGCGGCCGTTTCCGGCCTTTCCCGGCCGCACCGACGTGTGGAGCGACGGCGACAACTGGCGGCTCGGCCACTGGCTGACCGGCCGGCTCGGCACTGCCCCCGCCGATGCGCTGGTGGCGGATATCCTGGCGGGACACGGCATCCTCGATCACGACCTCACGGGTCTCGAGGCCTCGCTCACCGGCTGGGTCGAGAGCGGACCTGCCTCGGCGCGCGAATCGCTGGAGAGCCTCCTCGGCCTCGTCGGCGCCGTTGCCCATGTGGAAGACGGCCGCCTCGTCGCCCGCTCGCTCGCCCGGCTCAGGGCGACGGGCGAGATCGCCGTCTTCGTCGACGAGGACGACACGCCCTTCGTCGAGACGCGCCGGGCCGAGGCGGCGGAGCTGGTGGATGCCGTCAGCCTCGCCTTCCTCGACGTCTGGCGCGATTACCAGTCCGGCAGCGCCGAGGCGATGCGCTCCAGCGTCGCCGCACCGCGCCGGCAGATCGTCGGCGTTCCGGCGGTGATGGACGAGGACGAGGCGAGCCGGTTCGCCGCAGCGCTCCTGGCCGAGAGCGGGACGGCGTCGGAGACCGCGAGCTTCGCGGTTCCGGCGAGCGATCTTGCAACCACTGTCGGCGACGTGCACCGCCTCGGCGGGCAGAGCGGCGAATGGCTGGTGACGCGCATCGAGACCGGGCTGTCCCGGCGCATCACGGCGAGGCGCCTGCCGGCGCGCCGGGGCGGCAGCGCCGGCGGCGGTGCGCTCCCGACGATCCCGCCGGTGCGGCCGACCGTCGCCTCGCGGCCCTTCGCGGCGTTTCTCGACCTGCCCCTGCCGCCGGGAGCCGCCGGATTCGAGGGCGCGCGCGTGGCGATCGGCGCCTCGCCCTTCACCGGCTACGAGGTGGCGAGCCTTTTCGACGACGGCGCGCTCACCGTGCGGGCACGGGTCACCCGGCCGGCGGCCCTCGGCCGTCTGACCGAGCCCCTCCTGCCCGGCCCCGAGGGGCGCATCGACCCGGCGAACCAGATCACCGTGGCGCTGCCGCGCGGGGCGCTGGCGTCGCTGTCGCGGGCCTCGATGCTGGCCGGCGGCAATCTCTGCGCGGTCGCATGCGAGAACGGCGGCTTCGAGGTGCTGCAGTTCGAGGAGGCCGAGGAGATCGCGGCCGGCGAGTTCCGGCTCGGCGGTCTCCTGCGGGCGCAGGGCGGCACCGAGGACGCGATGGCGGCGGGGGCGTCGGCCGGCGCGCTCTTCGTGCTCCTCGACGGGGCGAGCGAGGCGATCGAGCTGACGGCGGCGGATGTCGGGCGCACACTGGAATTTCGCGTCCAGCCCTTCGGTCGCGGCCGCGACGACGGGGCGGTGGTGTCGCAGGACCACGCCCTCGGCCGGCGCTCGGTGCGACCGCTCTCGCCGGTGCATGTCACCGCGAGCTTTGCCGCCGACGGGGCGATGAGCCTCGCCTGGATCCGCCGCACGCGGATCGGCGGCGACAACTGGGACGCGAGCGAGGTGCCGCTCGGCGAGGAGGCGGAGCGCTACCGCGCCACGATCGCGGACGGCGCGGGAGCGACCGCGACCATCGATACCGGCGAGCCGCGGCTGACGCTCTCGGCGGCGGACCAGATGGCCCGCTTCGGCGCCCTGCCGGCGCATCTCGAGGTCGCCGTCGCGCAGGTCAGCCCGGTCTGGGGGCCGGGCACCGCGCGGCGGGCGGTTTTTGCGAGGCCGGGGTGAGGCTTGGCGGGTCGGCGCCGGCAGGGGCAGGCCGGCGTCATGGAGCCCATTCAATCGGTGCGTCGGGATGAAGGCCCGTGGGGCCGGGCTCGTGTGGGCAAGCCCTGCCCTCTGCGAAGCCGGCCGGTCCGCTGCGGCCACGACACTTTTGCGCGAATTCTCCCTGAAGCTTTGCCCCGGTGGCCGCAATGCCCTATGCCGACGGGCGAGCGCTGGCTATGGTCGGCTTCCGGCGAGACATCTGCCGGCGACATTCATTCGTCATTCAGCCGGGCCTTGATAGAACCGGAGCGTCAAGTTTCGCTCCACCCGGCGGCAATCTCGATTGGACCAGAATGACCCTCCTTCGCAGCATCCTGGCGCTAGCAGTGACGATCGGTCTTGCGGCCGAGCCGGCCCTTGCCGGTCTCGGCGGCGAAGGGGAATTCGGCGCGCGCAGCCTTTCCGTGAGCGGGGATGGTGGCGAGGCGCCGGTGCGGGTGGCCGCGGCCGACTGCTCGGGCGCTGCGAGCCGGGCGGCCCGGCAGACCGGCGGCCAGGTGCTGTCGGTGTCGACCCAGAGCCAGGGCGGCCAGACCGTCTGCGTCGTCACCGTGCTGGTGCCCGGCAAGGGCAACCAGCGGCCGCGCAAGCAGACCATCACGATCAAGCCATGATCGGGCGGCGCTTCGCGGCGGCCGGGCCGGGCCGGACCGGCGGGTGGGCCGGGCGGGCTGCCGGACGCCCGCAAGGGGAAGGATTTCAGCGATGCGCATCCTGATCGTCGAGGACGACGAGACCTTGAACCGCCAGCTCACCGAGGCGCTGAGCGGCGCGGGCTACGTCGTCGACCGCGCCTTCGACGGCGAGGAGGGGCATTTCCTCGGCGATACCGAGCCCTACGACCTGGTGGTGCTCGATATCGGCCTGCCGCAGATGGACGGGATCAGCGTGCTGGAACGCTGGCGCCGGGAGAACCGGACGATGCCGGTGCTGATCCTGACGGCGCGCGACCGCTGGAGCGACAAGGTGGCGGGGATCGATGCCGGCGCCGACGACTACGTCACCAAGCCGTTCCATGTCGAGGAAGTGCTGGCGCGGGTGCGGGCGCTGATCCGCCGCGCCGCCGGCCACGCCTCGTCCGAGATCCTCTGCGGCCCGGTGCGGCTCGACACCCGCACGGCGCGGGTGACAGTGAACGGCGCGCCGCTGAAGCTGACCTCCCACGAGCACCGGCTCCTGGACTACCTGATGCATCATCAGGGCGCGGTGGTCTCGCGCACGGAGCTGATCGAGCATCTTTACGACCAGGACTTCGACCGGGATTCCAACACCATCGAAGTGTTCGTCGGCCGCCTGCGCAAGAAGCTCGGGGCCGACCTGATCGAGACGATCCGCGGCCAGGGCTACCGGATGCAGGATCCGGGAGGCACGGGCTGAACCTCCTGCGGCGAATCAGGGCCGGCGGCTGGGCGCCGCTGCGCCGGCGCTGGCGCCGCGGCGGCGGCATCATGTCGTCCGCGGCCTTTCTGCGGGCGAACTCGCTGACGGCGCGGGTGATCTTCCTCACCAGCCTGTGGGCGGTGCTGGCACTGTTCGTCGCCGGCGCGCTGATCTCGACCCTCTATGAGCGCACCGCCAAGCAGGGCTTCGAGAACCTCCTCGGCGCGCAGCTCTACAACCTCGTCAACGCGGTCAGCGTCGATGCGGACGGGCGGCTGCAGGGCAATCCGGATCTCGGCGACCTGCGCTACGCCCGGCCGCTCTCCGGCTGGTACTGGGAGGTGCTGCCGGCCTCCGAGAACACCAAGGGCCGGCTGACCTCGGCGTCGCTGGTGCTCATGACGATCCCTCAGGCGCCGGTGTCGGACGCGCCCTTCGACCAGATGTACCGACGCACCTATGACGAGCCCGGCCTCGACGGCGAGACGCTGGAGGTGCTCGAGACCGAGGTCGTGCTCGACACGGACAACCACACCGCGCGGTTCCGGGTGATGGGGAGCCTGTCCTCCGTCGAGGAGGACATCGACGCCTTCGACCGGACGCTGATGTTCTATCTCGGCACGGTCGGCCTCGGCACGGTCCTCGTTAACGTCATCGTCCTGCTCGTGGCGCTGCGGCCGCTCGGCCGCGTGCGCGAATCCCTCGCCGACGTTCGCGAGGGGCGCTCCGAGCGCCTGCGCACCGGCTTTCCCGTCGAGATCGAGCCGCTGGCAGTCGAGATGAACGCTCTGATCGACAACAATCGCCGCATCGTCGAGCGCTCGCGCACCCAGGTCGGCAACCTCGCCCATTCGCTGAAGACCCCGATCGCCATCCTGATGAACGAAGCCGGCTCCATCGGCGCCGAGAAGGGGCAGGTGGTCGAGGAGCAGGCCGCCCGGATGAGCAGCCAGGTGCAGCATTATCTCGACCGGGCGCGCATGGCGGCGCAGGGGCAGAGCGTCGTCTTCCGCACGCCGGTGCGCGATGTGCTCGAGCGCATCGCCAGGGTCATCGCCAAGCTCAACCCGCATCTGACCGTGGAATTCGACGCGGCGGGATCGGAGGAGCTGGTGTTTGCCGGCGAGCGACAGGATCTCGAGGAGGTGGTCGGCAACCTCCTCGACAATGCCGGCAAGTGGGCCCGCGGGACCATCCGCCTGTCATGCGCCCCCGACGGGGCCGACCGGCTGGCCGTCCTCGTCGAGGACGACGGGCCGGGGCTATCCGGCGAGGAGATCCGCGAGGCGCTGAAGCGCGGCCGCCGCCTCGACGAGGCGACGCCCGGCAGCGGGCTCGGCCTGTCGATCGTGCGCGACATCGTCGCCGAATATCGCGGCATGCTGGAGCTGTCGCGCTCGCCGCTCGGCGGGCTTGCGGCGCGGGTGGTGCTGCCGCGCATCCGCTAGCGTCGGATGCCCCGGCGCCGATAACGGCGCCCATGCCGATGCCGATGACGACGCCGGGGGCAGGCCCGATCTCCGGCGGCGACTGCGATTTGGTCCGCGACTGTTCCGGCCCGGTCCTTGACATCGCCGGTCGAAGCAGGAAATCCCTGAGCGGCGGCCGCATTGCGGTTATCGTTTCTCCCGCTGGTGGACCCATCCGATGAGACTGGCAACGGCGATCCTCGTCCTTCTGTCGACCCTGCCTTTGAGCGGCTGTCTCGGATTCGGGGCATCGACGACGACCCAGAGCGCCATCTCGTCCGGCGCCGTCGCCCTCGGCGGCGGGCTGGTGGGCCAGACGGCATTTGCCGCGCAGATGCCGGACGCGGCGAAGACGAAGGCCGTCGAGGCGGAGTTCCAGGCGCTGCAGTTCAGCCCGGCCGGCGAGCCCGTGCAGTGGACCGAGGACGGCTATCGCGGCGAGGTGGTGCCGACGCAGCTCTACCGGGTCGGCTCGCAGGATTGCCGCGCCTATTCCCACGTGCTGACGGCCGGGGCGAACCCGGTCAAGGCCTCGGGGGTCGCCTGCAAGACGCCGAACGGCCTGTGGAAACCGGTGGCCTGATCGGCGCCGCTGCCGGAGCCCTTCGAAGCCCAAGAGGGCACCTGGCACCTCGGAGCGATGCGGGCGGCTGTTCGCCAAGGCCGACCCGTGTCCCGAGGGGGCAATCCCGGCGATCGCTCTCCACCGCCTCCTGACGATTTGAATGGGCATCCCGGCGGGGCTCTGTTAAGCGGCTGAGAATGATCGATCGGCCTCGGGCGTTCCGCGCCCATGAGGGGACGGCGCGATCTTCGAGGGGCGAAGTCTGGGAGGGAGCGCCGCCATCCGCCATTGTCTGCGGGGTGCGGCGCGCGTAAGTGGAGCGCATGGTTTTCTGGATCGTTGCAGCCGCGATGACGGCCGTCGTCACCCTGGCCATCGGCTGGCCGCTGCTGCGCCGTGACGGCCGCGGCGAAGGCTCGGCCGAGGAGCACGACGTCGAGGTCTACGCCGCCCAGCTGCGCGAGCTCGACGGCGATCTCGATCGCGGCACGATCGCTCCCGGCGAGGCGGCCTCGGCCCGGGCCGAGATCGGCCGGCGGCTGCTGCGCGCCTCGGAGCGGGCGAAGGCGGCGACCGGCAGCGGAGCGCCGCTTGCCGGCGGCCGCGGGTTCCAGCGATCCATGATCGTCGGCGTCGTCGCCATCCTCGCGGTGCCCGCCATTGCCTTCGCCTTCTATGGCAGCATCGGCGCGCCGCGGTTGCCCGACCAGCCGCTGGCGCTTCGCGAGCAGCCGCAGCCGGGGCGCGACGACTTCGACCTCGCGACCCTGGTGGACAAGGCCGAGGCGCGGCTGCGGACCAATCCCGAAGACGGCAGCGGCTGGGAAGTTCTGGCGCCGATCTATCTGCGGATGAACCGGCCGCAGGACGCGGCCGAGGCCTTCCGCAAGGCGATCGACCTCAACGGACCCTCGGCGAGCCGCTTTGGCGGCCTCGGCGAGGCGCTGGCCGAAATTTCCGGCGGCGAGGTTACCGGCGAGGCCAAGACGGCCTTCGAGCGCGCCCTGCAGCTGAACCCTTCCTATCTGCCGGCGAAGTTCTTCCTAGCCCTCGACGCCTCCCAGGAGCAGCGGGCCGAGGACGCCGAGACCCGCTGGAGCGGCCTGATCGCCGAGAGCCCGAAGGATGCGCCGTGGCTGCGGATCGCCGAGGCTGGGCTGGCCGACGCCCGCCAGCGGCTCGGCAAACCGCCCGTCGCCGGCACGACGACGCCGGGCGACGGCGTCGCGGCGGCGTCTCCCGCTGCAGGCCCGGATGACGGCGCAGATGCCGGCGGCGCCGGGCCTGGCGCTGCTGGCGGGACGGGCACCGGCTTCCAGGGTCCGGACGCGGCGGCCATGGCCGCGGCCGCGCAGCTGCCGGAGGGCGACCGCCAGGCGATGATCGAGGGCATGGTGTCCCAGCTCGCGGAACGGCTGAAGCAGAGCCCTGACGACGTGGAGGGCTGGAAGCGGCTGATCCGCTCCTATACGGTGCTCGGCAAGACCGACGAGGCGAAGACGGCGCTCGCCGATGCCCGCAAGACCTTCCCTGCGGATTCGGCGGCGGCTCGCGAAATTGCCGCTTTTGCCGACGAGATCGGTCTTTGAGGGGAGAGGAGGCGATGTCCCGATGACCCGCAAGGCGAAGCGACTTTATTCGATCGGCGCAATGTTCGTCGTCGTCGGCGGAGCGATGGCGCTGGTGCTGACGGCGCTGTCGAGCTCTGTCGCCTATTTCCAGTCGCCGACGGACCTCGTCAAGAACGTCCCGGGCCCCGCCCAGCGCATTCGGCTCGGCGGCCTCGTCGAGGACGGCTCGGTGAAGCGTGACGGCTCGTCCGAGATCTTCTTCCGCGTCACCGACACCGTCGACAGCGTCCCGGTGAGCTATACCGGCATCCTGCCGGATCTCTTCCGCGAGGGGCAGGGGGTCATCGCCGAGGGCACGCTCGGCCCGGACCGGGTCTTCCTCGCCGACACCGTCCTTGCCAAGCACGACGAGACCTACATGCCGAAGGAAGTGGTCGACGACCTCAAGGCGCGGGGCCTCTGGGAAGACGGCAAGGGCCTCGTCAAGAAGCCCGAGGAAACGGTTTCGGCAACGCCGGTGGGAGCAGGTTCATGATCGTCGAGATCGGGCACTTCGCCCTCGTCCTCGCCCTCTCGGTGGCGCTGTTCCAGTCGGTGCTGCCGCTGGTCGGCGCCAGGCAGGGCGACCAGCGGCTGATGGAGACGGGGACGATCGCCGCCACCGGCGGCTTCGTGCTCATCGCCATCGCCTTCTCGGCCCTGGTGACGGCCAACGTCACCTCGGACTTCTCGGTGCTCAACGTCTTCGAGAACTCCAACTCGGCCAAGCCGATGCTCTACAAGGTGACGGGCGTCTGGGGGAACCACGAGGGCTCGATGCTTCTCTGGGTGCTGATCCTCGCTTTTTTCGGCTCGCTGGTCGCGCTGTTCGGCCGCGACCTGCCGGCGACGCTGAAGGCCAATGTGCTGGCCGTCCAGGCCTGGATCCTCGCCGCCTTCCTCTTGTTCATCCTGTTGACCTCCAACCCGTTCCAGCGCCTCGACCCGGCGCCGATGGAGGGGCAGGACCTCAATCCCGTCCTCCAGGACATCGGCCTCGCGATCCATCCGCCGCTGCTCTATCTCGGCTATGTCGGCTTTTCCGTCGCCTTCTCCTTCGCCATCGCGGCGCTGATCGACGGGCGGATCGACGCCGCCTGGGCGCGGTGGGTGCGGCCGTGGACGCTGATCGCCTGGATCTTCCTCACCCTCGGCATCTCGATGGGCTCCTACTGGGCCTATTACGAGCTCGGCTGGGGCGGCTGGTGGTTCTGGGATCCGGTGGAGAACGCCTCCTTCATGCCGTGGCTGGCGGGCACCGCGCTCCTCCACTCCGCGCTGGTCATGGAGAAGCGTTCGGCGCTGAAGATCTGGACGATCCTCCTCGCCATCCTGACCTTCTCGCTGTCGCTGCTCGGCACCTTCCTGGTGCGCTCCGGCGTGCTCACCTCGGTGCACGCCTTCGCCACCGATCCGACCCGCGGCATCTTCATCCTTTGCATCCTGTGCCTGTTCATCGGCGGGGCGCTGTTCCTGTTCGCGCTGCGCGCCTCCTCGCTGGAGGGCGGCGGGCTGTTCGCGCCGATCAGCCGCGAGGGGGCGCTGGTCTTCAACAACCTGTTCCTGACGACCGCGGCGGCAACGGTGCTCGTCGGCACGCTCTATCCGCTGGTGCTCGAGGTGCTGGCCGACAAGAAGATCTCCGTCGGCGCGCCGTTCTTCGACCTCACCTTCGGGCCGCTGATGGTGCCGCTGTTGTTCGCGGTGCCGTTCGGCCCGCTGCTCGGCTGGAAGCGCGGCGACCTTCTCGGTGCGGCGCAGCGGCTGTATTTCGCCGCCGGCTGCGCGCTCGCGGCCCTCATCGGCGTCCTCGCCTATACCGGCGGCACGCGGATCCTGACGGCTTTCGGCTTCGCGCTGGCCTTCTGGCTGCTCGCCGGCAGCCTGACCGACCTGTTCCTCAAGGCAGCGTTCCTGCGGACCGGCTGGCGCACCGGGTTGTCGCGTCTCGTCGGCCTGCCGCGTTCGACCTTCGGCACGACGCTCGCCCATTTCGGCCTCGGCGTGACGCTGCTCGGCATCGTCTCGGTGTCGAGCTTCGAGGAGGAACTGATCACCACCATGGCGCCGGGCCAGACCGCCGAAATCGCCGGCTACACCCTCACCTTCGACTCCATCGCGCAGCGCGACGGCCCGAATTTCGAGGCGCAGGCGGCGCAGTTCTCGATCCGCCGGGGCGGGGTCGAGCTGGCCGAGATCGACACGTCCAAGCGCTTCTTCCCGGTGCGGCAGATGACCACCACCGAATCCGGCATCTGGACCCACTGGTTCTCGCAGCTGTACGTGTCGCTCGGCGATCCGTCGGAGGATCGCCAGTCGATCGTCGTGCGGATCTGGTCGAAGCCGTTGGTGACGCTGATCTGGATCGGCACCATCTTCATGGGGCTCGGCGGCGTCTTCTCGCTGGCCGACCGCCGCCTGCGGGTCGGCGCGCCGGCTCGCAACAAGGGCAAGGGTGCTGGTACCGGGGGTTCCCCCGCGGTCGGGGCGGGGGCCTGACATGGGGGCGCTCCGCCGCATCCTGTTGGTCCTCGGTGCGCTGTTCGTGGTCGTCACGGCTGCGCCGACGGGACTGTTCGTCACGCCGGCCTTCGCCGTCAATCCGGACGAGGTGCTGGCCGATCCGGCGCTGGAGGCCCGGGCCCGCAAGCTCTCCGAAGGGCTGCGCTGCCTCGTCTGCCAGAACGAATCGATCGACGATTCCAACGCCGATCTCGCCAAGGACCTGCGGCTCCTGGTGCGCGCCCGCCTCGAAGCCGGCGACACCGACACGGAAGTGATCGACTATCTGGTCTCGCGCTACGGCGAGTTCGTGCTGCTGCGGCCGCGGCTCGACTGGCTGAATCTCGCACTCTGGGCAACGCCCCTGGTGGTGCTCGCGGGTGGAGCGGCGTTGGCCGTGGCAACGGTCGTCGGCCGCCGCCGCAGGCGCCAGGCGCCGCCGGAGCTTTCGGCGGCCGAAGAAGAGGCCATCGCCAGGATCACCGGCGGGCGCGGCTAGAGCATGATCCCGAAAAGTGGGGACCGGTTTTCGAAAAAGATCATGCGGCACTAGGAGCATGGTCCCGAAAAGTGGGAACCGGTTTTCGGAAGAGATCATGCGGCACCGGGGATGGAGCTTCGCTGCCGCTCGAAGCTGATCTCATCTCGCCCTAGACCGCACAGCGCCGCCCCAACCTTACCGAGTTTTCACCCGGGAGAAAAACTCCCGTAACGTCCCGATCGCTAGGTTCACTTCCAAGCAATGGACAGCACGGCTTTCGCGCCACCCGTTGCTCCGACATTTCGGACACCTGGAAAGGAACCACGATGCAACAGCAAAATCAGCCGAGGACCAGGCGCAGCCGGTTCGTCGCGGGTGCCCTGGCGGCGGGTGTCGCCGGTGCGGCTCTGGCGGGCGGCATGGTCTCCAACACGCTCCCTGTCTTCGCCGAGCCGGTGCGCGTCGAAGCTCCGCAGCAGAGCTTCGGCTTCGCCGACGTCGTCGCGAAGGTCTCTCCGGCCGTCGTCTCGGTCCGGGTCAACGAGGACATCGCGCCGGCCGCCGACGATGGCGGCGACGAGCAGATGCAGAATCCCTTCGACAACCTGCCTCGCGATCATCCGCTGCGCCGCTTCTTCGACATTCCGGGTGGCCCCGGCATGCCGGGCCTGCAGCCGCGCGGCCGTCAGGCGCCGCGTCACGCCACCGCCCAGGGCTCCGGCTTCTTCATTTCCGAGGATGGCTATCTCGTCACCAACAATCACGTGGTCGACGGCGGCTCGAAATACACCGTCGTCATGGATGACGGCTCGGAGTACGACGCCAAGCTGATCGGCACCGACCAGCGCACCGATCTCGCGCTCCTCAAGGTCGATGCCAAGGATCACAAGTTCACCTATGTCGGCTGGGGTGACGACAGCAAAGTGCGCGTCGGCGACTGGGTCGTGGCGGTCGGCAATCCCTTCGGCCTCGGCGGCACCGTCACCGCCGGCATCATCTCGGCCCGCGGCCGCGACATCGGCGCCGGCCCCTATGACGACTTCCTGCAGATCGACGCGGCGGTCAACCGCGGCAATTCCGGCGGCCCCGACTTCAACCTGAACGGCGAAGTCGTCGGCATCAACACCGCGATCTTCTCGCCCTCGGGCGGCAATGTCGGTATCGCCTTCGCGATCCCCGCATCCGTCGCCAAGGACGTGATCCAGTCGCTGAAGGAGAACGGGTCGGTCGAGCGCGGCTGGCTCGGCGTGCAGATCGCGCCGGTCACCGACGACATCGCCGAGGCGGTCGGCCTTGGCGAAGCGAAGGGCGCCATCGTCACCCTGCCGGACAACGAGACGCCGGCCTCCAAGGCGGGCATCAAGACCGGCGACGTCATCACCGCGGTGAACGGCGAGACCGTCGAGGGACCGCGCGAGCTCGCCCGGCTGATCGGCAACGACCGTCCGGGAACCAAGGTCGAGGTCACGCTCTGGCGCAACAACGAGGCGAAGACCCTCGACGTCACGCTCGGCAATCTCGCCAGCCTCGACGAGGCGGCCTCGGCGAACGGCCAGGGCAGCCAGCGCGTGCCGACCAATCCGTCGTCGCTGTCCGGCTACGGCCTGACGCTGACGCCCTCCGAGGACGGCAACGGCGTGGTGGTGACGGACATCGATCCGGACTCGACGGCCGCCGAGAAGGGCCTGCAGGCCGGCGACGTCATCGTCTCGGTCAACGGCAAGGCGGTCACGAACCGCGGCGATGTCAGCCAGGCGCTGGCCGATGCCGCGAAGTCCGGCCGCAAGGCGGCGCTGTTCCAGCTGCGCCAGGGCGACCAGAACCGCTTCGTCGCACTGCCGCTGTCGAAGGGCTGATCGGCCCGATCAAGGACGGGCGAGGCGGCGCACCATGCGGCGCCCCGCCCCCCCCGCCTTTTGCATCGGCATGATCATTCGCGGTGGCATCGGCGGCCCGGCCGGCAGCCTGCTCCCCCTCCGCAGGCCCCGGCGGACCCGGCCTCCTCTGCAGGCCCTGGCGGGCCTTGGCCTGCCCCGTCGCGATCATGCCTTTCGAGGAGCGGCCTTGCCCGCTTTTCGTCCCCCGGGCAGGCGGGTGCCGTCCAGAACGGCGCCCGCCTCCTGGCGACGGCCAATGAAGCAGTTGCCGCCGCCGCATTGATTTCGGACCCGATGTCGTCGATCTAGGGAAGTGACATGATGCCAGCCCCAGCCGCCACCACATCGACGGAGTCCATGCGAATCCTCATCATCGAAGACGACCGCGAGGCAGCCGCCTATCTCGTCAAGGCGTTGAGGGAGGCTGGACACGTCGCCGATCACGCCGCCGACGGCGAGGAGGGCCTGCACGCGGCCGAAACGCGCGGCTACGACGTCCTGATCGTCGACCGCATGCTGCCCAAGCTCGACGGCCTGTCCATCGTCACGAAGCTGCGCGACAACGGCCAGTCGACGCCGGTGCTGATCCTTTCGGCGCTCGGCCAGGTCGATGACCGGGTGAAGGGCCTGCGCGCCGGAGGCGACGACTACCTGTCCAAGCCCTTCGCCATCTCGGAACTCCTGGCGCGAGTCGAGGTGCTCGGCCGGCGGCGCGGCGCCAAGGACGTCGAGACGTCCTACCGCGTCGGCGACCTCGAGCTCGACCGCCTGTCCCACGAGGTACGCCGCGCCGGCAAGCCGATCGTGCTGCAGCCCCGCGAGTTCCGCCTGCTCGAATATCTGATGAAGCACGCCAACCAGGTGGTCACCCGGACCATGCTCCTGGAGAACGTCTGGGACTACCACTTCGACCCCCAGACCAACGTCATCGACGTTCATATCTCGCGGCTGCGCTCGAAGATCGAGCGCGATTTCGGCTCGCCGATCCTGCACACCGTGCGGGGCGCGGGCTACATCATGCGCGCCGAAGCCGAAGCCTGACCCGGCCGTTCTCCCGCCCCTTCTTCGGCCGCGGGCGCGTGGACAAGGATCTGCCGGTGCCACGATTCCGCCCCTTCCAGTTCGGCCGCATGGGACGCTTCCGCTCGCTGATGCGAATGACCGCGGTGCGGCTCTCGGCGGTCTATTTCCTGCTCTTCGCCATCTGCGCGGTCGTCCTCGTCGTCTATGTCACGGCCACCGCCTCGACCATCGTCGAGGACCAGAGCCGCCGGGCGATCTCCGAGGAACTCGCCGACCTCGCCCAGGTCTACCAGCAGAGCGGCATCGTCGGCCTGGTCCGCACCATCGACCGGCGATCGCGCCAGCCCGGCGCCTCGCTCTACCTCGCGACCGACCCCATGGGGCGGATCATCGCCGGCAATGTCGAGAGCCTTCAGGCCGGCGTCCTCGACGATCAGGGACCGACGCCGGACGCGTTTTCCTACGAGCGCTACGCCGACGACAACGGCCATCGCTACCACCTCGCCATCGCGGAGGTCGTCAGCCTGCCGAACGGCATGCGCATCCTCGTCGGGCGCGACCAGAGCGAGCAGGTGCGCTTTCGCGGCGTCGTCCAGAGCGCGCTGATCCTCGCTCTGGCTCTGATGGGCGTCGCGGCGCTGATCGCCTGGTTCTTCGTCGGTCGCAGCGCGCTGAAGCGCCTCGACGGCGTCACCGCCTCCAGCGCGCGGATCCTCTCCGGCGATCTGTCCGAGCGGCTGCCGGTGACCGGGGCCGGCGACGAGTTCGACCGACTGTCGGACAATCTCAACACGCTGCTGGCCCGGGTCTCGCTGCTGCAGGAGGGGCTGCAGCAGGTCTCCGACAACATCGCCCACGACCTGCGCACGCCGCTGACGCGTCTCCGCACCCGCGCCGAGGGAGCGCTCGCCGCGCCGCCGGACCTTGGCGAGGCGCGCGAGGCGATGGAGCAGATGATCGCCGAATGCGACCAGATGATCCGCACCTTCGACGCCCTGCTGATGATCTCGCGGGTCGAGGCGGGCTCCGACCAGGTGATCAAGTCGCCGATCGATCTCGCCGCGATCGCCGCCGACGTCGTCGATCTCTACGAGCCCCTGGCCGAGGACGCCAATGCCGAGCTCCTGCTCGACGCGCCCCCCAGCCTCACCGTCGTCGCCAGTCGCGAGCTGATCGCCCAGGCGTTGTCCAATCTCGTCGACAACGCCCTGAAATACGCCACCGATCCGGAACGAAAGATCAAGATCCGCGTCACGCTTTCGGAAGGCAATGGCGCGTGGAGCCTTGCCGTCAGCGACGATGGGCCGGGCATCCCGATCGAAAAGCGCGAGCGGGTGCTGGAGCGGTTCTACCGGCTGGACCAGAGCCGCTCGATGCCGGGCTCCGGCCTCGGCCTGTCGCTGGTGCAGGCGATCGCGCGGGTCCATGGTGGTCGCCTGGTGCTCGACGACGCCGGTCCCGGGCTGACCGTTCGTCTCGACGTGCCGAAGGAGGAACGGCAGGGGAGCGAGCGAGGCGATGGATGACGGGCAGAAACGGGACGGCGGATTGCGGATCGGCGGAGACTGGTCGCCGGCACCGCTGAGCGCGGACAAGGCCGGCCGCTGGCGGGCCGATCTTGCCGGACTTGCCGAGGACCGGGGCTTGTCCGGGCTTTCGGCGCTGCTTTCCGGCGATCACCCCGACGCCGCGCGGCTCGCTGCGGTCCTGGATCTTTCGCCGCATCTCGGCGCGCTGATCTTCCGGAATCCGGAATGGCTTGAGGAACTGACCGGGCAGTCCGCCGTTGATCTCGCCCGCTCGACGATCGCCGGTGTGGCCAATCTTCCGGCGGCGGACGACAGCGAGAAGGCCGTGATGGCCGCGCTGCGCGAGGCGAGGGGCCGCGTCGCGCTGCTCCTTGGCCTTGCCGACGTCTTCGGGGCGCTGACGCCGGACGAGACCACCCGCATCCTCTCCGACTTCGCCGAGGCCGCGGTCGCCGCCGCCCTGCGATTCTGCCTTCTCGACCTCCATGGCCGCGGCAAGATCGTCCTGCCGCATCCGGGCGAACCGGAGAAGAGCTCCGGCGTCTTCGTTCTCGGGATGGGCAAGCTCGGGGCGCAGGAGCTCAACTACTCCAGCGACATCGACATCATCGTCCTCTACGACGAGCGGCGGGCACTGACCAAGGATCCGCTGGACGCGCCGGAAACGCTGTCGCGGCTGGTGCGGCGGCTCGCCCGGATCCTCAGCGAGCGGACCGGCGACGGCTATGTGGCGCGCACCGACCTGCGGCTGCGGCCCGATCCCAGCGCCATGCCGCTGGCGATCTCCACCGCCATGGCGCTCGGCTACTACGAGAGCTCGGGCCGCGACTGGGAACGGGCGGCGATGATCAAGGCGCGGCCGATCGCCGGCGACGGCGAGGCGGCGGAGATCTTCCTGAAGGAGCTCACCCCCTTCGTCTGGCGCAAATATCTCGACTTTTCTGCCGTCGCAGCCATCCAGGACATGAAGCAGCGCATCGACCGGCATCGCGGCTTCGACGCCCTCGGCATCGGCGGCCACAACGTCAAGCTCGGCCGCGGCGGCATCCGCGAGGTCGAGTTCTTCGCCCAGGCCCAGCAGCTGATCGCCGGCGGGCGGGCGCCGAAGCTGCGAAGGCGGCGGACCGACGAGGCGCTCGCCGAGCTCGCCGGCGGCGGCTGGATCGACGCGGCGACGGCGGCCGAACTCACCGCGGACTACTGGCTGCTGCGCCGGATCGAGCACGCCATCCAGATGGTTGCCGACGAGCAGAGCCACACGCTGCCGGAGGATGCCGGGAAGCTGCGCGGCGTCGCGCGCCTGGCCGGCTATGCCGACGAGGCGGCGCTCGGCGAAGCGTTGCTGCCCTGCCTGAAACGGGTCGACCGGCGCTACGGGCGGCTGTTCGGCGGCGAGCGGAGCGACAGCCCCGGCCATGGCGCCGCGGACGCCCTGGAGCGGCTGGCGCAGTCGGACGAAGACGAGGGGGCCATCGCGGCGATCGCGGCGCTCGGCTATGGCCGGCCGAAAGACATCGCCCGCGTGGTCCATGGCTGGACGCTCGGACGCTACCGCGCCACCGGTTCGGCCACCGCCAAGGGCCGGCTGGCCGAACTCCTGCCGACGTTGCTCGAGGCCTTCGGCAAGGCCCATGATCCCGACACCGCGCTCCTCGCCTTCGATCGGTTTCTGGCTGGCCTGCCGTCGGGCATCCAGTTCTTCTCGCTGATCGCCTCCAACCCGAAGATCCTGCAGCTTCTCGCCGACATCATCACCGCGGCGCCGGCGCTGCGCGAGACCATCGCGGCGCGCCCGCATGTCTTCGACGCGCTGCTCGATCCCGCCTTTCTCGGCGAGGTGCCGGACCGGGACCTCCTCGACGAGCGCCTGCAGGTGTTCATGGGCCTTGCCCGGGACTACGAGGACGCGCTCGCCCGCCTGCGCATCTTCGCCTCCGAGCAGCGCTTCCTCGTCGGCGCCCGGATGCTCAGCGGCATCGTCGATGCGGGGGAGGCGGGCGCCGCCTTCGCCAACATCGCCGACGTCGTCCTGAAGGCGACGCTGGAGGCGGTGGAGGCCGAGTTCGCGCTCACCCACGGCCGCGTTCCCGGCGCCCGGATCGCGCTTCTCGGGATGGGCCGGCTCGGCAGCCGCGAGCTGACCGCCGGCTCAGATATCGACCTGATCCTGTTCTACGACCACCATCCGGATGCCGAGGCATCGGACGGCCGCCGGCCACTGGCTCCCAGCACCTATTTCGCGAGGCTCACCCAGCGCCTGATCGCGGCGATGACCGCGCCCATGCGCGAGGGCATCCTCTACGAGGTCGATTTCCGGCTGCGGCCGTCGGGCAACAAGGGGCCGCTCGCCACCCATCTCGACGCCTTCCGGCGCTACCAGCAGAACGAGGCCTGGACCTGGGAGCGCATGGCGCTGACGCGCTCGCGAACGGTCTCGGGGGATCCGGCCTTCGTCGCCGAGGTCGCGGCGACGATCGCCTCGATTCTCGCCGAACGGCGCGATCCGGCCGAGGTGACGCGGGACGTCGCCGCGATGCGCCAGCGCATCGAGGCCGGCAAGCCGGCGTCGGGAGCCCTCGACCTGAAGCTCAGGCCGGGCGGCCTGATCGATCTGGAATTTCTGGCGCAATGGGCGCTTCTGACCGGGCGGGCCGACCTCGACCTCCGCGGTGCGCCGACCGCCATGGTCCTTGCCGCCGCCGATTTCGGGAAGGGCGTCGACGGCGCCGAGCTGGCGCGGGCGATGGACCGCTTCACCCGGATCGTCCAGCTCCTGCGGCTGGGGCCTGCCGAGGCGCGCAATCCCGAGGACGTGCCGGAGGGCCTGGCTCGCGCGATCGTTTCAGCCGCGGGGCTCGACGACTGGTCGGCGCTGGGAGGGGCTCTGGAGGCGGAAACCGCGCGGGTGCGCGCGGTTTTCCGAAGCGTCCTCGGCGATCCGGAGCCGTCATAGGGCGATCGGACGACGTCGGCGGACCTCCAGGCGCGGGCCGTTTCGCGTCGCGTCGCGTGACGGGAGGGGGCGGCAGCAGCAGCCGGGGGGCCTCCCCGCGGTCGCCCCGTTCTCCGCCCGAGCGCCGCGATCAGGCCGCGGCGCGGCTTTCGTGCTTCGCCGTCCGCTGCCGGGGCCGCATGTTCGACGCGAGCGTCGGCTCCTGCGGCCGGTCGCTCTGTCCGGTCTCGCGCTTCAGCGGCAGGCGCAGGCTGACCAGGGGGCCGCGGCCGACCGAGGAGCCGATGCGCAGCCGGCCGCCATGGAGGTGGACGAGGGCCTTGGCGATGGCGATGCCGAGGCCGGTGCCGTGGCACTTCGACCGGACCAGCTCGCTGCCAAGCTGGGCGAAGGGCACGCCGAGGGCGGCGAGGGCCGACTTCGGGATCCCCGGGCCGTCGTCGATGATCGACAGGCACGCCGTGTCGCCGACCTGGCGCAGCCGCAGCCCGACCTTGCCGCCCTCGGGCGTGAAGTGCACCGCGTTGGACAGAAGATTGAGGACGGCCTGGGACGTCGCCCGCCGGTCGGACAGCATCGGCAGCGCCTCTGGCACCTCGATGGTCAGGTCGATGCCCTTCTTGCGCGCCAGCGGCTCGATCATCGCGGCGCTGGCGCGGACGATCTCGCTGAACTCGACCTCCTCGGTCTGGAGCTCGAGGCGGCCGGACTCGATCGTCGCCATCTGCAGGACGTCGTCGATCATCCGCAGCAGGTGGCTGCCGCTGGTGTGGATGTCGTCGACATATTCCCCGTATTTCTCGCCGATGCCGCCGAAGATGCGCTGGCGGATGATGTCGGAGAAGCCGAGGATGGCGTTCAGCGGCGTGCGCAGCTCGTGGGACATGTTGGCGAGGAAGGCGGTCTTGGCCCGCGAGGCCCGCTCGGCGCGGTCCTTCTCGGCAATGTAGCGCAGGTTGAGTTCGCTCAGCTGGTCGGCCTTGCGCTCGGCGTCTTCCGTCGCCGCCTCGAGCTTGGCGATGGTGGCGAGGAGCTTCTGGCGGGAATCCTTCGTCAACGTCTTGTGGTGCTTGATCTGGGTGATGTCGGTGCCGACCCAGACGGTGCCGCCGTCGGTGGTGAGGCGCTCCGAGATCAGCAGCCAGCGCCCGTCCGGCATCTGCGCCTCGACGGCGCTTTCTCCGGCGGCGAGGTTG
This sequence comes from Fulvimarina sp., assembly GCA_002700095.1. Classification (GTDB taxonomy): domain Bacteria; phylum Pseudomonadota; class Alphaproteobacteria; order Rhizobiales; family Rhizobiaceae; genus Jiella. The sequence continues at coordinate 23,845 of PACL01000097.1, read as the reverse complement.
TCGGCGTCGAGGGCGATCGAGCGGATCGGCCGCCGGGCCTTGCGCAGCACCATGTCGACCGGGGTGCCGGCAACGACGTCGGTCTCGTCGAGGCCGAAGGTCTTGCGATAGACCGAGTTGCAGATCACCACCTTGCCGTCCCGATCGCACAGCAGGAAGGTCTCCGAAATGTGCTCGATGGTGTTCTGGAGGCGGTGGTTCGCCTCGTCGGTCTGGCGCACGAGCTCCTTCTGCTCGCTGATGTCGGCGGCGATGCCGATCAGGTGCATGTCGCCGTCGCTGCCGTGGACGATGTTCGCCCGGCCCCGGATCCAGATATAGGCGCCGTCGGCGCGACGCATCCGGAACACCTGGTCGAGATGCTCGGTGCGTCCTTCCGCGACGCTGCGGGCGATCTGGAACAGGCCGCCATCGCCCGGATGCATCAGCGGCGCGATCTCGGCAAACGGCATGATACCGTCGCGCGGTTCCAATCCGAGGATCTCGTACATCGAGCGCGACCAGTACATCTGGCCTCGCGCGATGTCCCAGTCCCAGAGCCCGCACCTGCCGCGCGACAGGGCGATTTCCACCCGCTGGTTGGTCTCCGCGCAAAGCCCGCTGAAGTCCTCGGCCCGGCGGGTCTGGCGGAAATAGGCGTTGAGGACGAGGAGCATGATGGTGCCGGTCAGCGCGAAGAGCGAGACGCTGACGGCGGTCTTCTCGCGCCACTGGGCGAGAAACGCCGCCTGCGGCCAGATCAGGCTGACCCGGCCGTGCTGTCCCGGCAGATCGGCGGCGGCGGCGATCGCCTGGTCGCCGGTGAAGTGGATGTCGAGGATGCTGCCGCTGGCATGGGATCCGAGGAGGTCGCGGGGATCGGGGACGAGATCGTAGATGCTCGTGCCGACCCGGTCGGCGTCCACGGGCAGCTGGGCCATGACGATGCCGTCCCGGTCGGTCATCAGCAGGAGCGCATCGGCGGGAAGCACGTTGCCGGCGACGAGGCCCTCCAGAAAGGCCGCCTGATCGTACTCCGCGCCGCTCGCCTCGATCAGCTTGAGGCTGGTGGCGATGAGGGCGGTGACGGTGGCGAGGTTCTTCTCGGCGCCTTCGACATAAAGCGATCGGTCGGCGAGCGTCATGGCAAGGCGCGAGGCCGCGAGCGTCAGGAGGAAAAGCAGGACAAGGGTCGGGATGACCTTGCGGGACACGAGGAAGGTCGGCTCTCGCGTCGGCCCCCCGTCGAGCCCGTCCTGATCAGGCCTCCAGGTCTCGGGGTCCTCCCCGGCGCGTCGCGCGCCTGGAAAGAGCCCCAGCCATGCAAACACACCTTCCCCGTTCGGTGCGCTGGACGCGTCCGCTCGCATCAAAGACCCCTCGTTGCCGCATCATCGATCCGGTATCCGCATTACCGAATCGCAATGAATTGATCAGACACGAATCGCCTTGTCCATAGCTGACGGACTCAGGTCGGTAAAATTTTCAATAAGCCGAACCGTTATTTGAGCGAACGATCCACAATATCCTGCAGATCTTTGGAAAGGCCTTTTATTTCAGAGAGTTGACGCAAGGTCTGCTCGAGCTGGGACCGCCGTCCGCGCTCGAAGCTGCGCCAGGCCCTAAAGGTCGTGGCGATGCGGGCGGAGATCTGCGGGTTGATCCTGTCGAGTTCCGCCAGCTTCTCCGCCACCCAGCTATAGCCGGCGCCATCCGGCCGGTGGAAGGCCACCTGGTTGCTGGCCGCGAAGGTGCCGACGAGGGCGCGCACGCGGTTCGGGTTGCGCAGGGTGAAACGGGGATGCGCGGCGAGCCGGGTGACTGTCTCGAGGGCGCCGTGGAAGGGCGCCGCGGCCTGCAGCGCGAACCACTTGTCGAGGACGAGGTCGTCCCCCTCGAACCGCTGGTAGAAGTCGTCCAGCGCCGCCGCGGTGCTCGCCTCGTCCGCAAAGCGGTGGGCGAGGATCGCCAGCGCGCCGATCCGGTCGGTCATGTTGGTCGCGGCCTCGTACTGGGCGAGCGCTGCGGCCGGATCCTGCCGCGCCGCGGAGAGATAGCCGAGGGCGGCGTTGGCGAGGGCGCGGCGACCGGCGCTGGCCGCATCGGGCGAGAAGGCGGCGTCGGCGGCAAGGCCGTGCAGCCGCTCGAACGTCGCCAGCCCCCTGGCGCCGATCGCCCGGCGGGCCGCATCGACGACCTCGTGGACCCGGTCCGGGTCGACGTCGACGCCGATCTGTCGGGCGATGTCCGCCTCGCCGGGAAGTGCCAGCGCCTGGGCCCGGAAGGCCGGATCGAGCCCGTCGTCGCCGGCCGAGGCGAGCAGCGCCTCGACGACGGCCTCCGGGATGACTGGGGACGTGTCGCCGAGCGGGCGCCCCGAGGCCTCCGTCAGGGCGGTGGAGATGAGGTCGTCGAAGGCGCGCCAGCGGTTGAAGAGGTTCGGATCGAGGCGGGCGAGGGCGAGCCTGTCGGCTTCGCCCTGCTCGTGGTCGAGCGTCACCGGGGCGGAGAAGTCCCGCAGCACCGACAGATACGGGCGGTCGGGAAGCCCGGTGAAGGTGACGCTCGCCTCGCGGCCGGTGAGGACGATCAGGTCGTCCTTGAGGCTGGCGCCGCCGCTGACGCTGGCTGCCGCGTCCCGATCCTCGCCATTGCCGCCGACGAGGCCGAAGCGCACCGGCAGCACCATCGGCTGGGTGCCGGTTCCGGCAGCGCCCGGGACCAGCGACTGGCGCAGCGTCACCACATGGGTGCGCGCCGTCTCGTCCCAGCTCTCGCTGACCGTCAGCGTCGGCGTCCCGGCCTGCACGTACCAGAGCGCGAATTGCGACAGGTCGGTGCCGGCGGCGTCCTCGAAACAGGCGATGAACTCCTCGATTGTCGCCGCCTCGCCGTCGTGGCGTTCGAAGTAGAGATCCATGCCCTTGCGGAAGTCGGCCTCGCCGGTGAGCGTGGCGATCATCCGGACCAGCTCGGCGCCCTTGTCGTAGACGGTCGCCGTGTAGAAGTTGTTGATCTCGCGGTACTCACCCGGACGCACCGGGTGCTGCAGCGGTCCCTGGTCCTCGGGAAACTGATGCGCCTTCAGCCGCCGCACCGAGCCGATCCGCTGCACCGTCCGCTCCCGCTCGTCGGCGGAGAATTCCTGGTCGCGATAGACCGTGAGGCCTTCCTTCAGGCAGAGCTGGAACCAGTCGCGGCAGGTGATGCGGTTGCCGGTCCAGTTGTGGAAATATTCGTGGGCGATCACCGTCTCGACGCCGGCATAGTCGCCGTCGGTGGCGATGTCCTGGTCGAGCAGGACGTATTTGTGGTTAAAGACGTTGAGGCCCTTGTTCTCCATCGCGCCCATGTTGAAGTCGGCGATGGCGACGACGTTGAAGACGTCGAGGTCGTATTCGCGGCCGAAGCGCCGCTCGTCCCAGACCATGGAGCGCTTCAGCGCGTCCATCGCATAGGCGGCCTGGGGCGCGCGGCCCTTCTCGGTATAGATGCCGAGGGCCACCCGCCGGCCGGTCATGGTGACGAATTCGTCGGTGAGAAGGTCGAGGTCGCCGGCGACCACGGCGAAGAGATAGGACGGCTTGTTGAACGGGTCGTCCCAGACGGCGAAGTGGCGGCCGCCGCCGAGATCGCCGGCCTCGACCGGGTTGCCGTTGGACAGAAGGATCGGCGCTGCCGTCCGGTCCGCCTCGATCCGCACCCGGTAGGGGGCCAGAACGTCCGGCCGGTCGAGGAAATAGGTGATGCGGCGAAAGCCCTCGGCCTCGCACTGGCTGCACCAGATGCCGTTGGAGCGGAAGAGGCCCATCAGCTTGGAATTGGCCTCCGGGGCGATGCGCGTCCCGATGGCGAGCTCGAAGCGGCCGCTCTCGGCAAGCCCGGTGACCGTCAGCTGCTCGGGCGTCGCCGCGTAGCGGGACGGGGGCAGCGTCTCGCCGTCGAGGGCGATGCTCTCCAGGATCAGCTCGTCGCCGTCGAGGACGAGCGGCGCATCCGCCGCGACGCCGGCGCGGCGCTCCAGCGTCAGCGTCGTCGCGACCTCGGCATGGCCTTCGAACAGCATCAGCGTCATGGCGACGCCATGGAGGACGAAGTCGGTCGGCCGGTAGTCGGCGAGCTTCACGGTCTGGCCGTCTTCAGTGCGCTGCATGATCGTCATCCTCGTTGTCCGGGAGGGGATCGGCCGGGCCATCGGCCCCCGTGTCCCGTTCCGGCGTCCAGCCGCTTGTCCGGCCCTGTGTCGGGCGCAGTCTCTGCCGTCCGCAATGGCCTGCGTGAGCCCGCCATGCAAGCCCGGCGTGATGGCGCTCGGCCAGTCATGACTTGTCTGGGCCGCGCCTTGCGGGCATCAATGTCGGCAAGGATGCACTCGACGCCACTGATGCGTCGCAATAAGTGTTGTCCTCGTTCGCCCGTCGAAGTGTGTTCCACGCCGAGCCGATGGGCAAGCGTCCGCCAGCCAGTTTGCCGACGCAGGCAATAGTTGCCCTCGTCGCCGGAGAATTCGACCATGACCGTGATGACACCGAAGTTTGGCCTGGGCGCCTCCGTGCTGCGCGTCGAGGACGACCGCCTGATCCGCGGCGCCGGACGCTATACCGACGACGAGAGCCGGCCCGACATGCTGCATGCGGCCGTCGTGCGCTCGCCCCATGCCAGCGCCAGATTCACCATCGCCGACGTCGAGGCCGCGAAGGCCGCGCCGGGCGTCAAGATGGTGCTGACCCATGCCGACGTCGCCGAGCTCGGCGACATTCCCTGCCTCGGCATGCCGGCGATGGAAGGCGGCGTACCCTTCGCGGCGCGCAACGCGCCGGTCCTGTGCCGCGACGTGGTGCGCCATGTCGGCGACGCCGTCGCCTTCGTCGTTGCCGACACGGCCATGCAGGCGAAGGACGCGGCTGAACTGGTCGAGGTGGACTACGAGCCGCTGGACGCCGTCGCCGACCTTAAGGCGGTGATGGGCGAGGGCGCTCCGCTGGTCTGGCCGGAAGCCGGCAGCAACGTCGCCGGCCGCATGCATGTGGGCGACAAGGCCGCCACCGAGGCTGCCTTCGCCACCGCCGCCCGGACCGTGCGGATCGATCTCGTCCAGAACCGGCTGGTCTGCAACTACATGGAGGTCCGCTCGGCCATCGGCGAGTTCGTCGAGGCGGAGAGCCGCTATCAGCTCACCTCCGGCAGCCAGGGCGTCCACGGCCTGCGCGACACGCTGGCGAACATCGTCTTCAAGGTCGAGCCGTCGAAGATCCGAGTCGTCACCCGCGATGTCGGCGGCGGCTTCGGCACCAAGGCCTTCCTCTACCGTGAATATGCTCTCGTGCTGTTCGCCGGCAGGAAGCTCGGCCGGCCGGTCAAGTGGACCGCCGATCGCGGCGAGCACTTCGTCACCGACACCCACGGCCGCGACAACGTCGTCTCCGGCGAGATGGCGATCGACGCGGAGGGCCGGTTCACCGCCCTGAAGATCGACATCGCCGCCAATCTCGGCGCCTATTCCTCGCAATACGGCCCGATGATCCCGTGGTTCGGCATGTCGATGGCGACGGGGCTCTACGACATCCCGGCGATCGACGTCTCCTGCGCCGTCTACTACACCAACACCGTGCCGGTGGACGCCTATCGCGGCGCCGGGCGGCCGGAGGCGGCCTATCTGATCGAGCGCCTCGTCGACAAGTGCGCGGTGGAGCTCGGCGTGACGCGCGACGAGATCCGGCGCAGGAACTTCGTCAAGCCGGAGCAGCTTCCCTACCGGACCGCCTTCGGCCGGCTCTACGACACAGGCGACTTCGCCGGCCACATGGCCGAGGCGATGCGCCGCGCCGACTGGGCGGGTTTCGAGGCGCGGCGCGAGGCGGCAAAAGCCGAAAACAAGCTGCGCGGCATCGGCATGGCGACCTATGTCGAGGCCTGCGCCTTTCCCGGCTCCGAGCCGGCCTATGCGGAGCTCACCTCCGACGGCCGCGTGACCCTGAAGATCGGCACCCAGTCGAACGGCCAAGGCCACGAGACGGCCTATGCGCAGTTCGTCGCCGAGGCGCTGAAGCTCGACTACGACCGGATCGACGTGCGCCAGGGCGACACCGACGAGACGCCGACGGGGGGCGGCACCGGCGGCTCGCGCTCGATCCCGCTCGGCGCCGTCTCGGTGCGCCGGGCGAGCCAGGCGCTGGCGGAGAAGCTGAAGAAGCTCGCCTCGGACGAGCTCGAGGCGGCGGCGGCCGACATCGAGATCGAGGGCGGCTTCGCCCGGGTCGCCGGCACCGACCGCGCCATCGACTTCGCCGCCCTCGCGGCCGCGGCGACGAGCGCCGACGACCTGAAGGCGATGGGCGAGTTCAAGCAGGACGAGTGCACCTATCCGAACGGCACCCATATCTGCGAGGTCGAGATCGAGGCGGAGACCGGCGCCACCCGCATCGTCGCCTACACGATCGTCGACGACTTCGGGGTGACGGTGAACCCGGTCCTCCTCGCCGGCCAGATTCATGGCGGCGTGGCGCAGGGCCTCGGCCAGGCGCTTCTGGAAGACACGGTCTACTCGGCCGATGGCCAGCTCGTTTCGGCGAGCTTCATGGACTACGCCATGCCGCGGGCCTGGGACCTGCCGATGTTCGACTTCAAGACCCGCAACGTCCCCTCGACCACCAACGCCCTCGGGATCAAGGGCGCCGGCGAGGCGGGAACGATCGGCGCGGCGCCGTCGGTGATGAATGCGGTCGTCGACGCCCTGCGCCCGGCGGGCGTCGACCACATCGACATGCCGGCGACGCCGTCGCGGGTGTGGCAGGCGCTGCAGGGCGGCGCGACGGCAGCCTGAGCGAGTTGAACGGCCCTGACGCGCCGCCGAGCAGGAAGTTCGGCGGCGCGTCAGCACTATGGTAACCATTTCACATCAGTTTCATTCCGCACTCTCATTTCGCCCGGCGCCCTGATGTCGTCCCAGACGTCCGGCCGGGCGGCGTCTTTCCGATCGAGAACAAGGTGCCGGCGGGCCGAACGCTCGCGGGCAGGAACAGTCCATGGCGATGTCGCCGCCGGTCGAGCCGAACCCCACGGTGGGGATCGGCCTGAAATGCATTTCGGTCGTCGTTTTCGTCGCGATGCAGACCCTGATCAAGACGGTCGGGGAGGAGGTCCCTCCCGGCGAGGTCGTCTTCTTCCGCTCCTTCTTCGCGCTCATCCCGGTCATCATCTATCTCGCCTGGCTCGGTGACCTGCGCCGCTCGCTGGTGACCGACGATGTCCCGGGCCACCTGTTGCGCGGCGTCGTCGGCGTCACGTCGATGATCCTCTCCTTCTATTCCCTGGCCCGGCTGCCCTATCCGGAATGGATCTCGATCTCCTATGCGGCACCGCTCCTGACGGTGGTCTTCGCGGCGATCTTTCTGAAAGAGGTCGTGCGGGCCTATCGCTGGACGGCGGTGGCGATCGGCCTCGTCGGCGTCTGCGTGGTCACGGCGCCCAATCTCAGTTTTCTGTCGGCGGGAGGGCTCGGCGGCGCGGAAGCGCTGGGCGCCCTTGGCGCCCTCGGCTCGGCCTGCTTCGCCGCCGTCGCGATGATCCAGATCCGGCGGCTGGTGAAGAAGGAAAAGACCGCGACGATCGTCGTCTACTTCTCGCTGACGTCGTCGCTCCTGGCGCTCCTGTCGGTGCCGTTCGGCTGGGTGCTTCCCGCGCCGCGCGAGGCGGCGGTGCTGATCGCGGCCGGCCTCCTCGGCGGCGTCGGCCAGCTGCTCCTGACGGCCAGCTACCGCTACGCCGACACCTCGACCATCGCTCCCTTCGAATACACCTCGCTGATCCTCGCCGTCGCCATCGGGGTGTTCCTGTTCGGCGATCCGCTGGCCTGGACGACGGTCCTCGGCGCGGCGATCGTCGTGTCGGCCGGGATCTTCATCATCTGGCGCGAGCACCAGCTCGGCATCGAGCGGCGCAAGGCGCGGCGCGTCTCGCCGCCCGGCGGCAGCTGACGTTCTGCGAGACGCGGGCAGGGTGATCACAGATCTGTCATCCCCGCCAATGCCTTGCGGCGTCGCGTCGGCATTTGCCGGGCGTTCGGCGAGGGCCCGGAATGTCACGGTCCTGTTACGTTATACCGTCTAAACTCTGGAAGCGTTCGAATCTGATGCGGCCGGGACCGAACCGGCCGCGCCGAACGCGTTTCGACAACGGGGTAGACGAGATGAACGACAAGACATCGAACCAGCAGGTTTTCCGCACGAGCCGGCTCGAGGAAGCCGAAGGGGACGGCCTCAACCCCACCAGCAACCGGACGATGGGCGAGATCATCGCCGCGCGCTTCTCGCGCCGCGGCTTCCTGCGCGGTTCGCTGGCTGCGACGGCGATCGCCGCGACGGTCAGCCCGATGGCGCTGATGACCGCCGAGAAGGCCAAGGCGCAGACCGGCCCGAAATTCTCCTTCACCGAGGTCGAGGCGGGCGTCGACGAGACCCATCACGTCGCCGAAGGCTATGACGCCGACGTCCTGCTGCGCTGGGGCGACCCGCTGTTCGCCGACTCGCCGGACTTTGACCCGATGAACCAGACGCCGGAGGCCCAGGCCCTCCAGTTCGGCTACAACAACGACTATGTCGGCTTCGTCCCGATCGACGGCTCGTCCGAGCACGGCATGCTCGTCGTCAATCACGAATACACCAACGAACATCTGATGTTCCCGGGCATCGTGACGGTCGTCGACGGCAAGGTCGAGGTGGCTCCGGCCGACCGGAAGCGGGTCGACATCGAGATGGCAGCCCATGGCGGCACCATCGTCGAGATCCGCAAGGAGGGTGGCAAGTGGCAGGTGGTGCGCGACGGCGCCAACAACCGCCGCATCACCTCCACGACCGAGATGGAGCTGACCGGCCCGGCCGCCGGCCACGACCGCCTCAAGACCTCCGCCGACGCGACCGGCACCAAGGTTCTCGGCACGATCAACAACTGCGCCGGCGGCGTCACGCCCTGGGGCACCTACATCATGGCCGAGGAGAACTTCCACGGCTACTTCATCGGCGAATTGCCGGAGGGCCATGCGGAAGCCGAAAACTACAAGCGCTACGGCGTGCCGGACGGCTCCTACGAATGGGGCAAGTTCCACGACCGGTTCGACGTCGCCAAGGAGCCGAACGAGCCGAACCGCTTCGGCTGGGTGGTCGAGGTCGATGTCGCCGATCCGAATTCGGTGCCGAAGAAGCGCACCGCCCTCGGCCGCTTCAAGCACGAGGGCGCCGAGTCGATCGTCAACAAGGACGGTCGTGTCGTGTTCTATCTCGGCGACGACGAGCGCTTCGACTATGTCTACAAGTTCGTGACCGCCGGCACCTACAATCCCGACGACCGCGCCGCCAACATGAACCTTCTCGACGACGGCACGCTCTATGTGGCGCGGTTCGACGAAGCCGGCACCGTCACCTGGATGCCGCTGACCCACGGCGAAGGGCCGCTGACCGCGGAGAACGGCTTTCAGAGCCAGGCCGACGTGCTGATCGAGACCCGCCGCGCCGCCGACCTGCTCGAGGCGACGCCGATGGATCGTCCGGAGGACATCGAGCCCCATGGCGACGGCCGCGTCTACGTGATGCTGACCAACAATACCCGGCGCAAGGAGGCCAATGCCGCCAATCCCCGCGTCGACAACGCATTCGGCCACATCGTCGAGATCAACGAGGAGGGCGGCGACTTCGCGGCAACCGCGGGCCGGTGGGAGATCCTCCTGAAGTGCGGCGATCCGTCCGTTGCCGAGGTCGGTGCGACCTTCTCGACCGAGACCACGAAGAACGGCTGGTTCGGCATGCCCGACAACTGCGCCGTCGATTCCGACGGACGCCTGTGGGTGGCGACCGACGGCAATTCGCCGAAGGCGACCGGCCGGACCGACGGCCTGTGGGCCGTCGACACCGAGGGCGAGCGGCCGACCTCGAAGCTGTTCTTCCGCGTGCCGGTCGGCGCCGAGATGTGCGGCCCGCTGCCGACACCGGATCTCACCACCTTCTTCGTCGCGGTCCAGCATCCGGGCGACGGCGGCGACGACTGGGAAGGCTTCGGCAGGGCCTCCTATTACGAGGACCTCTCCACCCGCTGGCCGGATTTCAACGACGCCATGCCGGTGCGTCCGGCGGTCGTCGCGATCACCAAGCAGGGCGGCGGCAAGATCGGCGTCTGACGCCGCGCTAGCGCTTCGGGCCGCACCGGCGGCCCGGAGGACGCGGCCCGAAGAACGCGGCCCAGGAAGCCTCGCAACAAGGCAGCCAACCCGGCGGTGCGGCAATGGCGCCGTCCGGGAGCGGCCGAGCATTACATTCCTGTCATCTGGCGTCGCTACAGGGATGCCGGGGAGGGGCGCGGTTGCCCCTCGACAGGAGAGGCTCCCAAAAATGAAGAAACTGCTGCTCGCAAGCGTCGCCGCGCTCGTTGCCACCGCTGCCGCCGCGCAGGATTCCCTGCCGCAGGCGAACAGCCCGTGGTTCACCGACGCTCAGGCGAAGATCAACGAGATCATGGCGCGCCAGCCCAACACCAAGCGCGCCAAGAACGTCATTCTGCTGGTCGCCGACGGCAACGGCGTCACCACCAACTATGCGACGCGCCTGTTCATGGGCCAGCAGGAAGGCGGCATGGGCGACGACTACGTCCTGCCCTATGAGGCGTTCCCGCATCTCGCCCTCGCCAAGACCTATAACATCAATGCCCAGACCCCGGACTCCGCGCCGACCGCCGGCGCGATGAACACGGGCGTGAAGCAGCTGTTCAACACCATCAACCTCAGCGAGAACGGCGTCTTCGAGGATTGCGCCTCGGTCGAGGGCAACCAGCTCAAGACCTTCGCCGAGATCGTCAGCGAGAGCGACAAGTCGGTCGGCATCATCTCCACCGCCCGCATCACCCATGCGACGCCGGCCGCCGTCTACGCCAAGACCGCCGCCCGCGACTGGGAAGATGCGGTTCCGGAAGGCTGCACCACGCAGAAGGACATCGCCTCGCAGCTCGTCGACCAGATGAAGGCCGGCGTCATCGATCTCGCCATGGGCGGCGGTCGCGGCATGTTCGTCGGCGCGGACACGACCCTCGCCGAGCAGGAAGGCACCAAGGGCAAGCGCGCCGACGGCAAGAACCTCATCGACGAGGCGACTGAGGCCGGGGCGCAGTACGCCTGGAACACCGAGACCTTCAGCGGCCTCGATCTTGCGTCCGACAAGCCGGTGCTCGCTCTCTTCGAGGGTAGCCACATGAAGTACGAGGCCGACCGGACCGACGCCGACGAGCCCTCGCTCGCCGACATGACCAAGGCGGCGATCGAGTATCTCTCCAAGAACGAGAACGGCTACTATCTGGAAATCGAGGCCGGCCGCGTCGATCACGCCAACCATGACGGCAACGCCTACCGCGTCGTCACCGACGGCGTCGCCTTCGCCAAGGCCGTCGCCATGGCCGACGAGCTGACCAATGACGAGGACACCCTCATCATCGTCACCGCCGACCACGAGCATGCCATCGCCCTCAACGGCTATTGCGGCCGCGGCTCGCCGATCCTGGGCCTGTGCTACGACGTCAACACCAAAACCGCCGGCGGCAACTACAAGCATGCCGCCGAGCCGAACATGGCGGCCGACGGCAAGCCCTACACCGTCATCGGCTACCTGAACGGCGCCGGCTCGGTGCTGAAGGAACAGGAAGACAAGACCTTCTCCGGTTCGCGCGACGACGTCAGCAACGAAGAGGCGATGGACAAGGAATATCTGCAGCAGGCGCTGATCCCGATGACCTCGGAAACCCATGCCGGCACCGACGTTGCGATCTATGCCAAGGGCCCCTGGTCGCACCTGTTCGACGGCACCGTCGAGCAGAATTACATCTTCCACGTCATGAACAAGGCGGTTCATGCCGAGGACGCCGCGGCCTCCACCGGCGGTGCCATGGAAGCCACCCCGGCTGCGGCCGGCACCGCCAACTGAGGCGCTGCGAAACATCATCGGAGGGACCCGGCCGCCGTGCCGGGTCTTTCCCGTTTTTGATCTTCGGCGCAGATTCCCGATCGTCACGACGCGTTGACGACAGCGACAGAGGAGACGAGCGATGCAGCGACGTCAGTTTCTGGTGGCCTCGGCGGCCACGCTCCTGGTTCCCCATCTTGTTGGGGCCGAGGCTGAGGCCGCAGACGGCCCGGTGCGCATGCGCGATCTCTACAACAAGGACCTCACCTTCTCCGACTATGCAAAGGAGAGGGAGGGCGAACGCATCGCCGTCGAGGGCTTCATGGCGCCGCCGCTGAAGGCGGAATCCACCTTCTTCGTCCTCACCAAGCGGCCGATGGCCGTCTGCCCGTTCTGCGAGACCGAGGCGCAATGGCCGGACGACATCCTCGCGGTCTATACGAGCCGCACCATCGACACGGTGCCGTTCAACGTGAAGATCGTCACGAGCGGCAAGCTCGAGCTCGGCACCTATGAGGATCCCGAACTCGGTTTCGTCAGCCGGGTGCGCCTTGCGGGCGCCGTCTACGAGCGAAGCTGAGGCGAGGCGGGTGTCCCTCGATCTGACGATCCGTGACCTCGTCGTTAAGACCCGCGAGGGCCGCTCTCTCCTCACCGTCGAGCGGCTCGACATTCCGGCGGGTTCGAGGATCGGCATCCGGGGCCCTTCCGGCGCAGGCAAGTCGACGCTGCTATTCGCCGTCGCCGGTCTCCTGAAGCCGGCGAGCGGGACCGTCGCCTGGGGCAAGCACCTCGTCTCGGACATGGGAGCGGCCGAGCGCGCCCGCTTTCGCCGGGAGAATGTCGGGCTGGTGTTCCAGGACTTCCTCCTCTTCGAGGAGCTTTCCTCCCTCGGCAATGCGGCGATCGCCGCCCGCTATGCGAAGCGCTCCTCCCGGCGCCGGATCGTGGAGAGCGCCCGGGCCGGACTGGCGAGGCTCGGTCTCGACACGCTCGGCGGCCGCCGGGTCGACAGCTTTTCCGGCGGCGAGCGCCAGCGCGTCGCGGTCGCAAGGGCGCTCGCCAACGATCCCGCCATCATCCTCGCCGACGAGCCTACGGCAAGCCTCGACCGGGCGTCGGCCGACCTGCTGATCGACGATCTGGCGGCGCTGTCGTCCGAGACCGGCCGCACGCTCATCGCCGTCAGCCATGACGCGGCGCTGCATGCCCGCATGGACCTTGTGATCGACGTCGTCGACGGGCGCCCGCTCGTCTGAAGTTTCCTGCCGCTGCAAGAGGCCCAGCGTGGTTCCCGAGTTCTGGTCCGAGTTCTGGTATGGGCTGCCCGTCGTCGCGCAGGATGCGCTCTGGTTCGTCTTCCTGCTGCTGCCGGCGATCCTCGCCGGGGTGGCGGTCGTCTGGTCCTACCGGCCGTTCTCGCTCGTCCGGGCGATGATCTGGCGCTATCGCTGGACCAATGCGTTGTTCGTCCTGCTCATCGCCGTCTCGGTCGGCCTCGGCGTCGGGCTGATCGCCCAGGAGCGCGGCATCCGCAAGGGCACCGCGCGGGCGGCGGAGAAGTTCGACCTCGTCGTCACCGCGCCCGGCTCGGAGGTGCAGATGATGCTCGCCACGGTCTATCTGCAGCCGGTCGACGTGCCGCTGATCGACGGTGCGACCTATGACGCGATCGCCTCCAACGAGAACGTCGCGCTCGCCGCCCCCATCGCCTACGGGGATTCATACCGCGAATCCTCGGTGATCGGTACGACGGCGGCCTTCGTCACCCATCTGTCCGGCGATCTCACCGACGGCAGGATGTTCCAGGCGGTGGACGAGGCCGTGGTCGGCGCCCGGGTTCCCCTCGACGTCGGCGACAGCTTCACCCCCTCCCACGGCGTCGGCGACGGCGCGGAGGAACACGCCCATGACGGCGTGTCGCTGCGCGTCGTCGGCCGGATGGCGCCGACCGGCAATCCCTGGGACAAGGCGATCCTCGTGCCGGTCGAGAGCGTCTGGAAGGTCCACGGCCTGCCGCTCGGCCATCGGCCGGAGCGGGACGGGCAGATCGGGCCGCCCTTCGACCCGGACTATTTCCCTGGAACCCCGGCGATCCTGGTGCGGGCCGACCAGCTCTGGGCGAACTATGCCCTGCGCTCCGAATTCACCACCGAACGCACCATGGCCTTCTTCCCCGGCGCCGTGCTTTCCCAGCTCCACGGCCTCCTCGGCGACGTGCGGCAGGTGATGTCGGTGATGGCGGTGGTCACCCAGCTGCTGGTGGCCGCGGGGGTCCTTGCCGGCCTCGCGGTGCTGATCCGGCTCTATGCCCGGCGCCTCGCCCTGTTGCGGGCGCTGGGCGCGCCGGACCGCTTCGTCTTTTCCGTCGTCTGGACCTATGCCGCGACGCTGATCGGCGCCGGCGCCGTCCTCGGCATTGGTGTCGGCCTCGCCGCCGTCGGAATCATCTCGCGCATCGTCACCGCGCGCACCGACATCCTGGTCGAGGCGAGCCTTGGCTGGCCGGAGTTCCATCTCGTCGCCGGCTTCGTCAGCCTGACCGTCCTCATCGCGCTGCTTCCCGCCTTCGCCGCCCTGTCGCGCGATGTCATTACCGACCTTCGATCCTGAACCGCCTTGGTCCACCCGTCTCCGGAGACTTCCCGATGATCAGAACCACCTCCGCCGCCCTTGCCCTCGTCGTCGCTCTCGCCGCGCCAGGCCTTGCCCACGACGCTCACGGGCAGCATGGCGATCAGGCCGGAGCCCATCACGAGGAAGACCGTGACGAGACGGGCCACAACGAGGCGGGGCATCACGACCACGCGGAGGAGGAGGCCCATCATCTCGCCGAGATCGAGGGCGTCCGGGCCCTGCACGCCTGGACGCGGGCGACCGGCGAGGGCACCGCGCTGGTCTTCGTGACGATCGAGAACAAGGGCGAAGCCGAGGTGAAGCTCGAAGGCGCCGAAAGCGCGGCGGCGAAGACGGCCGAACTCGTCGGCTTCCAGCTGAAGGACGGCGAGCCGACCTACGTCTATTTGCCCTTCGTCTCGGTCAAGCCCGGGCGAAAGCTCGCCCTGCAGCCGAAGGGCCTGGCGATCCGGCTCGGCGGTCTGGAGCAGCCCCTGAACAAGGGCGACGAACTGGAGGTCGAATTCGAATTCGACACCGGCCATCTGGAGATGCATGTCCAGGTCGAGGCCGCCGACGCCACCCAGCACAGCCACGCCGGGCACCAGCACTGAACGGAGGCCGCTGCTTGGACCGTCCGGCTCGGTCTTCGGCCGGCGCCACGGGGTTTGAGCTCAGGTGCCGCGCGGGTTCGTGACCCGGCGGCCAATCTCCGAGATCGCTGGCCTATTCCTCTTTGACGAAAGCCTCGAACCGCATTGCTACCGCCGGATCGTCCCAGTCGACCAGCCCGGTGAATCGCTCGGCCACCGTGCCGTCGGCTGCGACGAGCAGCGTTGCGGGATAGCCGAACAGCCTGAAGGCGGTGCCGGCATTTCCCCCCATCACCTGCCAGGGGTGGAGATTCGCCGCGTCGAGCTCCGCGAGGAACGCTGCGATGTCGGCGTGGGGCCGGGTGTCGACCGAGACCGCGATCAGGCGGTCGCGGACGCCCGCCGCGAGCCCGGCGGCGAAGCGGTCGATGGCGGGCAGTTCGTCCCTGCAGGGGACGCACCATGTCGCCCAGACATGCAGGATCGTCGGCCTGCCGTGCATCAGCGATGCAAGGGTGTGGGAGCGTCCGGACCCATCGTCGACGGTCACGGCCGCGGCGCGGACGGTCTCGGCCTGCGCCGGCATCGCCGCAGGATGCATCGCGGCGAGGGCGGAGAGGGCGAGACCCGCCCGAAAGGCGATCGCTCGAAGCATGTCCGTCAGGCCTCGCATCGGGGAGCCTCGTGTTCGCCAGAATGCGCCGACGATGTCACCCGGCGATGACGTCCGCATGATGCCGCCGCGACGACTACGCCTGACGACGCCTACCGGATGATCAGCGCCGGGACTGCGCAGCGCCGGATGATCTCCGTCGTCGTGGAACCGACGATGAAGGTGCGGATGCGTGAGTGGCCATAGGCGCCCATCACCACCAGATCGATGCCGTCGCGCTCTACCTTTTTGGCGATCACCTCTTCGGCATCGCCCTCCTCGACATGGACGGATACTGCATACCCGGCCGTACGAAGGCGCTTCTCGGCCTCGTGCAGCCGCTGGCCGGCATCGCCGCTCGGCTCGCCCACCATGAACAGCTGGCAAGGGACGTCCTTGAGCAGCGGGCTGGCGAACAGCCGCTCGACGATCTGGGCGGAGCTCTTGCCGCCGTCGAAGGCGACGAGGAACTTGCCGATCGGCCGGAAGGCCCGCGATGCGATCAGCAGCGGGCGCTTGGCGGAGCGCGCCACCCGCTCCAGATTCGAGCCGAGATGGCCCTTGGCGAAATCCGCCGCCTCGCCGCGCTTGCCGACGACGACCAGGCGGGTCTCTTCGGCAAGGTCGGCGATGGTGTCGGCGATGTCGCCGTGGCGCAGCTTCTCGGTGACCTCGGAGACGCCAGCGGCCTTGAGCCGCGCGACCGCCTCGTCGATCACCACCCGTCCGCGCTTCATGGCGATCTTGGCGCGCTTCTCGTCGAGCTCGGAGAGTTCGTTCATCAGGAGGCTGCGCTCGTCGAGGTCGAGATTGCCCGACATGTCGAAGGCGCCGCCGCCCGCTTCGCGCCGGCCGATCGCATGGACGACCTCGACGGGTGCCGCGAGCCGCGTCGCCGCCCAGGCGGCGTGGTCGGTGACACTCTTGCCGTAGGTCGACCCGTCGACGCAGGCCAGGATCGTCTGCATGGTTTCCTCCCCTGGAATGATCGCCATGGGACCCTCTCTCTTTTCTTGAATCATCGACCGAAGGGCTGCCCGCCGCGAAGCGTAGCAGACGCGCGGGGCTGGTGTCGCCCCGCGCAGGACCCCGTCAGTGCGCCGCCAGTTGATCCAGCGCGCCGGGCTTGTCGTGGACGGCGATCTTGTCGACGAGCGTGGCGCTCGCCTCGTTCATGCCGCGCAGCTCGACCTCGGCGCCCTCGCGGCGGAACTTCAGGACGACCCGGTCGAGCGCGCCGACGCCGGAGAGATCCCAGATGTGCGCCGCGCTGACGTCGATGATCACCTTGTCGAGCGCCTCCTTGAAGTCGAAGGCCGAGGCGAAGCGTTCGGTCGAAGCGAAGAACACCTGCCCCTCGACGGTGTAGGTGCGGGTGCGCCCGTCCGGCGACAGGGCCGAGGTAACGCGGAAGATCTGCGCCACCTTGGAGGCGAAGAAGACGCCCGACAGCATCACGCCGATGACGACGCCGATCGCCAGATTGTGGGTCCAGACCACGGCGACGACGGTCGCCAGCATCACCACCGACGAGCGCCGCGGATGGTCCTTCAGGTTCACGATCGAGGACCAGGAGAAGGTGCCGATCGACACCATGATCATGATCGCGACGAGGGCGGCCATCGGGATGATCGCCACCCAGTCGCCGAGGCCGACGATGAGGATGAGCAGGAAGATGCCGGCGCAGAAGGTCGACAGCCGCCCACGGCCGCCGGACTTCACGTTGATCACCGACTGGCCGATCATCGCGCAGCCGGCCATGCCGCCGAAGAAGCCGGTGACGAAGTTGGAGACGCCCTGGCCGACGCATTCGCGGTTCTTGTTGGAGCCGGTGTCCGTCAGGTCGTCGACGATCTGCGCGGTCATCAGGGACTCCAGCAGACCGACGACGGCAATGCCGGCCGAATAGGGCAGGATGATCAGCAGCGTCTCGAAGGTCAGCGGCACGTCCGGCAGGAGGAAGAAGGGCAGAGAATCCGGCAGGTCACCCATGTCGCCGACAACGCGAAGCTCGATCGGGAAGGTCAGCGAGATCGCCGTCAATACCACGATGGCGACGAGCGGCGAGGGGATCGCCGTGGTGAGCCTCGGGAAGAGATAGATGATGGCGAGGCCCGCCGCGACCATCACGTAA
This sequence comes from Fulvimarina sp., assembly GCA_002700095.1. Classification (GTDB taxonomy): domain Bacteria; phylum Pseudomonadota; class Alphaproteobacteria; order Rhizobiales; family Rhizobiaceae; genus Jiella. The sequence goes on along the minus strand of PACL01000097.1, from coordinate 5,935 downwards.
GTCATCGGCGGCACGCCGATCAGCTCGGGCAGCTGCGCCATGAAGATCAGGATCGCCAGCGCGTTGACGAAGCCGGTCATCACCGAGCGCGAGACGAACTGCATGGCGTTGCCGAGCTTCAGGACACCGGCGATCATCTGCAGGATACCGGCAAGGACGGTGGCCGCGAACAAGTATTGCAGGCCATGGTCGCGCACCAGCGTGACCATCAGCACCGCGGTGGCGGCGGTGGCGGCGGAGATCATGCCGGGCCGCCCGCCGGTGAAGGAAATCAGCACGGCGATGGAGAAAGAGGCGTAGAGGCCGACCTTGGGATCGACGCCGGCAATGATGGAAAAGGCGATGGCCTCGGGAATGAGGGCGAGGGCGACGACGAGGCCGGCCAGGATATCGGCTCGCACGTTCCCGAACCACTCGTGGCGGAGGGTTTCAGCAAAGGTCATGGATGTCTTCAGCTTGCGCGGAGAAACGGGGCCTGAAAATGCGGCCCGGACAAAATTTTCTCGATGTTGGCCGAGGGATAGGCGCCCGGCATAGCCACCCAAGCGAATGGGTCCTTATGCCGCTTTCTTGCCATCTCGCATCTGCGAGATCAACCCTTCGACACTGCCGCTGCGTCGTGCGGCACGAGCAGACGGGCGAGCCGTAGCCCCGCCGCGCAACCGGTGGCCGCCTTAGCCCCGGGCGATCTGATCGCGCTTCCCCCCCCGAAAGCGGTCAGGCGGCTTCCCGGTCGCTGCCGGACCGCGGCCTGCCGGTATCCTCCAGATCGTGCTCGCTCGCCGCGGCATCCGCCTCGAGGCTCGCCTCGGCGCGGGGGTCGAGGCTGAAGCTCGCCGGCGTCTGGACGCGGGCGAAGGGGATGGTCTGGAAGTCCGGGCGCTCGTCGGCCGGGATCGCGACGCGGCGGAAGGTCCGGTAGAAGGCGTAGGCGGCGTAGATCGCCATGGCCGAGCCCATCGCCTGGAAGAGGCCGACCGGCCCGATCGTCTCCATCAGGACGGCGGTGTAGATCGGCCCGATCATCGTGCCGATGCCGTAGAGGATCAGAAGGCCGCTCGACACCTTCACGAAGTCGGCGTCGGCGGCATAGTCGTTGGCATGGGCGACGGCGAGGGAATAGGCCGGGTAGATGATCCCGCCGAGGACGAAGGCCGTGGCGAAGAGGGCGATGGGCGACGAGCCGGCGAGATAGACGCCGGCGACCGCCGCGCCGACGCCGATGATGCCGGCGGCGGTCATCACGTAGCGCCGGTCGGTCTTGTCGGAAATCCGGCCGAGCGGGATCTGGAATACCGCGCCGCCGAACATCGCGGAAACCGTCAGCGTGGCGATGTCGGTGGTCGACAGGCCGGTCTGCTGGCCGAAGACCGGCGCCATGTTGCCCCAGCCGGCCGACAGGATGCCGGCGAGGAGGATGCCGACGGCCGCCACCGGCGAATTGCGGAACAGCATCAGGACGTCGATCTTCACGGTGGCGATCGGCGACGGCGACTGGGCCCGCGACAGCGCCGTCGGGATCACCGACAGGGCGAAGACGATGGCGCAGAGCATGAAGGGCGCGGCGACGCCGGGGTTCGACAGCGGCATGACGTATTGGCCGCCCATCATCGCCGCCATGGTGACGATCATGTAGACCGAGAAGATCGTGCCGCGGGTCTCGTTGGTGACGCGCTCGTTGAGCCAGCTCTCGATGACCATGTAGCTGCCGGCAAGGGCAAAGCCCGACAAGGCCCGGAACACCACCCAGCCGACCGGGTCGATGAAGAGGCCGCAGAGGAGGATCGAGATCGCCAGGAGGGCAGCGAGGCTCGAGAAGGTCCGCACGTGGCCGGCGCTGCGCACCATCCACGGGATCACCACGCAGCCCAGGGTGAAGGCGAGGGCGTAGCTGGTGCCGAAGGCGCCGATCTCGTAGCTCGTCCAGCCCTCGATCGAGCCGCGCACGGGCAAGAGGATGCCCATAAGCCCGGCTCCCGCCATGAGGAAGAAGGTCGAGGTGAGGAGTGCGGCGATGGGCAGGAGATGCATCGGGAGCTCGCGCGGCAGGAGGATTTGCGGCGGTCGGCGCCGGACGGAATCGATCCGCCGTGCCTTACGTCGTCGGGCCGGGTTTGGCGAGGACTTCTAGGCGCGCAATGTTACGGTTTTCGGGCACGCCTTGCGGCCGGGCGCGATCCTCAGCTTTCGCCCGCGCTCAGAGCTGGTCCATCTTCGCCTTGAGGGCGAGGAGATCCTGCCAGGCGAGCTTCTTCTGGGCCGGCTGGCGCAGGAGATAGGCCGGGTGCAGCATGGCGATCGCCGGGATCGCCCCGCCCGGCTCGAGGTCGAAGCTGTAGCTCTGCCACTTGCCGCGGATCCTGAGGATACCCTCCGCCGAGCCGAGGATCGCCTTGGCCGACGGCGAGCCGAGGCAGACGATGACCTTCGGCGCGACCAGCTCGATCTGCCGCTGGACGAAGGGCAGGCAGATGCGCGTCTCGGCCGGTGTCGGCGCGCGGTTGCCGGGCGGGCGCCAGGGCACGGTGTTGGTGACCCGCACGCTCTCGCGCTCGATGCCGATGGCGGCCAGCATGCGGTTGAGCAGCTGCCCCGACCGGCCGACGAAGGGCACGCCCGCCATGTCCTCGTCGCGGCCCGGCGCCTCGCCGATCAGCATCAGATCGGCCTTGTCCGGCCCGTCGCCGAACACCGTGTGCTTGGCGGTGATCTTGAGGTTGCAGCCCTCGAAGCCATGCAGCAGCTCGCGCAGCTCCGCCAGCGAGGCGGCGCTGACGGCGCGCTCGCGGGCGTCGGCAAGGGCTGCGTCGTCAGGGATCGCGATCCGCGTCGAAGGAAAGGCCGAATCGCCGTTGGTGGCGGGAGAGGGCTCGCCGAAGGCCTGGCGGTTGGTCGAAGGCGGGGCGCTGCGCTCGCGCTGGCCGCTTTCCGGGCGGACTTCCGTGCGACCGCCTGCCGCTGCTGGCGCAGCCGGCCGCGCCTTCGCCTTGCGCCGTGCGTTTTCCGTGGCGGTCTCGGCGAAGCGGTCGCGCGGCTGGTCGAGAAGCAGCGAATCGATCCCCGCCTCCCGGTACCAGGCGAGCAATGCGACGGCGGCGTCGCGGGTCAGAGGGGGCGTTTCCTCGATCATCCCCGATCCCTAGCCGATCCCCGCCACGATTGCAGCCCGCCTCAATGCCCGACGCTCGAGGAGAACAGGTTGATGACCAAGACGCCGGCGACGATCAGGCCGAGGCCGAGGAAAGCCGCGGCGTCGAGCTGGGTGCGGAACCAGAAGAGGTCGATCATCGCCAGCATGGCGATGCCGCAGCCGGACCAGATGGCATAGACGATGCCGACCGGCATCGTGCGCAGCGGCAGCGAGAGGAAATAGAAGGCGAAGGCGTAGAAGAGGACGGTGACCAGCGACGGCGCCAGCCGGGTGAAGCCGTCGGACGCCTTGAGCGCGCTGGTGCCGATGATCTCGCAGACGATGGCGACGCCGAGATAGACCGCATTCATGACATCGCTCCGCCGTCTTCCGATTTCGCCCCGCTTTAGCACTCTCCCGATCGGCCCCGTCAACCGCCGCCGGGGCGGGACGTATCCGCGCCAAATCCGCCGCCCCGGTCGATCTCCGGTCGATCTTTGGCGCAAAAGGACTAGAACGACTACAAAACCGCCGGTTATGAAAGCGCCCGGGCCACGGCCTCGGGACGATGGCAGGCGCGAGGCGGCCGCAGGGGCGGTCAGAGCAATCGAGGGAGACGACATTGAGCCAAGCAGCCGAGACGCCCGAACGCCAAACCCCTGAACGGGAGTCCCCCGAACGCGAGTCGATGGAGTTCGACGTCGTCATCGTCGGTGCCGGGCCCGCAGGGCTGGCAGCGGCGATCCGGCTGAAGCAGATCGATCCCGAGATTTCCGTCGTCATCCTCGAGAAGGCCGCCGAGGTCGGGGCGCACGTCCTGTCCGGCAACGTCCTCGATCCCTCCGCCCTCGACAGGCTCCTGCCGGAATGGCGCGAGGAGGAGACGCCGATCAAGACCGCGGTCACCGAGGACCGCTTCTATTTCTACGGCGAGGGCGGCTCGGTCCGCCTGCCCAACGCCCTGATGCCGAAGCTGATGTCGAACCACGGCAACTTCGTCGTCTCGCTCGGCCTCGTCTGCAAGTGGCTGGCGGAGAAGGCCGAAGCGCTCGGCGTCGAGATCTATCCGGGCTTCGCCGCGTCGGAACTCCTCTTCGACGACGCCAACAACGTCGTCGGCGTCGCCACCGGCGACATGGGCGTCACCCGCTCCGGCGAGCCGGGCGGCATGTATCAGCGCGGCATGGCGCTGCTCGGCAAATACGTCTTTCTCGGCGAGGGCGTCAGGGGCTCGCTGGCGAAGACGGCGATCAACGCCTACGGCCTCGACCAGGGCCGCGAGCCGGCGAAGTTCGGCCTCGGCATCAAGGAGCTGTGGGAGATCGCGCCGGAGAAGTCGAAGCCCGGGCGCATCGAGCATTCCTTCGGCTGGCCGCTCGGCGACAACACCGGCGGCGGGTCCTTCCTCTACCATCTCGGCGACAATCAGGTCTATGTCGGCTTCGTCGTCCACCTGAACTACAAGAACCCCTATCTCTCGCCCTTCGAGGAGTTCCAGCGCTTCAAGACCCATCCGGACGTCGCCGAGCTGCTCAAAGGCGGCAAGCGCATCGCCTATGGCGCGCGGGCTATCACCGAGGGCGGCTACCAGTCGGTGCCGAAGCTCGTCTTCCCGGGCGGGGCGCTGATCGGCTGTTCGGCGGGCTTCGTCAACGTACCGCGGATCAAGGGCGTCCACAACGCGATGACTTCGGGGATGCTGGCCGCCGAACAGGCGGCCGACGCGCTGAAGGCCGGCCGCTCCCACGATCTTTTGTCCGGCTACGAGGATGCCTGGCGTTCCTCGCCCATCGGCAAGGATCTGAAACCGGTGCGCAACGTCAAGCCGCTCTGGTCGAAATACGGGACGCGGATCGGCATCATGCTCGGCGGGCTCGACATGTGGACGAATTCGCTCTTCGGATTCTCGTTCTTCGGCACGAAGGGCCACGGCAAGCCGGACTATGCATGCCTCGAGCCAGCGGAGAAGCACCAGCCGATCGCCTATCCCAAGCCCGACGGCGAGCTCACCTTCGACAAGGTCTCGTCAGTCTATCTCTCCAACACCAATCACGAGGAGGACCAGCCGGTCCATCTCCAGGTGAAGGATCCGGCGCTGCAGAAGTCCTCCGAGCTCGGTGTCTATGCCGGCCCGTCCCAGCGCTACTGTCCGGCGGGCGTCTATGAGTGGGTGAAGGAGGGCGGCGAGGACAAGTTCGTGATCAACGCCCAGAACTGCGTCCACTGCAAGACCTGCGACATCAAGGACCCCAACCAGAACATCAACTGGGTGCCGCCGCAGGGCGGGGAAGGTCCTGTCTACCAAGACATGTAGCGCGCGGACCGCCATCCGCGCGCCGGGAAGTCCTCAACCGGCGGGGGAGAATGTGTCCATGAGCGAACTGTTTGTCGGTTTCGACACGCGCACGGTTTCCGGCGACGGCTGCGATATTCATCTCAGGATCAAGGGCTCCGGTCCTCCGCTCGTGCTTCTCCACGGCTATCCGCAATGCCATGCCACCTGGCACCGCATCGCTCCGGCGTTGGCCGAGCGCTTCACCGTCGTGTTGCCCGATCTTCGCGGCTATGGCGCGAGCGGCGTGCCCGATGCCGGCTCGGATTATGCCGCCTATTCGAAGCGCGCGATGGGCCGCGATCTTCTCGCGGTGATGGATAATCTCGGCTTCGACCGTTTCAGCCTGGTTGGTCACGATCGCGGCGCGCGCGTCTCCTACCGGCTGGCGTTCGATCACCCCGAGCGGATCGAGAAGCTCGGCATCGTCGAGGTGATCCCGACGGGCGAGATGTGGCGGCACTTCGATGCGG
>PACL01000100.1 GCA_002700095.1 Fulvimarina sp. | reverse complement strand
CTGGTAACCCCCCATCGATGTGGGTCGCGGCCGCGAGGATCACATTGTTGGCGTCCGCATCCGTCTGGGCGTCGTTCGCGGCTGCCTGGGCCGTCACGATGTCCGCCTTGACGTCCGCGAGGTCCGTGGCGAGGCTCACCCCGGCGAGCGTGATCAGGGGGGTGACCACGGCATTGGTCGCTATAAGGTCGTTTCCGGTTATGTTACGACCATCGATGTCGCCCCGACTGTCCACCTTGAACTGGACCGTGCTGCTAACCTTGTCCGTCACGCGGATGACGTCGACGTTGTTGTTCTTGGTGTGCTTCACACGGATGACGCCCTCGCTGTGATCGGCATCTATGTTGATGTCCTCATCTACGTTGATATACTCGTGCGCGAGCGACTTAACTCTAGACCGTACGGCCGGGAGGCCCTGGACGAGGATACTAGTGGACATTGTTTTGCATGATACTAGCGAAGAAATCAGACCCCAAACATGCTTTTTCTCTGCAGTACGTCCGAAGCAAAATCGTAGTTGTGAACCTTGAATTCGCTCAGCGGCCCATTCTTGACGTCCGTGACGAGGATACCGATTGATCCGAACTTCTTGATCCCTTCTAGGATTTGCTTCTTGAGTAAATCCAGGTTCAGACCGACAACGGGCCCCATGCGGTGGGTGCTACCCCGCATCAGCAGCGTGAGGTAGCTCCTGCCGTTGTACAGTCCGTGTGCATTGATTTTTGCAACAAGGATTGTAATCTCCGGGAGTGTGGCTTTGCGGGTGACCGTGATCTCCACATTGGAGCCTCGCCGTCTGTAAACTGTGTTTGCGGTACTGTGGACGATGCGCGATCGACCTGTCTGGGCCTTGAAGGGTCCTCTGCGGGCCTGCTCCACCATGAGAACCTGGTCGCGAACCATATTCTGCTCCAACTCGTACATGAAGTGGTCCTCTTCTGCACCACCTCCCGGCCTCACAAGACTTACCTGGCCGTACACGCGGTTGTTCGGACGACTCACCACAAAGTGCCGCGGGACATATCGACTTGCGTCGATCGGTACGTCTGCTTGCAGCGTAAAAGGCAGAATTGCGCCGTCCTCTCCGATTGGGAGGTGTCCCGCAATGAGGCGTTCGGATTCCTCACTGAGCGCACTGTACCAAGAAGGGCTCGGAGGCGATTCCGATCTCGATCTCGAGACCCTCGATCTCGATCTCGAGACCCTCGGTTTCGATCTCGATCTTGACCCCTCGGACGGCTCAGGCGTTTCCTCAGGTGATGGCGCAACCGAAGAACCACCAAAGCCGCGGCGACCAAGTAAAGCCTGCTGGCGTTCGACTTCGAATCGTGCTTCATCTTTCTCCGCCGGTGTACCGTGCAGCAGTTTATTCTCCCAATATTTCAATGTGGTGTCTGTAACGAGTGAGTCATCCATCTGGTCTGGTGTTTTCTCGGGTACGGGAGGAACATCTGCGGTGAACGGTTTGTGTTTTTTCTTCTGTGGCTCGTCTTTCTCGTCCTCCTGCGTCCGTTCACGCGGACGCCGCCCAAGCCGGTGGTCACCCCGGTCAGGTAATGTCTCGCTCGGAGGCGGTGTTTCTCCTGTGTCAAATTCTGCGAGAATGCCTTCTATTTGATCTTGGAAGTCTTTTCGAAACACGGACATATCGTTGATTACGGCTGGAACACCAGACACATGAAATTTGACCCATTCGACCACTCTTGGGTCAAAACGCCCTGAGGCCCCAATGTTATCAATTTCATTAGCAAATCTCTTCTTGTCCAAGTGTTTCACCATTGTGAGCACACGCCTCACATGACTCTCGTATGGCTTCCCATATCGTTTTTTAAAATGNTCCCACATACCACCACTCCCTTCTTCTCTGCGCTTATCGAAAAAGTGTCCTACCAATCCATGTAACTCGGGATCAAATATTTCGCGAAAGGGGTCGTTATCAGTACCGTATTTAGGTCTATTCTTATCACCTTGGCGCTTCGACATATTGGCGTTTGCACCGGTCAGTACCTGCAAAAAGCCAGCTGTTCTGTTTCGCTGATCAAAATCACGTATTTCTTGTCGCGTCTTACCCGCTTTATTTTTATGAGCATCATGTACCTCCTGCGCGAGTACGACAACGTTGTTGGCGTAACTATATCGCAGACGTTCTCTCGATTTTGTTGGGTGGATAGCATGGGAACGGACGCCGTGTTTGCCGANGGGCATTACCTGTTTAGCCCCCCAATCTATGACGGCNAATCCTTGCAGCAGCCGGCCCTCGACTGCTGCCATGTTTACATTCCCCTCTTCGTCCCTCAACCCGTCCAGAAGGTGCGAATCCGCATAGGCATGTTGTAGAGCCTGTGGGTAATTGGGGTACATTTGCATCGCGCGAAGGTGGGCAGTTTTCCCACCATTTTCTTTGGCTTTTTCAAACCACTTTGCCAGGTTCACCGAATGTGGCTGTGATTTATCCTTCGCCTGTTGGTTAATTATGGGTTTTGGTATCTGCTTTGGTTTTGGCCTTTGCAAGTGAGCCTTGGTCTTGTGTGGGCTTGCGTATGCAACACGTTCTGGCAGCCCCAATCCCACCGAATGTTCTTTTTGGGTCATCATGCCCGACACCCACGCGTTAAACAACTCATACGGCTTGATCTGACGCNNCTTATCGNTGCCCGCTCGCGCCTTGGCCGCAGTTTCTATGGTAGTTTGCCACTTCTTTATGACGGCTTCGGCCTCTGTTCGTTTCTCGTTTGGAAAGTGCTGTCGGCGTCTATCGATAAGTTTCTGCAGGGAAGATTCATATTCTGTGCCTTTATTTAATCGTATTATCTCGGACATCAGGCGCATATCGGTACGACCGCCAAGCGTTTGATGCAGCCTGCTTATGTATTGGATCGGGCTGGCTTTTGCCATCTCAAACCCTTCCTCCGCGGTGACGCTATGGTAAACAATAAATCTCCACAGATTNTNATCCGGCCAGAGATGGTCGATTCGTGTTAGTTCCTTTAAGAGCTCGGTTTTGGCTGTAGCGTACCCGAGTGACTGGAGTTCTAATGGCTTTGTGAACTTTGTGAGCTTCGGGCGAAGTCCTTTCGGCTTTTTCAACGGTTCAATGAATTTTATAACGTTTCTGGCCGTGTCTTGGACGTCGATTGCTTCCAATAGTTTTTTGGTCGCAAGAGTCTTAAAGCTGTCCACACCATACTTTTTCAGCAGCCTTGGGTNCAGTTCCTCATACGGCTTACCTNNTTCAAATTCACGCTCGCGTACTTTATGACCATAATCAAAGGCAAAATGAGACTTTAGAGTTTTGCTCAGGATATTTTTAACGTTTTTGTACGCGTTGGAAATTTGATCCCCGTCTTCCACTTGGTTCGCGCGGTAATATTTTTCTACCGGAAATTTTTCAGCTATATCTTCAGGATCCGCGACAGGGTTGACACCGAGGTACCTCGTGTAACTGTTTTTAGCGAATTCTCCAAAGGTTCCTTCTTTATCTTCCATTCGGAGGATGGTTAAAAACCGGTTTATAGCTTGCATTCTGTAGCTAACTGCTCGAGACATATCGTCACCACGGTAATGGTCTATTCTTACATCACTCATTCTCCGCTTACGGGCTTCTCCATGATCCATTGCTAGCGCTTCCTTCCAGGCATCCCGAGCCTTTAAAGCCTCAACTTGTCGAAAAAAATGATCCACGTCAATCCCCTCGTCCATGCGGCTATCGAACAGCTTGACAAACTCGTCCACAACCGAGACGCCATCCTTGGCGCCGGGCTTTACACGTTTCCCTTGTAGAGTGCGGGTCTCGTCTGCGGTCTCTACGAATAGTTTTAGAATTAGATCGCCTGCATAGGTAGTGTTAAACCACGAGTCGGGTTTTTTCGCGAGTCTATCCAACACGTCGATATATTTTCTTTTTGTATCTTCCGACATGCGGTCCAATGGATAATCATAGTCCACCGAGGCGGCGATCAACCCTTTGTCCTCAATGACCCCCTTTTCCCAATCCTTGGTGCTTTTTGTAAACGTTTCCAACTGAGCGTCAAAAGCACCATCATATTTTTGCTCCTGCTCGGTTCTATCATCAATCTCTGGTCCGGGGGAACCGCCCGGCATGGGAGCCATCATAAAGCTTGGTGTGGGTGCAGAGGCGCCGGAACTTCTCCTCCGGCTAAACCCTCCCCCAACCGTTTCCGGCATCGCCGACCCAATACTGCCGCTCAGAACTCGGCCCCTGTCTGCAACTCTTGTGCTGAGCCCCCCGTGTTTCTTCGTGCCGAGCCTGCGACTGAACCCCTCCAGCCTCTTCTTCATCCCTTGGATGAGGGTTTCAAGATGACCACCCTCACGTTGGATCCTGTTGGCGATTACAATATCGCTCTGCACCTTGTTCTGCTCGTAATAATTCAACTCGTCGATTGACGTTCCGCGAGATTTCGCTTCACGAAGCGCGCGAGTCGCGCCGGACTGCGCGGAAGCGTCATAAAACCGTGACATCTGGTCCCGCTCCCGCTTGTTTCTCTCGCTCGCGCTGGTAGTCCGCCCTAACCGCGTCAGCAGATCATCCTGGGTTTGCCGAGGGATGTTGGGTTCCATGGTTCGGGGGGGGTCGTCTTTCGACTGTCTTGAGTGGTCCGCCCGCTGAACGCTCAGGTGGGCTTCGCTGTAGGCTCCAAACAGCTCGTCAATCTGGTGCTTGAGACTTTCCGCAGCGCCCTGGGTCGAAGTCGGGTCGGACTCTTTGAGCGCAGCGTACTCCTCCATTTGCTCCCGGACTTCTTCGACCGTGTCCAGCAACGAGTAAAACGGTTCTTGAGATCGATCCGAGTGCCCCATAACATCCCGAGAGATCCGTTTCGAAATGTGTGCGTACGCTGCGACGGCTTCCTCCGCGTCGTTCTCTTCTACAACATTCTGGAATTCAGTGATCAGATCCGGCTCCTCCTCAATCGTTTCCATATCAGCGGCGGCGGCGGCGGCGTTTTTACTAACAGCGGCGGCAGATTTTAGATGTTGCGCACGTCGAGGTTGCGGCCCTGGACGATTAGCGCGCGATTCGAGTACACCAGCACGACGTAGACTGTGCCTGGCATGTCCACCTTGCCGCTCACCTCGTACACCGCGCGCTTCTGGCGCTGGTACCGCTTGATGCCCATCATGCCCACGTCCTCGGCGGAAAGGAGGATGGTCTGGCGCTTGTTGAACGCGGACCGCGCGTAGGTCGCGCGCGTGTGGCAGTTGCGTTGGGTCATGTGGTAGAGCTCCGTTATCTTGGTGTCCGTCACACTGTTTGACTTCTTCTTGGTCGTGAGGCACCTGATCGTGACCTGGGTGATCTTTGGCGTCTGCAGGCGGTCGCGCCGCGCGTCATCCCTGCAAAAGATGACATAGTACGCCGGGGAGCCCATCGAGGACTGGCACTCGATCGAAAAGTCCAGGCCGCTGACCAGCTGCTTGTACTCCACAAAGTGCGGGAGGTGCAGGACGGAGGGCACGGCCGCCTGTTGCTGCATGCCCCCATTGAACTGGTAGAGAGTGATCTTGCTGAGTGTCACCTCATTCGCCTTGAGGCGGCTCATATCCAAGTCGCCAAGGCGCAGCGAGAAGTCGCGCAGCTCGGGTGGCAGGTGCCGCGTGTCGAAGTTGAGCGGCGCGATCGCGCCCATGCGCGCGTTCGGGTTCAGGATCGGGGCACAGATGTGCTGGGAGATCCTCTTCTTGCTGTTGAAAATCGCCCCGCCGTGGTTTACGCCCGCCTGGCGAATCAGGTCGGAGGCTGTCCACGACGCCAACACTTCCGCCGACAGCATGTACACGGAGGCGGTCCCTTGGAGGATTTGATCCGGGAGGAGGGCGGAGAGGCCCGTCATGTTTTGGAGTGTCGGCACCGTGTGGTCGTACCAGTAGCACTCCGTGTGGTCGATGGCGCTGTACACTCGCCAGCCCTGGTTTGCGTGGGTGCCGTCCGCAGCCTGGTCGTAGTCGTAGAGCGTGCGCGTGATTGCTCTCGGGGCCGGGGCGATGATCGACAGCCGCTGACCGGCAACCGCGTTCCCGTTGGCGCCATTGTAAGCGGTAGCAAACTCGATCAACAAGTAGGTCCCGACGGGCACGGCAAAGAGGAAATCCCGAAATAAAATCTGGAAGGCGCCAGCATTTTTCTCAACGTGAATTGGCGCGTTCGCGGCTATCTGGTGGCTGATGGTCAGCTCGAAGGCCGTGCCGAGCGCGTTGCGCAACGGAGTGCCGTGGTTCCCACCGGCTGCGTTCTTGTGGAAATCGTTGATCCGCGCCAGCGCGTTCGCGTCCAGACCGGCCTCGTACTGGTAGTTGATCTTGGTGCACAGGCCGCCTATCGGGATGTTCTGGTCCGCCGCGCCACCGGCTGCAATGTCCCCCATCGCCACACCGGGTGGTATCGCCCCGCCCGGATCGGGTATGTTGCCCGGGTCGTTGGCGGGGGCGGGGATGAAGATCCCGGGCGCGAGGTAGTCCAAGTAGTCCTTGAGCCTGGTACTTGCCCTCACACTAAGCGTCGTTGCCGTCTTCTGCAGGGCGGTAACCTTGGAGATGACGGTAACGGCGAGAGGGATAACGAGGTTGTTTGCGAGGTTGGCCTGGGCGGGGGCTCTCGTGAACGGCGTGTCCAGCGAACCGTCCGCAAGACGACGGTAGGGGGCGAGGTCGAGCGTGATGCGGTTGCCGATGAACATGTTGTCGGGCAGCATGCGCTCGTCGGGCAGGTCCACCACGGTGGCGCCAGCGACCAGCGCGTACACGACATTCAGGTCGGTGTCGGGGGTGTCGGCGGTCCTGGGCCACTGTATGTACAAGTTGTTCGAGCCGGGGTTTGCCAGTCCCGTGTGCTCCCGCCTCGGGTGGTTCAGAGTTGGGATGAAGGTGGCGATCTCCGCCTGCGCGGCACCGAAGTTGTGCGTGTTCAACAGGGGGGAGAACCTCTCTCCCGCAAAGTCAAACTCCTCGTTGTACGCGTGCGTGCGGCACTCGCGCGTGAAGCCGCGCGCGCGGTCGGGGACCAGCCTCGCATGGCGCGTGGTGGACCGCTCGCGAAAGTTCATGGCGTTTACGTCCGTCATCGTCGGGGCGTACGCGCCGTTCGCATTGTGTAAAACCTTCTGTACCCCCCACTCGTACATGTCTCTCAGTATCTTTGTGAAGCTCCGATCGGCCGTGTAGTCCCACAAATCGTGGACGACAAGGTCGGCGGCGCCTCCCCCGTTGGCGTTGGCAGCTCGGGCGGGCACGCGGTTCACAAGGTCGGTCGGGATCGCCACGCTGCTCCCGACCGGGATGCGGTAGGCCGAAGAAGCGGAGTAGACAAAGTCCCGATCGTCGCTGGCGCCCTCGACCTCGAAGGGGATGTCCAGCGTCAGCCTGTCGACGTTGTCGGTCCTCGCGAACGAAAATATGTTGGAGAGGTCCTTTGCCAGCAGGCAGTACCCGTCCTTGGCGACGGTGGTCCGGAGAGACGGGATCGTGATGGTGAGCCTCTGCGCGCGGTTGACCGCGGTCGGGTGGGAGGCGGCATCCCCCTCGTTATTCATGACATACGAGGCCTCNGNCGAGCCCGCTCGTGTCTTCTCGGTACNCGATGTAGGGGGTGAACGTCACCTCCTTGGACACNTACTGGTGTGCNTCCATGTCCCAGGAGAATACGAGGCAGCCGTCCCAGTCGGGTGCGATGTCGCCCTTCCCGTTCACCNTGGGGANANNGACACCACCGNTTNNAAANNTGGTCCCGTTCTCGTACATGANGTACGTCGTGAACGGGGGCACANNATTATTGTCGGTGTTTGCGGTGCTGCTGATGAACTTCGCGTCGTCCNAGAACTGGGTGAGCGGCANGATGTCGANCGTGACGTCGGGAAAACNCGAAACCAGCGGGGTGGTGTTGCCGTTGTNGTCGACGACCTGCCACCCCGACGTCTCCTCAACGTACGTCTGCGTCAGCAGCTGGTCAGTGGGGCACGTCAGCGTCCGGATCTCGGAGATGGACCGCGTGGGCTCGGAAATGAACGAGTTGCAGTTCTCCGGCGTCATTGCGATGCTGCCGATCCCGCGCTCGATCGCCCGGTCCGCCCGCTCCTCAAAGTTGTCGGGCAGGACGCTATCGGTGGGGTGGTTCACGGGGAAAGTGACCACGCCCGGACCCCACGCGCGGTTTGCCGTGACGATCTGGCGCGCGCGCGTTTTGGAGTAGTCTGCGATGACGGACAAGACGGAGCTCGCGTTATGCGTGTGACCGGGCACGCCGGTGACTTCAAACTCGCAGGTTTTGTCGTTGACCATGCTATTGCTGATATCAATCGTGCGGATTCGTGCCGACCCTCCCGAGTACAAGCGGTTCCCCTCTGTGGGCATGTTCGTCACAACGGGATTTACCTCGGGGCGTTCCATCGTATCTATGATTTTTGTGAACTNTGGGTGAGAGATTTCGCACCTCTTGTTCTTCAAAAACGCGCCACAAAAGTATGATTTCGTTAGACGACCGCATCCGGGCACTCGATGAGGCAAAACAGATTCTGGCGCTGGGCAAGAAATGGCAACGCAACGTGCCGGGCGAGCGCCGGCCCGACTTTGAGGGCGCCGCGGAGCGCGTGTTTCGGCGCGCGCNGNGCAAGCGGGACAAGCCGGTGGGCAAGGCGCTCAACATCCGCGCGGGGGGGCTCAAGCACGAACACGACGCCCACGAGGCGCGCGTCATCGAGCGGACTCTCAAGAACGGGCTGATCCACCCCGACGCCCTGCACAGCTTTGTGCACGACCGGGTCGCCATCAAACAGGACGCGGCGCGTCCCAAGCTCGGGCCCGCCCCGCGCGACGCGCCCCGGTCGAGGCTGTACATCCAACACTTCGATATCAACCCGCATTACCCCTCCCACCGGTCGAGCAAGGGCGGGTATGCGCCCTCCATGATGTCCCACACCTCCCACACGCAGCTCGCGCAGCCCAAGGTCAATATGGTGCCCACCAACTCGAAACACATCGTCGCGGTGTGATGTTTTTAGCGACAAAAACACAAAATCTTGCTGTTTTCTTTGGTAAAAACATCAAATGTCTTGGTACGACGACGACGACGACGAACGGCGCAAGCGCAGGCGAGGCGCGTCGAACTATGTCGGAGTGAGCCCGTACGAGGGGGCGGTGGACCAGGGGTACGGGCCCCAACTCAGCGAGCGCAGTGAACAAACGGGCGCACCCTACTCGGGCGGGCGCCAGATCCGCGCCGAAGAGCTGCTGTCGCAGGGGGGCCAGCTGGAGATGACCGAGCGGCCCATACCTCCTGTGGCGGACGTCCCGAGAGAGCAGTCGGGTCTGTTCGAGCCCCCCGGGCCCCGACGCGCAGCGCCACCCGTGATGCGCGCGGACCTGCCGTTTCCCGATTACGTCTCGGGGGCACCGGCGACAGCGGCAACCGTAGAGGCGTTTGTGGACAAGAAGCAAGTGCACCGACGAGAGGACTTTGAGCCGACTTTGCCCCCGGACCCGTTCGAGTTCCAGCCCATCGAAGCCCAACTCGGGGCGGGGCGCAGGGACCCCGGCGCGCAGGGGGCGAAGAAGCCGAGCTACGGTCCGGTGAAGGGGGGCAAGGCCGCGAAGCCCTTCGCCTTTCGTCCTTGGGAGTGGCCGCACAAGCCCGGTTGGGGCCCGCGCCCGCGCTCCGAGGAGCCGATCGAGCCGAAGATCGAGCCGAAGATCGAGCCGAAGCCGGAGCCCGACCCGATCAAGCGGGAGCCGACCAAGGACGAACCTAAGAAGGTTCGGTTCCCGTCTGACCGCCCCATCATCGGCCCGGGCCCCGACTACTCGATCGAGACGGGTCGTCGCATTGGTCGGCTCCCGAGACCCCGCAAACCGGACCCGCCCGGCCCCGACCCGGAGCCCGACCCGGGCCCAGTAAAACCACCCAAGAGGCGGAAGACCCGCGACGACCACCTCCTGAGCATGCTCGGCACCCGCGACCGGCTCCTCTCGGAACGCAAGCAGCAGTTGGCGGACGCGTCGCAGAAGCACACCATGCTGCAGGCGGAGATCGCCCAGCTGAGGCAGCGGGTAGCCTCGGGCGACCAGGGGTCCCAGTACCTCCAACGCAAGATCAACGAGAAGATGGGCATACTCAGCCAGTCCAAGGCCCAGATGGACGAGCTGGAAAAGGCAGCGCGCAAGGTCGTCGCGCAACGCGAGAGTCTGCGCGCGGAAGCGCAACACTGGAGGCAGGACGCGACTCGCCACGCGCAGCAAAGCGAGCTGGGCCGGATCGCGCTGCAGAACTACCAGCAAAACGCCCAGGCCGAGATTGCGAACCAGCGCATCAAGTTCGCCGAGCAGCAGCACCGTCTGCAGCAGGAGCAGCTCGGGCACCGGGAAACCAGGAAGAAGTGGGACGTGAGGGAGGGGTACTTCACCAGCAAGATCGACGAGATGGAGCAGGCGCGGCAGGATCTGGACCGGTTGCAAGACGAAACCATGCAGAAGTGGCAGCGGAGGGAGGGCTACTTCACCCACAAGATGGGCGAGATGGAACAGGCAAAGGCCGACCTCGAGGCCGAGAAGGCCGCGCTCAAGGCCGCGTACGACGATCAGAAGCGCAACGCCGACCTGAGCGCACAGGAGAAGGCGGCGCTCAAGCAGCAGTACGACGACGAGAAGGCCGCGCTCGCGCGCCAGCTCGCCGATCTCAAGGCGCAAAAGGCGGCCGCGCCCGCGCCCGCGCCCGC
>PACL01000096.1 GCA_002700095.1 Fulvimarina sp. | reverse complement strand
GACCGTGTCAGCCCCAGTCGGTCGGCCACGGCGCGGAAGTTCTGTTCTTCCGATACCGCGAGGAGAAGCGGCAGCAGGTTCAGATCCATTGTCCAGTGTACCTAACCAATTTGTCCAGAACGCCGGGAGTACCGCGGACAGTGCCGGGCGTCCATCTTGCCGGTGCAACTGGCTGAAAGGAAACAATGCCATGGACAAGGTCATTCTCATCACCGGCGCCTCGAGCGGCATCGGCGCCGGTATCGCCCGCGAACTGGCTGGGGCCGGTGCGAAAGTGCTTCTGGGCGCGCGGCGTACCGATCGCCTGGACGCTCTCGCGGCAGAGCTGCGGGTCGCGGGTGGGGTGGTGGAGACCGCCGCGCTGGATGTCACCGATCGCGCCGACATGCAGGCCTTTGCCCAGCGCGCGCTGGATCTGTGGGGCCGCATCGACGTCCTGATCAACAATGCCGGCATCATGCCCCTGTCGCCCATGTCCGCCGGCAAGCTCGACGAATGGGAGCGCATGGTGGACGTCAACATCAAGGGCGTGCTGTGGGGGATCGGCGCTGTGCTGCCGGCGATGGAGCGGCAGGGCGGAGGGCAGATCATCAACATCGGCTCGATCGGCGCCCTGCAGTCGGTGCCGACGGCTGCCGTCTATTGCGGCACGAAATTCGCCGTGCGGGCGATCTCGGACGGTCTTCGTCAGGAAAGCCCGACCGTGCGCGTCACCTGCGTCAATCCGGGCGTGGTCGAAAGCGAACTCGCCGCGACCATCACCCATGCCGAGACGATGGCCTTCATGGACGAATACCGCGCCATCGCTTTGCAACCATCAGACATCGCGCGAGCCGTTCGCCAGCTGATAGACGCACCCGCCAGCGTCGACACCAGCGAGATCACCATCCGCCCGACCGCGGCGATGCAGTGAGGTTCGTCATGACGAAAGCCGGTTTTCCTGGCCAAGAGGCCGCTGCCACGTCGGCTGCGGGCCATCCCTATGTCGGTATCTGGGTCACCGCGGACGACCAGATCCGGCATGAGCTTCTGCCCGATGGTCGCTACATCGAGGCCCGCGGAACGCGAGAGCGTGCCTATACGGGCCGCTACGAGGTGACCGGCACGCATATCGATTATCGTGACGACACGGGCTTCACGGCGGATGGCGAATTCGTCACGCCCGACGAACTGCGTCATNCCGGCATGGTGCTGTTCCGCCGTTGATGCGGTGAGGCTTGGGCTTTGACCGGCGCCGAGAAGATACGCTCAAACGCCGATTGGTCGGTTTGAGTCTCGACACCGGTCCAAGCCGCACCCTGAGATCAGTGAATTTTCTGCGGACGGGGCCCGAGAAGGACGACGCGTCGAAGGTCCGCCTCGTCAGTCCCCCGCTGCCCCGCCCTTTGCCTCACTTCACGATCAGCGTTCCCGCCCCGTGCTCGGTCAACAACTCCAGCAGCACGGCGTGTTCGGTCTTGCCGTTGAGGATGACGACGCCCTCGACGCCGCGGTCGATGGCTTCGATGCAGGTTTCGACCTTGGGGATCATGCCGCCGGAGATGGTGCCGTTGCGGATGAGGTTTTTCGCTTCCGAAACCGACAGTTCCTTGATCAGCGTGCCGGACTTGTCGAGGACGCCGGGAACGTCGGTGAGGAACAGGAGGCGCGAGGCTTCGAGAGCGCCCGCGATGGCCCCGGCAAACGTGTCGGCGTTGATATTGTAGGTGGCGCCGTCGCGGCCGGGGGCGACGGGGGCAAGCACCGGGATCATTTCCGAGCGGGCGAGGAGGTCCAGGAGGGTGCGGTCGACTTCGACGGGCTCGCCGACGAAGCCGAGATCGAGGACGCGCTCGATGTTACTGTCCGGATCGACGACGGTCTTCCTGGCCTTTTCGGCGAAGACCATGTTGCCGTCCTTGCCGCAGAGGCCGATGGCCCATTCCCCCTCGGCGTTGATCAGCGCGACGATCTCCTTGTTGATCGAGCCGGCGAGAACCATCTCGACGATCTTCACCGTCTCGGCGTCGGTGACCCGCAGCCCGCCCTCGAAGCGCGATTCAATGCCCATCTGGGTGAGCATCCGGCCGATCTGCGGGCCGCCGCCATGGACGACGATCGGATTGACGCCGGACTGCTTCAGAAGCGCGATGTCGCGGGCGAAGGCCTGGCCGAGGGCGGCGTCGCCCATGGCATGGCCGCCATATTTCACCACGACGGTCTTGTTCTCATAGGCCTGCATGTAGGGCAGGGCCTCGGCCAGCACCCGGGCCCGGGTCTCGCCATTGTCGGTGTATTCGCTCATCGCCGGCTCCGAAGGGCTCGAAGGTCTCTCGTCGGCGTGGCTTCTAGCGTGAAACGCGGGGGACGGGAACCGGCCTTTGCGCATGCGGTGTCGAGGACGGGGCGAGGGAGGGCGAAGGGGCGATCACGGACGAAGTCACGCGATCGTTGGCGGGGCGGGGCTGGGAACGGCGGCACGGCGCGCAAAGTCAGTCGCCGGGCAACAGGCAGGCGGCGGAACGATGATGGCACGGCATTTCATGGCGGCAGCGGTGGCGGTGGGTCTTGCCGCGGGTCTCGCGTGGCCGGCGCAGGCGCAGGCTGAGGACGCATGGCAGGCGACGCGGGCGGCGGGCAGCCATCTCCTCATGCGCCACGCCATCGCGCCGGGCACCGGCGATCCCGCGGCCTTTGCGATCGGCGACTGCTCGACCCAGCGCAATCTGTCGGAGGAGGGGCGCCGGCAGGCGGGCCGCATCGGCGCGGCGATCCGGCAGAACGACGTGCCGGTCGACGTCGTCCTCCCCAGCCAGTGGTGCCGGAGCCGCGATACGGCCGAAGGCCTCGGCATCCGGCCGGTCGAGGACGAGCCGGCGCTGAACTCGTTCTTTGCCGGGCGCGGCGACAGAAACGAGCAGACGGAAGCGCTGCGCGAGCGGATCGCGGAACTCGACGCCGAAGGGCGCAAGGCCGTGCTGGTCTCCCACCAGGTCAACATCACGGCGCTCACCGGCGTCTATCCGGGGTCAGGCGAGATCGTGGTGATCCGGCTCGGTGAAGACGGAGAGGTCCGCGTCGAGGGGCGGATCGGGACGGATTGAGGGCGGGCGCGGGATGAGATCAGCATCGATCGACGTCCCGCGCCATCCTCTTCTTGCCGCATCATCTCGTCCGAAAACCGGTTCCCACTCTTCGGGATCATGCTCTAGCGCCCCGCCACGATCGCCCGGATCTCGTCCAGCGCCGCCGCGTCCTCGATGGTGGCGGGGGTCTCGAAGGGGGTCTCGTCGACGATGGCCTTGATGGTGCGGCGCAGGATCTTGCCGGAGCGGGTCTTGGGCAGGCGGTCGACCACCAGCACCTTGCGGAAGGCGGCCACCGGGCCGATCGCCTCGCGGACGATCCTGATCAGGTCCGCCTCGATCTGCGCACGGTCGAGCTCGGAGCCCTTCTTCAGGACGACGAAGCCGCAGGGGATCTCGCCCTTCACCGCGTCGTGCATGCCGATGACGGCGCATTCGGCGACGGCGGGATGGGTGCCGACGGCCTCCTCCATCTCGCCGGTGGACAGGCGGTGACCGGCGACGTTGATGACGTCGTCGGTGCGGCCCATGACATAGAGGTAGCCGTCGTCGTCGAGGAAGCCGGCGTCGGAGGTGGAATAATAGCCGGGAAACGCCTCGAGATAGCTCTCGCGGAACCGCTCGTCGGCGTTCCACAGGGTCGGCAGGGCGCCGGGCGGCAGCGGCAGCTTGACGGCGATGGCGCCCATCTCGCCCGCCGCCAGCGGCTGGCCGGCCGGATCGAGCACCTGGATGTCGAAGCCCGGCATGGCGACGGTCGGGCTGCCGCGCTTGACCGGCAAAAGGCCGAGGCCGAGGGGGTTGGCGACCATCGGCCAACCGGATTCGGTCTGCCACCAGTGGTCGATGACCGGGCGGTCGAGGGCCTTCTCGGCCCAGATCAGGGTTTCCGGATCGGCCCGTTCGCCGGCGAGGAAGAGCGCCTCGAACTTCGACAGGTCGTAGCGTTTCGGCAGTTCGCCGTCCGGATCCTCCTTGCGGATGCCGCGGATGGCGGTGGGGGCGGTGAACAGCACCTTGGCGCCGTGCTCGGCGACGACGCGCCAGTAGGTGCCGGCGTCGGGGGTGCCGATGGGCTTGCCCTCGAACAGGATCGACGTCGCGCCGCGGATCAGCGGGGCGTAGACGATGTAGCAGTGGCCGACGACCCAGCCGACGTCGGAGGCGCAGAAGAAGGTGTCGCCGGCATCGGTGTCGAAGATGTTCTTCAGCGACCAGTGCAGCGCGACGGCATTGCCGCCATTGTCGCGCACGACGCCCTTGGGCCGGCCGGTGGTGCCCGACGTATAGAGGACGTAGAGCGGATCGGTGGCCTTGACGGGAACGCAGGGGCTGTCGGCGCCGGCGGCGATCTTGTCCATGGCGGCGGCGCGGCGCGTGTCCCAGTCGTGGTCGCGGCCTTCAACAAGTGTTGCCTCCAGCTCCGGGCGCTGCTTCAGGACGACGGCGGCGGGCTTGTGGACGGCAAGCTCGATCGCCCGGTCGAGCAGCGGCTTGTATTCGACCTTGCGGGTGGGCTCGATGCCGCAGCTCGCCGACAGGATCAGCTTCGGCGCCGCGTCGTCGATGCGGGCGGCGAGTTCCTTGGCCGCAAAGCCGCCGAAGACGACGGAGTGGATGGCGCCGATCCGGGCGCAGGCGAGCATGGCGAAGACCGCCTCGGGGATCATCGGCATGTAGATGATGACGCGGTCGCCCCGGCCGGCGCCGAGTTCTGTCAGCGTCAAGGCGAGCGCCTTCACCTCGGCGAGGAGCTCGCCATAGGCGATGCGCCGCTTGGCGCCGGTGACGGGCGAATCGTAGACGATCGCGGTGCGATCCCCGTGGCCGGCGGCGACATGGCGGTCGACGGCGTTGTGGCAGGTGTTGAGCTCGCCGTCCGGAAACCAGCGGCCGTAGACCCCGGCGGCGGGGTCGAAGGCGGTTTGCGGCGGCGTCGTCCAGTCGAGGCCCCTGGCGGCCTCCAGCCAGAAGCCGGCCGGATCCCGGCGCCAGGCATCGTGAACTTCGAAATAGCGGCTGGTCATCGCGTCCTCCCCGGTCCGACCTCTCCCGATCAGCCCTTATAGCGCGGCGTGGGGCGAAAGGATCAAGGCGGCGACGGTAAGCGGGACGAAAAGCTGGCGAAGAGGGCAGCGGCCGCCGGTGCAGCCTGCGGGCACGGCATCGGCGGGTGGGTGCGCCGCATGCCTGCGGCACTTGTCTGGTGCAGAGGAGCGGCGGCGGGCGCGGCTCAGCCCGCCTCGTCGCCTTTGGTCTGGTTGCGGGCCAGCATCTCGCCGATCGACTGGGCGAGGATTTCCTCGTTGTAGGGCTTGGGCATGTAGAGGTCGAACAGCGCCTCGTCGCCGCGTGGCAGCTGGCTCCGGGGGATCGCCGTGGTCATGATCGCGGGGGCCGGGTGGCCTTCCTCGCGAAGCGCCGACAGCATGGCGATGCCATCCATCTCCGGCATCATGAAGTCGGTGACGATGACGTCGACATGCTCGCGGCGGGCAAGCTCCAGCCCCTTGCGGCCGTTGGCCGCAGACAGGACCTCGAAGCCGTGATCCTCGAGCACGATCGAGGCCAGCATGAGGAGCATCGCCTCGTCTTCAACCACCAGAATGCGCGCCATCAGCCGACGTCTCCCGGACCGGACCGCGCCGTGTCCGCGGCATTGCCTTGCGCATCGCCGCCGTCCGCAGCCGTGTCCAGCACCAGGCCGTTGCCGGTGATCCTGAAGGCCCTGCCGTGATGATCGAAATCGCTGTCGCGGACTTTCAAAAGTGTAGCTCTTCGCTCGACCGCGTACCCCGACAGCGCATAGTGCAAGAGCAGAGTATTGTCCACAACTGCGAAGAACTGGCCGGTCGCGAGCGACGTCGGAAACAGGAGGTCCGGCACCTCGCGGGTGTGGACGACGCTCGCCCCGAGGCCGACCAGGCGGTCGTCGAGGGCATCGAGGAAGCAGCGCAGGCGGGCTTCGTCGGCGAGCGAGCGGCAGGTTTCTGCTAGGCCGTCGATCACCACGCGCCGGGCGCCGGAGGCCTCGACCGCCTCGACGATGCGCCAGCCGATCTCGTCGATCAGCGGGCCGACCGGCGGGATCCGGAGGATCCGCACGGTTCCTGCCTCGACCAGCGGTTCGAGGTCGAGGCCGATTCCGGCGGCCTTGGCCGTCAGCCGCGCGGCCGATTCGAAGAAGCCGACGAAGAGCGCAGGCTCGGCGGGCGTGGCGGCGGCCAGGAAATGCAGCCCGACCGTCGTCTTGCCGCTGCCGGTCGGACCGACGACGGCGGTCGTCGTGCCGGCGGGGATGCCGCCGCCGAGCATGGCGTCGAGACCGGCGATGCCGGTCGTCAGGCGGGCCGGGGAGCGGGAATGGGAGCCAGCGGCGGAGAGGGCGGCGGGCTCGCGCGCCGGCGCGTCCGCGTCGATCCGCGGATAGACGACGAGGCCGGGCGAGGCGATGCGGTACTCGTGCCGGCCCCGGAGGATCGGGCTGCCGCGATGCTTGTGGACGACGAGTTCGCGGCGCGGCTGGTGCGGCGAAAGGTCGTCGAGCAGTTCGATCCAGCCGTCGATCATGGTGTATTCCGGCGACGACGGACCGCGGTCGGAATTGGTGAGCAGGAGGATGGTGATGCGGTTTTGTGCCGCAAGCGCGCCGAGTTCGTTGAGGAAGCGCCGGAACTCGTTGTCGCGGCGTTCCGGATCGAGGAACTCGCCGATCGCCAGGAAGCCGTCGAAGACCAGGAGGCTCGGCCGGCGCTCACGAATCTCCTGGACGATCAGGTGCAGAAGCGCGTCGATGCCCTCGTCGCGAAGGGTCGGATAGGCGCTGGCATAGTAGATGTATTCGGGGATCCGGGTCAGGTCGAAGAAGTCGAGCGAGCCGAGAAACGCGAACATCTGCGAGAAGCTCTCGGACATCAGCGTCAGATAGAGCGACTTGCGCCCCTGCGCGGCCTGGGCGAAGCAGATCTGATTGGCGAGAATGGTCTTGCCGGTGCCAGGCGAGCCTTGGACGACGTAGCTGGCGCCCTCGGCCAAGCCGCCGCCGAGAATGGCGTCGAGCTCGGGCAGCCCGCTCTCAAAGCGCGGCAGCCGAGCGGAGGATCTCTGGTCTGTCGGAGAAGTCATCAGCCGCGATCATTCACCCTGTGCATCAATTCGTTCCGGCGGCCGTTGCCGCCTCGTGATAGCTCCCTAACTCCGGCAAGCACGTCGGCCGGATGTCACATGGTCGTAATAGGGGCAGGCGGTGCCCATCTGCAAGGCATCTTGTCCCCGGCCGCCCAAGTCCAGCTCGCAGTCCGCGCCTGCCGGGCCCTGACGAGGCAGCAGCATGCCGGCCCCTCCGTCCGCCCGCCACCCGTGAAGGTTCACCGCCCATGCCAGACAGCTTTCCGCCGATCGAGACCGAGCAACGACCGGTCGATCGGATCGGGGACCGGGAGCGGCTGGACGCCCTGGCTGACAGCAACCTTCTCGACACGCAGACCGAGGAGGTCTTCGACCGGGCGGTAAAACTGGCGACGCGGCTTCTCGGCACGCCGGTCTCGCTGCTGTCGCTGGTCGACGAGACGCGGCAGTTCTTCAAGGCGCAGGAGGGCCTTCCGACGCCCTATTCCTCAACCCGCGAGACGCCGCTCAGCCATTCCTTCTGCCAGCATGTCGTCTCGTCCGGGGAGCTCCTGGCGGTCGAGGATGCGCGCGTCCATCCGCTGGTGCGCGACAACCTGGCGATCTCGGACCTCGGCGTGATCGCCTATCTCGGGGTTCCGGTCATCGGGGCGGACGGCCACGTGTTCGGGTCGTTCTGCGTCATCCAGAGCGAGCCGCGGCGATGGCTGGACGAGGAGATCGATACGCTGCGTTCGATCGCCAGGGGCGTCGAGAGCGAGATCCGGCTGCGGGTCGAGGTTGCCCGCCGGGGCGCGTTGCAGCGGGCGGCGGACGAGGACCGCCAGCGGCTGGCGCTGGTGCTGGAGAGCATGGCGGACGGGGTTCTCAGCATCGATCGCGAGATGACGGTGATCTACGCCAACCGCTCGGCGCGCAGGATCCTCGATGCCGGCTGCGAGCCGATCGGCAGGCGGCTCTTCGACGTGTTTCCGCGCGGCGAGGCGGATGCCTTCGTCGCCATGGTGACGAACGCCCTCCTGACGGGCGAAGAGGCGGAGCTTTCCGAAGCGGTGGTGAAGATCCCGCAGATGGAGCGCTGGATCGAGGCGCGGGCGGCACCCAGCGGCGCCGAGGTGACGCTGTTCTTCCGGGATGTGACGGTTCGCCAGAAGGCGCTCGAATCGCGCAAGGTGCTGGTGCGCGAGCTGCATCATCGGATGAAGAACCTGTTTTCCATCGTGCGCGGCATGATCACCATGACCGCAAGGGGCGCCAGTGACCCGCTGGTGATGTCGCAGGCCCTGCAGGGGAGGCTGATCTCGCTCGCCCGCGCCCACGACCTGATCCGACCGGCGATCTCCGACGACGACGACGCGAACTACCAGGACATCTTTCTCGCCGACATCGTCCGCATCCTCGTCGAGCCCTATCGCAAGCCGGGGGTCGAGAGCCTGTCGATCGCGGGGCCGGAGCTGCGGCTCGGCGTCAACTCGACGACCCACGTGGCGCTGCTCATCCACGAATTGACGACCAACGCCAACAAATACGGCGCCCTGTCGCAGCCAGGCGGCAAGCTGTCGGTCTCCTGGGCCCTCAACGGCGACGCGCTGGACTTCCACTGGATTGAGACCGGCGGCCCCGAGCCGAGCGATCCGCCGGCCGAGATCGGCTTCGGCTCGAAGCTGATCCAGCTCTGCGTGAGGACGCAGCTCGAGGGCGAGATGGCCCTCGACTGGCCGGCCTCCGGCCTGCGCCTCAAGGCGCGCATTCCGCTGGGATCGATCGCGCGGTAGGCGCTTGCGGCTCGGCGAGCTGGGACGCTATGCCCGGCTCCCGATCAGGTCGTGGGCAGGCCGTGGCGGGCAAGGTCCGCCGCAAGCCCCTCGGGCGAGACGAAATGCACCGCCTGCCAGCCGGCGGCGCGGGCGCCTTCGACGTTCGGGAGCGAATCGTCGATGAACAGCGTCCTTGCCGGATCGAGGCCGAAGCTTCCCACATGGGCGTCGTAGATCGCCCGGTCGGGCTTGATCCGGCCGATATCGCCCGACACCGTGACGCCGCGGGTCCCGGTCAGGAAGGGAAAGATGCCCTGCGCCTCGCGGAACGTGTCGGAGGCGAAGTTGGTCAGCATCGTCACGTCGACGCCCGCCTCGATCAGGCCCAGCATCAGGGCGACGCTGCCGTCATAGGCATGGGGCACCATGCGGTGCCAGTTGCGGCGGAACGCCCGGATGTGCTCGGCGCGGTCCGGATGGCGGGCGATGGCCTCGGCCTCCGCCTCCGGCCAGGAGCGTCCGCGATCCTGTTCGAGGTTCCATTCGTGGGAGCAGATCTGCGTGAGGAAGAAGCTCCGCTCCGCCTCGTCCGGGATGAGGTCGCGGAACGGGATGTGCGGATCGTAGTGGATCAGCACCTTGCCGATGTCGAAGACGACGTGGCGGGGCGTGTCGGGCATCATGATGCGGGTTTCCTCGTTCGTCTGGCGGTGGTGGCGGGTTTGGTGCCGCCGGCCGGGCTGACGCCGGCGGCCTCAAGCACCTTGCGCATGAGGGTCGGCAGGGCCTCGCCGGCGACCGCGTCCGGGGCCGACCACCAGCCCTCGATCGCCGGGTCCTGCACATCGTCGGCGCGCCAGACCTCGAGGGTCAGGCGGAAATGGGTGAAGCCGTGCTCGACCTCGCCGGCGCGCCGCCACCCGGCCGCAAAGGGCGCGGCATCGGGCCCGAGGGCGCCGTCGCCGCGGGCCGACCAGGCGCTCGACGGCGGCTCGCTCATGCCGCCGAGCATGCCGCTGCCCGGACGCTTGCGCAGGAAGACGGCGCCGTCGGGGCGCAGCGCCACGAAGGCGGCGCCGCGCCGCTCCGGCACCGCGGCCTTCTTCGGCTTGACCGGGAAGCGCTCGGCCTCGGCGGTCTTCGTCGCGGTGCAGAAGGGGCGCACCGGGCAGAGGACGCAGGCCGGCTTCGTCGGCGTACAGATCGTCGCGCCGAGATCCATCATCGCTTGCGCGAAGTCGCCGGGCCGGCGGTCCGGCGTCAGGGACGCGACGACGGCGCGGATCTGGGCCTTGGCGCGGGGCAGGGGCGTGTCGATCGCCTCAAGCCGCGTCACCACCCGCTCGACATTGCCGTCGACGACGGCGGCCGGCTCGTCGAAGGCAATGGCGGCGATGGCGGCAGACGTGTAGTCGCCGATCCCCGGCAGAGCCTTCAGCGAGGCGGCGGTCTGCGGGAATCGGCCGCCATGGGTCTCGTGGACCGCGATGGCGCAGGCATGGAGATTGCGGGCTCTCGCATAATAGCCGAGCCCCGCCCAGGCGGCGAGGACGTCCGCCTGCGGCGCCCCGGCGAGGTCCTCGACGCGCGGCCAGCGGGCGGTGAACTTCTCGAAATAGGCCTTCACGGCCGCGACGGTGGTCTGCTGCAGCATGATCTCCGACAGCCAGACCCGGTACGGGTCGGGCCGGGTCCCGGCGGCGCGATCGCGGGGCGACACCCGCCAGGGGAGCGTGCGGTGATGGGTGTCGTACCAGCCGAGCAGGGCTGCCGAGAACGCCTGCGGATCGATGGTCGTCATGGGCTGTGGCGGTATCCGGCGGCAGGCGGGTAAGGTGGGGCGGGACGCCCGTTCGGGAGGATCTGGTGGCATGGTGCTGCCGGATTGGCAACCGCGGCACGGTGTCGGCCGGCCCGGGCGACGGGTGGCCTCCCGGTCGCGACCCGGCGCGCCGGTTGCGGCGGGCGGGCGGGGCGCGCTATGCGTTGCCGAAGTCCCGGCTGGAGTGGTGCGAGATCATGACGGACGCGAGTTCCTTCGATAAGCGACCGGATTGGGGCGACAAGCGGCCGGAGGCGGCCAAGCGCTGGCGGCGCGGCGCGCAGCCGCTCGCCGAGATCTCCGGCGACGTGATCGACCCGATTCTCAGGCGCAAGGCCGGCATGACGACAGGCCTCGTCGCGGCCTGGGCCGGCATCGTCGGGGCGCGCCTCGCCGAGACGACGCGGCCGGAAAAGCTGCAATGGCCGAGGGACCGGGCGAGCGGCGAGCCGTTCGAGCCGGCGACGCTGGTGGTCGCGGCCGAGCCGCGGGCGGCGCTGCGGCTGCAGCACCAGACCACCGAGATCCTCTCCCGGGTGAACGGCTTCTTCGGCTTTCACGCGGTCGCCAAGATCCGCTTCGTTCAGAAGCCGGTCGCCGTGCCGAAGCGCGATCTCCGCCCGAAGACCCGGGCGCTCGATGCGGACGAGAAGGACAAGGTCGCGGGGATGATCGCGCGGATCGAGGATCCCAAGCTCAAGGCGGCGCTGGAGGCCTTCGCGCTGTCGACGCTCAGCCGGCTGCCCGGCAAGTAAGCGGAGCGAGGTGAGGGCGGATGGGCGGCAAGGTGAACGAATCGTAATGGATTCGTCGAACACAAGGCCGTCAGCGGCGCTCGCAGCGGCGGCTTCCTGCCTTTAAAAATCCACCGGCCTCCCGTAAACCGCGACGGGAAGCCGGCGACGGCAATCAGGAGAGAGTGTGTCCATGAGAGTTTCATCCGGGAAGATCACCGCCGACCGCCGCGCCGCGCGCCGCACCGTCCTCGCCGCGTCGGCCGCCCTCGCAGGCGTGCTGGCGCTCGGCGGCTGGTCGAGCGTCGCTTTGGCCGCCGACGACGCGGGCTCGGCCTCGGCCGAGCGGCCGGTGCTTCTCGCCCAGGCCGAGACCTCGGGGGCCGGCGAGGCCGCCGCAAGTGACGTGAAGGCGCCCGAGCCCGAGGGCAAGGTCGACGTCGAGAAGCTGATGTCCAAGCAGGCCCTGCCGGACGTCGTCATCGGCGATGCCGATGCGCCGGTCACCATCGTCGAATATGCCTCGCTGACCTGCTCCCACTGCCGGGACTTCCACGAGACCAGCTATCCGACGATCAAGAAGGACTTCATCGACACCGGCAAGGCCAAGCTGATCATCCGCGAATTCCCGTTCGATCCGCGCGCGCTGGCCGCCTTCATGCTGGCCCGCTGCGCCGGCGACGACGCCAAGCGCACCGCCATGGTCGACGTCCTGTTCGACCAGCAGCCGCAATGGGCCTATTCCAACCAGGCCTCGGCGGAGCTTCTCAAGATCTCGCGCCTTGCCGGCATGAGCGAGGAGCAGTTCAAGGCCTGCCTGAACGACAAGGACCTGCAGAAGAACGTCGTCGCCGTGCAGCAGGCCGGCGAGAACGACTTCGGCGTCAGCGCGACGCCGACCTTCTTCGTCAATGGCGAGAAATATGCCGGCGCCGTCGGCGCGGCGCAGATGGCGGCGATCATCCAGAAGCACATGTGATCCGAGCGACCCGCCGGCGACGGTGGTTCGCGGGACGCTGCATGAGGACGGCCGGGGCGGATGCCTCGGCCGTTCGTGCGTTCAGGGCTTATTCTCATCGATCGTTCGCGAGGAGCTATCCCGCTCGCTCAGGTGTCCGCCACATATAGGTGGAACTCGATCCGCGAGGCGCGGCAAGGCGTCTGCTCGTTAAGTTCTCGACGTCATGAGGTCGGTCGGTCGGAGCGCCGTGGTGACGTCCTCCCGGCTCGCACGCGGCGGATGGCGCTGGCGCTTGGTCGAGCGCTCCGCGACCGCGCGCGGCGGCGGCGGCGGCGGCGATGGCGGCAGCGCAGGCCGGTTGTGCGGACGGGGGCGTTTTCGCATTGCAGCAATTGGCGCGGCGGGAATTTTGCTCTAGACCGGTGGGAATGGCCGCGAGGCGGCCGGGACAACGGGACTGACGGACCTATAGGGGATGCCCAAGCGGATCTTCACCTTCAGGCAGGGCGACGCCGAGAAAACCGCCGATGCCGTCGCGGCCCTCGGGCTGAAAGGTGCGAATCTCGCGCTGCTGGCCTCGCTCGACGCGCCGGTGCCGCCGGGCTTCACCATCGCGACTCACGCCTGGCGCGAGACCAAGGGGGCGGGCGGCGATCTGCCCCAGGCGCTCAAGACCGATCTCAGATCCTCCGTCGAATGGCTCGAGGCCGTCGCCGACCGGCGCTTCGGCGGCGACCAGCGGCCGCTGCTGCTGGCCGTGCGCACCAGCGCCGCCACCCACATGCCGGGCCTTGCCGAGAGCGTCCTCGACGTCGGGCTGACCGACCGCACCGTCGACATCCTCGCTGCCGAACTCAGCGACAGCGACTTCGCCTATCGCAGCTATCGTCGTTTCATCGAGAGCTACGCGGCGCTGGTCTTCGACGCCGATCTCGCCGAATTCGAGGATCTCGGCGACCGCGAGCGCGAGCGGGCCGGCTGGACGTCGGAGCCGCGCAACGTCAGCGAATGGCGGATGCTGATCGCCCGCTACCACGACTTCCTGGAGCGCGAGCTCGGCGCCGTGGTGCCGCAGACGCCGCTGCAGCAGCTGGTCGAGGTGATCCAGGCGAGCTTCGCCAGCTGGCGCAGCCCGCTCGCCGCCTCCCATCGCATGCTCCACGCGATCCCCGAGAATGCCGGGCTGGCGATCACCGTCCACGGCATGATCTTCAACGAGCGCAACCAGAAATCCGGCCGCGGCCGGGCGATCTCCCGCGACCTTGCGACGGGCGAGGCGCGGCTGACGGGGGAATTCGCGCTCGGCGGGCGGATCGAGGCCTTCGACGAGGCGCCCGAGACGATCGACCTTGCGAGTCTGGTCGCCGACGGGGCGGCGCCGTTTCCGGCGGTGTTCTCCGAACTCGCCGGTCATGTGACGCGCATCGAGGGGCATGTCGGCGACGCGGTCGAGGTCGACTTCATGGTCGGCGACGGCGCGCTGTTCCTGATGCAGTACCGGCCGGCGCGCCGGAATGCCGGCGAGGCGGTCCGCGTCGCGGTCGAACTGGTCAGCGACGGCATCATCGAGGCGCAGGACGCGATCCTGCGGATCGATCCGGCCTCCCTCGACCTGTTGCTGCATCCGACCATCGACCGGGACGGCGAGACGACGGTGCTGGCGCGGGGCATGGGCCCCTCGCCGGGCGCCGCCACCGGGGTGATCGCCTTCACCTCCGAACGGGCCCAGGCCCTCGCCGTCGACGAGCGGCCGGTGATCCTGGTGCGCAACGAGACCCATCCGGAGGACATCCACGGCATGCATGTGGCCGAGGGCGTCCTGACGATCCGCGGCGGCACCACCAGCCACGCCGCGGTCGTCGCGCGGGGTATCGGCAAGCCCTGCGTCACCGGCGCCGGCTCGCTGCGCATCAATGCCGCGGCCGGCACGCTGCATGCCGGCGACCGGGTGCTGCGGGAGGGTGACCGGATCACCATCGACGGCGCGTCGGGAGAGGTCATCCTCGGCGCCGTGCGGCTGATCCGGCCGAGCCTGTCCGGCGACTTCGCGACGCTGATGGAATTTGCCGACCAGTCCCGCCGGATGCGGGTGCGGGCGAATGCCGACACGCCGCCGGAGGCGCGCGCGGCGCGCAACTTCGGCGCCGAGGGCATCGGCCTCTGCCGCACCGAGCACATGTTCTTCGAGGGCGACCGCATCCAGGCGATGCGCGAGATGGTGCTGGCCAGCGACGAGATCGGCCGGCGCCGGGCGCTCGACAAGCTGCTGCCGATCCAGCGCTCGGACTTCATCGAATTGTTCGAGATCATGGCCGGCATGCCGGTGACGATCCGGCTGCTCGATCCGCCGCTGCACGAATTCCTGCCCAAGAGCGAGAGCGAGATCGCCGAGACGGCGCTGCAGCTCGACGTCGACGCGGCGGTGGTGCGCCAGCGCATCGCCGGACTCGAGGAGTTCAATCCGATGCTCGGCCATCGCGGCTGCCGGCTCGCCATCTCCTATCCGGAGATCGCCGAGATGCAGGCGCGGGCGATCTTCGAGGCGGCGATCGAGGCCGGCGAGCGGGCCGGCGCGGCGGTGGTGCCGGAGATCATGGTGCCGCTGGTCAGCCTTCGCCGGGAGCTCGACTTCCTCAAGGCCCGCATCGACGCGGTGGCGGCCCGGGTGATGGAGGAACGGGACCGGCGGATCGACTACCTCGTCGGCACGATGATCGAACTGCCGCGGGCGATCGTGCGCGCCGACAGCATCGCCGAGGTGGCGGACTTCTTCTCCTTCGGCACCAACGACCTGACCCAGACCGTCTACGGCATCTCGCGCGACGACGCCGGGACGTTCCTGTCGACCTACATGCGCGAGGGTATCCTGGAGCGCGACCCGTTCCAGACCATCGACGTCGAGGGCGTCGGCGAACTGGTGGCGCTGGCCTGCGAGAAGGCGCGGCGCACGCGGCCCGACATCTCGCTCGGCGTCTGCGGCGAGCAGGGGGGCGACCCGGCCTCGATCGCCTTCTTCGAGGAGACCGGGCTCGACTACGTCTCCTGTTCGCCCTTCCGCGTGCCGATCGCCCGCCTCGCCGCCGCCCAGTCGGCGATCCGGCTGAGCCGCGCCGGCCGGGTGAGGGGCCGGCGCTGAGCGCGTCTCATACCGTCGGCCCCGGTCTTTGACCGGCGCCAAGGATTTGACGCTCAAACGCCGCGCGGGCTCGATACCAGCGGACCGGGAGTCAATCTCCCGGTCCGCTTGTATCAGACGCGCAGGCGTCAGGTCGGGTAGTAAAAGTAGATAGCGATCGTCGTGGCGATGCCGACGAGGATGTTCATCGGCAGGCCGACCTTCACGAAATCCATGAATCGATAGTTGCCGGCGGCGTAGACCAGGGTGTTGGTCTGGTAGCCGATCGGCGTCGCGAAGGAGGCCGAGGCGCCGAACATCACGGCGACGACCAGGCTGCGCGGGTCGATGCCGAGCTTGACGCCGAGGGTGATGGCGATGGGCGTGACGATGACCGCGACGGCGTTGTTGGTGACGATCTCGGTGAGCAGCGACGACACCGCATAGACCACCAGCAGCACGACGATCGGCGAGGCGCCCTCGATCAAAGGGGTGACCCAGTCGACGATCATCTGGGCGGTGCCGGCCTGTTCCATCCCAGTGCCGATCGCCAGCATGGCGAAGATCAGGATGAGCAGGTCGCCGCGGATCGTCCGCCAGGCCTCGTCGGCGTCAATGACCCGCAAAAGCAGGATCGCGGCGATGGCGACGAAGGCGGCGGTCTGGATGTTGACGAGGCCGAAAGCCGAAACGACGATGACGGCCAGGAGAGCGGCTATGGCGAGCGGCGCCTTCTCGCGGCGAAACCGCCTTGCCTGGCTGACATTCACGCCGACGAGGTCGTTTTCCTCGGTGATCCGGGCGATCGCGTCGGGCGGGCCTTCGAGCAGCAGCCGGTCGGCGGGTCGCAGCCGGATCGCCTGCAGGCTGGGCCCCGGCACGTGGCGGTGGCGCCGGACCCCCAGCACCGAACTGCCCGAACCCGAAAGACCGCTCAGCTCCATCACGCCGCGTCCGATGCCGCGCCGGTGTGGGGCGACGGTGGCCTCGACCACCATCCGGTCCTCGCCGGCCCGCGCCGGCCGGCTGCGGGCGATGCGGAAGCCGTCGCTGGCATGGAGGGTCAGGATCTCCTCCGGGGTCGCGAACATCACGATCC
The DNA here is from genome assembly GCA_002700095.1 of Fulvimarina sp. GTDB lineage: Bacteria > Pseudomonadota > Alphaproteobacteria > Rhizobiales > Rhizobiaceae > Jiella. Next base: position 38,166 of record PACL01000096.1, on the reverse strand, counting down.
GGTCGGCCTTCTGGAGGACGATGTCGGCGATGTCCCGGCGCAGCGTCTCGGTGCCGCGGCGCAGCGCCACCGGCCGGATGCCGCGAGACGACAAGGCGCCGACCTCGCCGAGCGCCTTGCCGATCGCGCTGGAGCCGTCGCGCACGACGATTTCGGTCAGATAGTCGTCCTGGTCGTTCTCCGAGAGCTTGGCGCCGACGCCGTCGCGGCTCGGCAGGAGCCGCCAGCCGACGAGGGCGAGATAGGCGAGGCCGACCGCCGCGGCGACGAGACCGATGGGGGTGATCTCGAAGATCGGGAACGGCTCGAGGCCCTGGCCCCGGGCGACGCCGTCGACGAGAAGATTGGTCGACGTCCCGATCATCGAGCAGGTGCCCCCGAGGATCGTGATGAAGGACAGCGGCATCAACAGCTTGGTCTCGGCGATCTTGAGCTTCCGGGCGATCTCGATGGAGATCGGGATCAAGACGATGACGACCGGAGTGTTGTTGATGAAGGCCGAGGCGAGGATCACGCCGACCGAGGTGAGAACGAGCGTCGTGATCGGCCGCCGGGTGGCGTGGCTCAACAGAAGGCTGGCGGCGGCGTCGAGGACGCCGGTGCGGATCAGCGTGCCGGAGAGCACGAACATCGCGGCGATGGTGATCGGTGCCGGATTGGAGAAGACGTCGGAGATCTGCCGGGTGTCGAGATAGCCGCACAGAAGGAAGGCGATCGCCCCGCAACAGGCCACGACCTCGGGCGGGTAACGCTCGATGACGAAGGCGATGAAGACGAGGGTGATGAGAGCGAGCCCGATGAGGGCGGAGTGTTGCGCGAGAAATTCGGCCATGGCCAACCGTGCGAGACGAGATCGCACAAAGCTGTCGTCGCCGGACGGTTCGGCAAGGTGCTGATCTGCCGAAAAGATTTCATGCGCGCCGGCGCGGCTGCGCAGCCTCATCGGGGGGTCGCTGCCGCCCGACAAAAAAGCGGCGCGACACGGGAGTTCCGTGAAGCGCCGTCAGGGTCAGGAGGCAGAAAAGAGGGCGCCGGTCAGGCGGCTTCTTCGTCCAGCGTGAAGCCGGCGAACATCTTGTCGAGGTCGAGGAAGCAGATCATTCCCTGGGCGGTGGCGAGGACGCCGGTGACGTAGCCGCCGGTGAAGCTGCCGCGCATCTCCGGCGTCGGCTGGACCACCTTCGCCTCGACGGTGAGGATGTCGGCGACCCGGTCGACCAGAAGGCCGATCACCGCGCTCTGGACCTCGGCGACGATGACCGCACTGCGGGCATCGGGTTCGGAGGGGGCCATGCCGAGCTTGGAGGCCATGTTGACGATGGGAATGATCGAACCGCGCAGGTTCATCATGCCCATCACTTCGTGGGGTGAGCCCGGCAGCGGGGTGGACTTGCTCCAGCCGCGGATCTCGCGGACCGCCGTCGTGCGAACGCAGAACTGCTGGCCGCCGATCTCGAAGGCGATGATCTCGATGGCCGCCTCGTGGAGGTCGGCGGTGTCAAAAGTCTGGGCGAGCATCAGAAATCTTTCCAGGTGTCCTGCTTCAGAGCAGCGTTGCCGTTGGTCGAATATGCCCTATCGAGGTTGCCTTGAAGTTTACGCGCCGGAGATTGTGCCGGGTTGGCGTGGCGATTGGCGGCGCGCGGGTTCGAGCGGCCGCCCCGCGAGATGGAGAACCTGGCGAGAAGCGCGTCGAGCTCCTGGGTCTGGCCGGCGAGATTGTGGCAGGCGGCGGTGGATTCCTCGACCATGGTGGCGTTCTGCTGGGTGCCCTCGTCGATCGAGCCGACCGCCTTGTTGATCTCGGCAAGGCCGATCGACTGGTTGCGGGCCGCCTCGACGATGGCACGCACGTTCTGGTCGATGGCCTGGACTTCCGAGACGATGGTGCGCAGCGCCTTGCCGGTCTCGCCGACGAGCATGACGCCCTCGCCGACCTGGGCCGTGGACTTCTGGATGAGGCCCTTGATCTCCTTGGCGGCTTCCGCCGAGCGCTGGGCGAGCGCCCGGACTTCCTGGGCGACGACGGCAAAGCCCTTGCCGGCCTCACCCGCCCGGGCCGCCTCGACGCCGGCGTTGAGGGCAAGAAGGTTGGTCTGGAAGGCGATCTCGTCGATCACCCCGATGATCTGGGAAATCTGGGTCGAGGAGTTCTCGATCTCGCCCATGGCGGAGACGGCCTTGGCGACCACCTCGCCGGAACTCTCCGCTCCGGCCTTGGTCCTGGCGACGAGGCTTCCCGCCTCCTCGGCGCGGGCGGCGGAGGCGCGCACCGTGTCGGTCAACTCGCCGAGGGCGGCGGAGGTCTCCTCGACGGAGGCGGCCTGCTGCTCGGTGCGGCGGGCGAGATCGTCGGAGGCGACGCGGATCTCTTCCGTCGCGCTGCTGATCTGCGAGGCGGTGTCGCCGACGGCGGTCAGCGTCTCGCGGAGCACCGCGACCGAGGCATTGAAGTCCTGGCGCAGCTTGTCGAGGGAGGGGATGAAAGGTTCCGCCAGCTCCTGCGACACGTCGCCCTCGGCAAGGCGGCCGAGGCCGGCGGCAATGGTGTTGACGGCATAGACGCGGCCGGTGACGTCGCTGGCGAACTTCACCACCTTCATGACCTTGCCGTTCATGTCGAGGATCGGGTTGTAGGAGGCTTGGATGTAGATCTCCTTGCCGCCCTTGGTGATGCGCCGGAACTCGTCGGAGACGAATGCGCCGCGAGCGAGTTTCGCCCAGAACTCGCGATATCCGGCGCTGGCGGCTTCGGCCGGATCGACGAACATCGAATGATGCCGGCCGCGAATCTCTTCCAGGCCATAGCCAAGGGCGTTGCAGAAGTTCTCGTTGGCGGTGAGGATCGTGCCATCGGGCTTGAACTCGATGACCGCCTGGGCTCGCGACAGCGCCTGGAGCTTGCCGGAGTTCTCGGCGTTCTGCAGGCGGACGGCGGTGATGTCGGTGGCGACCTTGACCACCTTGACGACCTTGCTGCCGGAGAGAACCGGGTTGTAGGAGGCCTCGATCCAGACCTCGCGGCCGCCCTTGCCGATGCGCTTGTACTGGGTGGCGTCGAATTCGCCGCGGGCGAGCTTGGCCCAGAATTCGCGGTACTCGGCGGTCCGGGCCTCGGCAGGATCGACGAACAGCGAATGGTGCTGGCCGGCGATCTCGCTCAGCTCATAGCCGAGCGCGGCGCAGAAATTCGGGTTCGCCGTCAGAATCTTTCCCTCGGGGCTGAATTCGATGATGGCGAGAGACTTGTCGAGTGCGTCCAGGATTGCGGCGGCGGTCGAGCCGGACCGATTTTTTGAACCGAACATGTGCTTCCCCTTCAAGGAACAGATCCATCCCATGAACCCGCGGTCAGGACCGAACCATGCCGCGACAAACCTGGCTTGATGTTTCGCAACGTCAGGAGGGGTGTTTCCCAGTGTCGCAAACTATAAAGCGGGCTTTTTATTCATCCCGATTGATTTATCGGTGGCCAATAGGTAGGCGGGAAATCTTAACAATTGCCGAAAGGCCCACGCGTTTCCATGTCTAAGTTTCTGATTTTATTATGCATCCTGGACGTGTTGATATATCAGGGGTAGTTATTACGCGTGATCGAAAATATATCTTCGGACAGTTCGCAATCCAAATGCTGAAAACATTGCAAGTCCCTACATCTTTTGATGGAATTTTTTTGAATTGATAGTCTTGCGCTTACGATTGCACACTGATCGGAAACGATCTGCAGTGCATTGGAGCGAGGCTCGGCAAACGTTTTCGTGACCGAGATTTGATCGTGTGCTTCGCCCCCGGGTCTCGGTGTAACGGCGGTGTCGCCATCTCGCGGTTTGGCCGGTGTCTCTCGCCCTTCGATCCGACATCGAGCGCGGCGCAGCGCCGCCGTGGATCGAAATGCCCGATCCACGCGCGGCGACCGACGGTGCGCCAGGCCGGCATGTCACCTCCCGCCGGCAATCAGGTCCGGCCGAGCCGGGCCGTCAGCAACCCGCCGCATGAGGCGTTGCCGGGTTCAAGCGTCGCGCATCCGGCGCAGGCGCTCCAGCGCGTCCACCTCCAGCGGCAGCCGGGCCGCCGCCTCGACCTGATGCCGCTCCAGTCCGGTGATGTCGCGCAGCACGTCGTCGTCGACCCGCAGCAGCGTCGCGATGGCGTCGCGGCGCAGTTTCTGGCGCCGCCGCTCGACGGTCCAGGAGCGCAGCCAACCGCCGGTGCCCCGGCTGGCGAGATTGGCGGCGGCGGGCTCCTCGATGCGCGGCGAATAGATCCACTGAAGCATGTCACTCTCCTTTGTCTGCGTTGGGTCGAGTGGAGAGTGGTCCTTCGGGATTGATGAGTCCAACGAAACGTTCTAATATGATGATTGAGAGAAACTCATAGATATGGGCGCATGGATGTGGGCCCGCAGGGACAGGAAGGTCGCCGCGATGAACCAGATGACGCCCGTCATCACCAATCTCGACATCGATCTCGCCCGCACCTTCGTGGCGATCTGCGAGACCGGCAATTTCACGAGGGCGGCGGAGCGGGTGTTCCGCTCGCCCTCGGCTGTCAGCCTGCAGGTGAAGAAGCTGGAGGAGATCGTCGGGCGGCCGCTGTTTCGCCGCGAGACGCGGGTCGTCGAGCTGACCGTCGACGGCGAGTATCTGCTCGGCTTCGCCCGCAAGATGCTGACGCTCAACGACGCGGCGCTGGACTATTTTCGCCGGCCGGCGATGGAGGGGCGGGTGTCGCTGGGGGCGCCCTACGATGCGGGGATCTTCGCGATCCCGCTGATCCTGAAGATGTTCGCCTCCACTCATCCACATGTCGACGTGGACGTGCGGCTGGAATCCAGTGGCGACCTGCGCCGCCTGGCCCTCGAGGGGGAGATCGACGTGGCACTGATGGCGACGGAGGAGAGTCCCGGTTTCCGCGCTGTCGAGGCGCATTGCGAGCCGCTGGTATGGGTCGGCCTTCGCAACGGCTGCGCCCCGACGCGGGACCCGTTGCCGCTGGCCCTGGCCAACCAAGGGTGCATCTGGCGGTCGGCGGCGCTGGATGCGCTCGACAAGGCGGGGCGACGCTACCGCGTCGCCTATACCAGCCGGAACTGCCAGGCGCAGATCGCCGCGGTGGAGGCGGATCTCGCGATCGCGCCGCTGCCGATCAGCGTCGTGTCCCAGAAGCTCGTGCGGCTCGACAGGACGCAGGACTTGCCGCCGCTCGGCGACTACCGCGTCTATCTGATGTCCCGCGAAGGGGCGGGCCCCGTCGCCGAGGCGCTGAGCGCCCATGTCATGGCGAGTTTTCGCGAGCGGAGCGGGCAGGGCGCCCGCATCTTCGCCTGAGCGTCTGCGGCGGGCTCTCGCGCGGCGTCAGGCGCCGCGATCCCGCCTGCAGCGGCCTCAGTAGCCGCCGTTGGTGGCGATGACGTCGTCGATGCTGATCGGCGCCAGCATGGCGCTGCCGGCGCTCGCCGGTGCGGGCGCGAAGGTCGCGGCCTGAGGCGGCGCTGCCGGCATCGGCACCACCTGGGGTTGGGGCTGGGCCTGAACCTCGGTCTGCGCCCGGATCGCCTCGGGCGAGGGGTAGGCGTAGGTCGTCTGGGGCGCGGTCGTCTGGTAGCCGGTGAGCATCGTGCGGGCCGCCCGGTTGGCGGCCTCGAGGCCCGGCGGGTTGATGAAGGCCGGGTCGCCCTTGCGCCGGGCGTTCTTGCGCTTCTCGTAGAAGACGTTGCCGCCGGCTTCCACCAGATAGTGCATGTTGGTGTAGGGGAAGGTCATGCCGGCGGTGTGGAAGAACTTGGCGCCGTGGACATAGCGATGCCGCCCGCCCTTCATGACCTTGGTCGCCATCTGCGCCGCCAGCCTGCTGCCCTTGCCCATCTCGCGGCTGAGGACGCCGGGGGCGAACTGGTTCTTCTGGCCGACGACCGCGCAGATGGTGTTGGGATATTCCTTCGCCTCGACCCGGTTCATCACCACCGTGCCGACGGCGAGCATGCCTTCGGGGCTCGAACGGTTCGATTCGAAATACATCACGCGGGTCATGCACTCGTGCTCGCTCATCACGCGCCGGCCGAACAGCGAGGAGGCGCAGCCGGACAGGGCGACGGCGAGGAGGACGAGGCTGGCGGCCCTGAGGGCGGATTTCGTTGGCAGCATGATCAGAACTCGGATGGCCGATGGCGATTCGGGCGTGTCGAGTTCACGATATTGCCCATGGCGCCTTAACGGGTGGTGCCGAATGGCCATGAATCCTGGATAATTGCCGGATATGGTTAAGATTTTCGGACAGTTTGAGGGATTTTCGAGCCGCGACGGCGAGGCCGCTGAAACGGGACGGGCGCTCGATCGTTGAGGGTGACAGGCCGGCATGGACCGGCCGCCAAAAACGAGAAAGGCAATGCCATGTTGGACAAGCCGATCGCCTACAAGACCTGGATCCTCGTCGCCGACGGGGAGAAGGCGCTGTTTCTGGAAAACATCGGTGACGGCGAGCTGCCGAACTTCGAGATCCGCCGGGTCGAGGAGCAGGACAACCCGCCGAGCCGAGAACAGGGCGCCAACCGCCCCGGCCGGATGAACGACGGCGGCACCGCCCATCGTTCGGCGGTGGAAGACACCGACTGGCACCAGCTCGGCAAGGAGCGCTTCGCGGCCGAACTTGCCGAGATGCTCTACAAGATGGCCCATCGCGGCACCTTCGAGAAGCTCGTCGTCGTCGCGCCGCCGAAGATCCTCGGCGAGATGCGCCAGCAGTTCCACAAGGAGGTGCAGGACCGCATCGTCGGCGAGATCGCCAAGGACCTCACCAACCACCCGGTCGACCAGATCGAGAAGATGCTGGCGGCCTGATCGGTCGTGTGACCGGCCGGGGAGGCGGTGGCGTTCCCGGCCGGGCCAGCCGGCTTCGGCCGGGGCTCAGACCGGACCCGACAACCGGGTCCTGATTGCCCGAGCGCCGGACGGGACCGGCATCCATCCGCCGCTCGCCGCAGCTGCGAGCATGGGACGCCATTCCGGCGTCGTCGCCGTAGCGGTGCCGCGCTTGTCCCTGCGTCCGGATTTCTGTCCGCAGCATCCAATTCCCGTCGGCGCGACCGCCGCCGCATTGCCGATCCGGACACCTCGCCTTACGGAACATCGACCCCAACGATGGACCGGTGACGGCATGTATCGTCTCTTCCTGACCGCATTCGCCCTGGCCGTCTGGTGCAGCGGCGCCGCGCGCGCCGACGATCTCCACAAGGACGACTGGAGCTTCAACTTCTTCAACGACTCGCGCCAGACCGTCACGCAGATCAGCACGATCCAGCGCAATGGCGAATGGAGCCGCAACTGGCTGCGCGAGCCGATGGACCGCGGCACCGGCCTGACGCTGAGCTTCAAGGACAAGGGCGACACGCGCTGCAAGGTGCGCACCTATGTCAAGTTCACCGATGGCTCCTTCTACGACCGCGAGATCGACTATTGCGGCATCGCGATCGTGCGCGTGACCTCGAAGCGACTGACCACCGAGTGACCCTCGCCCGGGCCTTGCGGGGCGTCCTTGCCGGCGTGGCCGGACGGCGCCGGGGCGGGGCTGCAGCCGGTTGCCCCCCTCGCGCGAGCTTCTCGTCTTGCCTCCGCGCCCGCTCGATCTTCGCCCGGCGCTCCCGGCGGATCCCTGACGGCCGTCCTCGAAGCGAAACCCCATCCTTCGAAGCGAACACCAATGGGCGCAGCCATCCGCGCCGAACCATCGATAAGGAGTGACACATGCTGATGTTGCGAATGCTTGCGGCGGCAGGTCTGTCGATTGCAGCCGGCTCGCTCGCTCCGGTTTCGGCCCAGGGGTTTGCCCCGGCCTGCGAGAGGGAGGTCAAGGACCTCTGCGGCCGGGTTTCCGTCGGCCGGTGCTTCCAGGACGAGAGCCTGTGGAACTCGGTCAGCACCCGATGCACCGGCGACATCCAGTCGATGATCGAGATGGAGCGTGAGGCACTGGAGCAGCAGGCCGACGATCGCAGCACCCCGTCGCGGGGCGTTGAGCGTCCGACGCGTGGCCGGTCGGCCGACCAGGGCGGCGGGATCCAGCGCGGCCTGTCCTATGGCGGCATCCTTCGCGCCGGGCCGGGCATGGACTATGCCAAGCTCGGCAGCCTGCAGCCCGACGACGACATCAACCTCCTTGAGGACACCGGCGTCTGGTTCAACGATTACAAGTGGTACAAGGTCGATAGCCCGATCGGTGTCGGCTACCACTGGGGCGGGATCTTCTGCAGCGAGGGCAAGGCGCCGGAGGGCGTGTTCCAGAGCTGCGCGCAAGACGTCGGCGGCGGCGGCCCGCAGCAGCCGAACGAGACCGCCGATGCTGCGGCGCCCGACGAGGCCGCCGATGCCGCGGACTATGTCCGCACGACGTTCTATACCGAGGAGATGCTGATGGAGGGGTTGAGCCCCGACAACGAGGGCTTCTTCACCAATCCCGCGGTCGACGTGATCCATGCCAACAATGCCCCGGGAGGCTCCTGTATCGACGTCAATCCGTTCGTCGACGCCCAGGATTTCGACATCCGCGACATCAAGAAGACGCTGAAGCTGAACGCCTCGCGAGCCGCCAACGGCCAGATGCTGGTCGAGGCGAATTTTCGCAATCTCGGCGAGCGCAAGTCGATCGTCTGGATGCTCGTCGGATCAAGCGGCTTCTGGCAGGTCTCCGATATCGAGGGCTCCAGCGGCAGCCTCGGCAGGATCAGCTGCCCGTAAGGGCCAGCGACCAGTCACAGCCACGTCCATCGACCAGACAGCCGGGACGGCCGCGACAGCCGCCGTCCCGATCGCGTCCGTCCTCGCCACTACGGAGTGAAGCCTCGTGATCGTCCGACTTCTTGCCGCTGCCACGCTTCTCTCCGCTGCTTCGACGGCGGCTCTCGCCAATGACACGATGGCGAACACGGCATCGGGCGGCCTCGTTTTCGAGACGACCGACGCCGTCGAGATGGTGAGCGAAGACCTGGCGATTTCCGAGACGGAGATCGTCGTGCGCTACGTGTTCCGGAACATCTCGGGCAGGGACGTGACCTCGACGGTGGCGTTTCCGATGCCGGACGTGAAGGTGGAGCTTTACGAAGGCGACCGGTCGGTGCCCTCCGGCGACATCAACAATCCGCTGACCTTCAAGACGCTGGTGGACGGCCAGCCGGTCGAGATGGCGCGCGAGACGCGGGCTGTCGTTGGCGAGACGGACGTCACCGAAAAGCTGACCGCGCTCGGCCTGCCGCTGGAGCCGTTCGGCGAGGCGGCCGGTGAGCGGCTCAACGCCCTCGACGTCGCGGCCAGGAAAGACGCGCTGCTGTCCGGGCTGGCGATGACGGAAGAGGAGCAGGAGGGCGATGCCTGGGACCAGCCGCTCATCCCGCACTGGACCTTCCGGGCGACTTATCACTGGACCCAGACCTTTCCCACCGGCAGGGAACTGCGGGTCGAGCATCGCTACGAGCCCTCGGTCTACGCCAATCTCGGCACGATGCTCGGGGACGCGGATTTCGCGGCCGAGACGGCGGCGCTGCGCAAGACCTACTGCATCGACGACGCGCTGATGGCGACGCTGAAGACGGCGGCGAAGACGAGCGAGTTCGGCCAGATCCCCTATGCCGAGCGCCATGTCGACTACGTGCTCGTCACCGGCGCCAACTGGGCGAGGCCCATCGGCGACTTCCGGCTGACGGTGGACAAGGGTTCGCCGAAGAACCTCGTCAGCTTCTGCGCCGAGGGCGTGACGAAGACCGGGCCGACGACGTTCGAGGTCCGCAAGACGGATTTCACGCCGACGCAGGACCTGAACGTGTTGATCCTGGTGCCGACCGGGGGGTGATGGGGGCGGGGTTCTGGTGGCCGGCTGCGATGTCGACGAAGGGGTGGAAGCCTCACCGCGTCGTCATCCCGGGCTTGAACCGGGATCCAATCCAAATCATCCCTACCACCGCGAGCGATCCATCCGACGTCGTTGGTTCTTCTGACGCGATTGGGCGATTTCGCGGGCAGAGGAACGGATCCCGGGTCAAGCCCGGGATGACGAGGCGTCGGATGGCTGTTAGCCACCAGCGCTGGCGTTTTGTGGTGAATGCTTGGCCGGAGAAGGCGGGCTCGACGAGCCTCGCCATACCGAGCACCGCCAGCCTCACCCGGCCGGGCGCTGGTACTTGATGAAGGGCGTCTTGTCGCCGATGCGGTCGTAGAGCATGCGGCCGGCATAGTTGAATTCCTGGGTCATCCAGTAGACGCTCGGGCAGCCTGCCGCATCGGCCGCGGTGTAGACGGCCTCGATGAGGGCGCGGCCGATGCCCCTGCCGCGGATGGCGGGGTCGGCGAAGAGATCCTGCAGGTAGCAGACGTTCTCCACCCGCCAGCAATGGCGATGGAAGAAGTAGTGGACGAGGCCGGCCGGGCGCCCGTCGACGACGGCGAGGAAGCCGCAGGGATCGTAGGGCGCCTCGCCGAGGAGCCGGGCGAAGGTCGAGGCGTAGACCGCCTCCGGCACCTGCGACTGGTAGAATTCGAGATAGCCGGTCCAGAGCCTCCGCCATTCCGGCTCGTCGCCGGGGACGATGGGGCGGATGAGAAGGTCGGTCTCGGACATCGGGTGGGGTCTCGCGAGGAGCGCCGGTCAGCGCGGGTGGAAGAACGGATCGGACAGCATCTCGCTCATGGCGTAGCCCAGCCGCAAGCGGGCTTCGGCGAGCGGGATCCAGAACAGCCGGAAGAGCACCGGGGCGCCCTGACTCGGCTGCCCCTCGACATGGTGCCATTCGGCCGGCAGGTCGTCCGGGGCGTCGAAGGCATAGCAATGCCGCTCGTGGCGGATGAGGCGGCCGTCATGCTCGTAGCGGTGCTGCTGGACGCCGAGTTCGTGGAGCGGCGGGGCGATGGCAAAGCCGGTCTCCTCGGCGAATTCGCGGAAGGCCGCCTCGCGCGGCGTCTCGCCGGGCTCGACGGTCCCGCCCGGAACCTGCGTCAGCACCTGCGGGCAATCGGGCTCCTCAAAGACGAGGAGCGTGTCGCCGCGGCGGGCATAGACGAGGACTTTCGTCTCGTCGAAATGCAGCTGCATCATCGGCTTCAGCCGCGCCGCGCCAGAAACGCCAGCCGCTCGAACAGGTGCACGTCCTGCTCGTTCTTCAGGAGCGCGCCATGGAGCTTCGGCAGGACCTTGGTCGGGCTTTCGCGCAGGTCCCTCGCTTCGACGTCCTCGGCTACCAGCAGCCGGATCCAGTCGAGGGCCTCGGAGGTGGAGGGCTTCTTCTTCAGGCCGGGCTGCTCGCGGATCTCGTAGAACTGGGTGAGGGCGGCGCGGACCAGATCCTGCTTGATGCCGGGGTAATGGACGTCGACGATCTTCTGCAGCGTCTCGGCGTCGGGAAACTGAATGTAGTGGAAGAAGCAGCGGCGCAGGAAGGCGTCCGGCAGTTCCTTCTCGTTGTTGGAGGTGATGATGACGATCGGCCGGTGTCTCGCCGCGATCGTCTCGCCGGTCTCGACGACGTCGAAGCTCATCTTGTCGAGCTCCTGCAGGAGATCGTTGGGAAATTCGATGTCGGCTTTGTCGATCTCGTCGATCAGGAGGACGACACGCTCGTCGGAGGCGAAGGCATCCCACAGCTTGCCCGGCCGGATATAGTTCTTGATGTCGTGAACCCGCTCGTCGCCGAGCTGGCTGTCGCGCAGCCGGGAGACGGCGTCATATTCGTAGAGGCCCTGCTGCGCCCTGGTCGTCGACTTCACCGTCCACTGGATCAGCCTGAGGCCGAGCGAATCGGCGATCTGGAAGGCGAGTTCGGTCTTGCCGGTGCCGGGTTCGCCCTTCACCAGCAAGGGCCTTTCGAGCGTGATCGCGGCATTGACCGCGACCATCAGGTCCTTGCCCGCGACATAGGACTTCGTTCCGGAAAAGCGCATTCTTCATCCTCGTCTTGCATCACGCGCGCTGAAAAACGGCTCTGGCAACCGGGCGTTCCCCGCCGTCTTTCCATGCCGCGCGTTGGCGAAGGTGCTTGCGGTTATGCCGTTGCCGGGCGGCCGGTGTCCACATGAAAAGCTCCAGATCAGGTCTCAGAACCTTCTGGAAGCAGCGCGATCCCGCCAACTCAACCTTTCTCGGATGGGCTCTCAGATGCCTAAAGCATCTCGGGCTTGCGGTGAATCCATCAGAATGTTCTCCCCGAGAATTCGGGCAAACTGCTCGAACTCCTCTTTATCTTCCTGAATTTTCTTCCGAGGAAGAGAAATAGACGTATAGAACTGCTTGTCGGCCCCATCAGGATATACACGGTAGATGGACAGCGTACCCTCACCGTCTATCTGGACCAGATGACTATGCGCCACAGCTCTATCTGACATCGCCGATGGTTCCAGGTGTTGAGGGGAGGAAGCGACTTTGCAACAATGCAAGCGGCGGATCTTTCAGACGCAAAGGCATGACATGGAGCCGCTGCTCTTTTGCCTCGGCGGCGTTCAATTTCCGCAATCATAGGCGGCCCGGCCGGGCTTGCAATGCGGGCCGTGCACCCGGCGAAGACGATGCGTCTGCGTTTATGCCGGTGCCGCGCTCTGGATTCTTTCGCATCTGCGAATAGGTTCTGGCCAACCTGGGCGGATTTGATCCGCCCTTTGTCGTTTTCCGCGGCAGCCGTCGGCGATCAGGGCCCGTTGTGGAGCCGAGAACCGGCGCGGACAGAAGGCGTATTTCCATGAGCCAATCGGCGACGACACGTGCTTCCAGCAGCGACAGTGCCGGTCTCGGCCCGACCCTGACCTTCCTCTTCGCCCTGTCCTGCGGCGCCCTGGCGGCGAACCTTTATTACGCCCAGCCGCTGGTCTCGCTGATGGGCACCGATCTCGGCCTGCCGGTCGCGGCGGAGAGCTCGATCGTGACGGTGGCCCAGATCGGATACGCCATCGGCCTCGTCTTCCTGGTGCCGCTCGGCGACCTGATGGAAAACCGTCGGCTCATCCTCGTCACCATGGCGGCGAACGTCGTCGGCCTTGCGGGCCTCGCACTGGCGCCGGGGCTCGGCGCGCTCTTCGCCGGCATGCTGTTCGTCGGCGCGACGTCCTGCGCGGCGCAGATGCTGGTGCCGCTCGCCGCCAACCTGGCGCCGGAGGCCGAACGGGGCGCCGTCGTCGGCAACGTCATGAGCGGGCTTCTTGGCGGCATCCTGCTGGCGCGGCCGGTGTCGAGCTTCCTCGCCGACTATCTCGGCTGGCGCGGCGTCTTCGGCGTCTCGGCCGTGGCGATCACGCTGCTCGGCCTCGCCTCGCTGGCGCTTCTGCCGCGGCGCGAGCCGGGCGGCGAGCGCGGCTACTGGAGCCTCATCCGCTCGCTCGGCCAGCTCTTCGTGAACGAGCCGGTGCTGCGGCGCCGGGGGCTCTACCACGCCGCGATGTTCGCCGCCTTCTCGCTGTTCTGGACGGCGGCGCCGATCGTCCTGATGCGCGAGCCCTTCGGCTTCTCGCCGAGCGGCGTCGCCTTGTTCGCGCTGGCCGGTGTCCTCGGCGTGTTCGCAGCGCCCGTCGCCGGCCGGCTCGCCGACCGCGGCTTCTCGCGCATCGGCACGGTCGCGGCGCTTTCGATGGTCATTGCCGCCTTCCTCGTCGCCATCTTCGGCACGGCGTCGCTCGCAGCCCTGGTGTTTGCCGCGGTGGTCGTCGATCTCGGGGTGCAGGCCAATCTCGTCTTCGGCCAGCGGGAGATCTACCGGCTGGCGCCGAACATCCGCAACCGGCTCAACGCCGTCTACATGACCACCTTCTTCGTCGGCGGGGCGATTGGCTCGGCGCTGGCAAGCCCGGTGCTGGAGGGCTTCGGCTGGATCGGCGTCTGCGTCCTTGGGATGGGCATGCCGGCGGCGGCGCTTCTCTATTTCGCCGTCGCCGACGACGCGGGGGACTGAGCCTCCCACTTGTCGAGAAAGGCCTCGATCGGCAGGGCCTGCATGTCCGGGATGGCGTCGAACAGGGTTTCGAGCGGCCAGTCCCACCAGCCGAGCGACACGATGCGCGCGGCGACGGGCGCTTCGAAGCGCATGCGGATCGGCCGGGCCGGCACGCCGGCAACGACCGCATAAGGGCCGACGTCCTTCGTCACCACCGCGCCGCCGCCGATCACCGCGCCGTCGCCGATAAAGACCCCCGGCATGAGGATCGCCCCGTGGCCGATCCAGACGTCGTGGCCGATCACGACCCGCTGCGCCTTGCGGCTTTCGGCGACCGTCTGGTCGACGGCGAGCCAGCGGAAATACTCGTTCGGCCGGTAGCTGACCTTGTGGGTGGTCAGGCGCTGCATCGGATGGGCGAGGGCGTTGATGCGGACATTGGCGGCGATCGAGCAGAACTTGCCGATGGTGGCGTGGATCGCCTCGCCGCCGCGTTCGAAATAGGAGAAGTCGCCGACCTCGACGTCGCGCAGCACGACCCGCGGGCCGATCTCGGCGTAGCGGCCGAGCTTGGTCCGCTTCAGCTCCGCCGTCGTCGAAATCCGCGGCTCGCTCGGGCGGAAGCGCAACGCGTCGAAATTCTCAGGTCGCGGGCTTTCTGGCGGCATCGTCGATCGCAGGCGTTCCGGTGTCTTTCCGGTATCCGTAGTCGTGATCGGCCTCGGACGCCACCATCAGCGAGCGCTGCGGCTGGCCGAAGGGACCGCGCCTCGCCCGGTCGCGGTAAAGCGAAAAGGCGAGCTGGAGGGCGACGCCGACGGCGATGACCGAGAGATCGAGCCACAGCGGCAGGCCGCCGGTGCCGATGACGAGGACGGTAATCGTGTCGGAGAGGATGGCGCCGAGGACAAAGATCGGCAGGCTGTTGCGGCCGGCGGCGAAGACCGGGCGCAGCCAGCCCTCAGGCGACAGGCGCTTCAGGGCGTCGAGGTTGAAGACGACATAGACGATGGCGAGCGCGTTGATCAGGCGGAGCGGCCCCTCGCTGGTCTTCGACAGGAGGAGATGCAGCACCGGCTGGTCCTTCAGCCCCATGAAATGGACGAAAAGGTTGGCCGGCACCGCCAGCAGGCTGAAGGCCAGCGCCGCGAGGAACAGCGGCCGCACATGGGGAAACGCCGGCTGGCCGCGACGCACCCGCAGGCCGGCGACGAGGCCGATGACGAAGACCAGCTGCCAGGAGAAGGGCCCGAAATACCAGACGTCCTTCCGGGACGCGAGGTCGGTGACGTTGAGATGCAGGAGCCCGGCGGCGAGCCAGAGGGTGGCGGAGGCCGCAAGGGCGAGGTGCAGCGAGCGGTCGATCACCGCGAAGAACAGCGGGATGGCGGCGATGAGAACGATGTAGAGCGGCAGGATGTCGAGCTCGGCCGGGAGGTAGCGCAACAGCAGCGCCTCGCCGGCATAGCGCAGCGGCTCGGCGGCGATCAGATCCAGCGACCAGTAGGCGAGGATCGTCTCGTGGTGGGGCAGCGGCAACAGGACGAGCGCCGTGACGAGGCCGGCGAACAGCATCAGGTGGACGCGGTAGAGCTCCAGCGAGCGGCGCAGCGTGCGGCGGGCGACGGACCAGAGATCGGGCCGGCCGGTGGCCGGATGATAGGCGAGGGCGGCCGACATGCCGGCCATCATGACGAAGAGTTCGGCGGCGTCCGAAAAGCCCCGGCTCTGCTGCAGCGCCTCGGAGAAGGAGACGTTGGCGTGGTCGACGAAGATCAGGAGGAGCGACAGGCCGCGCACGAGGTCGATGCGGTTTTCGCGGATGCGCGACATGGGAGTGGTTTCCGTCAGGAAGAAGCGCCTGATCTTTGCCATCAGATACCACCATGATCGGCGCGGAATTGGCCCGGGAGGGCGGGGCCAGGGACAAAATTTCGCGACAGGATTAACGAAGCCGTCGCCCCGCCGGAACCGATGGGCTAGGAAGGACCCGATGAGCGCACCGACCGAACCCCTGCCGCCAGAACCCCGCAGCGCCGACGGCGGCCTGCGGTTCGCGCTGGCGGGCATCGCGGCGCTCGTCGGACTGGCGGCGCTGGGCCTTGCGCTCTGGCTCGATCAGGGCGAGGCGCTGTTCGTCAGGCTGGCGGCGAGCGCCTGGGCGACATGCTTCTGACGGCGGCGGCGGAACGGCAGACAGCCTTCGGCAGGCGGCCGGCGGGGTGATCCGGCGATCACGGCCGGCGAATTTTCTTGGAGTATCCAGCATGCAGACGCGCACGATCATCCAGACGGGGCTTTGGGCCGTCGTCGCCCTCGTCGCGGGCGCCCTCGTCTTCACCTATTTCAACCTCTCCCGCCAGGGCTCGGCCGGCGACGCGCCCTATGGCACGCCCTTCACCCTCACCGACCAGAACGGCGAGAGCTTCAGCTCGGCCAAGCTCGCGGGCGAGCCCTACGCGCTGTTCTTCGGCTACACCCATTGTCCCGACGTCTGCCCGACGACCCTCTACGAACTCGCCTCGCACCAGGACGCGATCGAAAAGGCGGGCCACGACTTCCGCGTGGTCTTCGTCACCGTCGACCCGGAGCGGGACACGCCGGGGGTGCTGAAGGAGTATGTCGAGGCGGTGTCGCCGAAGATCGTCGCTTTGACCGGAGACAGGCAGGACGTCGCCGCGATGGCCAAGGGCTGGGGCGCCTATTTCGCCCGGCAGGGCGAGGGCGCGGACTATCTGATGGACCACACCGCGACCACCTTCCTCATCGACGCCGACGGCCGGCTTGCGGGCACCATCGCCTATGGCGAGGATCCGAAGACCGTCACCGCCAAGCTCGAGAGGCTGGCGGGGGCGTGAGAGGGCGTGGGAGGCAGGTTTGCGGAATGATGGCGCGACGGACGCTCTCCTGCGATCACCGCCACGGAAGGATCACGAGCGGCGCGAGGCGGTTCGGCGCTTGCCGCAGCCACGGGAATCGATACCTTACCGGCCATGAACCAGCACGCGACGTCCTCGGGGAATCTCATCCCCTTCGGGATCGGCTCCTATACGGCCGTTGAGGCTGCGCGCCTGCTGGGGACACCTGCCGCGAACATCCGGCGCTGGATGTCGGGCTATCGGTATACCCGGAACGGTGTCCAGCATGAGATCCGACCGCTCTGGACGTCGCAGTTGGCGATGATCGAGGACCACCTCGAAATCGGGTTTCGGGACCTGATCGAACTGCGCTTCATCAAGGCGTTCACGGACGCCGGAGTGGGCCTCCTGGCGATCCGCAACTGCCTCGCCCATGCGAGGGAGTGCGTGCAGGACGATCATCCGTTCTCCACCCGCCGGTTTCGAACGGACGGCCGCACGATCTTCCTGGAGAGCACGAAGGATAGCCAGGAGCCGACGCTCGTCGACCTGAAGAGTCGGCAGTATGTCTTCCGGCAGGTGTTCGAGAAGAGCTTCAGGGATCTCGACATCGAGGATAGTGCCGTCGCGCGCTGGCGGCCGTTCCACGGCAAGCCGACGATCGTCATCGACCCGATCCGATCCTTCGGTCAGCCCATCGCCTCCTCCTACGGGGTGCCGACCGTCGTGCTCGCCGAGGCCGTCAAGGCCGAAGGCTCGATGGAGCGAGCGGCCAGGCTCTACGAGGTGCCGGTGGGGGTGGTCCGGGACGCCGTCCTTTTCGAAGAAAGCTTGCAAGCTGCGTGAGGTTCATGGTCGACGAGAATCTCTCGCCCTACCTCGCCAGAGCCCTTGAGGGGCTTCTCTCCGCCGACCATCAGATCGAGCATATCCGGAACCATTTCGGGGCCGGATTGACCGATCTCTCCTGGATCGAGATCCTCAGCCAGGAAGGCGAATGGATCATCCTTTCGGGCGATCGGCGGATTTCCAGGAACAGGGCCGAGCTTGCGGCTTTCCGGTCATCCAGCCTGATCGGCTTCTTCCTCTGCAGGACGCTCACCCGGAAACCGGTCCGCCAGCAGCTCATTCGCATCCTGACCATCTGGGATCAGATCGAGGCCCAGGCCCGTCTGGTGCAGCCTGGCGCCATGTTCGAGATTCCGGAGCGGAGCGGGAAATTCCGCAGCATCGGATAGCTTCGGGCAGACATTTCCGTTTCGACCATCATGTCCGCACGGGCTCGGGTTCGCCTTCGCGGTCGGTCTCGGCCTGTTCGACGGCCCAGGCGCTCGCGGCCTCGATGGCGACCGGCGAGGCGGTCGGGATGACGCCGAGATAGCTGTCGGTCTGGCTGGCGGGAACGCCGGGGCGCTGAGTCATGCGGTAGAGGGCGTAGAGGGCGACAGCACCGAAGGTGACGGCGAGGACCAGCCAGAAGGTGTAGGGGCCGGCGCTCTCCATCGCCCAGCCGGTGGCGAGCGGGCCGATGATCGCGCCGAGCCCGAAGGTGAAGACGAGGCCGCCGGAGGCGGCCGGCATGTCTTCCGGGGCGAGGAAGTCGTTCGTATAGGCGAGGAACAGCGCGTAGAGCGGCGTCGTCATGCCGCCGGCGACGAAGGCCGAGGCCATCAGCGGCCACAGCGCGTCCCCCGCCATGTAGCCGCAGAGGCATGCGGCGCCGGCGATGAGGGACGCCGCGAGGATCAGGTGGCGGCGGTCGACGCGGTCGGAGATCCAGCCGATCGGATACTGGAAGACGAGGGCGCCGGCGAACAGCATGGCGATGAACAGGGAAATCTGGGACGCCGTCATGCCGATCAGCGTGCCGAAGACCGGGCCCATGCCCGACTGCGTCGCATAGACGGTGCCGAGGAGGAAGATGCCGATCGTGCCGAGGGGCGAGCGCACGAACAGGTCGCGCAGCGGCATCGGCCGCGTGACCTCGGTCTTCGGGGCCGGCGCGACGGTCAACAGGATCGGAGCGAAGGAGATGGAGACGAGGATCGACGCTCCGATGAACAGCACCGAGGTCTGGGCGTCGCCGAGCGTCAACAGCCCCTGCGCCCCGATGATGCCGAGAGTCTGGGCGATCATGTAGGCCGACAGGACCTTGCCGCGCGTCGCGTTGGTGGACGCGTCATTGAGCCAGCTTTCCGCCGTGACGTAGACGCCCGACATGCAGAAGCCGACGAGCACCCGCAACAGGGTCCAGGCCCAGGGCTCGACGAGGAGGGGGAAGGCGATCAGGCCCGCCGACATGAAGCTGCCGAGGGCGGCGAAGACACGCACATGGCCGACATTGTGGATCAGCGACGGCGTCAGGCGCGCACCGGAGAGGAATCCGACGAAATAGCCGGACGTCACGATGGCGAGTTCCGTCGCCGAGAAGCCCTCCAGCCCGCCGCGCAGGCCGATGAGGGTGAAATGCATGCCGTTGCCCAGCATGATCAGGACGATGCCGAGCAGGAGCGCCCAGATGCCGGACAAGACTTTGAACATGGGCCGCCCTCCCGTGCCGAATCGTCTCCGACGCCCGGCGATGGGAGGATACTAAAGATCGGCCAGATGTCGCGGTGTCGCGTTTGCGATGCGGGAGTGACGGAATCGCGACGTTTCCCGGATCGGTAGCCGGATCGGCAACCCGATCGGCGGTCCTGTTGCCGATCCGGGCCTCGCGACGATGCCGCAAGGCGCCCCGCCTTTCGGCAGAAGAGGGAACCTCTCGCCGGTCTCTGCGCTACTGCGTCGCGGATCGTCCTTGCGAACGTTGTGGCAGCGGCCGATCGCCCTATCCTCGGCGGGCCGGTCGCCGGGCCCATGGGCGTTGCCGGTCCGCGCCATATCTTCATCACGACCACCGACGTCCCAGCCAGCGAAGCTCCTCATCGACGCTGCCGGGCGAGCGCTTCTTGCGCCCCCAACCGACAGGATCCTTGCCGATGCACGACCTCGCCATGCAACTCGCCGTGATCGGTGTCGCGGGCATCGCCTCGCAGTGGGTGGCCTGGCGGCTGCAGATCCCCGCCATCGTCATGCTGCTCGGCGTCGGGCTGCTGTTCGGGCCGGTCACCGGGCTGATGAACCCGCGCGAGGATTTCGGCGAGCTGTATACACCGCTGGTGTCGACCGCCGTCGCCATCATCCTGTTCGAGGGCGGGCTGACGCTGAATCTCAGGGAAATCCGCGAGACCTCGACGGCGGTGCGCCGCGTCGTCCTGCTTTCCGGCCCGATGGTCTGGGTGATGACGGCACTGGCCGCCCATTATGTCGGCGGCATGGACTGGCCGATCGCCATCATCCTCGGCGCGATCCTCATCGTGACCGGCCCGACCGTCATCATGCCGCTGCTGCGCCATGCCCGGCTGCGGGCGCGGCCGGCCTCGATCCTGCGCTGGGAGGCGATCCTCAACGATCCGGTCGGCGCGCTCTTCGCGGTCATCTCCTTCGAGGCCTATCTGGTCCTGCGCGGTGCCCATGACGCCGAGCACCTGATCCTCACCACCATCGCGGCGCTGGTCGTCGCCGTCGCCGGCGGCATCCTCGTCGGCCGGGGGCTGATCCGCTTCTTCGCGAGGGGCCACGCGCCGGAATATCTGAAGGCGCCGATCCTCTTTGCCGTCGTCGTCGGCATGAACGCCCTCACCAACCTCCTGCTCGAGGAGGCCGGGCTCCTGACCGTCACCGTCATGGGCGTCACCATGGCCAATGCGCGGCTCGCCAGCCTCGCCGAACTGCAGAAGTTCAAGGAGACGATCACCGTCCTCCTGGTCTCCGGCCTGTTCATCATCCTCACCGCCTCGCTGCAGCGCTCGGTCATCCTGAGCCTCGAATGGCGGGTGGTCGCCTTCCTGGTGCTGGTGCTTCTCGTCATCCGGCCGATCGCGATCTTCGCCTCGACCATCGGGGCGGGGCTGGGCGTCAAGGAACGGCTGCTGGTCTCCTGGATCGCGCCGCGCGGCATCGTCGCGGTGGCGGTGGCCGGGCTGTTCGGCGCGACGCTGTCGCGGCTCGGCATGCCGGACGCGGACCGGATGGTCGCCTACACCTTCGCCGTGGTCGCCGCGACGATCCTCTTCCACGGCTTTACCCTGCAGCCCCTCGCCCGCTTCCTCGACCTGCGGGTCACCAACCGGCCGGGGATCCTCATCGTCGGCGCCTCGCGCTTCTCGATCGCGCTGGCGCAGCGGCTGAAGGCCCAGAACGTGCCGGTGCTGATCGCCGATTCGAACTGGTCGCACGTCTCCGAGGCGCGGCTCGCCGAGGTCGAGGTATGGTTCGGCGAGATCCTGTCGGAGGAGGCGCATCACTCCCTCGACCTGTCGCGCTTCGACCACATGATCGCCGCCACCGACAACGACGCCTACAACGCCCTCGTCTGCACCGACTTCGGCGCCGAGATCGGCCGCTCGGAGGTGTTCCAGATCGGCTCGACCACCGGCGCCCCAGAGAACGGCAACGCCGCCCGCCATTCGATGCATGTCTCCCTCGGCGGAATCCCGCTGTTCAGGCCGCCCCGGACCTACAACCAGTTGCGCGACCACATCATCGACGGCTGGGCCTTCCAGGCGACGCGGCTGTCGGAGGAGTTCGGCATCGCGCAGTTCCACGAGAGCCGGCCGGAGGGGACGCTGCCGATCCTGTGGATCAAGCCGTCGCAGGAAATCGTCTTTGCGTCTGCAGAAGGGGCGGGAGAGCCCGCCACCGGGGACGTCATCGTCTCCTTCGGCCCGCCGCGGGCCGAACGCGACCAGGAAAAGATCGTCCGTGGCACCTTGACCGAACGCGAGGCGCGCAGGGAAAAGGCGCGCAAGACCTCCGAAGAGGTCACTCGCCAGACCGAGGGGACGAACTGACAGTGCAGGTCCGATATTTCCTCAGCGCGCCGCGCCCGGCCGCCGACAGCGCCTATGCCCGCATCGAAGCGGCCTTCGAGGACGAGGGCGCGCCGCTCTCCCTCGTCGAGATCGACGAGGCGAAGGGGATCTGGGAGGTCAGCGCCTATTTCGATGCAGGCGACGGCGAGGACCGCTCGGACGAATTCGCCGCGGCGGCCGGCCTTGGTCCC
This sequence comes from Fulvimarina sp., assembly GCA_002700095.1. GTDB lineage: Bacteria > Pseudomonadota > Alphaproteobacteria > Rhizobiales > Rhizobiaceae > Jiella. The sequence goes on along the minus strand of PACL01000096.1, from coordinate 16,307 downwards.
GACGTCGCGATCGGGCGCGAGGAGCTGCCGGACCAGGACTGGATGGCCGCGGTGCTCGCCGGGCTGAAGCCGGTGCGGGCGGGGCGCTTCGTCGTCCACGGCGCCCATGACCGCGAGAATGTCGGGGCGCACGAGCTTTCGATCGAGATCGAGGCGGGGATGGCCTTCGGTACCGGCCACCACGGCACGACCGCCGGCTGCCTGACGCTGATCGACGAGGTCGTGCGGCTGCGCCGTCCCCGCTCCGTGCTCGACCTCGGCACCGGCAGCGCGGTGCTGGCGATCGCGCTGGCCAAGCTCGCGCGGCTCGACGTGCTGGCGACCGACATCGATCCGGTGGCGGTGGCGGTCGCGGCACAGAACGTGCGCGCCAACGGCGTCGCGGCGAAGGTCGAGACGGCGCAGGCGACGGGCTTTGCCTCGCCGCGGGTGCGCCGGCGCGGCCCGTACGACCTCATCGTCGCCAACATCCTCGCCGGACCGCTGATCCGGCTGTCGGGGGAGTTTCGCCGCCATGCCGCGCCACGCGCCGACGTGATCCTGTCCGGCATCCTCACCGGCCAGGCGGCCTCGGTGCGGGCGGCGTTCCGGGCCCAGGGCTTCGTCCATTGCCGGACGCTGGTCAGGGGCGAATGGGTGGCGCTGCATCTGCGGCGCATGGCGGCCTGAACGCGAAAACCCGCGCCGCAGGGTGGCCTGAACAACGAAGGCCCCATCACCTCGGGCGAGGTGACGGGGCCTTGATCATCGAATGGCTGCCGCACCCAAAGCTGCCTGGCGGAACCCGACCGGGTCTTCAGCTGCCGGGCAGAGCCCGGCGGGCCGCTCAGCTGCGGTGCGGGGCGCGGCCGTCGAAATGCGAGGTGGTCTCGCCGCCGAAGACGTCCGGCGAAAAGCGCTTGCCGTAGTGGGTGGCGATGTAGCGGCGCGCTTCGCGCTCGCGGGCTTCCATCATCCGGTTCAGGACCGTGCGCATGATGCCGGCGGTCTGCTGGCGCGGACGTGCGGTGGTGGTCTCGTTGCTGGCCATGATGTGTCTCCTTGAGAAAGCTGTTTCCGGCCTCCCGTTGCATTGCAATATGCCCCCGATCGCAGGCCCCCGGTAGCGGGCCGGCCGCATAGGTCCATCCCGCCTGCTGCAATGCAGCATGAGGGGCAGCATCAGGGGCAACACGAGCGCTTTTCGGCAGCCGGGCAGGGGTGGCCGGACGCGCAGCGAAGGGCTGGGAACTCTTGCGGCAGCCGGCAAAATGCCGGACACAGCGACAAAGCGCAGCGAAAGGGCCGACATGTTCCAGAATTTCGACAATCCCGGCGATTTCTCCGAGAGCGCGGCGCGGATCGACGCCCTGCGACGGGTGCTGAAGGAGGCAGGCGTCGACGGCTTCATCGTGCCGCGGGCCGACGAGCACCAGGGCGAATACATCCCGCCCTCGGCGGCGCGGCTGGAATGGCTGACCGGGTTTTCCGGCTCGGCCGGGGTGGCGGTCGTCCTTGCCGACCGGGCGGCGATCCTCGTCGACGGGCGCTATACGCTGCAGGTGCGTGACCAGATCGACACGGCCGTGGTGACGCCGTTCTTCTCCATCGAGACGCCGCTGCCCGCCTATCTGGAGAGCGAGGCGGCGGGGCTGAGGATCGCCTACGACCCGTGGCTGCACACGATGTCGGAGGTCGAGAGCCTGGGCCGGGTGATGGCCGCGACCGGCGGCGCGCTGGTCGCCCTCGATGAGAACCCGGTCGATCGCATCTGGACGGACCGCCCGGCGCCGCCGAAGGGGCGGGCGTTCCTCCATGGCGACAATCTCGCCGGCAAGAGCGCCGCGGCGAAGATCGGCGAGGTGCAGGCGGCGATCGCTGCCGCCAAGGCCGATCTGACCGTCCTCACCGATCCGTCCTCCATCGCCTGGACCTTCAACATCCGTGGCGCCGACGTCGCCCACACGCCGCTGATGCTGGCCTTCGCCATCGTCCCGGCGAGCGGCCGCCCGCGCCTCTATGTCGATCCGGACAAGCTCGACGACGGCGTTTCGGGGCAGCTGGCGTCGCTGGCCGAGATCCGGCCGCCGGAGGCCTTCGAGAGTGATCTCGGCGAACACGCCAAGGGGCACGCGGCGGGGCTCGACAAGCATCTGGCGGCTTCCCGCCTCGCGACGATCGTCGAGGCGGCGGGTGGAAGGGTGGTCGAGCTGACCGACCCGGCACGGTTGCCGCGGGCAATCAAGAACGACGGCGAACTCTCCGGCAGCCGGGCCGCCCACCGGCGCGACGGCCTCGCCATGGTGCGCTTCCTCGCCTGGCTCGACCGGCAGGTGCCGGGCTCGCTCGACGAGATTGCCGCCGCCGAGCGTCTCGAGGCGTTCCGGGCCGAGGCCGGCGAGGCGGCGGGCGTATCCCTGGCGGACATCTCCTTCGATACGATCTCGGGGGCCGGACCGAACGGCGCCATCGTCCACTACCGGGTGAACCGCGAGACCAACCGGCGGCTCGGGGCGGGCGAACTCTTCCTGATCGATTCCGGCGCGCAGTATCTCGACGGGACGACGGACATCACCCGCACCGTGCCGATCGGCGAGCCCGAGCCTCTAGCGAAGACGCGGTTCACCCAGGTGCTGAAAGGGATGATCGGCATCTCGCTGGCCAGGTTTCCCAAGGGGACGCGCGGCGTCGATATCGATGTCCTGGCCCGGATTGCCTTATGGAAGGCCGGCTGCGATTACGCCCACGGGACCGGCCACGGCGTCGGGGCATTCCTCGCCGTGCATGAGGGCCCGCAGTCGATCTCGCGGCGCGGCATGGCGGTGCTGCAGCCGGGCATGATCGTCTCCAACGAGCCCGGCTATTACAAAGAAGGTGCCTTCGGCATCCGCATCGAGAATCTCGTCGTCGTCACGACGGCCGAGGCGATCGCAGGCGGCGACCTGCCGATGCACGGTTTCGAGACGCTGACGCTGGCGCCGATCGACCGCCGGCTGATCGACCGGACGCTCCTGACGGAGGAGGAGCTGGGCTGGCTCAATGCCTATCACGCCCGGGTGCGCGAGACGCTGGCCGGCGAGCTTGCGGCGGAGGACGCCACCTGGCTGGAGGCGGCGACACGGCCGGTCTGACCGGCCGGGCCACCTCCATTCAGGGGCCGACCGGTCGCGAGCCGCTATCTGAGGTGTGCAACCCGGCGCCAGCAACGGCGTAACGCGGCGAACCGCTCAGCGGCACATCTGCCGCGGCCCGTGATAGGGCTGAAAGGTGCCGGAGCGGGCATCGAAGGAGCGGTAGCGCGAATGGCAGTAGCGGTACCAGGCTCTGGACCACGGCCGCGGCCCGTGGCGATAGGCCCTGGGGGAGACGCGGTAGAGCGGACGCGGACCAGCATAATAGGGGTCGTGATAATAGCGCGGCTCGGCGATCGCGATGCCGAGACCGAGGCCGAGAATACCGCCGATCACCGCAGCGGCACCGATGTCGAAGCCGTCATGGTGACGATGGTGACGATAGCGGCGGTGGTGCCGATGGCCGGCCTCCGCAGGCGTGACGCCGATGACCGGCGTGCCGGCCGGCAGCGCCACCGGCGCCGCCGTCAGCCCGACGGCGAGGGCGAGGACGACGGGCATCAGCGACAGGCGGGCGCTAAAGAGCGTCGGGGAAAAGCGCAGCTTCGGAGCGAATGGCATCGAGGTTTTCCTCCCGGGATGGCGAAGGGTCAGGCCAGCTTGCCGAAGGGCGAAGACGTCTCCGGCCTCTCCCCTCGAATCGCCCGTCGCACTTGCGGAGCATCGTTCCCAAGAGCTTGAAGCACAAAGTAGAAAACGAGCGTGTTGACGTAGTGTTACCCATCTTCTGTGCCATTGCAACTGCCGGTGGCTCGCCGGCGCCTTGCGACGGTCGGGCGGCGGTGCGACAACAGGGCCGGAGGCCGCCCATGATCCCGCATCTCGTCTATTTCGCCGATCCCATGTGTTCGTGGTGCTGGGGCTTTGCCCCGGCCATCGACGCGATCGCCACGCGCCATCCCGACCTGCCGATCCGTCTCGTCCTCGGCGGGCTGCGCCCGTTCAACGACAAGCCGATGGACGCGGCGGCCAAGGCCGAGATCCGGCGTCACTGGGAGCATGTGGCGACGGCCAGCGGCCAGCCCTTCGATTATGGCTTCTTCGAGCGCACCGGCTTCGTCTACGATACCGAGCCGGCGGCGCGGGCCGTGGTGGCGGCGCGGCGGCTGGATCCTGGCCGGACCTTCAAGCTCAACCGGCGCATCGCCCGCGCCTTCTACGCGGAGAACCGCGACGTCACCGACCCCGTCGTCCTCGCCGCTCTGGCGCAGGAAGAGGGCCTCGACGCCGAGCGTTTCGCGGCGGTCTTCGCCGAGGCTGCGACCCGCGAGGAGACGCTGGCGGATTTCGCTGTCTCGAAGGCCTCGGGCGTCACCGGTTTTCCGACGCTCGTCGCCGGGCCTGTCGAGCGGGACGGCGGGCGCTTCGAGGCCATCGCCCTGGGCTTTCTGCCGGTCGATCAGGTGCTTGCGCGCGTCGATGAATTTCTCGAGGCGGTCTGAGCGGAGATCTGCGGTTTCCGGGCCCGTGCGTTTGCAATCATAAAATGCAGTTCCGGTTGAAAAATCGTCTCGACAGGGCCGGTGAAGCATGCTTTCCTTACGGCAGAAATCAAGTATAAGCTCAGTGGTCAGAGGGACTTGTGGCCGAGTGAATTCCCGCCTGGGTGGCTTGGTCTTCGGATCCTGCCGGATGCGAGCCACTGTGAGCCCCTTCGACCCGACCACGTGTCTGGGCGCATCTTTGGGCGTATCTTTGGCCAGGCCATCGGGACGGCAGGGTCGTGGCGCGCGGAGCCGTCGGGGCCGGGCGTGATGGGCTCGATGGGTTTTGCGGGGCGTCGCAGCCGACTTATGCGGGCAACCGGATCATGCAGGCATAGCTCAGGTCGGTCGATCACGTCGGTCGCTTGGCGGATCGCTCGGGCGGTCGAGTGGGCGAGCACGCGGGTCGGCCCGGCGAGGTGGTGCGACGAGGGCGGGCGGGCGAGGCAGCGCGTGGACGCCGGCTCCGGCATGGCAGGCGGCATGGGGAGCTGCGCGTGCAACGGATGATCGCGCCGTGAGACGGCGAAGCAGCGCTTGCCGGGCAGGGCGTTCCAATCAGAGCATGCCGAGGCCAGAGGCAGTTCGGTCGACGCGCCGGAGTCGTATCTCCGGCGAGCCGAAGGGTGTGAGCCGGCGGGAAGGGGCGCCCGCCGGCCATGCCTTTCGGTGTGCAGAGCGGGGCGCGTATGGGCGCAGGCTCGAAATGCGCCGCTGCTGCGGGGTACGATTCACACGCCGGGTTGGGGCTTGCCGGACAGCTATGTCAGACGAGGCGCAGACTGACGGGACGGCTTGTCAGGCTGGATCGGGGGTTGCTATCCCGCTCCATCCTCCTGTGGCCGCATGATCTTTTGAAGAAACCGGTTTGAACTTTTCGGGATCAGACTCCGGTGAGTCGCGTCCTCTGGTGAACCGCGTCGGTTTGGCCGGACCGGCGCGACGGTGGCGCTGCGAGCCGACCGGCTCGGAGGGATTGGCGCGAATTGGCCCGGGGCGACGGAGCGGGCCGCGCGGTGCGGCCCGTCTGGTGCGGCCCGTCTCCGGATGGGGCCGGAGGGCAGCGATCGAGGCGGGTCAGCCTCTCCCGGCGTTTGCGACGATCTCGAGAGGACGGCCGAGGCGGCCGGCGAGGTCCATGATGAACTGGTGGGCGACACGGCCGGAGCGGCTGCCCCGCGTCGTCGCCCATTCCAGCGCCTCGCGGCGGATCTCTTCGGGTGCCAGAAGGCCGGCGAGGCCATAGGCCTCGACATAGCCTTCGATCATCGCGAGAAATTGATCCTGGCTGCAGTTGTGGAAGCCGAGCCACAGGCCGAACCGGTCCGACAGCGACACCTTCTCCTCCACCGCCTCGCCGGGATTGATCGCCGTCGATCGCTCGTTCTCGATCATGTCGCGCGGCAGGAGATGGCGGCGGTTGGAGGTGGCGTAGAACAGGACGTTGGCCGGCCGCCCCTCGACGCCGCCCTCCAGCGCCGCCTTCAGCGACTTGTAGGCGGTGTCGTCGTGATCGAAGGAGAGATCGTCGCAGAAGAGGAGGATCGGCGCCGGCGCGGTGACGAGGAGGTTCATCAGGCCCGGCAGGTGGTCGATGTCCTCGCGGGGGATCTCCACGAGCTTGAGCGGCGGCCGCCCGGCTTCAGCCCCGGTCCCGGCGGTGTCGGCCGCGTCGTTGCCGGCGATCTCGGCGTTCACGGCGGCGTGCACCGCCTTGACCAGGGACGACTTGCCCATGCCGCGGGCGCCCCACAGAAGCGCGTTGTTCGCCGGCAGGCCTTTGGCAAAGCGGAGGGTGTTGTCGAAGAGGATGTCGCGGGAGCGCTCGATGCCCTTCAGGAGAAGGATCGGCACCCGGTTGACCCGGTTGACCGGCTTCAGGCCGATGTCGGGATCGAAGACGAAGCAGTCGGCGGCGGCAAAGTCCGGCTCGCGGCGCATCGGCGGGGCGAGGCGGGAGAGGCTCGCCGCGATGGTCTCGAGGCTTTGGGCGATGCGGGAAAGGTCGCTGTCCTGCGGCATGTCGTGGTCCGTCGGTCGGGGCTGGAAAATCTCAGGGCAGCGTCGCCGCCGGCAAGCCGGAACGCCGCCCCGTCTCCATAGGCGCGGATCGGGCGGGCTGCAAATTCGCTGGCTTGTTGCATTGGACCCGGCCGTTCGTATATTCCGGCCACGCTCGGGCGGGCTTCCAGTCGGAAATCCGGCAGACGGAAATCCGGGCTTGTCCGGCGGCCGACGCATCGGCCGTCTGCCGAAACTCTTTTAGCGAGGTTGATGATGTTCGTGTCCGAGGCTTTCGCCCAGACCGGTGGTGTTACCGGTGGTGGAAGCGAATTGTTGATCAGTATTCTCCCCTTCGTCGCGGTCTTCGCGATCATGTACTTCCTCATCATCCGCCCGCAGCGGACGCAGATGAAGAAGCGGGAGGAGATGCTGAAGAACATCCGGCGCGGCGACACCATCGTCACCGGCGGCGGCATCGTCGCCAAGGTGACCAAGGTCCTCGACAATGGCGAGCTCGAGGTTCAGATCTCCGAACAGGTCCGCGTCCGCGTCCTGCAGGGGACGGTGACCGACGTCCGCGTCAAGGGCGAACCGGCGGCCGCCAACGCCAAATAGCCACGGTCTTGGACCAACGGCCCGTTCCGTCGTAACCTCGTCCGGCGTGCCGTAGCTGCGGCAGGACGGCGAGGGGCGCTGAAACCGAACCAGGGCAGGGGTCTTGGTTCGACACTTGCGAGTCCGCCATGCTTTATTTCTCGCGCTGGAAGACGATCCTGATCTGGCTGACGGTTCTCGTCGGGCTCGTCTATGCCGCGCCGAACGTGCTGCCGCGCAACGTCACCGACAGCCTGCCGGAATTCTGGCCGAAGAATACCGTTACGCTCGGCCTCGACCTGCAGGGCGGCTCCTACATCCTGCTGCAGATCGACCGCGCCTCGCTGGAGGCTGACCGCCTCCAGGCCATCCAGGACGAGGCGCGCCAGCTGCTGCGCAACGAGCGCATCGGTTATTCGGGGATCTCGGCGAACGGTCGCACCGTGACCGTGCGGCTGCGCGATCCGGCCCAGGCCGACGCCGCGCAACAGGCTCTCCAGCCCCTGACGCAGCCGATCTCCAGCGGGCTGATGTCGGCCGGCTCGGTGGCCGAAGTGGCGCTCGACCAGCCGCAGCCGGGGGTTCTCACCGCGAACCTGACCGACGACGGCATCGCCTATCGGATCTCGACCGCGGTCACCCAGTCGATCGAGGTGGTGCGCCGCCGCGTCGATGAACTCGGCACGACCGAGCCGGTGATCCAGCGCCAGGGCGCCGACCGCATCATGGTTCAGGTGCCGGGTCTCGGCGACCCGCAGCGCCTCAAGGAACTCCTCAACCAGACCGCCAAGCTGACCTTCCAGCTGGTCGACCAGAGCGAAAATGCCGAACAGGTGGCACGCGGCTCGCGCGCGCCGGCCGGCTCGCAGCTGCTCTACACCACCGACACGCCGCCCCAGCCGATCCTGGTGCGCAACCAGGTGATGGTGTCGGGCGAGAACCTCACCGACGCGCAGGTCGGCTTCGACCCGCAGACCAACGAGCCGGTGGTCAACATCCGCTTCGACAGCCAGGGCGCCCAGCGCTTCGGCCGCGTCACCCAGGCCAACGTCAACAAGCCCTTCGCCATCGTCCTCGACGACAAGGTGCTGTCCGCTCCCGTCATCCGCACCGCCATCCTCGGCGGCCAGGCGCAGATCAGCGGCTCCTTCACGGCAGAATCGGCCAACAATCTCGCGGTGCTGCTGCGCGCCGGCGCCCTGCCGGCGACCTTGGACATCATCGAGGAACGGACGGTCGGGCCGGGCCTCGGCGCCGATTCGATCGCCGCCGGCGAGATCGCCGGCATCATCGGCGCGCTCGCCGTCGTGGTCTTCATGCTGGCGGCCTACGGCTTCCTCGGCATCATCGCCAATATCGCGCTGATCGCCAACGTCGTCCTCCTGTTCGCCATCCTCACCGCGATCGGCGCGACGCTGACATTGCCCGGCATCGCCGGCATCGTTCTGACCGTCGGCATGGCGGTGGATTCCAACGTGCTCATCTACGAGCGCATCCGCGACGAACGGCGGCAGGGGCGCTCGGTCGTCCAGGCCATCGACGTCGGCTTCCAGAAGGCGCTGGCGACGATCCTCGACGCCAACATCACCACGCTGATCGCCGCCATCGTCCTGTTCTTCCTCGGTTCCGGCCCGGTGCGCGGCTTCGCCGTGACCCTCGCGGTCGGTATCGTCACGACGGTGTTCACCGCCTTCACGCTGACCCGCTGGCTGGTCGCAGCCTGGGTTCGCAGCCGGCGTCCCACGGAACTGCCGAAGGGCTGGCTGAGGCTGGTGCCCGACGTCACGACGATCCCTTTCATGAAGGTGCGGCTGAAGATCTTCGGCCTGTCAATGGCGCTCTGCGTCGCCTCGATCGTGTCGCTGTTCGCCATCGGGCCGAATTTCGGCATCGACTTCACCGGCGGCACGCTGATCGAGGTGCAGGCGAAACAGGGCGATGCCGATATCGGCGATCTGCGCGAACGGCTCGGCGCGGCCGGGATCCGGGACCCCCAGGTCCAGGAATTCGGCACCGACCGGGAGGCGCTGATCCGCATCGGAACCGCCACCGAAAATTCCGACAACGCCCAGCAGCAACTGGTCGACAGCGCGACGGCGGCGATCTCCGCCGATTACGACATCCGCCGCACGGAGGTCGTCGGGCCCACCGTCTCGGGCGAACTCGCCTGGGCGGCGATCCTCGGCGTCCTCGCCTCGCTCGTCGCCATCCTGATCTATGTCTGGCTGCGCTTCGAATGGCAGTTCGCCGTCGGTGCGATCGTCGCGACGGTCAACGACGTCATCCTGACGCTCGGCTTCATCACGGTGACCCAGCTCGACGTCAGCCTGTCGACGGTGGCGGCGATCCTGACGATCGTCGGCTATTCGTTGAACGACACCGTCGTCATCTATGACCGCGTGCGGGAAAACCTGCGGCGATACAAGAGGATGCCGCTCGGCCAGCTGCTCGACTTGTCCGACAACGAGATGCTGTCGCGCACGCTGATGACGTCGCTGACGACGCTGCTCGCCCTGACGGCGCTGTTCGTCTTCGGCGGCGAGGTCATCCGCTCCTTCGTGGCCTCGATGCTGTTCGGCGTCGCCATCGGCACCTTCTCGTCGATCTTCGTGGCAGCGCCGGTGCTGATCTTCTTCAAGCTGCGGCCGACCGACGCCAAGGAAGCGGCGGAGGCCGCCGATGCGCTGGCCAAGGCCGCGGCGGAGGATCCGACCGAGCGGGCGCAGACGACGCCGGGGCGGGCCTGAGCGATGCCCAAGGGAATCGAGATCCGCGCGGCCCACTTCCCGGGCCGCGCGCCGATCGAGGCCTATGGCAATGGCGGGTTCCGCTTTGCCGAGATGTCGCATCGCGGCTCGATCCTGTGCCTGCCGTCGGGGATCTACGGCTGGTCGGCGACGCCGGAGCAGCCCTTCGTCGGCGACCGGCTCGAGCTCGTCTTCAAGGAGGAGATCCGATTTCTCCTGTTCGGGACGGGCAAGGACATCCGCCGCCTGCCGCCCGGCCTTGCCGAGCGGATGAAGCGGGCCGGCATCTCCTGCGACCCGATGTCGACGGGGGCCGCGGTGCGGACCTTCAACATCATGCTGTCCGAGGGACGGCCCGTGGGGGCGGCGCTCGTCGCCGTCGACTGAGCCGGGCTCAAAGCCGGGCCGGGGGCGCATGCGCTCCCACTCGCCGGCGGTCCCGTCGGCCCGGGGGGCATGCGGACACGGCCGTCGCGGAATGAACGACAGCCTTGCGAGGAATGCGAATGGCCGGCAACGAGCGTGACCCCTGCCGCGACCTCGTCGAGACCGACGACCGCGACCGCGCGCTCTCCCTCGTCTTCGCGCCGGAGGCGGCGCGCGCCGATCTCGCCGCCCTCTACGCCTTCAATGTCGAGGTGGCGCGGGTGCGCGACCAGATCAGCCAGCCGCTGCCGGGAGAGATCCGGCTGCAGTGGTGGCGGGACGTGATAGGGGGAACGGCGGCCGAGGAAGAGGACGTCGGCGGCGGCGGCGAGGCCGGGCACCCTGTGGCGAGCCGGCTGGTCGAGGCCATCGCCCGGCACCGGCTTCCCGTGGCCGCCTTCGACCGGATGCTCGAGGCGCGGATCTTCGACGTCTATGACGATCCGATGCCATCGCACGAGCACTTCGAGGCCTATGCGGGGGAGACCGCCTCGACCCTGATCGTGCTGGCCGCGACCATCCTGTCGCCCTCCGGCGCCGACCGGATCGCCGACGCGGCGGGGCATGCGGGGGGCGCCCAGACGGCGGCCGGCGTCCTGAGGCTGCTGCCGATCCACCGGGCGAGGGGGCAGGTCTATCTGCCGGCCGACATCCTCGCCGCCGCCGGCTGCACAGCCCCTCAGTTGCTGGCGGGCGAGGTCGAACCGTCCGGCCGTGCCATTGCCGCAATGGTCGCCTACGGCCGCGAGCACGCCGCGAAGGCACGGGCGCTCTTTGCCGACGTTCCGAGGGAGGTGCGGGCGGCGTTCCTGCCGGCGCTGCTCGCCGCGCCCTATCTCGACCGGATCGAGCGCGCGGGAGCCGGTGTTCTGCGCCAACCGCCGGACCTCTCGGCACCGCGCAAGGCCTTCCAGTTCTGGCGGTGGATGCGGGGCTGAGGCGAAACGCAACGCCTGTGCGCCCAGCGCCGCCGCGACCGGCGGACGAGGCCGTGCGGCAAAGAGCGGAGCGCGCCGACAACGTCCCGTCCGAGGGCCATGACCCCCCGGTCGGCCGCGACATTCTCCAACGGACAGGCCACCCACACCATGCAGCCCAGGACCGATGCAGACGGAACGCCTCGCGCGGCCAGATGGGCCGGCCGCCTCGCCACGTCGCTGGCACGGGGGGCGGAGACGGCGCTGCTGCGCTTTCCCGCCGCCTGCCTCGCCATCCTGGCGTTTTCGCTGCTCAGCAATCTCGCCGTCGCGGGCTATGAGATTCCCGACGAGCGCGGCCTCGTCTGGCTGCTCGGCGCGCTCTACGCGGCGGCGGCTGCCGCGGTCTCGGCGACGCTAACGGCGGAGGCGCGGGGCTGGCCTCGCGGTGCCTCGCAGCTCGTCGCCGCCGTTGCGGCCGTCGTCGTCGGTGTCGCCGTCCACTGGAACGGCCGGGCCGACAACCATCTGCCGGCGATCACCGCGGCACTGACGCTGCTCGTGCCGCTGGCGCCGTTTCTCGGCCGCGGCGGGCCGTCGCGCTTCTGGAACTTCGCGCTCTGGGCGCTGGTCGGCGTGACGCTGGCCTTCCTGTCGGTGCTGCTCTTCGTCCTCGGCCTGTCGGCGATCCTCGAGATGATCCGCTTCCTCTTCGAGATCGGCCTGAGCACCGACACCTACGAATACATCTACACCACCGCCCTGACTCTGGTCGGGCCGCTGTTCGCGCTCGGCCGCCTGCCGCGGGACTTCGAGGAGCGGCCGGCCATCGGCACTGACCGGATGGTGAGCGGCGTCCGGCTGCTGGTCGACTGGGTGGCGGCGCCGCTGGCGCTGGCGACGGCGGTCATCCTGCATCTCTACGCCGCCAAGATCGCCCTGACCGGATCGCTGCCGAAGAACGAGATCGGCTGGATCGTGACCTTCGACGCGCTGTTCGTGCTGGCGCTGCGGATCGCCGGCGATCCGTTCCTGAGAGACGGCAACGTCTTTGCGCGGCTGTTCGCGCGGGCCTGGGCCTTCATGCTGGTCGTGCCGCTGGCGCTCGCCGCCGTCGGCATCGGCCTGCGGATCGACGCCGAGGGCGTGACGCTGCAGCGCTATTACGTCGTCCTCGGGATCCTCGCCTCGGCGATCGTGCTGGCGTTTCAACTCGTGCCGCGGCTGCGGCGCGACATCCGGATGATGGCGGCCGTGCCCGTCCTGCTCCTCGGCCTGTCGGCCTTCGGGCCCTGGGGAGCGGCGAGCGTCGTCGGGGCGAGCCAGCTGGGGCGGATCGTCGCCGAATTCGGGGCGCGGGTGCCGGGCGACGAGACCATCGCGATTCGCATCGTGGAACGGGACGAGGCGCAGGTTCGGGTGCTGCGCTCGCGCCTTGCGGCGCTGTCCGACGCCGACCGGCTGGGCGATCTCGCCCCCTATCTCGACCCCGAACTCGGCGAGCGGCTGGCCGTCGCGCTGCGCAGCCAGACGGCGTGGCAGGCGCTGAACGTCGTCAACCAGGGGCTAGGCATCGATGCGGCGAGCGTTGCGCGCGCCCAGGGCCGCAGCTTTGCCGTGCGGGGGAACGAGAGCATCGATATTTCCGGATATGACCGCGCGGCTCCCGGCTGGCGGCTGACCCCGGGGCTCGCGGACGACAGCCCGGCACCCGTCGGCATCCGTTTCCGGATCGAGGGGAGCGAGCTGGTGGCGCAGGTCGGCACGACCGAGGATCGTTTCCCCATGGCTGGGGCGATCGACGGATTGCCGGCGGCGCTCTTCGAGGAGCCGGGCAGCGCCGGCAGCGCGCCGGTGGTGGATCTGCGCAGCCGGTCGGGCCGGCATCTTCGGCTCGCCATTCGCGGGCTGAACGAAAGCCGCGACGAGGACCGGATCAGCTGGCTGGAGTTCGACGCCTTCTATCGCGCGGCGGAGTGGCGCTGACGCAGGATGGCAAAGGGCGGTGAGCCGTCCTTCGAAGCGAACAGGCGACGCCGGGACGTCGGTGCGGGCCGGCCGTCGCGGACGGCGTCATCCGGTGCATGAAGACGCTCACCGCGGCCCGCGGCCATGAAGCCGCGGCCAACAGGCCGCAACTACTCGGCCGCCTGACGGGTCTCGGCGCCGGCGAGCCAGGTGGCGAAGTCGGCAAGCGCGCGGCGGGAGAGGGCGGCCTTCTTGGCGATGGACTTCTCCTTGCCGCGGAACCGCTTCTGGCCTTCCGGCTTCTGGATGGCGCCGGGATCCAGCGGCGCGAACAGGCCGAAATTGACGTTCATCGGCTGGAAGGACCGCTTGCCGCCTTCTTCCTGATGGGCGAGGTGGCCGCCGGTGATGTGCGCGAGGAGGGCGCCCATGGCCGTCGTCTGGGGCGGCGCGGACAGCGTGTCGCCGCGCCGCTCGGCGGCGGTGAAGCGGCCGGTCATCAGGCCGACGGCGGCCGATTCCACATAGCCTTCGCAGCCGGTGATCTGACCGGCGAAGCGCACATGCGGGCGCGCCTTCAGCCGGAGTGTCGGATCGAGCAGGACCGGCGAGTTCAGATAGGTGTTGCGGTGGAGGCCCCCGAGGCGAGCGAACTCGGCATTTTCCAGCCCCGGGATCATCCGGAAGATCTCGGCCTGGGCGCCGTATTTCAGCTTCGTCTGGAAGCCGACCATGTTGTATAGCGTGCCGAGCGCATTGTCCTGGCGCAACTGCACGACGGCATAGGCCTTGGTCTCGGGATCGTGGGCGTTGGTGAGGCCCATCGGCTTCATCGGCCCATGGCGAAGCGTCTCCGGCCCGCGCTCGGCCATCACCTCGATGGGCAGGCAGCCGTCGAAATAGGGCGTGCCCTCCCATTCCTTGAAGGCCGCGCGGTCACCCTCGACGAGGGCGGCGACGAAGCGCTCATAGGTTTCCTTGTCGAGGGGGCAGTTGATGTAGTCCTTGCCGGTGCCGCCGGGGCCGACTTTGTCGTAGCGCGACTGAAACCAGGCCTTGTCCATGTCGATCGAATCGAAGTGGACGATGGGCGCGATGGCGTCGAAGAAGGCGAGCGCATCCTCGCCCGTCGCTGCCCGTATCGATTCGGCGAGCGACGGGGCGGTCAGCGGCCCGGTGGCGACGATGCTGGTGCCCCACTCTTCGGGCGGCAGGCCCTCGACCTCGCCGCGCTCGATGGTGACCAGCGGATGCTCGGCCAGTGTCCGGGTCACCGCGGCGGAAAAGCCCTCGCGGTCTACGGCGAGGGCGCCGCCCGCCGGCACCTGATGCTTGTCGGCCATCGCCATGATCAGCGAGCCGGCGAGCCGCATCTCGGCATGGATGACGCCGACGGCATTGGCTGTCGCATCGTCCGAGCGGAACGAGTTCGAGCAGACGAGTTCGGCGAGGCCGTCGGTCTTGTGGGCCTCGGTGCCGCGCACCGGGCGCATTTCGTGGAGGACGACCGGGATGCCGGCCTGTGCAATCTGCCAGGCGGCTTCGGAACCGGCGAGACCGCCACCGACGACGTGGATGGGTGTGTTCGACATGGGCCGTATCTAGGCGAAGCGGCGGCGATGCGAAACCGGGATCATCGCGAGGGCGGGCACTTTTTGGCGAGGAGGCCGGCGGCGCGGCGTTTCCAGGGCCCAGAAACGACGAAGCCCGCCGGGGGAGGACCGGCGGGCAACATCGAATGGTCTACCCTATCGGGAGGAGAGCGGCAGACCGTCTTTCGCCTCGGCCCGGGAGGAGGTGGGCTCCGGCGAAACTCTGAAACTTTCTGGCCCCCAAATGCGCCCGCCGGGGGAGGACCGGCGGGCGACATGGGAGTGGTCTGCCCTATCGGGAGGAGATCGGCAGACCGGTATTCGCCTTTGCCCGGGAGGAGGTGGGCTCCGGCGAAACTCTGAAACTTTCTGGCCCCGAATGCGCCCGCCGGGGGAGGACCGGCGGGCGACATGGGAGTGGTCTGCCATATTGGGAGGAGGTTGGCAGACCGTCTTTCACCTTTGCCCGGGAGGAGGTGGGCTCCGGCGAAACTCTGAAACTCTCTGCCTCAGACGACCGTGCGACGGGCGACGGAGGGGATGTCGGTGCGGGCGATGCCCAGATCGGCGAGCTCGCGCTGGGACAGGCGGTTCAGCTCGTTGACCGTCTCGCGGTAGCGGCGCCAGGACTGGTAGGAACGGACAAGGTTCATTTCAGAACCTCCTTTCAATCGTCATCTCGAATTCTGCGGAGAAGCGCGTCGCTTCGTCCGTCGTGTTGATTGCAAAGTAAGTCCGGCGAGCATTGCGTGCTAGCGGCCTGTCTGCATGGCAGCAATGCGAATGGTGCAACGCAACATGAATTGACAATTCGTCAACAAAGACAGGAGCTTGTCTGCGTCATGCCGCTTTCTTGCGCAGGCCTGACCCGACTATTGATCAACTAGTGTGCTGAATTCGCGGGGCCCGATGCGCAGATGATCGCGGGGCCCGCCGAGGCGCAGGTGTCCGGCCGCGCGGGGAAGCTGCTTCCCAAACCCTCGGTTTTGCCCTTTCATGGTCGGATTCGCGGTGATATAGAGGCGCGCGCTTCGCAAACGTCCGTGGCCGATGCGCCTCGCGGGTGTGGCGGAATTGGCAGACGCACTTGGTTTAGGTCCAAGCGCCGAGAGGCTTGGGGGTTCAAGTCCCTCCACCCGCACCACTGCCGAATTCAACGGCCGAATTCAACGAGAGTGCGCACGGCCAGGCTTCCGGATCGCGGCCGGCCCGCGCAGCAAACAGGATCGAGAAGGTATTAAAGTATGCAGGTTACGGAAACCAAGGCCGAGGGCCTCAAGCGCGAGATCGAAATTGTCGTGCCCGCCTCGGACCTTGAGGCGCGCCTTCAGACCCGCCTTTTCGAGGCGAAGGACAAGGTGCAGCTGAAGGGTTTCCGTCCCGGCAAGGTGCCTGTCGCGCATTTGCGCAAGATGTACGGCAAGTCGCTGATGGCCGAGATCGTCAACGAGATCCTGAACGAGAC
>PACL01000095.1 GCA_002700095.1 Fulvimarina sp. | reverse complement strand
GACGAAGGAGGCCGGGCGGCCGATCATGCCCGAGAGATAGAGCGCCACGGCTGGGATAAGGGAATATGTCGCATAGTCGATGATCGAGTCGAGCAGATCGCCGGACCAGTTGGGCAGGACGCCCTTGACGTTGACCTTGCGGGCCATCGGCCCGTCGATGCCGTCGACGAAGAGAGCGAGCCCCAGCCAGGCGAACATTGCCACCCAGCGCTGCTCCGCGGCCGCAATCAGCGACAGGAAGGCCATGAAGGCGCCGCTGGCGGTGAACAGGTGGATGGCGAAGGCACGCCACCGGTCGGCACGGTCGAACTCTTGCGTCATATCTGACATCGGCAGGCTGTCATCCCTCTCGGCCGAATCTTGCTTCTTGTCGGCGAACATCGCACCTCGCCTTTCGTTCCGGCCCATTGCCATAGGCTGTAACGGGCGTATCTCCGGAATCCAATGGCCGGATGCCGGTTTCGCGCCGGCTGGGCACGAAAATGATGTCGAGGGAGTGCAGGCATGGAACGCAGACAGATCGTCGTCGTCGGTGGCGGACTGGCCGGAACGGCCACCGCGCTCGGCCTCGCGGCGGCGGGTTTCGACACGCTCCTGGCGGCCCCGCAGGCCCCGGACGACAAGCGCAGTTCGGCGATTCTCGGTCGCTCGCTGGCCTTTCTTGCCGATCATGGCGTCCTCGACGCGCTGGGCGAAGCCAAGGCGCCCCTGGCGGTGATGCGCATTGTCGATGATCTAGGGCGGCTGTTTCGCGCCCCGACGGTCGAGTTCCGGGCCAGCGAGATCGGGCTTTCCGCCTTCGGGATCAACGCCTTGAACGAAGATATTGGCAACGCGCTGAAACACTGCATCTCTGCCGAGAGCAATCTCGAGGTCCGCCCGGCCGCCGCCGTCGGGCTGACCCTCGACGAGGCGCGCGCGGTGGTCACCCTTGATGACGGCAGCGAGATCGGCGCCGATCTCGTCGTTGCGGCAGACGGCCGCCGCTCGCCGATGCGCGAGGCGGCCGGCATCTCGTCCCGCCAGTGGCGCTACCCGCAGACCGCCCTTGTTCTCAACTTCGAGCACACCCGCGACCACGCCTCGGTCTCGACCGAATTTCACACCCGCACCGGACCGTTCACGCAGGTGCCGCTGCCCGGCCGGCGCTCGTCGCTGGTCTGGGTGGAAGACCCAAAGCTTGCCGAACTCTACGTGGACCTGAAGCCGGACAAGCTCTCGTCGACGATCGCAGAGAAACTGCACTGGATCCTCGGCGACGTCGCCCTCGACGGTCCGATCGCCCGCTATCCCCTCGGCGGCAGCCGCGTCGAGCGCCTGACCTCCACCCGTCTCGCCCTCGTCGGCGAGGCGGCTCACGCCTTCCCGCCGATCGGCGCCCAGGGCCTCAATCTCGGCCTGCGCGATGCCGAGGCCCTTGTCCGCCTCGTGTCCCAGACACGCGACGATCCCGGCTCGCGGCTGACGCTGTCGCGCTACGAGGCGGCGCGGCGCAGCGACGTCGTCTCGCGCATGGCCGGGGTTGACCTCCTCAACCGCTCGCTGCTGATGGAATTCCTGCCGAGCCAGCTCGCCCGCACCGGCACCCTCGCCGCGATGGGCCTCCTCGGCCCGCTCCGGCACTTCGCCATGCGCGAGGGCCTGGTGCCGGGCGCCGGGCTCGTCGGCCTGCCGCGCTCAGTGAAGAAATGGATGGGTGGGCACGAGCCCGGTCGCGAGGCCGGTGAGGAGCAGCGTCACCGTCGCGACTGAGATCACCGTCGTCACCAGGACGACGGTCGAAGCCCGCTCGACCCAGACGTCGTATTGCTGGGCGATGACGAAGACGTTGGTCGCCGTCGGCAAGCTGGCGAGGAGGAGCGCGCTGCTGACCCAGATCGGGTCGAACGGGCCGGCAAGGCCCAGGGCCAGCCAGACGACGAGCGGATGCAGCACCAGCTTGATCGGGACGATGGTGAAGAGTTCGGGCGGCACCCGCTTCAGGGGCCGCAGGGCGAGCGTCACCCCCATGGCGAACAGGGCACAGGGCGCAGCGGCATTCGCCAGCAGCTGCAGGAACTGGTCGAGGGGACCTTGCGGATGAATTCCGAGGATCGCCGCGCCGACACCGACGATCGTCGCGATGATGAAGGGATGGGTGAAGACCTTCAGGAACACCTGCCGCGCCATGGCGGCGAAGGGCTGCCTCTCGCCACCGATCGCCATCATCAGCGGCGCCATGATGAAATGCAGCGTGTTGTCGAAGCAGAAGATCAGGGCGACCGGCACCCCGGCGGCTGGGCCGAGCGCGGCGACCGCGATGCCGGGTCCCATGTAGCCGATGTTGCCATAGGCGCCGCCGAGGCCCTGGATCGTCGCTGCGGGAATGTCCCGGCCGCTCCGCACATAGGCGATGGCGAAGCCGATGGCGAAGATCACGAAGGTCGCGAGCGTGGTGGCGACGATGAAGCCGACGCTGGCGAGCTTCTCCACCGGCGTTTTCGACAGGAGCTGGAAAAACAGCGCCGGAAGCGCGATGTAGATGACGAAGACGTTCAGCCAGGCCAGTCCGCTCACCGGATGCGGCGCGATCCTGCCCGCCACGAACCCGAGCGCGATCAGGCCGAAAAACGGCGATATCAGTCCGATGATTTCGATCACCGGATCGATCCAAAGTTGATGGACGTCATGCTAAACTGGAACTGGCGAGAGGCGGACGGGCACGCCCGTCCGGGAGATGGCCGGAGCCATTTCGTTAACGGAGTCATGACGGCAATGCAAACCGCGCGTTTCAACATCGGCCAGATCGTGCGCCACCGTCTGTTCCCGTTCCGTGGCGTCGTCTTCGACGTCGATCCCGAGTTCGACAACAGCGAGGAGTGGTACGAGTCGATCCCCGTCGCGGTGCGCCCGCGCAAGGACCAACCCTTCTACCACCTGTTCGCCGAAAACTCCGAGACCGAATATATTGCCTATGTCTCCGAGCAGAACCTTCTCCCCGACGAGACCGGTGCGCCGGTGCGCCATCCGCAGGTCGGCGAACTCTTCGAGGGCCCCGTCGACGGGGCCTATCGGTTGAAGGTCGAGAACCACAACTGACCACCGGCTGGCGAGACCTGCGGCGACGCCTTTCCGAAATGGAATGCGCGGTTGTTGGGGCCGAAGGGCTGCGCGACACATGAAAAGACCGGCGCCGCNGGACGGCGCCGGTCGAACTTTTAAACATTGGCGCCAGATGGCCGAACCGCCTTGCGACACGGTCGCCGGTAGCCTCAGCCAATCCCGGCAAACGCCTGCCGCGTCCGGTTACTGCGCCGGAGTATCGCCCTGCTTGGCGGCGTTCTGGGCGTCCTCGAACTTCTTGCGTCGCTCTTCGGCCTGCTTCTGCAGCGCGTCGTTCAGTTCCTTCTGCCTCTGGGCCAGCGCCGACTCGTCCTTCGGCGGGCCATCATAGGCATCGGTGAAGCCCTTCAGGGTCACGGGGATCGGGTTTGCCTGACGCTGGAAGTTGATCGAGGTCACGACCATCTGGCTGCCCTTCTTCATGTTCGCCACCATCGCGTCGCTGAGCTCGGCCTCGGCGATGCAGCGGTTCGGGAAGCAAACGGAATAGTTCAGCGTCTGCGGCTGGTTGCCGTCGATCTTGATCTGCACGCCGGCCGGAATGACACGGCCCGTCGGCACCACGGCCTGGATCACCTTCTGGTTCACCTTGCCGTTGACGTTGATCAGGTTCACGGCGGTGATCAGCTGCCGGGTGTCGGCAATCAGCGAGTACTGCGTGTTGCAGATGTCGTTCTCGCCCTGCTTGGTGCACACCTTGAACCACTCGGTCGGCATCACCTGCGCGTTCTGGTTGGCTTGCTGAGCGTTGGCCAGGGACGCACCGGCGAGCAGCGTGGCTGTACCCACGAGCACGCCCGCGAGCCTCTTGAGCGAAGCGTTCTTCATCCGGTCTTGCACGGCCTCATGTCCTTTCGGCGCGTTGATTGCAACTCGATGGGGGTTCCTTAACGGGCTCGGGACTCTTTCGCAAATGCGGCCGTTTGAGGGCCCGGATCCGGTGGGCTCATGCGCAGCCAGACGGCGCGACAGCGGCGCCGGCAAATGCACCGGTGCCGGCACCCGCGCCGGCGCAAGCACCCCGCATCCACCCCGGCACCGGCACGAGAGCGTGACAGCGGCCCGGGCGTCGGAGCGTCCTCAGCAAGCCCGTGCGGCGGCATCATCCGTGTGCGGCCGGCACTCCGACAGCCCAGGATCCGACCGTCGAAAATCTGCCTCCCGTCGACCATTCGTCGAGCCCTTCGTCCGGCCCCTGCGCAGCGTCGGTGGCTTGCGACACGCCCCATCGGCCGCCCGCGATGCACGGCCGGCTCGCCGCGCGATCCGAAGCCACCGCACGGTCCGACGTCAGCGATCTCCTCGGCGGCCGAAGCCACCCCGCGCGCCGGCCGACATCATCCGTGGCGTGGTCGTCGACGGCGTGATCATCGGCGGCGCAGTCGTCCGCGGTGCGACCATCGGCGGCCCGACCGTCGGCGCCTCGATCCAGTGAGCGATCCAACGCTCCGGAACCCGGCATCAAGTGTCACCCATTCGCTCAGGGAGGTTCGGCGCGCCACGGCCGCATCACGGCGTTCGACTGCCCGTCGACACCCTGCCCCGGCCCGGCCAATCGCGTCAGTTCTGGGACGGGAACACGCCTTGGGTGACGACGCACCAGCGGATCGCGAGATAGGGGCTCTGATGCTCGAAGGGCTGGTTGCTGCCCGTGGCGTTCAGGGTGACGCCGATGCTGCCGGCATTGAGCGCCTGGTCCGGGGTCTCGCCGTTGTAGATCGCGAGACCCTGGCTCGACTGGGCAAGTCCCGCCCCCGCCGGCCCGGCGATGCTGGCAGCGGCGTCATTGGCCTGCAGGACGCCACTCGCACCGTGATTGTGAGGCGGCATGGTGTTCTGGTTGAGGGTCACGGTCGAACTGCCGCCGCGCTGGCCGAGGACGTAGGGCGGCAATCCCTGCCCCTGGCCGAGATGAACCGTCTCGACGCCCCGCATGTCCGGGAGCGCGAAGGTCGTCTGCCCGTCCCCACCGTAAGTCGTGCCCAACAGCGCGAACAGCGCGTCGTTATCCGCAATCGCCAGGAGCTCGCCATTGGCGTCCATCGTGCCGCGCGGACAGAACGTTCCGCCGATCGGCAGCACCTGAGCGAGGTAGTACTGCTGGGCCATGGCAGGCGTCGCGGCGAGGCACGCCAGAGCGGCGAAGCCGGCGCAGATGGCTGGCCGCCGGAGCGCCCGGAGGACATTCGGCAGGGGTCGTTCGCTTTGCATAGCGTCTCTCGCCTCGACGTTCGAGTTCCTGTCTTGCGGTCGCATTTCGAGGCACCGTCCCCGCAGCGTCTGACGACGCCCGGCATGGCCGCCGCCGGCTCCCCGGATCTCTCGGTCGGCCCGGCTCCGCGTCCTTCCGGTCATGGCGCGGCTCGCCAGCGGTCAGTTGCGAGGCGGGAAGAAGCCGGTCATGGCGATGCACCAGCGGAGCGTCAGAAACGGCGTGCGATTGTCGAAAGACTGACCATTGCCGGCGCTCGCCACCGTCACCTGAACGGAAGCCGGATCGAGCGCCTGATCGATCGTCCCCCGCGTGCGGTAGATGCTTCCGCCGGTGGATGCGGCGAGGCTGGCGCCTGTCGGATCGTTGCCGGAGGCGTTCTGGCCGGACGCGTTCAGCGTGGCGGTGGCACCATGGGTGTGCGCGGGCAGGTTCTGAGCCGTCAGCGTCGTGGAGACGGTGCCGCCGATCTGCCCCTGAGCGTAGGACGGCAGACCCGGCCCCTGCCCCAGCGCGATCGGGACGCGGCCGCGCAGGTCCGGCAGGGCGAAGGTCGTCCGGCCGTCGCCGCCATAGGTCACGCCGACCAGGGAAAACAGCGCCGTGTTTGATTGGATCGCCACGATCTGCCCATTGGCCTCGAACGTCCCGCGCGGACAGTAGCTCGCAGCAGTCAGCATCATCTGGCCGATATAGGGATCGACCTGGGCCGACGCGGTGGGCGCGCCAAGCCCGATGACGGCCGGGATTGCCGCAGCGATAGCTGCCATGCGGAAAGCGTCTCTCGAGGCCATGGAGCATTTCTCTCTGAATTAGAAATCCACAAGAGCACTATGCCTGATTTTACTTCGCGGGGGAATTGGCGTGCATGCAATTAATTGTACAACCGTCTTATCTAAGGACAGTATCGTATGTAATCATGCATAAGCGCGATCAGTGTCTGCTTCGCTGCGTTGTTGGATGCGTGGGTTTGACCGAGGACAAGCCGCCGACCGGCTACGCGACAGGACCACCGGCGATGCGTCGCGTCTCGCTCCACGCGCCGACAGACGTCTCGGCTGCCGGTCGTCGGGAAGCGGGAGCCGGCGCGGACGCTTGCCAATCGGCTGGGCGGGTGCGACGGAAACGGGGATCGCCGGAGGGATTGGGCCGTTCGGTGACGTCCTTGCTGGGAGACAAGCCTTGACCGTGATCCGCGCCGCCGTTCTCAACGCCTCGCCCGTCCAGCCGCCCTTCGCCGAGACGCGGCCGCTCGCCATCGAGACGCTGACGCTGGAGGCGCCCGGTCGCGGCGAGGTGCTGGTCCGGGTCAAGGCGGCGGGCCTCTGCCATTCCGATCTCTCGGTCGTCAACGGCGCCCGGCAGCGTCCGGTACCGATGGCGCTCGGCCACGAGGCTGCGGGCGTCGTCGAGGCGCTCGGCGAGGGCGTCGACGACCTCGCCGTCGGCGACCACGTCGTCATGGTCTTCGTGCCCTCCTGCGGCCATTGCGGCCCCTGCGCCGAGGGTCGGCCGGCGCTGTGCGAGCCGGGTGCGGCCGCGAACGGCGCCGGCACTCTGATCGGCGGAGCCATCCGTCTGAAGCATCGGGGCGAGCCCGTGCACCACCACATCGGCGTCTCGGCCTTCGCCGAGGCGGCGGTCGTCTCGCGCAACTCCCTGGTGAAGATCGACAGGGACCTGCCCTTCGAACACGCCGCCCTGTTCGGCTGCGCCGTGCTCACCGGCGTCGGCGCCGTCGTCAATACGGCCGGCGTCAGGGCCGGCCAGACGGTGGCGGTCGTCGGCCTCGGCGGCGTCGGCCTCGCCGCCCTCCTCGGGGCACGGGCGAGCGGCGCCGGCACGATCGTCGCCGTCGACCCCATCCCCGAGAAGCGCGCACTGGCGCTGGAACTCGGCGCGAGCCATGCGATCGACCCGCGCGAGGACGGCGCGGACGCCCGGGTGAAGGCACTGACCGGCGGCGGTGTCGACGCGGCGATCGAGCTCGCCGGCTCGGTCCCCGCCCTCGACTTCGCCTATCGCATCACCCGGCGCGGCGGCCTGACGGTCACCGGCGGCCTCGCCGCCCCGACCGAACGTCTGGCGCTCGCCCCGGTCACCCTCGTCGCCGAGGAGCGCACGCTGAAGGGCAGCTATATCGGCAGCTGCATTCCGAGCCGGGACATTCCCCGCTACGTCGCGCTGTTCAAGGCCGGGCAGCTGCCCGTCGACCGGCTGCTCACCAGCAAGGGCCGCCTCGACGACATCAACGAGGCGCTCGACGCCCTCGCCGAGGGACGCACCGTGCGCCACGTCATCGAGATGTGAGGCGGCGGGCTGCCGGGGAGCATCGGCCGGAACGACTTCGCAAGACCATGCACCCCGGTACTTCGTCAGCCGAATTTGCGGGCCGCGTCGATGCCGAGCCCGAGCCCGACCGAGCCGAAGGCGTCGGACTGGGCGATCTTGGCGCCGGCGAACCGCGCGACCGCAGCGGCCTTCACCGCCGGAACCTGCGCGCCGCCGCCGGTGAGGATCACCGTCTCGATCGCCTCCGCCGTGACGCCTGCCTCGCTGAGCGCCGCGTCGATCGCCCCGCCGATACGCGTCACCAGATCCTGCGTCGCCGCCTCGAAGGCTTCGCGGGTGGTCCTCGCGTCGAGCTTCAGCCCCGGCTCGGAAAGAATGACGCCTGCCTCCGCCTCGTCGGTCAGCGCGATCTTCGCCGTCTCCACGGCGCCGGCGAGCCGGTGCCCGGAGCGGTGCTCGAGGAGATGGGCGAAGCGGGCGAGCTTCTCCGGCTCCGCCGCCTCGCGTTCGAGCGAGCGGATGTCCCGCGCGATCGCCGGCGTATAGAGCGTGTTGATCCGGTGCCAGGTGGCCATGTCGTTGAAGTACCAGACCGGCAGGCGCCGCTTGCCGTCGGCGGTCGAGGAGCCAAGGCCGAAATGCGGCATCACCGCGGCGATCGACAGGACGCGGTCGAAATCCGTGCCGCCGACATGGACGCCGGTGAAGCTCAGGATGTCGGCGAGGCGGTCCTTCGCCCGCGCCCGCTCAGGCGACAGGCGCACCACCGAGAAGTCCGACGTGCCGCCGCCGATGTCGACGACGAGGGCGAGTTCCTCGGTGCTGATCCGGCTCTCGTAATAGAGGGCGGCGGCCACGGGCTCGAACTGGAAAGCGATGTCGGCAAAGCCGACGCCGCGTGCCGCCGCCTCGAGCTGGTCCTGGGCCGCCTGGTCGGCGGCGTCGTCGCCGTCGACGAAGCGCACGGGCCGGCCGAGCACCACCTGGTCGAGGGCGACGCGCCCTTCCCCGGCCGCCTCGCTCCGCATGGCTTCCGCCTCCAGCTTGCCACGCAGATGGGCGAGAAATCGGCCGATCAGTTCGACGAAGCTCAGGCGCTCGCGCCCGACCCGCGTCGTCTCCTCCATCAGCGAGGACCCGAGCACCGACTTCAGCGCCCGCATGAAGCGCCCCTCCGCTCCGTCGACATATTCGAAGACGGCCGCGCGGCCGAACCGGGTGATGCCGTCCTCGAAGGAGAAGAACAGCGCCGAGGGCAGCGTCGGCGCGTCACCTTCGACGGCGAGGAGCCGCGGCCCGGCGTTCCCGCCGGCGGCCGGGGCAAGGCCGAGGGTCGAGTTGGTGGTGCCGAAATCGAGGCCGGCGAAGATCTGGGACATGGTGCAATCTCGGCTGGGAATCAGGGCGCGCCCGCCCTCGTTGGCCGAGGGCGATGACGACGGGGTGACACAGGGCGGAACTGGAACTGTGGTCGAAACGGTGGCCGGATCGTCGACGGCGACGGCCGGGCGAGCGGCGTCTCTAGCCGAAGCGGCGGGCGATGAGAACCCTGCTCGCCGCGAAATGCTGCAGCGCGGCAGATCCAGCGACCAACTGCTTCGGATTGTGCCTCAGGCGGCGGGGGGATATCGCTTGCGCAACCGCATCTCCGCCTCACCCACCGCCACGGACCACAGCCCATGTCCCTGCCCGACGGCTTCACCGACATCCCGCCCGGCAAGATCGCCGCCATTGCGACCATCCTGGAGCGCTGCGAGCCGCCCACGGCCCGAACCTTCACCAGCGACGGGCGGCCCGGCTGGCGCTTCGAGCGGACCGAAAATCCCGATCTCGACTGGTACACCCGGCTGCTGCGCCGGGTCGGCACCAACCATCTCTGGTACCAGCGGCTGATCCTCGGCCCCGAGGCGATCGCCGCGAAGATCGCCGCTCCGGCCACCGTCATCCACGCCCTCCTCGTCGATGGCGAGGCGGAGGGCATCGCGGAACTCGATCTGTCGGAGCCGGGGGCCGCCGAGCTGGTCTATTTCGGCGTGACGCCGGACCTTGCCGGCCAGGGCGCGGCGCATTTCATGATGGAGCGGCTCATCGCTTCGGCCTTCGCGCATCCGATCAAGCGGCTCTGGCTCCACACCAACACCATCGACCATCCGCGCGCCATGGCCTTCTATCGCCGCGCCGGCTTCACCCCGGTGCGGCAGATGCTGGAGCTGGCCGACGACCCGCGGCTCACCGGCCTGTTTCCCCGCGACGCGGCGCCGCAGGTGCCGCTGTTCCCGCGTCCCGAGGAATTGTGAAGCGAGAGAGGCGCGCCGCCGCAGCCCGGCCCGAGACCCGTGCCGGGGTCAGAGCGAAGCGGTGATGCCGCCGTCGACGAAGATCGTGGTCCCGTTGACGAAAGACGAGGCGTCCGAGGACAGGAAGATCGCCGTGCCGACGAGTTCCTCCACCTTGCCCCAGCGCCCCGCCGGCGTGCGCTTGGAGAGCCATGCGGTGAAGTCCGGATCGTCGACCAGCGCCTGGTTCAGCGGCGTCTCGAAGTAGCCGGGCGCAAGGCCGTTGCACTGCAGGCCGTATTTCGCCCAGTCGGTGGCCATGCCCTTGGTGAGATTGGCGACGGCGCCCTTGGTCGCCGTATAGGGGGCGATGCCTGGCCGCGCGAGGGCGGTCTGCGCCGAGCAGATGTTGACGATCTTGCCCCGGCCCCGGCCGATCATGTGCCGCGCCACCGCCTGGCCGACATGGAAGACCCCGGCGATGTTGGTCTGCAGCAGCCGCTCGAAGCCGTCCGCCGGAAACTCCTCCAGCGGCGCCCGCTGCTGCATGCCGGCATTGTTGATGAGGATGTCGATGGCGCCAACCTCGGCCTCGAACCGGTCTACGGCAGCCCGCACCCCGGCATGATCGGTGACGTCGAAGACCAGCTCGCTCGCCTTCGCGCCCGCCTCGCGCAAGCCCTCCGCGGCTTTGGCGAGCTTGGCGACGTCGCGGCCGTTGAGGACGATCTCGGCGCCGGCTGAAGCCAGCCCCTTTGCCAGCGCGAGGCCGATCCCTTGCGAGGATCCGGTGATCAGGGCCCGGCGGCCGGTGAGGTCGAACAGCGAAAGACTCACGACGATGATCTCCCTCTTCGTCGGCAGCCGGATGCGGCGGCACCAGCGTTGATTCCCCGGATCCTCGCCCGTGCGACAGGCGGGACGCCCGGCCAGCCCGGTCCGGCCATGCCGTCTCCGCATGGCAAATGTGCGTTTGCGCCGGATCGTCCAGGCAGACCGCACGGTGAAAGGCCGGTTGCGCTGCAACGCGTTCCGACCGCCGCGGGTATTTCGAATCGAAACGGCCGGCGATGAGGCCGGCCGCTAGATCTGGCGGAAGTGTGGACTGGCAGGCCGGCAGGCCCTATTCGCGATATTCCAGCATGTCGTTGTAGCGCAGCGCCAGCATGGTGCAGATTGCCCCGGACAGGAGATAGAGGCCCGCCGCCACCAGCCCCAGGTGATAGGACAGGTAGAGCGCGATGAACGGTGCGAAACCGGCACCGAACAGCCAGGCGAGGTCGGAGACCAGCGCCGAGCCGGTGTAGCGGTAGTGCCGGGGAAAGTTCGAGGCGACGACGCCCGAGCACTGGCCGAAGGATACGCCGAGAAGCATGAAACCGAAGACCATGTAGATGATTTCGCCGGCCGCGCCCTGGGACAGCAGCGACGGCGCAAAGCCGCTGAAGACGGCAATCAGGAGGGCGCAGATCCCGAGGACGTTCCGCCGGCCGTATTTGTCGGCGAGGAAGCCGGAAGCGACGATGGCGATCGCCCCGATCACCGCGCCGACGGCCTCGATGATCAGGAACCCGGTCACGTTCTCGTCGGTGAAGAGGTCGATCCAGGACAGCGGGAACACCGTCACCATGTGGAACATCGCAAAGCTCGCCAGCGGCGCGAAGGCGCCGACGATGATGAAGCGACCATACTGGCGGAAGGTCTTGCGCACCCGCGTCGCCTGAAGTTCCCGGCGCTCGAACTGGTGGACATATTCCGGCGTCGCGACGATGCGCAGCCGCGCGAACAGCGCCACCACGTTGATCGCGAAGGCGACGAAGAACGGGAACTGCCAGCCCCAGGCAAAGAACTCCTCGGCGGGCAGGAAGCCGTGGAAGAAGGCGAAGAGACCGGCCGCGACGATCAGGCCAAAGGGCGCGCCGAGCTGCGGGATCATCGCCCACCATCCGCGCTGGTTTTCCGGCGCGTTCATGGCGAGCAGCGAGGACAGCCCGTCCCAGGTTCCGCCGAGAGCGACGCCCTGGCCGATCCGGAACAATGCGAGCAGCCAGATCGCCAGCGACCCGACGTCCGCATAGTCCGGCAGGAAGGCGACGACGACCGTCGAAGTCCCCAGCAGGAACAGGGCGATGGTGAGCTTGGTCGCCTTGCCGTACTGCCGGTCGATGGCCATGAACAGCCACGTGCCGAAGGGCCGCGCGATGAAGGCGAGCGCGAAGATGGCGAAGGAATAAAGGACGCCCGTTACCGGATCGACGAAGGGAAACACCCTCGCCGGGAACACCAGCACCGACGCGATCGCGAACACGAAGAAGTCAAAGAACTCGGACGTTCGTCCGATCACGACTCCGATAGCGATCTCGCTGGGATTGAGGGCATGGCCACGGGCATCGGTCGCGCCCGAGGAACCGGAGAACTGGGGAGAGGCAACAGTTTCGCTCATTTTGCGATCCCAAGCACGAAACGGGTGAAGCGGCAAGCGTTGGAAGATTAAGGTCCCGTAACCTAATGCCGCAATGCGGAAAAGGGGGTTGAGGCACCGCCGGAATTGTTCAATACCAGCGCCGGGTGGCAGTCCATGTCGGGTTTCAGACCGCCAGCCGACCACTCCATGTCAGAACAATACGGGGCCGCTCCATTGCGTCCGTTTCGCCTCCTCGCCGTCACCGCGCTTCCGTTCATCCTGAGCGCCTGCAGCTCTCCCCTGCTGTTTCCGGACGGCGACATCGCCGCGCGGCAACGGGACATGCTGCTCATCGCTACCGGGCTGATGCTGCTGATCATCCTGCCAGTCCTGTTCATGTCGCTGTATTTCCCGTGGCGCTACCGGGCGAGCAACAAGGACGCGACCTACGACGCCGACTGGGACCACTCGACCAAGCTCGAGCTGGTGATCTGGACGGGGCCGCTCCTGATCATCATCGTCCTCGGCGCCGTGACCTGGGTCGGCACCCATCTGCTCGATCCCTTCCGGCCGCTCGACCGGATCACCACCAGCGAGAAGGTCGCCCTGCACGAGGAACCCCTCGAGGTGCAGGTGGTGGCGCTGAACTGGAAGTGGCTGTTCATCTACCCGCAATACGGTGTCGCGACGGTGAACGAGCTCGCTGCCCCCGTCGACCGGCCGATCCGCTTCGACCTGACGGCGGAATCGGTGATGAACGCCTTCTACGTCCCGACGCTCGCCGGCATGATCTATTCGATGCCCGGCATGGAGACCAAGCTCCACGCGGTGATCAACAAGCCCGGCGTCTATGCGGGCTTCGCCTCGCACTACAACGGCGCCGGCTTCTCCAACATGGGCTTCAAGTTCTACGGCCAGGAGGAGAAGGACTTCGACGCCTGGATCGCCAACCTGAAAGCCTCCGGCAAGGCCCTCGACAAGCAAGCCTATCTCGAACTCGCCAGGCCGAGCGAGGCGGTTCCGGTCGAATACTACTCCTCGGTGGACGACGACCTCTACACGCGCATCCTCGGCATGTGCGTGAAGGACGGCAAATTGTGCATGCAGCAGATCATGATGATGGACGCGGGCGAGGCGGTGCCCGGTCGCAACGTCCCGATCGACCAGCTGAAATACGAGTCCTACGACCTCGACGTCTATGGCCATCACCTCCGCGGCAGCGAGGCCCAGGGTGCAACCGCGCCGGCGACGGACCGACGCCCGCACAGCGACGAGACGAAACCCGACGCAGCGACCGGCGAGGACAGCGCCGCTCCGCCGCAGCTCAATGCCGAATGACGACGAACGGCCCCGGCATGAGCCGGAGCGGATGAAAAGAGATCAAGAGACAAATCCATGCTGGGCAATACGGATCTCACGCGGCTGATATTCGGGCGCCTGACGCTCGATTCCATCCCGTATCACGAGCCGATCCTGGTCGCGACGTTCATCGCCGTGCTGATCGGCGGAGGCGCCGTCGTCGGCGCCCTCACCTATTTCAGGCTCTGGGGCTACCTCTGGAAGGAGTGGTTCACCAGCGTCGACCACAAACGCATCGGCGTCATGTACATCGTGCTCGCCATCGTCATGCTGCTGCGCGGCTTTGCCGACGCGATCATGATGCGGGCGCAGCAGGCGATGGCATTCAACGGCTCGGAAGGTTTCCTGCCGGCCCATCACTACGACCAGGTCTTCTCCGCCCATGGCGTGATCATGATCTTCTTCGTGGCGATGCCGTTGATCGTCGGGATCATGAACATCGTCGTGCCGCTGCAGATCGGCGCCCGCGACGTCGCCTTCCCGTTCCTCAACAACTTCTCCTTCTGGATGACCGCCGGCGGCGTCATCCTGGTCATGGCGTCGCTGTTCATCGGCGAGTTCGCCCGCACCGGCTGGCTGGCCTTCCCGCCCCTGGCGGATGCCGCCAACAGTCCGGGCGTCGGCGTCGACTACTACATCTGGGGCCTGCAGATCGCCGGTGTCGGCACATTGTTATCGGGCGTGAACTTCCTGGTGACGATCATCAAGATGCGCGCACCCGGCATGACGATGATGCGCATCCCGATCTTCACCTGGACGTCGCTCTGCACCAACGTCCTGATCGTCGCCT
>PACL01000094.1 GCA_002700095.1 Fulvimarina sp. | reverse complement strand
AGTCAGAGATCCTCTCGCAGCATCTTGTCGATCTCCCGCCGTTCCTTCCAAGAGCGGATCTGCAACGCGTCGATGGTGCGCGGGCTCAGCTTGATCTGGCCATCGCGGTCGACGACGTCGTAGCTGCGCTTGGCGCCGATGCTGATCTCGTCGGGTCCGTAGATGCCGATGATGTAGATGGTGAAGGCCTTCAGGCCGTCCCAGTCGTTGTGGGGACCAGGCGGATCGCCCGGACCGGTATAGTCGAGGACATGGGTGACGATAGCGGCAAAGCTTCCGAGGTCGCGCATGGCGCCGGAGGCGATCGGGCCCTGGCGGGTCTGCTGCTTGACGTCGCCGGAATCGCCGGCGCTCTCGATTTCCTCGATCTCGGTGACCGGGTAGCGCAACTCGCCGCCTCGGGTTTCGAGCATCACGATGATGCTCCGGATGAAGATCGTGTCGCGGCTCATATTGGTGACGAGGCAGCGGGCTTCGAGGCTGGACCGCATGCCGCGGGTGATCAGCAGTCGCGGCCGCCGGTCGCGGCTGAAGCTCGACCACAGCATCTGCAGGTAGAACGCCCAGATCCCCAGCATGCCGAGATTGGCCAGAACGTTGATCAGCTCGGAATTGTCGGAGATCCACTGCATCATGACGTCCTCTCTGCAACCGATCCGAGCCCGGCGGGCCGCCCTTCGCCCGCCTCGCGAGGGAACCTGCTCTCTCGGCGGTCCGGGCGGGTGGTCCGAAAATGAGGCTTTCGTCCAAGATTGCGAGAGAGCGCGCATCGATCGTATCTATAGACGGCGGACCACCGGGTTCCGCGCCAGCGGCGGGAGACGCGCAAGATGAAGAGNGCCGGCATCCACCACGTGACCGCCATTGCCGGTCCGGCGGCGAGAAACCTCGACTTCTACACCCGCGTCCTCGGCCTCGCCCTGGTGAAAAAGACCGTCAATTTCGACGATCCGAGCGCCTATCACCTGTATTTCGGCGATGCGGCCGGCGCGCCCGGCACCATCGTCACCTTCTTTCCCTTCGAACATGCCGCCCTCGGCCGCGTCGGGGTCGGCGAGGTGGAGGAGATCATGCTCGCCGTTCCCGTCGCCTCCCTCGGCTTCTGGTCCCATCGGCTGATCGAGAAGGGCGTCGAGCACGGCGGGATCGAGAAGCGCTTTTCTGAAAGCGTCCTGCCGTTCAAGGATCCCGACGGCATGCGGCTGTCCTTCGTCGGCACCGCGGCCGAGCCCGCGCGCGGCCCGGCTGCCGGCCCGGCAGGTGACGACGCGGCGATCCCGGCCGAAAACGCCATCCTCGGCATCCACGGCGTCAGCCTGCTGATCGAGGAGGAAGCGCCGACCGCGGCGATCCTCACCGACGTCTTCGGCTTCGACAAAGAAGGCACTGAGGGATCGCGCCATCGCTACGTCTCGGGCGCCGCCATCGGCGGCATCGTCGACCTGCATGCCGTCGGCGGCTTCCTGAAGCCGCGGCCCGGCCGCGGTAGCGTCCATCATCTCGCCTTCCGCGCGGCAAACGACGCCGACCAGGCGGCGATGACCGCGCAGCTGTCGGGCGAGCATGGCCGCGAGGTCACCGAGCAGAAGGATCGGAAATACTTCCGCTCGGTGTATTTCCGCGAGCCCGGCCACGTGCTGTTCGAGATCGCCACCGACGCTCCGGGCTTTGCGGTGGACGAGCCGGTCGATGCGCTCGGCGCCTCCCTGATGCTGCCCGACCAGTACGAGCCGCTGCGCGAGCGCATCGAGGCGACGCTGCCAGAGCTCTGAGCCGGCCCGACCAGGTCTCAAGCCGCCGGTCTCCTAAAGCCGCTTGGCGCCGGCTGAGTCCGCGCGTCCCGCTGCAGGCGATAGGGCGGTGCCCGCCGCGGCACTGACGGCGCCGCGCCCTGCCGAGCCGGCCTTCGCAACGGTTTCTTCACGACCTCGCGAAATTGTTTATTCCGCAGTGCAATGCCCGACTGGCCTTTGCAGGCGGATCCGACTACACCTGCGAACGATCGTTCGCTCTCATCTCTTTAGCCGGCTGGCCGCTGCCCCGCCGGAGCCGGCATCAAGCCCTCCATGGAGACGAGCGCGATCCCGATCGCGCGAGCCTTACGAAAGTGCCAGATGTCCGACAGCCAAGCCCTGATGATGCAGTTTCCGGTCCCTCCCGCACCGACCTCGGCGCATGAGCTGCGCCGTCAGCAGGTGCTCGAGGCGGCGCGGTCCTGCTTTGCCCGCTCCGGCTTCCATTCGGCGTCGATGCAGCAGATCTGCGCCGAGGCGCAGATGAGCCCTGGCGCGCTCTACCGCTATTTCCCGTCCAAGGATTCGATCATCGAGGCGATCGCCGAGGAAGAACGCACGCTCGCGGCGACCTGCATGCAGCTGCTGTTCGTGCCCGGCGACCCGGTGGAGCGGATCGTCCAGGTCGGCCTCGAATATCTGCGACAGACCCGCGACCGGGCGACCGGCGGCCTGACCATCGAGATCTGGTCGGAGAGCATCCGCAACACCGCCGTCGGCCAGCGCTTCTGCGAGATCGAGGCCGCCGTCCACACCGCCTTCCGCAAGCTACTGGTCGAGGCCCGCGACCGTGGCGAGATCGACCGCGACACGGATATCGACGCGGCCATGCTCCTGATCTTTTCCCTCGCCGACGGGCTGATCGTGCATCTGCAGCTGCGGCCGGAAATCGGCATCGACGCGATCGAGCCGCATCTGCGCAAGTTCGTCGAGGGGCTCCTCTCACCGAAGACCGGCCATGCCCGCGCCTGAACCCCACATGACCGAATCGAACGCGGCCGGTCCGTGCCGCCGCCCGGAAGAGACGACGATGACGATGTCCCGCCTCGAGCGAAAGCGCCCCGACCGAAACNCCCCCCGGCGCCGGCTGGCCCTCGCTTTGGCCGGGCTGGCGGGTCTGGCCTTGACGAGCCTCTCCTTCGCGAGCATCGGCCACGCCCAGGAGAGCGCGCCGGCTGCCGAGGCCCCGAAGCCACCGAGCATCTCGGTGATCGCCGCCAAGGAAGGCGAGATCGTCGAGACGGTCGACGTCACCGGCACCCTGATGCCCCGCGAGACGGTGTCCATCGGCGCCGACGTCGACGGCCTGCGGATCGTCGAGCTGGCCGCCGAAGAGGGCGACCGCGTCGAGAAGGGCGCGGTGCTGGCGCGGCTCGAGACCGACATGATCGATTCCAACATCCAGCTCAACGCCGCACAGATCGCCCGGGCGGACGCCGCCATCGCCCAGGCCGAGGCGCAGATCGTCGATGCCGAGGCCGCCGCCAGGGAGGCCGACGCCGCGCTCGAGCGCTCCCGGCCGCTGGCCCAGAAGGGCATCGTCGGCCAGGACGTGCTGGAGCAGCGGATCGCCGCCGCCGGCAGCGCCCGCGCCCGGGTCAATGCCGCGCGCCAGGGGATCGCCCTCGCCGAGGCCGACAAGGCGGCCCAGATCGCCCAGCGCGACCAGTGGCTGCTGCGCAAGTCGAAGACCGAGATCAAGGCACCGACGGCCGGCCTCGTCCTGTCGCGCGACGCAAGGCTCGGCGCGATCGTCTCGGCGGGCTCGGGAAGCCTGTTCGAGATCGCCCGCGACGGCCTGATCGAACTGGAGGCCTCGGTCTCGGAGACGGTTCTCGCACGGCTCTCGAAGGGCCAGGAGGTTTCGGTCCATGTCGCGGGGCGCCGGGCGCCGGTCGAAGGAACGATCCGGCTGATCTCGCCGCGCGTCGACCCGGCGACGCGGCTCGGCGTCGTCGACATCGCCCTGCCGGAGGGCGACGACGGGCTGCATGCCGGCTCCTTCGCCCGCGGCGTCATCTCCCTCGACCGGAGCGAGGGCGTGCTCGTGCCGCGCACCGCCGTGGTCTTCGAGGGCGAGGACGCCGTCGTACAGGTGGTCAAGGACGGCGTCGTCGAACGCCGGGTGGTGGAACTCGGCCTGACCACCGCCGAGACCGTCGAACTGAAGAGCGGCGTTGCGCCCGGCGAGACCGTCGTCGCGACGGCCGGCGCCTTCGTGCGCGACGGCGACACCGTGACGCCGGTGCAACTGGCCGTCAGCGAGGCGCAGCGATGAACTGGAATTTTTCCGCCTGGGCGATCCGCAACCCGGTTCCGCCGATCCTGCTCTTCGTCGTCCTGATGGCGCTCGGGGTCTACAGCTTCTTCGCCCTGCCGATCACCCGCTTCCCGAACATCGACGTCCCGGTGATCGCCGTCACAGTCACCCAGTCGGGCGCGGCGCCGTCGGAACTCGAGACCCAGGTGACGAAGCGCGTCGAGGACGCCATCGCCGGCGTCACCGGCCTCAAGCACGTCACCTCGACGATCACCGACGGCCAGTCGGTGACGGCGGCCGAATTTCGTCTCGAGATCGACACCGACCGGGCGGTCAACGACGTCAAGGACGCCATCGCCAAGATCCGCTCGGACCTGCCGCGCTCGATCGAGGAGCCGATCATCCAGCGCATCGAGGTCGAGAACCAGTCGATCGTCACCTATGCGGCCTCCTCGCCCGGCATGACGCCGGAGCAGCTGTCCTGGTTCGTCGACGACACCGTCATCCGCGCGCTGCAGGGCCTGAAGGGCGTCGGCCGGGTGGAGCGCATGGGCGGCGTCGAGCGCGAGATCCAGGTCCGGCTCGATCCGGACCGGCTGGCCGCCCTCGGCGTGACGGCCTCGACGATCAACGCCCAGCTGCGCTCGACCAATGTCGACCTGTCGGGCGGGCGCGGCGATTTCGGCGGCCAGGAACAGGCGATCCGCACGCTCGCCTCGGCCGATACCGTCGCCGGCCTCGCCGCGACGCGCATCGCGCTGCCCGGTGGGCGGGAGGCCAAGCTCTCCGATCTCGGCGAGGTGGTCGACAGCTGGGAGGAGCCGCGCTCCTTTGCCCGGCTCGACGGCGAACCGGTCGTCGCCTTCTCGATCTACCGCGCCAAGGGGGCGAGCGACACCACCGTCGCCGACGCCGCCGCCGGGCGGGTGGCCGAACTCGGGCAGGAATACCCGAACGTCGCCTTCGCCAAGATCGACGACAGCGTCACCTACACCTACGGCAACTACGAATCCGCCATGGAGACGCTGGCCGAGGGCGCGATCCTCGCCGTCATCGTCGTCCTGTTCTTCCTGCGCGACTGGCGGGCGACGCTGGTCGCCGCCATCACCCTGCCGCTCGCCGCCATCCCGACCTTCGGCGTCATGGACCTGATGGGCTTCTCGCTGAACCTCGTCAGCCTGCTCGCCATCACCCTGGTCACCGGCATCCTCGTCGACGATGCGATCGTCGAGATCGAGAACATCGAACGCCACATGTCCATGGGCAAGCCGCCCTATCAGGCGTCCATGGAGGCGGCCGACGAGATCGGCCTCGCCGTCATCGCCATCACCGCGACGATCATCGCCGTCTTCGCGCCCGTCTCCTTCATGGGCGGCATCGCCGGCCAGTATTTCAAGCAGTTCGGCCTGACTGTGGCGATCGCGGTGTTCTTCTCGCTGCTCGTCGCGCGGCTGATCACGCCGATGCTCGCGGCCTATTTCTTCAAGCCGCACCGCCATGACGGCCCCGGCTTCGGCCGGCTGTTCCTCAAGAAGCTGCTCTGGTTCATCCCGCTCTGGGCCATCGGCGCCGCGGCGCTCTACACCCTTGCCATCCTGCCGGAGCTCGGCGCCCAGTCGGCGCTCGCCAGCCTTCTCGCCCCCATCGCCGGCAGCCTGCCGCCGATGGACTTTGCGACGGCGAAGACCGACGCCGCGATGCTGGCGGCCGGTCTCGTCGGCCTCGCCGCGGTACTCGCCTATCTCGGCATGCCGCATGCGCCGGAGGGCAAGGTCGGGCCGGTGACGCGGGCCTACACCGCCTTCCTGCGCGGCACGCTGCACGTCTTCTGGATTCCGACGCCGTTCTGGCGCAAGGGCGCCGACGGCCGGCGGCGGCTCATTCGCTTTCCTTTCGGCATGCGCTGGGTGACGCTCGGCGTCGGCCTCGCGATCTTCGCCGGCTCGATCCAGGCGATCGGCCTGCTGCCGACCGGCTTCATCCCCAAGGAGGACGCCTCGCGCATCGTCGTGTCGCTGGAGCTGCCCCCCGGCTCGACCCTCGAGACGACCCGCCGGGTCACCGACGAGGTGGTGGAATCGCTCCGCGAACTGCCCGAGGTGCGCAGCGTCCTGGTCATCGGCGGGTCGAGCCCGACGGGTACGCTCGAGGTGCGCCGCGCCGCGCTGACGGTGAACCTTCTCAGGAAGCACGAGCGCACCCGCAGCCAGGCGCAGCTCGAGCCGATCGTCGCGGCAAAGCTCGCCGAGATCCCGGATCTCAGGGCCTTCTACGTCAACGATCGCGGTGAGCGCGAGCTTTCCGTCGGCATTCTCGGCGACGATGGCGACGCCGTCGCCGAGGTCGCCGCGAAGCTCGAGCAGCAGATGCGCCAGGATCCGATGTTCGCTAGCCCCTCGGCCATGGCCTCCTTTGCCCGGCCGGAAGTGCGCATCACGCCGCGCTTCGACATCGCCGCCGATCTCGGCGTCACCGCCGACCAGATCTCGGAGACGGTGCGGGTGGCCACGATCGGCGACGTCGGCGCCAACCTCGCCAAGTTCAATCTCGGCACCCGCCAGATCCCGATCCGGGTGGAGCTGGACGAAGCGGCGCGCGCCGATCTCGCCACCATCCGCAACCTGAAGGTCACCACCGCATCGGGCGCCGCCGTCCCGCTCGAGACCGTCGCCGACATCGGCTTCGGCCGCGGCCCCTCGACCATCGACCGCTACGACCGCGACCGGCTGGTCAAGGTCGGCACCTCGATGGCGCCGGGCTTCGAGATCGGCCAGGGGTCGGCGCGGATCGCCGAACTGCCGGCGGTGCGGGACATGCCGCCGGGGGTGCGCCTGCAGGAGGTCGGCGACGCCGAGATCCAGGGCGAGGTCTTCGCCGGCTTCGCCTCGGCGATGGTCGCCGGCATCATGATGGTGCTGGTGGTACTGATCCTGCTCTTCGGCTCGTTCTTCGTGCCGATCACCATCCTCGCCGCGCTGCCCCTGTCGGTCGCCGGCGTCATCGGGGCGCTGCTCCTGACCCATACGGCGGTGTCGATGCCGGTGGTGATCGGCATCCTGATGCTGATGGGCATCGTGACCAAGAACACGATCATGCTGGTCGACTTCGCCGTCGAGCGGGAAAAGCACGGCATGAGCCAGATGGACTCGATCATCGATGCCGGCGCCAAGCGGGCCCGGCCGATCGTCATGACGACGCTCGCCATGGCGGCGGGCATGCTGCCGGCGGCGATGGCGACGGGCGAGGGCGGCGAGTTCCGCGCGCCGATGGCGATCGCGGTGATCGGCGGCCTCTTGGTCTCGACGGTGCTGTCGCTGGTGCTGATCCCGTCGATCTACACGCTGATGGACGACCTCAGCCACGTCACCGGCCGGTTCTTCCGCTGGGTGCTCCAGCCGAATGCGGCCACCGAGCCGGCGACCGGCACGGCGATCGCCGTGGCCCATGGCGGCGGCGTCGGGGCCTGGCCCCATCCGTCGGGGCCGATGCCCGCTTCGGGGCCGGGCGGGACGTTCCTCTACGGCCCGCCGGCGATCTACCAGATCGGCGTGAAACCGTCCCAGGACGACGGGGAGAGCCAGCCGCGCACCTATCCGCACGCCGCCGAATGAGCCGGCTGCCGGTGCCGCCCCCGCGGCGTCGGCGGCCACTTGACCGGCGGCGGATTCCCGTGAAGAAGCTTCCTCCATGGAACCCATCGGCGAGGGCGCTGTCGCGCCGGACATCGAGATCAGGCGGCTGAAACT
Source organism: Fulvimarina sp. (assembly GCA_002700095.1). GTDB lineage: Bacteria > Pseudomonadota > Alphaproteobacteria > Rhizobiales > Rhizobiaceae > Jiella. Next base: position 40,807 of record PACL01000094.1, on the reverse strand, counting down.
GGCAGACGCGCGCGACCTCGCGCCGCTGATCGCCGCCTATAACCAGTCGCTGTTTCGGGGGCCGCCGAGCTCGCCCGATACCTATTATGCCGAGCAGCTGCTGCAGGACCGCACCGCGGAAGTGCTGGGCGCCCGGCTCGACGGGGCGCTGGTCGGCTTCGTCCTGTTCTACGACATTCCCGACCTGTGGACGGGCATGCGCTCCGGCCTTGCCGACCACATCTTCGTCGACCACCGGCACCGCCAGAAGGGGATCGCCAAGGCGATGGTCGACGTCCTCGCCGAGGAGGCCGATGGCCGCGGCTGGTCGAAGCTCGTGCTGCATGCGCCACGCAATCCCGGCACCGGGCGCCGGCTCTACGAAAAGGTCGCCGAGCCCGCCGACTGGGCGAGCTACGTCATCCGCTTCGTCGAACGCGAGCCGAGCGTGCGCTGATTCGTCTCGGGGGGCCGCCGCAGACCCCCGATCCGGCGTCTGCGGCCGCTGGCGGGGCACCGCGAAAGCGCTTAATCGATTAAGCTCTTGCGTTCTTTTCGCACCTGCGTCGAAAGGCTTGCTTTCATCGGGACGTTCGTCCTTTTAGAAGGCTTCCATTGGTCCGTTGCCGCTCTGCTCTACCCTGAGAGGGCCGACCGACGGGCGAACGCATGGACAGGAAGGCACCGATGTCCGACGTCAAATCCGCGCGGCCGCTCTCGCCGCATCTTTCGATCTACCGCTTCCGCCCGACCATGGCGATGTCGATCGTCCACCGCATCACCGGGGCCGGGCTCTATGTCGGCACCGTCCTGCTGGTGTGGTGGCTGGTCGCCGCGGCGAGCGGGCCGGATGCGTTTGCCACCGCGTCAAGCTTCTTCGGCTCGATCATCGGCCAGCTGATCCTCCTCGGCTATTCGTGGGCGCTGATCCACCACATGCTCGGCGGCCTTCGCCATTTCGCCTGGGACATGGGCTACGCCGATTCCAAGGAGACCTCGACGACGCTCGCCATCGCGACGCTGGTCGGCTCCGTCACCATCACCGTGCTCTTGTGGCTCGGCATCCTGATCTTCGGCTGAAAGGGGAAGCATCCATGAGCGACTTCAGAACCCCGCTTCGCCGCGTACGCGGCCTCGGCGCCGGCGGCGGCACCGAGCATTTCTGGCGCCAGCGCCTGACCGCCCTGTCGAACGCCGTCCTGATCACGGTCTTCGTGATCCTGCTCCTCACCCTGATGAACGACAGCTATGGCGAGGTCCGGGCGGCCTTCGCCAATCCCTTCGTCGGCATCCTCATGGCGCTGATGGTCGTCTCGGCGACGATCCACATGAAACTCGGCATGCAGATCATCATCGAGGACTACGTCCATGGCGGTACCAAGCTGCCGCTCCTCATCCTCAACACCTTCTTTGCGATCGCCGTCGCCGCGGCGTGCCTCTACGCGATCGTCAAGCTGAGCTTCGGAGTCTGACCATGGCCGAGAATGGATCGACCGCGAACGGCGCCACCCAGCCGAGCGCCAAGCCCGACGGTACCGGCGGCTTCACCGCCCAGCCCCACCGCACCGCGCCGGGCCAGAACGGCAAGGCCTACAGCTTTATCGACCACACCTTCGACGTGGTGGTGGTCGGGGCCGGCGGCGCCGGCCTGCGTGCCACCCTCGGCGCCGCCCAGGCGGGCCTGCGGACCGCCTGCATCACCAAGGTCTTCCCGACCAGGTCCCACACCGTCGCGGCGCAGGGCGGCGTTGCCGCCTCGCTCGGCAACATGGGCAAGGACGACTGGCGCTGGCACATGTACGACACCGTCAAGGGGTCGGACTGGCTGGGCGACCAGGACGCCATCGAATATCTGGTGAGGAACGCCCCCCAGGCGGTCTATGAGCTCGAGCATTTCGGCGTGCCCTTCTCGCGCACCGAGGACGGCCGGATCTACCAGCGTCCGTTCGGCGGCATGACCACCGAATTCGGCCAGGGCCCGGCTGCCCAGCGCACCTGCGCCGCCGCCGACCGGACGGGCCATGCCATCCTCCACACGCTCTACGGCCAGTCGCTGCGCCATTCGACCGAGTTCTACATCGAATATTTCGCCATCGACCTGATCATGGACGAAGAGGGCGCCTGCGTCGGCGTCGTGGCGCTCTGCCTCGACGACGGCACCATCCACCGCTTCCGGGCGAAGAAGACAATTCTCGCCACCGGCGGCTATGGCCGCGCCTATTTCTCCGCCACCTCGGCCCATACCTGCACCGGCGACGGCGGCGGCATGGTGCTGCGCGCCGGCCTGCCGCTGCAGGACATGGAGTTCGTGCAGTTCCATCCGACCGGCATCTACGGCGCCGGCTGCCTGATCACCGAGGGCGCGAGAGGCGAGGGCGGCTACCTGACCAATTCGGAGGGCGAGCGCTTCATGGAGCGCTATGCTCCCTCGGCCAAGGACCTCGCCTCGCGCGACGTCGTCTCGCGCTCGATGACCATGGAGATCCGGGACGGGCGCGGCGTCGGCAAGGACGGCGACCACATCTTCCTGCATCTCGACCATCTCGACCCGGCGGTGCTGCACGAGCGGCTGCCGGGCATCTCGGAATCGGCCCGCATCTTCGCCGGCGTCGACGTCACCAAGGAACCGATCCCGGTGCTGCCGACCGTCCACTACAACATGGGCGGCATCCCGACGAATTTTCATGGCGAGGTGCTGACCAAGAAGGACGGCGATCCCGACTCGGTGGTTCCCGGCCTGATGGCCGTCGGCGAGGCCGGCTGCGTGTCCGTCCACGGCGCCAACCGCCTCGGCTCCAACTCGCTGATCGACCTCGTCGTCTTCGGCCGCGCCGCGGCGCTTCGATGCGCCGAGACGGTGGTGGCCGGCGAGAGCCAGCCCGACCTTCCGGTCGGTGCCGGCGATAACGCCCTCGCCCGCCTCGACCGCTTCCGCTACGCCGACGGCTCGACCCCGACGGCGCAACTGCGCGACACCATGCAGCGGACCATGCAGTCGAACTGCGCGGTGTTCCGCACCGGCGAGATCCTCGAGGAGGGCCACCAGAAGATCCACGACGTCTGGCGGGCCTCCGACGACATCCGCGTCACCGACCGTTCGCTGATCTGGAACACCGACCTCGTCGAGACGATGGAATACGACAATCTCATCGCCCAGGCCGTCGTCACGATGGATTCGGCGAGGAACCGCACGGAATCGCGCGGCGCTCACGCCCGCGAGGACTTCCCCGACCGCGACGACCAGAACTGGATGAAGCACACGCTGTCCTTCTGCGACACGGTCGGCAAGACGGTGACGCTGGAAGATCGGCCGGTGCACACCTACACCCTGTCGAACCAGATCGAGTATATCGAGCCGAAGAAGCGGGTGTATTGACATTTTGCGGCCGCAGGCTGTTCCCTATCGATCTTGAAGGATGATGATCGATGTCTTTCGTGGGACATAACAGCCGGCGGCGGAAATCCATGTTCGCCATTGTCTTCGATCTGGACACGAACAGCCTGAAGGACGTCTACGGAGGTCCTTCCTGGAACAACGCCTACAACGACGTCCGGAACTTCCTGAAGAAGCGCGGATTCGATTGGCAGCAAGGCAGCACCTATTTCGGCGACGATACGGTGGATGCCGTGTCCTGCGTGCTGACCATCCAGGACAAGACGGCCGAATTCGACTGGTTCGCTCCGGCGGTGCGCGATATCCGGATGCTTCGGATCGAGGACAACAACGATCTCATGCCGGCAGTCGAACGGGTCGCGAGCCGCCGGAAGTCATGATCCTTCGAAGAGAGGGATGGTCGCGGCGTCTTTCTATCCTGCGTCCGTTCAGGTTTGCGGGCAGCACCGTGTTTGCCCGGCATCGTGCTGAATGGCCTGGTGGTCGCCTTCGCCGCCACCGTGGTCTTTTCCAGCGGCTTCTTCGGCGAAGTCTGCGGGGAGCGGAAGGGTTGCTACTTCCTGTCCATCGCGCCGGCCCCGACGGATACGATCTATGAGATATGGCGTGCGCCCGCTCGATGGTCGCCTGTCCTGGTTCGGTTGAAGGCGGCGGAGAGCATCCACATCAACTATTCCGAGGACGGCTCCTACCCCTCCGATCCGCATCTTCTTCTCACCAAGGACGAGGCGGTTCTGGTTCTGGCTCGCGGCGGCTATCTCGTCGACGCCATCGATCTCGCCTCGGGGCGGGTACTTTCGGACTTCATCGGCTGGGGCGAGCCTGGCCGGGACGCGCTGATGCGGCAGAACTCCGATGCGATCGCCGCCATCGCGGCACGCCATGGGGGCCTTGTCGACCGCTGAGAGCCGCCGGTCACGTCGGCTCGACCGGCCGCATCGCCGTTGCCCTCAGGCGGCGGGATTGACAGCTGGGCCTCGGCATGTCGCTGTCGGCTGGCGCAACACGTTCGGATCGCCCATCACCCTGAGAAGTCGCAACCCATGCTTTCTCCCAAGTCGGACCGTCGCCTCGACATCCACAATTCGGAGATTCCGGTCCTTTGCCGCGCCTGCGAAGCCCGCCATCGCGGCGTTTGCGGCGCGTTGACACCCGACCAGCTCAGCCATCTCAGCCGCTACACCACCCGCCAGGAGGTCGCCAGCGACACCGAGCTCACCTCCGCCGGGGAAGAGGTCGGCTATTATTCGAACGTCCTCGCCGGCGTGGTGAAGCTCACCCGCCTGATGGCCGACGGGCGCCAGCAGATCGTCGGCCTGCAGTTCGCGCCGGATTTTCTCGGGCGGCCGTTCCGCACGACGAACGAGGTGACGGCGGAGGCTGCCACCGGCGTCAAGCTGTGCCGCTTTCCCAAGGCGGTGATGGACGAGATGATGGTCCGCTCGCCGGATCTGGAGCGCCGGCTCTACCAGCAGGCGCTCGACCAGCTCGACGAGGCCCGCGAGTGGATCCTCGCCCTCGGCCGCAAGAGCGCGGCCGAGAAGGTGGCGAGCTTCATCCTGATGATCGCCGAGAACGTCGATCCCGACCATGTCGACGCGGGCGTTCCGATCCGCTTCGAGCTGCCGCTGAAGCGCGCCGACATCGCCGATTTCCTCGGCCTGACCATCGAGACCGTCAGCCGCCAGATCACCCGGCTCCGCAAGGCCGGCGTCATCGTCGTCGAGAACAACCGGACGGTGACCGTCCCCGATCTCGACCGCCTGCGCGACACCTGCGAGACGGATGCGGGCTGAAGCGGGACGGAGCTGAGCGGATAGGGGCGCACCGATCCCGGATCGAGAAGCAAGCCTTGTCGGCGGACGCCCGGCGCGGATCGGGCTCACGGTTTCACGCAGTTTTGTAGCACCCGTCGCCATCGGCATCTCCACCGGGGACTGTTCGTAATCCCGCGGTGCTTGTCGCGTTTTCGGGCGGGTGAGCGGACGGCACCGGCCAGCCCACGGCGTGGGCGAACGGGTTTCGAGTGGCGAAGCGGGCGGCGCGCTGCTATGGCTGGCGTGGGGCTGACGTAAGGGAATTTTGGCCATGACCAGAATGCTGGCGCTCGCCGCCGCCTTCGCTGCGCTCGTCACCACCGGGGCGCCGACCCCGGCTCATGCTTCCGGCTGCGGTTGGTACGCGCTGGGCGGCGCTTTCCAGAGCCGCAGGGCCGCCTACAATCAGGCCGGCGACCTCGACGCCTCGGTCTATGATCTCGACGATTCCGACAGCCCCAATGCCGGCAAGGGCTTCTACGTCGTCGCCCTCGGGCCGGTCCGCCGCTCGCAGGCAGACCAGTACCGCAGGGAATTCCGGCGCAACGGCGTTCGCAGCGCCTATGTGAAGCAGATGTGCTTCTACGGGCCGCGGCTGTAGATCGGGCCGCCGCGCCGGCGCTGCCGGAGCGGTCGGCTGCGGGGCGCCCGGAGACCGGCGATCCTCAGGTTTCGTCGACCATGTCACCCGGCGCACCCATCTTGCCGGCACCGGATGGGTAGCCTGCGACACGCCGCCCTGGCACCCGCCGGGTGGGCTTTCCGCGGCCGCTGCTGCCGAAGCCGTTTCCGGACAAGGGTTTGGGCGGAGCATCGGCCGGCGACACCGATCTGGCACGGCCCTTGCTGAGCTGTTCTCGTCGCGACGGCGGGAGGCGTTGCGCGGGAACGGTGTCGCTCGCCAGTGAAGCTGCGGCCGGCCCGCCCGATCGGGTTTCGGCCCACGACATCCCGCCTCTGGAACAGCCGCCGCGTCGCGGCCCGCCATCCGGCCGGGCCGCCGGACAGACGATTCTTGAAGCGGGCCGTCGTCTCGGCCCATCGTGGAGGAAAGTACTCATGAAGACCCTGTTGCTTGGAACCGTGTCGCTTGTCGCCTTCGGCCTCGCCTCGACCGCCGCCAGCGCCGATCCGAAGGGCTGCGACGACGGCGAGATGGTGATCAAGTTCAGCCACGTCGTCGCCGCCACCGGCCATCCCAAGGGCGACGCGGCCACGCTGCTGGCCGAGCGCGTCAACGAGGAGATGGAGGGCAAGGCCTGCATGGAGGTCTTCGCCAACTCGACCCTCTTCGACGACGACAAGGTGATGGAAGCGCTGCTTCTCGGCGACGTGCAGCTCGCCGCGCCGTCGCTGTCGAAGTTCGAGGCCTATACGCTGAAGTACCGGCTGTTCGACCTGCCCTTCCTGTTCCAGGATCTCGACGCCGTCAGCCGCTTCACCCAGTCCGACACCGGCAAGGGGCTGCTGACCGTCATGGAGGACGTCGGCTATACCGGTCTCGGCTACTGGTCCTCGGGCCTGAAGCAGTTCTCGGCCAACAAGCCGCTGCTCGTTCCCTCCGACGCCGACGGCCTGAAGTTCCGCATCCAGACCTCCGACGTCGCCGAGGCGATGATCGAGGCGATGGGCGGCTCGGCCCAGAAGCTGGCCTTCAAGGAGGTCTACGGCGCGCTGCAGACCGGCGTCGTCGACGGCCAGGAGAACACCTGGTCGAACATCTACACCCAGAAGTTCTTCGAGGTGCAGGACGGCGTCACCGAGACCAACCACCAGTTGCTCGCCTATTTGCTCGTCACCTCGACCGAGTGGCTGAACGGCCTCGACCCGGAGATGCGCGACCAGTTCCTGAAGATCGCAGAGGAAGTGACGATCGCGGCGAACGACGCCGTCGCCGAGACCGAGACCAAGAACCGCCAGAACATCATCGATGCCGGCGGCACGGTGCGCGAGCTCTCCGCCGAGCAGCGCAAGGCCTGGGTCGACACGATGAAGCCGGTCTGGGCGACGTTCACCGACGACGTCGGCCAGGAGAACATCGACGCGGCGGTGGCGGCGAACGCCACCAACTGACGAGCGACCATCTCCCGGCGCGGCAGGCACGCCGCCGCGCCGGGAGGATCCGTCTGCCATCGCCTGTCCTGCGTTGCCCCGCCCGATTCAGAGCGGCCGCGGCGAACGCTCTCCTTGTTCCTTCAAACCATGCCGCCGGCCCGCCGCCCGACTGGAGCGGCGGCCGGTCCTGACGGGGGGTTTCGACCTTGCTGAGCCTGTGGCCCTATTTCGCGATCCTCGGCCTGATCGCGCTCCTCTTCCTTGCCGAACGGCGCTGGCCGGATGGTGTCACCCGCATGGAGGAGAACGTCCTCGCAATTCTGATGGCAACGATCACGCTGGTCTCCTTCTTCCAGGTGATCGCCCGCTACGGCTTCAATTCCGGCTGGGGTGGTGCCTTGGAGTTCAACCGCATCCTGTTCGCCTGGATGATCCTGTTCGGCATGAGCTACGGCCTGAAGACCGGGCTGCATCTCGGCGTCGACGCGGCGATCCGTGCGTTTCCCAAGCCGTTGTTCAAGGCCGCGGCCGTCTTCGGCGCCTTCGCCACGCTGCTCTATGCGGCGATCCTCCTCTCCGCCGACTGGCTGCAGCTTTTCGGCGCCAAGACCTCGGGCGGTGCCGTCTTCTACTGGCAGCGCTTCTTCAACGTCGGCATCGGCCTCGACGACCTGCGCTATCCGGTCTTCATCCAGGAGGTCTTCGGCGTCCAGGAGCGGGTGCAGCGCTGGATCGCCTATCTGATGCTGCCGATCGGCCTCGCCCTCCTCGGCTTCCGGTCCATCGAGGCGATGATCGCCATCGCCACCGGCAAGCGCGAGCTCGTCATCGCCGGACACGAGGCGGAAGACCTCGTCGCCGAAAACAAGGACGTCCTGAAGGACTGATCATGGAATCTCTCGTTCTCCTCATTCTCGTCCTCGGCCTCCTGTTTCTCGGCGTGCCGGTGGCAATCTCGCTCGGCCTGTCGGCCGTGATCATGATCGCCTTCTTCTCCACCGACTCGATGTCGTCGGTGGCGATCCAGCTGTTCACGGCGGCCCAGAACTATACGCTTCTGGCGATCCCGTTCTTCGTCCTCGCCTCGGCCTTCATGTCGACGGGCGGCGTCGCCAAGCGGCTGATCGACTTCGCGATCGCCGCTGTCGGGCATTTCCGCGGCGGCCTCGCCATGGCCTCGGTGCTGGCCTGCATGCTGTTTGCGGCCCTGTCGGGCTCCTCGCCGGCCACCGTCGTCGCCATCGGCACCATCGCCATCGCCGGCATGCGCAAGGTCGGCTACACCAAGGAGTTCTCCGCCGGCATCATCGCCAATGCGGGCACCCTCGGCATCCTGATCCCGCCCTCGATCGTCATGGTCGTCTATTCGGCGGCGACGAACGTCTCCGTCGGGCGGATGTTCCTCGCCGGCGTCATTCCCGGCCTCCTCGCCGGGCTGATGCTGATGGGCGCGATCTACATCGTGGCGCGCTGGAAGAACCTGCCCTCCGAGCCGTGGCGGGGCTTCCTGCCGCTGCTTCGCGACGGCAAGTCGGCGGGCTTCGGCCTGTTCCTGATCGTCATCATCCTCGGCGGCATCTATGGCGGCGTCTTCACGCCGACCGAGGCGGCGGCCGTCGCCGCGGTCTATGCCTTCCTGATCGCCGTCTTCGTCTATCGCGACATGGGGCCGCTGAAAGGCCAGCCCTGGCTCGCGGAGACCGACGGGCGGCGCGCGCGCGCCGGCTTCTCGGCTCTCGCCTACGGCGTCTCCTTCTTCATCGTCGCGCTGATCCTCGTCTATTTCCTGACGGCCGGTCCGGGTGGCGGCTCGACGCTGTCCTTCGGCGAGCGGGCGGCGCTCTGCGGCATCCCGGCGATCCTGATCGGCCTTGCCTATGCGTTGTGGCGGGGCGAGGGGGGCGCCGGGGCCATCGGCGGCACGCTGGCGGCCGGCCTGCCGATCTTCGGGCGCAACTTCGCGATGATCGGCAAGACCTTCATCCCCGCCTGCTTCCATGGCGAGACCCGCAAGGTGCTGGTGGACGCGTCGAAGACGACGGTGATGCTGATGTTCATCATCGTCAACGCGCTGCTGTTCGCCCATGTGCTCACCTCGGAGCGCATTCCCGATGCGATCACCGCCGTGATGCTCGACTACGGCTTCACCTGGTTCACCTTCCTGATCGCGGTGAACGTGCTGCTGCTCATCGGCGGCCAGTTCATGGAGCCGTCGGGCCTCCTGCTGATCGTCGCGCCGGTGGTGTTCCCGATCGCCATGGAACTCGGCGTCGATCCGGTGCATCTCGGCATCATCATGGTGGTCAACATGGAGATCGGCATGATCACGCCGCCGATCGGGCTGAACCTCTTCGTCACCTCGGGCATCACCGGCATGAGCCTCGTCAAGGTGGTGAAGGCGGCGTTGCCCTTCGTCGGGGTGCTGTTCCTCTTCCTGATCATCGTGACCTATGTGCCCTGGCTCTCGACATGGCTGCCCTACAGCCTGATGGGCCCGGAAATGATCGTCCGGTAGGGGCGGCGATACGGGTCGGTTGCGGCAGCGACGGCAGGAGAAGGCGCGGTCGGGTGAGCCCCGGCCGCGCCGAACCTCGATCCGGTGGGTCGGTTCGGGATGGGCCGGACGTCAAGCGGATCAAGTTGCGCGCGGGCTCATGCAACATCCGGTCCGATCGACCGGGGAGACTGCGTGGCTGCATGCGCGGCATCGGTCGGCGAGTGGGACGCAAGTTTTTTTGAGGCGGTGCCCGTTCCCTTCGGGGAGCGACGGCGAGGCCCGGCGCTCTCTCGTCGAAAGGTGGCCGGCAGCGACCGAACGGCCGAGCGGCCGTCGCGGGCGCTCAGCCAGCAGGCGTCTCAAGAGTGCGAGGCCCGGCGGCGGCCGTCAGCTCGGCTTCGATGACGTCGATCGGTTCCGGTCGGCCGAAGAAGTAGCCCTGGGCGAGCGCGATGCCGGTGGCGGCGATGGCGGCGACCTGGTCGGCGTCTTCCAGACCCTCGGCAACGACGGTGAAGCCGATCCGGTCGGCGAGGTGCTGGACGAGTTCCACCACCGAGCGCGCCGCGCCATTGTCGGCGATGACGCTGGCGAAGCTGCGATCGATCTTCACCTTGTCGAAGGAATAGGTCGCCAGGTAGCCGATCGAGGCATAGCCGGTGCCGAAGTCGTCAAGCGAGAAGCGCAGGCCGAGGGAGCGCAGCTCCTTCATCGTCGCGAGGGTCAGTTCGGGGTTGTCGACGAGCACCGATTCGGTGAGTTCCAGCTCCAGCCGCTCGGCCGGGACCTTGCCTTCGGCGATCAGCTCACGCACCGCGGTGACGAGGCGCTGGGGCTGGCGGAACTGCATTGGCGAGACGTTGACCGAGATCGAGATCTCGTCCGGCATGCGGGCAAGATCGCCGGCGGCGCGCCGCAGCACCCATTCCCCGAGGTCCGAGATCAGGTCGCTGCGCTCGGCGATGGGAATGAATTCGGCCGGCGAGATGCTGCCCTTGGCGGGATGGTTCCAGCGCAGCAGTGCCTCCACGGAAACCACCTTGCCGGAGGCCATTTCGACGATCGGCTGATAGTGCAGCGCGAACTGTCCGCCGGACAGGCCTTCGCGCATTTCCCGCTCGAGCTCGGTGCGGCGGCGGAACGAGGCCTCCATTTCGGGCCGGAACAGGCTGACGCGGTTCTTGCCGGTCGACTTGGATTCGTAGAGGGCGAGATCGGCCGCCGTCATCAGCGTCGCGCCGTCCCCGCCGTGGCGGGGGCCGACGGCGGCGCCGATGCTGGCACCGACGGAGAATTTCCGGTCGCCGATGATGATCGGCGGGCTGAGCGCCTGCATCACCCGCTCGGCGGCCAGAAGGCTCGCCTCGCTGTCGGCCGAGGGAATGATCGCGACGAACTCGTCGCCGCCGAAGCGCGCCAGGAAATCCGACACGCGCACGGCCGAGCGGATCCGCTCGGCGATGGCGACCAGCACCTTGTCGCCGGTCGCATGGCCGAGGGAATCGTTGATGGTCTTGAAGTCGTCGAGGTCGATGTAGAGGATCGCGACCGAGCCGATGCCTTCCCGGAAGCCGGGGCCGATCGAGGCCAGCATCCGGTCGAGTTCGTGGCGGTTCGCCATCCCGGTGAGGGGATCGGTGCGGGCCATGGTCTCGATCTTCTGCTGGGTCTGCTTGCGCTCGCTGATGTCCTCGGTGACGATCAGGATGCCGCCGGCCTCGGTCGGCTCGACATGCAGGAGCAGCGTCTTGCCGTCGGGCGTCGTCAGTTCGCGGGTATTGGCGATCTGGTCCTTCAGCGTGCGGGCGACGTCCTGGCGGATCAGGGTGGCGTCGCTGCGCGACAGCCGGCGACACTTGACGGCATGGGCCAGCATCGCCTCGAGGCTGGTCTCCTCGCGATCGGCCGTCACGCCGTAGAGCTCGCCGTGGCGGTCGTTCTGCAGCTCGCCCGACAGCGTCTCGTCGAAGGTGACGAGGCCGTGAGTCATCGCGCGCAGCGCCAGATGCGCCTGTTCGGCATGCTTGCGCGACGATCCCTCGTTCTCGCGCGCCTCGGCGGTCGCATCGGCCAGCGCCCGCAGATTGCGGTTGAGGGACAGGACGATGACGAAATTCGTCAGCATGTAGAGGATGATGAAGACCGCGATCGCCCGGTAGTAGGGCTGGTTGGAATGCTCCAGCGCCAGCATCAGCGGCACACAGAGGCACAAGACCTGGACGATGACGTATTTCGGCCGGGCGGCGTTGCGCGCCACATAGCCGGACGAGAAGGCCACCGCGGCGATGACGTTGAGGATCTGCACCGCGGGGCTGCTGGTCCCCGAAATGGCGTGGAAGCAGCTGATGCCCTGCAAGCCGGCAAACAGCGTCGCCCCGATCTGAAACTCGATGTCCCAGCGCCGGACGGCGCGGCCATCCTCTTCCTCGTGGCAGGCGAGGCGATAGCGCACGAGGGTCGCGATCCGCCCGAGGAGGACCGCGATGGTGATGCAGCTGAGCGTGTAGAAGGTGTGGTCGCGGGTCCAGTGCCACGACATCAGCATCACCAGGATGCCGACGATGTTGGAGATGACGATCGAGGCGGGGGAGGAGAACAGGGAGCCAACGAGAATGCTCTCGCGCTCGGCCGTCACGCTCCTGCGCGCGCTGCGGCGCTGCCGGCTCGTTTGGCGTGCTTCCAGGCCTTCAGAGGCAAAGCGACTATCGGCTGATATGGACACCGCTCTTCCGCGCATGGTGAGCTCCGTTGGCTCGACCATAGGCAAAAGTTCTTAACGGTTGCCTGACCTCTTGTCGCGCCCCGAGCCGCCTGGCCGCGAGGCGGGGGCGGACTTGCCGACGCTTCGGCCAATTCCATGGCATGGGCGGTCCGCCGAGAAGGCCCCCGAGGCGGCCGGGGCGATGCCCCGGCGCAAGGCCGTCCATTGCGCCGGATCACCCGGCCATGCGGCCGAGCATCCGGTCCTGGGCCTGGACGATGCGCTGCAGCTTGGTGATCTCCGCCTGGTCGAGCGCCAGCATGTGATCGACCCAGGCCGCTCCGGCCCCGGCGAGCTCGGCCGCCAGATCGGGACCCATGCGATTGAAGGCGGCGGCGATGGCGATCCGCGAGCGCCGGCTGGCGGCGGTCTTCTTGCAGAAGTCCCGCACCCACATGGCGCTGGCGCCGTCGGCGACGACGGCCTCGAGCGCGCCCTTGTCGTAGAATTCCGCGGCGGTGAAGCTCTTGCCCGACAGGAGGATCCGCTCCGCCTCGACCGCCCCGATCCGCCGCGCCAGGATGGGGGCCGCGGCGATCGGGAAATGATTGTAGTTGATCTCGGGATAGCAGAAGCTCGCCGAATCCTCGGCCACCACGACGTGGCAGGCGCGGGCCGGATCGATGCCGCCGCCGAGCGCCCGGCCATGCACCGCCGCGACCGTCGCCACCCGGCCGCCGATGCCGGTGGTGTTGCCCTCGATGACCGCGCAGGCCGTCTCGGCGTAACGCGCCAGCCCCGCGCGATCGCGCCGGGCGAGGCAATCGATATAGTAGTCGAGATCGCCGCCGAGGGAGAAGACCGGGCCCGAGGTGCGGTAGGCCAGGACCTCGACCGGCATCGGCTCGCCGGCATCGACCATGGCGCGCAGGGCGTTCTGAACGCGCAGCACGCTGTCGACGAGGGGCAGGGTGAAGACCGGCTTCGGCTCGGGATGCATGACCAGCCAGAGCAGACCAAGCTGCTCCTCGAACATCAGCTGGAGCTGGGGAAGCGCGCCGGTGCGATCGGTGATCCGGTCCACGATGTGGCTCGGGACCGGCGCTGCCGCTGGCTTCAACTGGGAGGAATCGGCGAACTGAACCTGCGGCATTGGTACAATCTCCACTCGACTGGTAATCGCAGCTTAACCGTGCAATCCGGTTCTGTAAATTTTGATTCTAAGAGAAGGTTAATGTCGCAATTTTACATAACGATTTGTTAACGACGATGGCCCTCGGCCTCGACCGTCCTCACAGAGCCGAATGGGCGGGAACTCGTCGATAGCGTCGCCGCCGGCCGACCGGCCTTGAACGGCCCCGAGCGGCTCAGCGGGCTGCGCCGCCGGCCCGCCGACGGGCCGGCCGGGCCCGGGTCCGGCCCGGCTCGTCGGCGGTCAGATGGTCTTCGCGCCGTTGACCGGCAGCCGGATCGCGTAGAGCGATGTGGTTCCGCACACGTAGAGATAGTTGCGCTTGGGCCCGCCGAAACAGAGATTGGCGACGACCTCGGGAACCTTGATCCTGCCGATGAGGGTGCCGTCCGGATCGTAGCAATGGACGCCGTCGGCGGCACTGGTCCAGATCCGCCCGGCATCGTCGAGGCGCAGTCCGTCGAAGAGCCCGCTGGTCGACGTCGCGAAAACTTCGCCGCCGGACAGGCGGCCGTCGTCCCCGACGTCGAACCGGCGGATGTGGCGCGGGCCGTCCTCGACATGGGTGGCGCCGGTGTCGACGATGTAGATCCGGCGTTCGTCGAGCGAGAAGGCGAGGCCGTTCGGCTGCACGAAGTCGTCGGCGACGATGGAAAGGCTCGCATCGCGCGGATCGAAGCGGAAGACGTGGCTGCCGGCCTGTTCGCGCTCGCCGCGGTGGCCTTCGTAGTCGGTGTCGATGCCGTAGGTGGGGTCGGTGAACCAGATCGTGCCGTCGGATTTCTCGACGACGTCGTTGGGGCTGTTCAGTCGCCTGCCGTCATAGGTGTCGGCGAGAGTGACGACGCGGCCGTCGAACTCCGTGCGCGAGACGCGCCGGCCGCCGTGCTCGCAGCTGACCAGTCGTCCCGAGCGGTCGACGGTGTTGCCGTTGGAATGGCCGGCGGGCTGGCGGAAGACGCCGACCGTGCCGGTGCACTCGTCGTAACGCAGCATCCGGTCGTTGGGGATGTCGGACCACACGAGGCAGCGTCCGGCCGGGAAATAGGCCGGTCCTTCCGCCCAGCGGCAGCCCGTGTAGAGCACGTCGAGCCGGGCCGTCGGCACGAAGAGCCGCCGGAACCGCTCGTCCAGAACCTCGAAGATCTCCTGTGCCATCGCTGCAGCCTCCTCTACACGATCGCGTCGCAGCCATCTTGCGAAGGACCGGCCGCCTCCCGCGGTGCCGTCCCCGACGCTGCTCCGTTGCGGCTATCGGACCGTGCGGGACGGCGGTCCGTCGCCGGCCGCTCCCGCAAGTCCGTAAGCCACACTGGTTTAGGGGGTGCGGGCGGATTTGTCACGGCGGCCGGATGGCGTGCGGGGGCGAGGACGCCGGGCGACGCGGGTCAGGCGATGCGGCGCAGGCGGGCGGCCTCCCGGGCCCCGTCGCCGAACCGGTCCGAGCGCCGGTAGCCGACGAGGAAGGCCTCGACCGTCTCGCATGCCGGCCGTGGCTGGCCGAAGAAATAGCCCTGCAGCTGGTCGCAGCCGAGGGAGGCGAGGAACTGCGCCTGATCCTCGGTCTCGACGCCCTCCGTCGTCACCTTCATCTTCATCTGGTGGGCGAGGGAGACGATCGTCGCGACGATCTCCTTGACGTTGGGCTCGCCATTCTCCAGCGCCTTCATGAAGGACTGGTCGATCTTCAGCTTGTCGAACGGGAACCGCCACAGATAGCCGAGCGAGGAGTAGCCGGTGCCGAAATCGTCCATGTCGATGGAGATGCCGAGTTCCTTCAGCGCGTGAAGCTGGTCGAGAATGGCGGTCGAACGCTCGAGCAGCAGCGATTCCACCACCTCGACCTCGAGGCGGCGGCCCTCGATGCCCGCGGCACGAAGCGCGGCGACGATGATGTCGACGAGATCGCCGTCCTGGAACTGCACGGCGGACAGGTTGACCGAGACGAACAGCGGCTCCGGCCATTCCGCGATCTGCCGCGTCGCCTCCTGAATGACCCAGCTGCCCAGCGCCTTGATGTAGCCCCGCGCCTCGGCGATCGGGACGAATTCGGCGGGGGGGATCAGCTTGCCGGTCTCGTCGCGCAGGCGAACCAGCGCCTCGAAGCCGACGAGCGAACCGTCGCTGCCCTTGACCAGCGGCTGGTAGAACAGCTCGAAACCGTCCTCCTCGACGGCGCGCTTGATATGCGCCTCGATCTGCCGCCGGCGATGCATCGCCTCGTCCATCTTCGGTTCGAAGAAGACCACCGGATTGCGCTTCTCGCCCTTGTTGTGGAAATGCGCGATCTCGGCGTGCTTGACGAGCTCGGAGTGGCTGCGCCCGTGTTCGGGGGCGATGGCGCAACCGATGGAGATCTTCGGGGCGACGACGTGCCCGTCGAGCTCGATCGTCTCGCCCACCGTCTCGGCGAGCAGGGACGCCAGCGCGATGATCTCTTCGCGGGAGGTCACGCGTCGCCGCACGACGGCAAAATCGTCCGGCCCGACCCGCGCGACGAGGTCTTCGGGGCCGAGGGTGGTAGCGATGCGGCGGGCGACGATCCGCAGGATCTCGTCGCCGCGGCTCTGCCCGAGGCGGTCGTTGATGTCCGCGAGGTCGTCGAGGTCGACGAAGAGATAGGCGACGTCCTCGCGCGTCGCCCGGATCTTGAACAGCAGCTGGTCGCAGGCCTCCTGCATCCGGCGCCGGTTCAGGAGCTGGGTCAGCGTGTCGTGATCGGCGAGGAAGCGGATGCGGGCGTCCGCCTCCGCGATCTTCCGGCGCCGGAGCTGATAGAGCATGAAGGGCACGCAGGTCGCCGCGAGGATGATCAGGATCACCATCGAATAGGTGCGCGCGAGCGTCGCCTGGTAGTGGTGGCGCTCGGAGATCATGTCGGCGACCACGGACAGGAAGCCCATGGTTCGGCCGTCGCGGATGAGCGGCATGATCACCGAGGGATTGGTCTCGCCGTCGTCATAGACGATCTGCCAGAAGCCCGGCTGCGCGACGACGGATGAGCCGAGCTTGTCGCCGGTGGAGACCCCGCCGCTGCGATCGCGCAGCAGCCATTCGTAGCGCTCCGAACGCGAGCGGAACGTCTCGTTGCCCTTCGCGTCGAAGACAGCATAGCTGTCGATGCCGGAAAGATCCGCGATCTTGCGCAGCATGTCCTGCGAGGCGGGATCGCGGGAGATGCCCGTCAGCAGCGCGTCGAGGCTGCCTCCCGGCCCGAGCAGGAGATTGGCGAAGTTCTGGCCGCGGTTCTTCATCTCGGCGTCTACGAGCCGGCCGACGGCGTCGTTGCCGATCGCAAGGACGCTCACGGCGACGAAGCCGACGATGGCTCCCACTCCGAGGAGGTTTTTCCAGAAGAACCGTTTTGCCAGGATGGAAATCATGGATCCATGCGCTCACCGATCAAATGACCGTGCCTTTCACAGGTAAATTTTTTGGTGACAGTCGGGGCCGTTTCGCGGCTTTCTTTGCGTCGGCCATTGCGAGAACGGATGAAATGACAGGAACTTGCGGATCGCGCCTGGCTTCGGAGCGAGGCCGTGGCGCAGGACGCGGCTCTGCCATCGCAGGGACTCGGTCTCAATCTGGAGTTTCAGCGGCGGAATGCCTCGGTGGCGAATGCGCCGATGCCCGGGATTCCACACCGCGTTGCGTCGAAAGTGTTTTGCACGCGGGCTGACGAGGCCTGTCGCACGAGCAGCCGCCATCCCGGCTTCGCCGGTCCGGCGAGCGTCCTGCCGAGGGGGAAAGTTAAGGGCTCGAAACAACCGCTGCGCGATGACTTGGCGATCGTTCGTCGGCGGCATCGATCGAATTCCGCCCGCTTTGTCAGTCCGAAGACCGGGCCGGGGATCGTGGAGGAAAAACCGTCGGTCAGGCCGTCTGCAACGCGTGCCGGCGGCGGTTCACCCTTACCCCTTCACCGTCGCATAGGCCTCCAAGGCGCGTTGGCGGGCCTCGCCATGGTCGACGATCGGCTTCGGATAGGTCTTGCCGAGCGTCACGCCGGCCTCGCGAAGAAGCGCTTCGCCGGCCTCCCAGGGCGCATGGATCGCCTTGGCGGGAAGGTTTCGCAGTTCGGGAACGAAGCTGCGGATGTAGTCGCCCTTCGGGTCGAACTTCTGGCTCTGGGTGATCGGGTTGAAGATCCGGAAGAATGGCTGGGCGTCGGCGCCGGAGCCGCCGATCCACTGCCACTGCGAGGTGTTGGAGGCGATGTCGCCGTCGACCAGCGTGTCCCAGAACCAGCGCTCGCCCTTGCGCCAGTCGATCAGCAGGTCCTTGGTCAGGAACGAGCCGACGATCATCCGCACCCGGTTGTGCATCCAGCCGGTCTGCCAGAGCTGGCGCATCCCGGCATCGACGATCGGATAGCCGGTGAGGCCTTTCGTCCACGCCCGCAGATCGTTCGCCGACCCGCGCCAGGGAAAATCGTCGAAGCGGGCGTTGAAGTTGTCCTCTTCCAGCCGGCCGAAGTTATAGAGGAGGTGATAGTTGAAGTCGCGCCAGACCAGCTCCTGCCGGAACGTGCGGATCGCCTCGGAGGGGATCGTCTTGCGGCGGGCGGCATAGGCATTCGCGGTGTGCCAGGCCCGAAACGGCGAGATCTCGCCCCATCGCAGATAGGGCGACAGCCGCGAGGTCTCGTCGGCGAAGGGGCGCTCGCGGCCCTCGTGATACTGCGCCAGGAGCTCGTCGCAGAAATGCTCGAGCCTCTCCTGGGCCGCCTGTTCGCCGGGGGTCCAGAATTCGGCGATGCCGCCCGACCAGTCGGGCTTCGTCGGCAGGAGGTCGAAGTCCCGAAGCGCGTCCGATTTCGGAAAGGCGTCGGGCTGCTTGAAACCCTTCGGCGGGTCGACCGGATCGCGAAAGCCCGTCTCCGAGACGTTTTTCCAGAACGGCGTGTAGACCTTGTAGTAGCCACCGGTCTTGGTCGCGACCTTGTCCGGCTCGTGCAGGATGTTGGCGGTAAAGCGCTCGACCGAGACGGCGTCGCCCAACGCGTCCGCGACGGCGTCGTCGATCGCCCGGGAGGCCGGATCGTAGCGGCGGTTGAAGAACAGCGCCGTGGCGCCCACCGTCTCGACGACGTTCCTGACGTGGTCGCCGGCCTCGCCGCGGCGCAGCGTCAACTGCGAGCCCTTTCCGCGGAGCGACCTGGCAAAGCTCTCGAGCGAGTGATGCAGCCACCATCTGTGGGCGC
Organism: Fulvimarina sp.; assembly: GCA_002700095.1. Lineage (GTDB taxonomy): Bacteria > Pseudomonadota > Alphaproteobacteria > Rhizobiales > Rhizobiaceae > Jiella. Next base: position 21,969 of record PACL01000094.1, on the reverse strand, counting down.
CGCCGAGGCTTCGCACGCCTTGCGATTCCTCGTCGAGAACCACCAGCGGGATCACCGGCCGGCCGGTCTCGGCGGCATGAGCAAGGGCGGGATTGTCGTCCAGCCTCAGATCGTCGCGAAGCCATACGACGATGGGGCCGTCGTCGCGATTTGCCGTGTCTGCCATGATGTCCCGCTGCTGCCGTCCTCGGATGGGGCCGGTAACTGTCTTCCCGGCACGCGATTGCGAGATATGTGCGACGATACGCCGGAGTGAAGAACCGGTAACGGCCGTTCACGATTCGACGACAATTCGTCACGAATCACCCCCTCCCTAGCCGGGTGCGGGATCGCCTATCTACCCGTCGACACCAGCCAGGGACCAGCCAAGGAGGCGAACATGACCCTTGCACTCACGGGCATCCACCATCTCACCGCCATCACCGCCGACGCGTCGGGCAATCTCGACTTCTACAAGCGCGTGCTCGGCATGCGACTGGTCAAGAAGACCGTCAACCAGGACGACACGTCGGCCTATCACCTGTTCTATGCCGACGGCCTGGCATCGCCGGGCACCGACCTGACCTTCTTCGACTGGCCGGCGCCGCGCGAGCGTCGCGGCCCCCGCTCGGTCGCCCGCACCTCGCTGCGCGTCGCGGGCCGCGAGAGCCTGGAATACTGGGCCGCCCGGCTGCAGGAGCACGGCGTTGCCGCCGGCGAGATCCGCAACCTCGACGGCCGCGACGGCATCGACTTCGAGGACTTCGAGGGACAGCGCCTGCGGCTCGTCGACGATGGCGGGGCGGGAACGGCCAATCCCTGGGACGCCAGCACCGTCCCGGCCGAACACCAGATCCGCGGCCTCGGGCCGATCGTCCTGTCGGTGCCCGATCTCGCCCCGACCGAGGCGTTGCTCACCCGCGTCATGAACATGCGCGAGGTGCGGCGCTACGGGGAGGCGGGGGCGACGGTCCATGTCTTCGAGATGGGCGAGGGCGGGCCCGCGGCGGAGCTGCATGTCGCCGTCGAGCCGAATCTGGGGGCGGCCGGCCAGGGCGCCGGCGGCGTCCATCACGTCGCCTTCCGGACCAACGACACGGCCGAACTGACCGAGTGGGCCAGCCGGGTGAAGGAGTTCCGGGTGCCGTCGAGCGGCGAGGTGGAGCGCTACTATTTCCGCTCGCTGTATTTCCGCGAGCCGAACGGCATCCTGTTCGAGATCGCCACCGACGGGCCGGGCTTCGCCGTGGACGAGCCGCTGGCAAGTCTCGGCGAGAGCCTGTCGCTGCCGCCCTTCCTCGAGCCGAAGCGGGCGGCGATCGAGGCCAATCTGAAGCCGCTCGTCTGAGACGCCGGGGCTCCGGGCCGCTTTGCCCGGGATGATCCACAGTCTGCCGGCGGTTTCGCCAGGATCCGCCGGCAGGGCATGGTTCACGTAAGGACCGGGGCCGGGAGCCGCGCCGCATGCGCCCCGCGGCGGTGGTCTCGCCTCCGGTGAAAGGACGTCACGGGACGTCCGACAATCGCTTCGGGCCGTCGGACCTTTCAACCGACGGATCGTCCCGCGGCTTGATAACCATTCGTCGAGAAGGAAGCCTCCGATGCCTCTGATCCGCCTGACCGGACCGCTCGCCGAGAGCGGCCTCCTCGCCGCCGGAAGCGACCCCCGCAGCGCCCGGCTCGCCATGGTCGCGATCCACGGACGCGGCGCATCCGGCGCCGACATCATCGGGCTCGCCGATGCCTTCGGCCTGCCGGATCTCTTCGCCGTCGCGCCGGATGCTCCGGGCGGGGCCTGGTACCCCGCGCCCTTCACCCAGCCGCTCGACGCCAACGAGCCTTACCTCTCCAACGCGCTGGCGCGCATAGACGCGATTCTCGCCTTGTTGAAGGACGAGGGCTTCGGCCCTGATCGGGTGGTGCTGGCCGGCTTCTCCCAGGGCGCCTGCCTGTCGCTGGAATATCTGGCGCGCAACGCCGGCAGCGTCGCCGCCGTGCTCGGCTTTTCCGGCGGCCTGATGGGGCCGGACGCAGCCGGGCGTCCGGAGACGAGCAGTCTCGCGGGTACGAAAGTGTTCATCGGCTGCAGCCGCACCGATCCGTTCATCCCGGCGCTGCGGGTGATGGAGACCGAGCGCCACCTCGCCGATCGCGGCGCCAGCGTCGAAGCCAGGCTCTATCCGGAGCCCGGCCACACGATCAACCAGGACGAGATCGCCCGCGCCGTCGCGCTGCTGCAGTCGATCGGCTGAGCAGGCATTTGCCGGCAAGCCAACGAATGCCTGCTTAGGACCTTTGTTTCAGCGGAGTTTTGTCCCGGATCCGGTGACCATTTCCGGGAAACTCTGCTCGGATCGCCGGGTGTCCGACAGACTGCGCGACGGACGACCCGTCCCATGGGGTCGCCTGATCTTGCCGGAGGATCGACGCACGGGCTCGGCCCGATCATCAGGCCGCAGCCGGAATTCGCGGACAGCGCGCCGCGCCGGACCGATCGATCGGTCCGGCCGTTCATCCATGCGCCGAGGCGGCGATGGCCGATCCTTCGGGCAGGCGGAACACCGCGAGCACATGGGCGCTCTCGGCCAGTTCGGGCGCGAACTGACGCCGCCAGTCTGGCGAGCCGGCGCGGCGCAGCGTGACGCTCAGGGGGGCGGAGCGCCGCAATCCCTCGAGGCTGACCCGGGCAGAGGCGCGCCGGCCGGAGAGCAGCCGGTTGACGGCCGCCTCGAGCACCTGACCGTCGTTGCGGTTGGCCAGCGACAGATGGTCGTCGAAGAAGCGGGGCCGGAAGTAGCGGGCCTCGCGCAAAAGGTCTTCCGCCGCGGTGTTCGCCGCGCCGATGGAAAGCTCCCGGTCCAGCAGCAGCACCGGCGTGCAAAGCTGGTCCCAGGTGCTCTCGATCCGGTCCCGGCTCGGCTGGTCGGGGCTGCCGATCGCGTGGGAGACGACGAAGGCGTCGACCAGATCCTCCGCCAGCCGCCGCAGCAGTGTCAGGACGGCTGGCATGACGGCATCGCGCCGCTCGCGCGGCGCCGTCATCGTCAGCGACCAGCTCTGCTGCGCGCAGTCGTGCAGGATCAGACCGGCATCGATCGGCCCGCCCTCGGCGGAAAATTCCTGCTGCGCCCGACCCTCCGGATCGTCGAACCGGAAGATGGTCCCGGGCTCCAGGGACGGGTAGCAGCTGTCCTGCCAGCCGCTGTCGGAATAGCGCAGCCTCGTCCGATTGGCGACGGACAGGGCGCGGTGGACCTTGAAGCTCCGCCGTGCGACGTCGCGATCGATACGTCTCAGGCGTGTCTCGACGCCGGGAAGGATCTTCTCGATCACGCCGAGGAGCGGAGACCAGGATGACGGGCAAATGGAGGCATGGCCGACACGCTCGCGAACGAGGTCCAGCCGACCGGGAAACTGGAGTAACATTGAAGCATGCCGTTTCTAAGCCCCGCCAGCATGATTCCACTGTCGCCGGAAAATTACAAGACCGTAAGATAGGGCAAAATGAAACTGTCCGGGCGACAGGAGATTTTTCTAAGATCGCCTTATCGAACCGGGCTTTATGGGCGAGCGATCTTCTTGGCCTGTCCCGGGACAGGACAGTTTCCGTATGAAACGATCCACCGAGATCTTGCGCCATCAGCGGTTGTCGGCCCGCCACGTCACGCGGTCGACCGCCGCGAGCCCGACCGTCGACGCCGCAAGCGATCCCGGCACGAGAGCTTTCTGCCGCGCCGATCGGAGCGTTGCCGCGGGCTTCCCGCAAAACCGGCTCTTGAAGCGCGAGGCGAAGCGGGGTATATGACCGTCATATTCTCTGCGGTGATGTCGTGAGAGTGGGTCCTGCCGGTCCCGCTCTTTTTTGTTACCCGGATTTCGGCACGGCCGATCGCTCCGGGAGGCACGGCGGACGGCGGAGACGAAAAGACGCAACGGCCAGGGCAGACCGGGCGCACGCCAAGCGCGGCGCCGGCGAGCCGGGCCGCACGGGCCGCAGGGCGCGGGCGTCCGCCACGCGGCGGAGCTTGCGACTGGGTCGATCTCTGTAGGAGCGCGAGCCGAAGCCATATGCGCATCGTCAAGGAACAAGGACTGGAAGCCAAGATCGCGGACGCCGTCGAGGCGGCGATCGAGCAGGCCGGCTATCGGCTGGTTCGGGTGCGCATCTCCGGGCTGAACGGCATGACGGTACAGATCATGGCGGAACGGCCGGACGGCACCATGACCGTCGAGGGCTGCGAGACGGTCTCGCGGGCGATTTCGCCGGTGCTGGACGTGGCCGACCCTGTCGACAAGGCCTATCATCTCGAAGTCTCCTCCCCGGGCATCGACCGCCCGCTGGTGCGCAAGGGCGACTTCGAGGCCTGGGCCGGCTATTTGATGAAGCTCGAGGCCAACCGGCTGATCGGCGAGCGCAAGCGGTTTCGGGGCAAGATCGTCGCAGTCACCGACGAGGCGATCCGCATCGAGCGGGACCAGCCGGCCTATGGCGAGCCGAACGCGGTGGAGATCCCCTTCGATGCCATCGGCGAGGCGCGGCTGATCCTCACGGACGATCTGATCGCCGCCTCGCTGAAGGCCGACAAGGCCGCCCGCAAGCGGCGCGGCGAGCCGGAGGAGCCGGAAGGCGACGATCTGGCCGAAGATGCGAACAACGAGCCCGGCCCCCACTGACGCGGGGCCGGAGAGACGCGAAATGAGACGCCTCGTCGCGGGCCCGAGGGCAGACGACAGACCGGGCGAAACGACGGGACGAGCCTGCGGAACGACAATCCGACGCGGCCGGCCGACCAGGAGAAACGACAAATGGCAGTCAGTGCGAACAGGCTCGAGCTTCTGCAGATCGCGGACGCCGTGGCGCGGGAAAAGTCGATCGACCGCGACATCGTGATCGGCGCCATGGCCGACGCCATCCAGAAGGCCGCCCGCTCCAGATACGGGCAAGAGACCAACATCCGCGTCGACATCAACACCAAGACCGGCGAGATGAAGCTGCAGCGGCTGCTCGAGGTCGTCGACGACGTCGAGAACCCGAACACCCAGATCTATCTGGAACTCGCCCGCGACAAGAACCCCGACGCCGAGCCCGGCGACTTCATCGCCGAGCAGCTGCCGCCGATGGATTTCGGCCGCATCGCCGCCCAGTCGGCCAAGCAGGTGATCGTCCAGAAGGTGCGCGAGGCCGAGCGCGACCGCCAGTATGACGAGTTCCAGGGCCGGGTGGGCGAGATCGTCAACGGTTCGGTCAAGCGGGTCGAATACGGCAACGTCATCGTCGATCTCGGCCGCGGCGAGGGTATCATCCGCCGCGACGAGCAGATCCCGCGCGAGGTGTTCCGCTACGGCGACCGGGTCCGCGCCTATGTCTACGACGTGCGCCGCGAGCAGCGCGGCCCGCAGATCTTCCTGTCGCGCACCCATCCGCAGTTCATGGCCAAGCTCTTCACCATGGAAGTGCCGGAGATCTACGACGGCATCATCACCATCAAGGCTGTCGCCCGCGATCCGGGCTCGCGCGCCAAGATCGCCGTGATCTCGTCGGATTCATCGGTCGATCCGGTCGGCGCCTGCGTCGGCATGCGCGGCTCCAGAGTCCAGGCCGTGGTCGGCGAATTGCAGGGCGAGAAGATCGACATCATCCCCTGGTCGCCGGACGCCGCGGCCTTCCTCGTCAACGCTCTGCAGCCGGCGGAAGTCGCCAAGGTCGTGCTGGACGAGGACGCCGAGAGGATTGAAGTCGTCGTTCCCGATGACCAACTCTCACTTGCGATCGGCCGCCGCGGACAGAACGTGCGCCTGGCCTCGCAGCTCACCGGCTGGGACATCGACATCCTGACCGAGGAAGAGGAATCCTCGCGTCGCCAGAAGGAGTTCCAGGAGCGCTCGGAAACCTTCATGGAAGCCCTCGACGTCGACGAGATGGTCGGCCAGCTGCTGGCTTCGGAAGGTTTTGCGACGGTCGAGGAGGTGGCCTATGTCGATCCCGACGAGGTCGCGTCCATCGAAGGCTTCGACGAGGATACGGCCCAGGAGATCCAGACGCGCGCCCGCGAGTATCTGGAGCGCCGCGAGGCGGAATTCGACGCCAAGCGAACGGAACTGGGCGTCGCCGACGAACTGAAGGAAATCGACGGGCTGACCACCGAGATGCTGGTCGCGCTCGGCCAGGAGGACGTCAAGTCGCTGGAGGACTTCGCCGGCTGCGCCGTTGACGACCTCACCGGCTGGAGCGAGCGCAAGGACGGCGAGACCAAGCGCTATCCGGGCGCGCTGTCGCCCTTCGAGGTGTCGCGGGCCGACGCCGAGCGGATGATCCTGACGGCGCGGCTGAAGGCCGGCTGGATCACCGAGGCCGATATCGCCGGCCCGCAGGAGGAATTGGACGAGGAAGCCGAGGAGGCGCTGGAACAGGGCGCTGCGTGAGCCGCAGGGACGCGATGCCGGCCGGAGCAGATGACGCCGAGGATGCAGCGGGCCCCGCGACGAAGGGTCCCGGGCGCGATCACGACGGAGACGAGATCCTGAACGATCGCACCTGCATCGTCAGCCGGGAGCACCGCGAAGCGGCCGATCTCATCCGCTTCGTGCGCGATCCGCAGAACAGCGTCGTGCCGGATCTGGCGCGCAAGCTGCCGGGCCGCGGCGCGCATGTCTCCTTCAGCCGCACGGCGGTGGAGGAGGCGGTGAAGCGGCGGCTGTTCAAGCGGGCCTTCCGGTCCGAGGTGGAGACGCCGGCCGATCTGGCTGCGATGGTCGACCGGCTGCTGGTCCGCCAGGCTTCGGGGTCGCTGGGGCTGGCCCGCAAGGCCGGCCAGCTGGTGACCGGGGCGGCCAAGGTCGAGGCGGCGATGCGCTCGGGGCGGGCGCTCGGCCTGGTCCAGGCGCGGGACGCGGCCGAGGACGGACTGCGCAAGATCGACGCGTCGCGCCGCGCCGGTGAACGCGGAACCGGCCGCACGATACCGGGTTTTCGCCTGCTGGGCGCCGACGAAATCAGTTTGGCGTTGGGCGGGTGGAATGTGATACATGCAGCCATCCTTGCCGGTGATGCAGGCTCGGCTGTGCTGAAGCGCTTGGAAGCGCTGGCGAAATATCGGGGCGAAAGCCCCACTGACGCGGTCGACGGCGCTGCAAGCGGCGACTCGATGGCTGAAGATTGAGACTGCAAACCATCGGAAGCGCCTCTTCGAGCGACGCTTCCTTGCGAGACGAACGGCGCGGGACCGATCCCGCGCAGGAAGTGGAAGCGTAGATGAGCGATACCAAGTCCGGCGACGACAAGACGCTCCATGTGAGCACGAAGAAGACCTTGACGATCAAGCGTGGCGGCGTCGAGCAGTCGACGGTGCGCCAGAACTTCAGCCATGGTCGCACCAAGAATGTCGTGGTCGAGACCAAGAAGCGGCGGATTCACAAGCCCGAGGACACGCCGGCGCCCGCGCCGAACGTGGCCGCCGGGCTGAAGCCGCGCGCGCCTGAAGCTGCGCCCGCCAAACCGGCGACGCCGGCTCCGGCGCCAGCCGCCGCCGCGCCGGCTCCTGCTGCGCCGGCCGCGAGCGCGCCGCAGAAGGTGGCGCCGGCGCCGCAGCCGCTCAATCCGGGCGGCAAGCCCAAGCAGATCGAGTTCGCGCCCCGGCCCGCGCCTGCGCCTGCCGCCGAGGCTGCGCCGACGCCTGCCGAACCGGTTGCGGCGACGCCTGCCGCCGAGAGCGCGCCGGCCGCCCAGGCTGCACCAGCGCCCGTCGAGGCGAAGGCTGCCGAAGTTCCGGCCGAGGCACCGGCTCCGGCTTCCGCGCCGGTCGAGGCGTCCGCTCCGGCTGCCGCGACGCCGGCCGCCGAGGCTCCTGCCGCTCAGGCTCCCGCTGCCGCCGCGCCGCAGGAGGCTCCCCGCGCAGCCGCTCCGACGGCAGCCGCCACGCCCCAGCAGCAGCGGCCCGCCGCATCGACCTCCACATCCGGCCAGGCGCGCCCCGGCCAGTCGCCGTCGCAGGCGCCCGCCGGGCGCGGCGGCCGTGACGGCTATGGCGGCAACCGCGATGGTGGCAACCGCGACGGGGGGCGTGGTCCGCGCAGCGACAATCGCCCGGACAACCGCGGCGGCACCAACAACCGCCCCGGAAGCACCGGGCGCGACGATCGCCGTCCGCAGGCGGCCACGGCTCCCGGCCAGCGTCAGCCGCGCGGCGCGGTGCTCTCCGATCTCTCCTCAAGGGAAATGGACGCCCGCCGCCGGGCGCTCGAGCTCGCCAAGCAGCGTGAGGTCGAGGCGCGTCGCCTGTTCCAGGAGGACGAGGCGCGCCGCATCGCCGAAGACGAGCGTCGCCGGGCCGAGCGCGAGGAATCTGAGCGCCGTCAGGCCGAGGAGCAGGCGCGTCTCGATGCCGAGGCAGAGGCCAAGCGCAAGGCCGAGGCCGACGCGGCCACCCGCCGCGGCAACAAGCCGGCGCCGACCGCCAAGGAAGCGGCTCCGCTGTCGCCGGCCGACGCGGAGGCGGCTGCCCAGCGCGCCGAGAAGGGCGAGGGACGCCGCCGCAGCATCGCCGACGACGAGGAGGCCGCGCGGCGCAGCGCCAACGCGCCGCGGCGCAGCCCCCGTGGCGGGGCACCCGCCGAGGCGGCTAAGCCGGCCCGTCCGGCCCGCGACGAAGGCCGCCGCAGCGGCAAGCTGACCCTCGACAAGGCGCTGACCGCCGAAGAGGGCGGCCGTGGCCGCTCGCTGTCGTCGATCCGCCGCCGTCAGGAGAAATTCAAACGCTCGCAGCAGAACACGCCGCGAGAGAAGATTATTCGCGAAGTGATACTTCCAGAGACGATCACCATCCAGGAACTCGCCAACCGCATGTCGGAGCGGGCCGTCGACGTCATCAAGTTCCTCATGAAAGAGGGACAGATGATGAAGCCGGGCGACATCATCGAGGCGGATCTCGCCGAGCTCATCGCGGTCGAATTCGGCCACACGGTGAACCGCGTCGCCGAATCCGACGTCGAGACCGGCATCTTCGGGGTCGAGGACAATCCCGAGAAGCTGGTGTCGCGGCCTCCCGTGGTCACCATCATGGGCCACGTCGACCACGGCAAGACGTCGCTGCTCGACGCCATCCGCAAGACCAAAGTGGTTTCCGGCGAAGCGGGTGGCATCACCCAGCATATCGGCGCCTATCAGGTCGAGCAGAACGGTCATCTGATCTCGTTCATCGACACCCCGGGCCACGCCGCCTTCACGGCGATGCGGGCCAGAGGTGCCCAGGCGACCGATATCGCGGTGCTGGTCGTCGCGGCCGACGACAGCGTCATGCCGCAGACGATCGAGTCGATCCACCATGCCAAGGCGGCGGGCGTTCCGATCGTCGTGGCGATCAACAAGATCGACAAGCCGAGCGCCGATCCGGCCAAGGTGCGCAGCGGCCTGCTGCAGCACGAGGTGTTCGTCGAATCGATGGGCGGCGAAGTGCTCGACGTCGAGGTTTCGGCAGTCAAGGGCACCGGTCTCGACAAGCTGCTCGAGGCGATCCTCCTGCAGGCCGAGCTGCTCGATCTGAAGGCGGACCCGACGCGCACCGCCGAGGGCGTCGTCATCGAGGCGCAGCTCGACAAGGGCCGTGGCCCGGTCGCGACCGTCCTCGTCCAGACCGGCACGCTCAAGGTCGGCGACATCGTCGTCACCGGCGACGAGTGGGGCCGGGTGCGCGCGCTGATCAACGACAAGGGCGAGCAGCTGAAGGAGGCACCGCCTTCCATGCCCGTCGAGATCCTCGGCATGCAGGGCACGCCCCATGCCGGCGATCGCTTCGCGGTGGTCGAGAACGAGTCCAAGGCCCGCGAGATCTCCGAGTACCGCCAGCGTCTCGCCCGCGAGAAGCAGGTGGCGAAGTCCGCCGGCCAGCGCGGCTCGCTCGAGCAGATGATGTCGCAGCTGCAGGATACCGGCCTCAAGGACTTCCCGCTGCTCATCAAGGGCGACGTGCAGGGTTCGATCGAGGCGATCACCGGCTCGCTCGACGCCATCTCCACCGACGAGGTGCGCGCCCTCATCGTCCATTCGGGCGCCGGCGCGATCACCGAATCCGACATCTCGCTGGCCGCCGCTTCCAACGCGGCGATCATCGGCTTCAACGTCCGCGCCAACAAGCAGGCGCGCGAGGCGGCCGAGCGCGAGGGCATCGAGATCCGCTACTACAACATCATCTACGACCTGGTGGATGACGTGAAGGACGCGATGTCGGGCCTGTTGTCGCCGGAGCGGCGCGAGACCTTCCTCGGCAATGCCGAGATCCGGGAGGTGTTCAACATCACCAAGGTCGGCAAGGTCGCCGGCTGTCTCGTCACCGAGGGCGAGGTCGAGCGCGGCGCGGGCGTCCGCCTCATCCGCGACAACGTCGTCATCCACGAGGGCACGCTCAAGACGCTCAAGCGCTTCAAGGACGAAGTGCAGAAGGTCATCAGCGGCCAGGAGTGCGGCATGGCGTTCGAGCGCTACGAGGACATCCGCCAGGGCGACGTCATCGAGTGCTTCCGCGTCGAGCACGTGGCGCGCACCCTCTAAGGTCGGCCGTCCCGATCTGAAGACACTGGAGAGGCGGGGGCCCACGGCCCCCGCCTTCCTTTCATCGAACTGCGAATGGTAATTTCCGACATGACTGCTCCCATCGACGACGCGGCGCTCGACCGCCTGTTTCGCGTCGCGCGCAGCGAGAACGCCTGGACCGGCGAGGACGTGCCCGAGACGCTGGTGCGCGCCGCCTACGACCTCGCCCGCATGGGCCCCACCAGCGGCAATTCCTGCCCGGCCCGCTTCGCGTTCTTTCCGAAGGGAGAGGCGCGCGAAAAGCTGCTGCCGCTGATCTCCGAGGGCAACCGCGAGATGACCGCCGCGGCACCCTGGGTGGTCGTCATCGCCCATGACCTCGCCTTCTATGACAAGATGCCCGAGCTCTTTCCGCAGCGGCCCGACATGTTTTCGGGCCTGCGCGACAAGCCCGAGGCGGCCGAGATCCACGCCTTCAGGAACGGCACGCTGCAGGGCGCCTATCTGATGCTGGCGGCGCGGGCCCTCGGCCTCGACGTCGGGCCGATGTCGGGCATCGACGCCAGGGGCATCGACGAGGTGTTCTTCCTGAACGACCCCGCCCGCGAGACCTGGCGCACCAACTGGGCGTGCAACATCGGCCACGGCGCCGGCGCGACCTTCGACCGGCTGCCGCGGCTTGGTTTCGACAGCGCCTGCGTCATTCTGTAGAATTTCAAACGAGCCCCGCCGCCAGTCTCGGCGCCCCGGGGCGCCGATACCGCAAAGGGGTTCCACCATGGCCCGCGCAACCACGTCCGCGCCATCCCAGCGCATGCTTTCCGTCGGAGAGAAGGTCCGGCACGCGCTGACCGAGGTCTTCCAGCGCGGCGAGATCATGGATCCGCTGCTGGAAAAGGCGCTCGTGTCGGTTTCGGAAGTCAGGATGTCGCCGGATCTGAAGATCGGGACGGCCTTCGTCACCATTCTCGGGCAGGAAGACACCGCCCCCTTCGTCGCGGCGCTGAACAAGAATGCCAAATTCATCAGGGGCCGCATGGCGCCGGCCCTCAAGCAGATGAAATACATGCCGGAGGTGCGGTTCAGAACCGACACCTCCTTCGACAATTTCGCCCGCATCGACGCGATCCTGAAGTCGCCCGAGGTCCAGCGCGATCTCGATGGCGACGAGGATGGATCAAACGATGGCAAATAAATATACGCTGGAAAAGCTGACAGCGATGTCCGTTTCGAGCCGTCACACGCTGTATAAAAACGCACTGGCCGAGCGCGTGAAGGGAAATCCAGCGGCAGAACCTCTTCTGAAGCTACTGGAGTCCAGCGGACTTCCGTTTAGTGAGGCCGGTGGTCTTTCCAATGACAGCCCGATCACGATGCTGATCTGGGAGATTGCAAATTCTCCTGAGGGCGTGTCCGCGATGAGGCAAGCTATCGATGATGGACATCCGCCGATGGCAGGGGTTGATCCTCTGTTGGCGGAGGCATTGGGGGTTGACTATGGCGGCCACAATACCGCGACGGCGACCGCCGGAGATATCGTTGCCCAGAAAATGCGGTCGCTCGGCTACAAGGATACGGGAAAGAGCGGCAAGCTTCCCACATATTGCATCGCGAAAACCGCAAGGATCTTTTTGAAATAATGGCTCGTCAAAGAAAGAAGCCCAAGGGGCGGCCGATCAACGGCTGGGTCGTCCTCGACAAGCCGAAGGGGATGGGCTCGACCGATGCGGTGGGCAAGCTGAAATGGCTGTACTTCGCCCAGAAGGCCGGCCATGCCGGAACGCTTGATCCGCTGGCCTCGGGCATGCTGCCGATCGCCTTCGGCGACGCGACCAAGACCGTGCCCTTCGTCATGGACGGACGCAAGGTCTATCGCTTTTCCGTGCGCTGGGGCGCCGAGACGACCACCGACGACACCGAAGGGCCGGTGACGAAGTCGTCCGAGGAGCGGCCGGACCGCGAGGCGATCGAGGCGCTGCTGCCGAACTATATCGGCGAGATCACCCAGGTGCCGCCGGACTTTTCGGCGGTGAAGATCGCCGGCGAGCGGGCCTATGATCTCGCCCGCGAGGGCGAGGTCGTCGAGATCGCGCGGCGAACCGTCGAGGTGCTGCGGCTCGAGATCGTCGGAGAGCCCGACGCCGACACCACCGTGTTCGAGGCCGAATGCGGCAAGGGCACCTATGTGCGCGCCATCGCCCGCGATCTCGGCCGCGACCTCGGCTGCTACGGCCATGTCATCGACCTGCGCCGCACCTCGGTCGGGGCGTTCGGCGAGGACGACATGGTGCCGCTGGACGAGCTTCTGCAAGCCGCCGACGAGGGGCGCGAGACGCTGGACCAGGAGGCGATCGACGCCGGCGCCACGGCGCGGGTCGTGGATTTCAAGCCGCTCGACGAATATGTCATCGCGCCGGAAGCGGCGCTCGCCGATCTCTACGAGGTGATGCTGTCGGACGAGCAGGCGAGCCGGGTTCTCTCGGGCAATCCGGTGATCCTGCGCGGCCGCGACGCCCCGGTCTTCTGCGAGGAGGCCTTTGCCACCGGCCATGGCCGGCTGATCGCGCTCGGCGCCGTCGAGGAGGGCGCCTTCAAGCCGAAGCGGGTCTTCGGCGGCAAGGGCTGAGCCGGATCTCATAGGCGCGCACGTTTCCTTCGGCTGCAACCCTTTCGCCCGTCACTGCTTATCCCCAACGCCCGCCGTCAGGCGGAGCGGAGCAATGGCATGACGGGGCGGTATGGCGACGATCAAACTCAGGCGCAGGAAGAAGCGCGACCAGGCCAAGCGTTCGAAGATCGGCGCGCCGCCCGGCCAGCTCGTCGCCGATCCGCAAGCCGCCCGCTCGCGCCTGACCGCGACCGGCCTCGGCGGCGGCGAGACGAAGCGGCTCGAAGGGTGCACGCTGGAGGAGGCGCTGGCCCTGCGCTCATCCTGCCACAAGGTCTGGCTCGACTGCACCGGCCTTGCCGACATCGACCTCATCGGCCGCATCGGCGCCAGTTTCGGCCTCCACCCCCTGACCCTCGAGGACGTGGTCAATACCGACCAGCGGCCGAAATGCGAGGCTTACGGAGCCTACGCCTTCGTCGTCATGCGCATGCTCTCCGGCGAGGACAGCGAGCAGCTGTCGCTGTTCTTCGGGGAGGGGTTCGTGATCACCTTCCAGGAGCGGGCGGGGGATGCCTTCGATCCGGTGCGCGATCGGATCGCCCGGGGCGCGCCGCGGCTCCATGACGGCGGGGCGGACTATCTCGCCTATGCGCTGATCGATGCGGTGGTCGACGCCTATTTTCCGGTGGTGGATCATCACGGCGCGCGCCTCGACGCGATCGAGGACGCGATCTTCGACGACGTCGACGCCGTGCAGGTGCAGGAGCTCCACACCATGCGCCGCGAGCTCTTCACCATGCGCCGCTATCTGCGGCCGACGCGGGACGCCCTCGGCGTCGTCCTGCGGATGGAGCGGCCGTTCCTGGCGGAGGAGACGAGGATCTACTTCACCGACGTCCAGGATCACTGCGACCAGCTGGTCGACCTCAACGACACCTATCGCGAGACGGCGGCGGGGATGATCGATCTCCACATGACCCTGTCGGCGGCCAGGACCAACGCGGTGATCAACCTCCTCACCATCATCTCGGCCATCTTCATTCCCCTGACCTTCCTCGCCGGCATCTGGGGCATGAACTTCAACCCGGACGTTTCCTGGTGGAACATGCCGCTGACCCAGGAGCCCTACGGGTATCCGATCGCGCTCGCCGCGATGGGGATCATCGGCATCGCCCTGTTCCTGCTGTTCAAGAAGAAGCGGTGGATCTGACCCGATGCCGAACCCGGAGGCGCAAGCCGTCCTCGCCGACCTCGCCCGCAAGAAGGCGGTCCAGACGGAGCCAGAGGACGCCGAACAGGAACTCGCCCAGGCGCGGGCGATGACCGGCTCGCTCGCCGACTATTCCGGCGAGGCGCCGGGGGGCGTCGACAGCGAGGACATCCTGGTGGAGCGGCCCGCGGGCAGGTACGACGAGACGAGAGGCGGCGGAAGCGGCGAGCCGGCCGCGGAGCCGATCAAGGTCCGCCTCTACCGGCCGGCAGCGCCGCATCGGGGCCTGCTCGTCTGGTATCACGGCGGCGGCGCGATGGCCGGCTCCCTCGGCAGCCACGACGTCGCGCTGCGGCAGCTCGCCGCGACGACCGGCCGGCTGCTCGCCTCGGTGGATTACCGCCTCGCTCCCGAGCACGTCTCGCCGGTCCCGCAGGAGGACTGCATCGCCGCGACGCGGGCGCTGATCTCGCGGGCGTGCGAGCTCGGCTGCGACCCGCGCCGCGTGGCGATCGGCGGCGATTCCATCGGCGGGCTGTTCGCCGCGGTGGTGGCGCTGGCGCTGCGCGATGCCGGCGAGGCGATGCCGGACAAGCTGGTGATGCTCTATCCGAACACCGACCTGCGGCCGGACCGCCCCTTCGCCTCGCTGGCGAGCGAGGCCGGCAACGTCATGAGCGAGGCCTCGCTCGCCTACGAGAATGGCCTGTTCGTCCCCGATCCCGCAGGCCGGGCCGATCCCGTCGTCTCGCCGCTCCTCGCACCTGACCTGTCCGGTCTTCCCGAAACGCTGCTCGTCACCTGCGAGAACGATCCCCTGCGCGACGAGGGCGAGGCCTTCGCCAGCCGGCTCAAGGCGGCGGGCGTTGTGACGGTCACCCAGCGCTTCGACGCAATGATCCACGGCTTCCTGCAGATGGACGGCTGGATCGGCGAGGCCGTCGCCCTGCGACAGACGGTGGCGCGGTTCCTGGCGTAGCGCCTGTCCCCTCACCGCCGCGCCGGTGTGCATCGCCGGACGCATAACATATGGGCAACTGCTGCGATTGTGTGCATCGCGGCAGTTTTCGAGGCGACCCACACCTGCCGGTTTCGCCTCCTGACCGGGCAAAACCACCATCTCCCGGAAAAGTCGCAGGCCTCCGGCCGTTTGGCACGTTCCTTGATTCTCACCCTGTCGTTCCCCCGCGCACCGACGGTCGCGATCGGGCAACGGTTCAACACGGCGTCCCTGGCGGCGCCGCCCAAGGTTCGAGGTGCACATGAAAATCGTGATGGCGATCATCAAGCCATTCAAGCTGGACGAGGTGCGTGAAGCGCTGACCGGCGTCGGGATCCAGGGGCTTACCGTCACCGAGGTCAAGGGCTATGGCCGCCAGAAGGGGCACACGGAAATCTATCGCGGCACCGAATATGCCGTCAGTTTCCTGCCCAAGCTGAAGATCGAGGTCGCGGTGCCGCTGGACATGGTCGACCGGGCGGTCGACGCGATCCAGCAGGCCGCCAAGACCGGCCAGATCGGCGACGGCAAGATCTTCGTCTTCGGCATCGATTCCGCCGTGCGCATCCGCACCGGCGAGACCGACGCCAACGCGCTGTGACGCGATCCAGACCGGATTCAGATTCCTCAAGGAGAACGATCGACTGATGCGATTGAAGAAAGCCATTTTCTGCGCCGGCCTGATGGCCGGCATGGCCGCGACCGCGGCCTTCGCCCAGGATGCCGCCCCGGCCGCCGCCGAGGCGGCCGGACAGGGGTCGGAAGCGGCGGCGGCTGCGGTCTCCGCAGCGCCCAGCCCCGAGGTCGCCTACATCTTCAACACGCTGCTGTTCCTCGTGGGCGGCTTCCTCGTGATGTGGATGGCGGCGGGCTTCGCCATGCTCGAGGCGGGCCTCGTGCGTTCCAAGAACGTCTCGATGCAGTGCCTGAAGAACATCGCGCTCTATTCGATCGCCGGCATCATGTACTGGATCGTCGGCTACAGCCTGATGTATACCGGCGTCGACGGCGGCTATATCGGCACCTTCGCGCCCTACGCCTTCGACGCGGTCGGCGGCAACGCGCTGGACACCGGCTATTCGACGGCCTCCGACTGGTTCTTCCAGATGGTCTTCGTCGCCACCGCCGCCTCGATCGTCTCCGGCACCCTTGCCGAGCGGATCAAGCTGTGGCCGTTCCTCGCCTTCACCGTCATCCTCACCGGCTTCATCTATCCGATCGCCGGCTCGTGGAAGTGGGGTGCCGGCTGGCTGCAGGAGATGGGCTTCCAGGACTTCGCCGGTTCGACCCTCGTCCATTCGGTCGGCGGCTGGGCGGCGCTTGCCGGCGTGCTGCTCCTCGGCGCACGCACCGGTCGCTTCGCCCCTGACGGCCGCGGCGTCGCGATGCCCGGCTCGTCGATCCCGCTGGCGACCCTCGGGACCTTCATCCTCTGGCTCGGCTGGTTCGGCTTCAACGGCGCATCGCAGCTCGCCATGGGCACGATCAACGACGCTTCGGACGTCTCGCGCATCTTCGCCAACACCAACCTCGCCGCGGCGGGCGGTGTCGTCGCGGCGCTGATCCTGCTGCAGGTGATCTACAAGCGGGTCGACGTGACCATGGTGCTCAACGGCGCCCTGGCCGGCCTCGTCTCGATCACCGCCGAGCCGCTCCAGCCGTCGCCGCTCGCGGCGATCCTGATCGGCGCCGTCGGCGGCGTGATCGTAGTCTTCACGGTGCCGCTCCTCGACAAGCTGAAGATCGACGACGTCGTCGGTGCGATCCCGGTGCATCTGTTCGCCGGCATCTGGGGCACCCTCGCCGTGCCGCTTACCAACGCGGATGCGAGCTTCGGCGTGCAGCTGATCGGCATCGCCGCCTATGGCGTCTTCGCCTTCGTCGCCAGCCTCGTCGTCTGGGGCATCCTCAAGGTCACGATGGGCATCCGCGTCTCGGCGGAGGAAGAGTCGCTCGGCCTCGACCGCACCGAGATCGGCGTGGAGGCCTATCCGGAGTTCGCGGTCGGTAGGGTCTGACCGCAGCCAATCCAAGGCGGGGGCTCCGGCGAGCCCCCGCTTCAAATACGCGGCCTCGCCCCTCGGGCGGGGCCGCTGTCGTTTGATGGCAAGGCCGGGTGGCGGGCGGGATCGCGCGAACATACCCGCCGTCTTCCGCTGCGGCCGGTCGGGCTCGCAACCGCCTCATGGGCAGGGGCTGGAGCCGGCCTTCCGCTAAGAAAAGCAAGGCAGAGACCGGGTTCGGCAAAAGATTTACGAATTCTCTCGCCCGGATAGGTTTCGTTAACCATACATTGAGGTTTTGCAGACGATAACAGCGTGAACAGCCGGAACGCCGGCCCGGTTTACGGGAGTTGTCGGATGAGCCTTGCAAGGATCGCGGTGATTGGCGTGGCGACGATGGCCGCCATCGGCGCCGGACTGCTGGCCCTCAGTTTGTCGCAGTCGAAGCCGCAGGAGCCGGTGATCATTTCCGCCGCTCCGGCCCAGCCGCCCATCCGTCTCGTCGACGTGCTCGTCACCAAGAGCGAGGTTCCGATGGGCTCGACGATCGCCGGCACCCTCGGCTGGCAGAAATGGCCGGAGGACGGCATCGGCCCCGACCTCGTCCTGAAGTCGTCCAAGCCCAACGCCGTCGAGGATTTCAACGGCGCGATCGCCCGCCAGTCCTTCTTTGCCGGCGAACCGGTGCGCGAATCCAAGCTGATCCGCCCCGATCACGGCTTCCTCTCCGCCATCCTCGACGAGGGCAAGCGGGCGGTGGCGATCCGCATCTCGGCGGAGACGGCGGCCGGCGGCTTCATCCTTCCGAACGACCATGTCGACGTGATCATGACCCGCCGCGCCGAAAGCACCGACGGACGGCCGCCGCGGCTTTCGACCGAAACGGTGCTGCGCAACCTGCGCGTCCTCGCCATCGACCAGTCGGTGCAGGAGCAGAACGGCCAGCAGGTCGTCGTCGGCCAGACCGCGACGCTCGAGGTCGATCCCTCCCAGGCCGAGGCCCTGACGGCGGCCCAGCAGATCGCCGACCGGCTGGTGCTGTCGCTGCGCTCGCTCGCCGACTCGGTCCCCGGCTCGCCCGGCTACGCCCGCTTCCTGCTCGAGCAGGAGAAGGCCCAGAACAACAAGATCCGCGTCGTGCGCTACGGCCGCATCGACGAAGTCACCACGGCGCAGTGAGGGTGGAACAGATGGCGACCCGTTTTAGCTTGCATGCCCTCAAGATCGCGCTGCGCAACGCCGTCGTGGGCCTCGCCGCGACCGCGACGGGCCTCGGCCCGGTCTTCCAGATTACGCCGGCGGCGGCCGACCAGGCGGTCGTCAACGTCAGCCAGGCCCGCCAGACGATCAAGCTCGGCCTCAACAAGTCGAAGGTGATCGTGCTCTCGGCCGACGCCCACGACATCCTCGTCGCCAACCCGGCGGTGGCCGACGCGGTGACGCGGGACGCCCGGCGCATCTACGTCTTCGGCAAGCAGATCGGCCAGACCAACGTCGTCGTCTTCGACGCCCGCGGCCGGCAGATCGCCGCCATCGACATCGAGATCGAGCGCGACATCACCGGCCTCGAGGCCTCGATCCGCAAATACGTGCCGAACTCCAGCGTCACCGTCGAGATGATCAACGACAACGTGGTGCTGACGGGGGAGGTGCTGACGCCGCAGGATGCCGCCAGGGTCGAGCGCCTGGCCAATCTGTTCGTCACCGGCGGCGAGGGCACCACCGGCCAGTACATCCAGTCGGCCGCCGCCACCGGCAGCGGCGCGGGCAGCGGCGCCGACGTCGCCTTCGCCCAGGAGAACCGCCGCTCCAGCCAGATCGTCAACCTCCTGCAGATCGCCGGCGACGACCAGGTGACGCTGAAGGTGACCGTCGCCGAGGTGCAGCGCTCGATCGTCAAGCAGCTCGGCCTCAACGGCTCCCTGTCCTCGGCGATCGACGGCATGACCTTCGGCGTCGTCAGCGACAACCCTTTCGGCCTCGGCAAGGCGCTGTCGGGCAGCGGCGGGCTGGCCCAGGGCACGATCGGCACGACCTCGATCGATGCCGAACTCTCCGCCCTCGAACAGGCGGGCGTCATGCGCACGCTGGCCGAGCCGAGCCTCACCGCGATCTCCGGCGAGAAGGCGAGCTTCAAGGTCGGCGGCAGCTTCAGCGTCAGCAACGGCAAGACCGAGCAGGCCGAGACCCGCACGCCGATCCTCAACTCGGCCGGCAACATCGTCGGCTACGACATCGAGCCGGCGAGCGTCGTCTACGAGAGCAAGGAAATCGACTACGGCATCGGCCTCGACTTCACGCCGGTCGTGCTCTCCGCGGGCCGGATCAACCTGAAGATCCGCACCAGCGTCTCCGAGCCGACCTTCGAGAGCCCCTTCAACATCCCGCGCGGCGTCGCGCCGGCCGTCAACAACATCGGCCTCAGGAAGCGGCTGGCCGACACCACGGTCGAGATGCCGTCCGGCGGCTCGCTGGTCATCGCCGGCCTCGTGCGCGACGAGGTGCGCCAGGTCGTCTCCGGCATTCCCGGCCTCGGCAAGATCCCGGTGATCGGTTCCCTGTTTCGCAGCCGCGACTTCCAGCGCTACGAGACCGAGCTGGTGGTCATCGTCACGCCCTATCTCGTGCGCCCCGTCGCCCGCCAGGCGCTGGCGCGACCCGACGACGGCTTCGCTCTCTCGAGCGACGGCTCGGCCAACTTCCTCGGCCGGCTGAACCGGGTCTACGGGCACATGGAAACCAAGCTTCCGCCGGGCCGCTACCACGGCGTCGTCGGCTTCATCTACAAGTGAGCGCTCGAGGGATCGTACGACCGTGACACAGCATCCTCTCTTTCCGCGTCGATCTTCCACAAGGGCCGGCACCGCCGGTCCGGGGCAGGGCGCCCGCCGCGTCCTCGCGCTCCTCGCCGTGGCGCTGCTTGCCGGCTGCGGCAACGTCCATCACGTCGAGGTCGGGGCCATCCCCGACGACTACCGCACCCGGCACCCGATCGTCGTGTCGCAGGCCGAGACCGCGATCGACATCCCGGTCTCCTCCTCGGAAGCCAAGCTGACGCTGTCCAGCCGCAGCCGCGTCGAGGAGTTCGCCAGCCGCTTCAACGCCGACCGCATCGACACGATCCGCGTCCTCGTGCCTTACGGCTCGGCCAACGAACGGGCCGCCGAAACGGTCTCGCGGGATGTCGTCAAGACGCTGCAGAAGCAGCATGTCGATCGCAAGCAGATCCTGATCATGCCCTATTCGGCGGTCGGCGACACCGGGCCGACGCCGATCCGGCTGGCCTATTCCACTCTCGTCGCCGAAACCGGGCCCTGCGGCCGCTGGCCCGAGGATCTCGGGGAAACCCAGGAAAACCGGAACTACTACAACTTCGGCTGCGCCAGCCAGCAGAACATCGCGGCGCAGATCGCCGACCCGCGCGACCTGCTCGCACCGCGTGGCATGGATCCGTCCGATGCCCAGCGCCGCACGAACGTGATCGACAAATATCGCAACGGCAAGGTCACGAGCTCCGATCCGATGGACGCCGAGTCCGACTACGAGTGGTGATGGGGAACATGTCGATGGAACAGACTCTCGCCACCGGATCCGGGGCGTTCTCGCCGCAGGATCGCCAGCAGATCGACAAGGTCCGCCCGATCCCGCGGATCTCGGTCCAGGCCTTCTGCGAGACCGAGGGCGTCGCCGTCCCGATCGAGAAGGCCGGCAGCGACCGGCGTATGGCGAAGGCCCACCTGAAGGTGCAGATGGGCGGCATCAAGGCCGCAACGGAGCACTTCCAGACGGCGCCGACGCCCAATCTCGTCATCCTGGAATCGCGCCTGACGCCCCTCGAGCTCATCTCCGAGCTCGACGTCCTCGCCGACTTCTGCGATCCGGGCTCGAAGGTCGTGATCATCGGCCATCACAACGACGTGGCGCTCTACCGCGAGCTGATCCACCGGGGCATCTCCGAATATCTGGTGGCGCCGATCTCGCTCGGCGACGTGATGACGGTGATCGGCGAATTGTTCCTCGCCGAAGGCGCCGAGCCGCTCGGCCGCACAATCGCCTTCGTCGGCGCCAAGGGCGGCGTCGGCTCCTCGACGCTCGCCCACAACGTCGCCTGGTCGATCTCCAAGCTGTTCTCCACCGACGTGGTGCTCGCCGATCTCGATCTCGCCTTCGGCACCGCCAACATCAACTTCGACCAGGATCCGGCCCAGGGGATCGCCGAGGCGCTGCAGTCCGCCGACCGGATCGACGACGTCTATCTCGACCGCCTGCTCGCTCAGTGCGCCGAGCACCTGTCGCTGCTCGCCGCCCCCTCGATGCTCGACCGGACCTATGATTTCGAGGGCGACGCCTTCAACGCGCTGATCGAGACCGCCCAGCGCGGCGCCCCGGCGGTGCTGCTCGACGTGCCGCATGCCTGGAACGAGTGGACGCGCACCGTGCTCGCCCGCGCCGACCAGGTGGTGATCACCGCCGCTCCGGACCTTGCCAACCTGCGCAACGCCAAGAACCTCGTCGACACCCTCGCCAAGGTCCGGCCGAACGACGCGCCCCCCTATCTGATCCTCAGGCACTCAGAATCTGTTTGGGGCGGCCGGCAGGCGGTGGGGCGACAGACACTCAGACACTCAGACACTAAGACAC
>PACL01000093.1 GCA_002700095.1 Fulvimarina sp. | reverse complement strand
CGCGAGACGCCGGTGTCCATCGAGACATCGCGCATGGCGTCGTTGGGGCGTTTGGAAGGGCGCATGTGTGGCTCGCTTTTGCTTCGAATTTGAATGGTTAACGGAGTGTTATTGCGCCGGGCTTGTATCGGGAAAGCGGCGGGGGCGCAAAGGCTTCGAAGAGGCAGTTTCTCCGGCGCAAGCGACATTCTCCATCGCTGTGCCGGGGCCAGCGCCGCGGAGCTGCGCTCTCCACTTCATCGAACCGTGTCGAGCTCGCGATGACGATACGTTAGGGATGGCGAAGCTGCAGCGAGGAAAATGCAGCAAGGCGGCTATGCTGCCGGAGCCTGTGCGGCAGGCAAAAAAGATCCTAGCCGGGCACTAAGAGGTGAGCCTTACTCGCGTCCTGCGTAATCATCTTCGCCGCATCGAATAATTTCGATGCCATATTGCGTGTATCCGTCGAGGTTAATCGTTTTTAATCGTATTACAACTTCTAAATTCATCTGATCGAGTGATCGTAGAATATAAACGTCATAGCCCTTCTATTCAGAAACAAAGTTTTTTAATTGTACGGCTTCAGCTTCAACAAATGCGACCGCCCAGTACACCGTGCGAGTATATCCACGCCAAGTGTACAGATTTCGTTTTGAAAAAGGGACGCGGTTGATTTTCAGTTCTTTTACAAATTGTTCTAATTTTTCCCGTAGGGTGTCGCCATCAGGAATAAATATTTCTTCATGTTCACGGATTTTTTTCGAGAGTGAGGTTATTGCCACTGCTTAAGCTCTCGCTACCTTTTGAGTATGCTCCGGTCTAATATCTCTTGACGGCAATTGCGAGTCCGACAGCGCACTGTCCTGACAAGGTGGGACTGAAACAGTCCGTCCTTGGGCCTAGAGGCCCGCCGCCCGGCCTCCGCTCGCCAATAGGTTCAGCCGGTGACGTCTTCGAACGGGCTTGCCACAGCTTTTCCGCTGAAAAAGGAGTTTTCCGCAGACGCATTCCTTTGCATCTGCGGCTCGTCGCTTGTCCAGCCTGAGCGCGTCCGAGCGACACATGGCGCAACCTCCATGGCACGGGACAAAGATTTTGCGCTGCAAAATCCCCTTGCTCTCCAACGCCAGCCGACTAACCTTTCGCCAGTACCGCGTGACAAGAGGACAGAACAGCCATGACCGACGTGATCGTGCTCGGCGCCGGCATGGCGGGCGTGGGNGCCGCCCTGGCGCTGCAGGCCGAGGGCAGGACCGTCGTCGTCGTCGACCGGCAGCCGAAATTTGCCGGCGAGACGAGCTACGGCAATGCCGGCATCATCCAGTCCGAGGCGGTCGAGCCCTATGCCATGCCGACCGACGTGCCCTCGCTGATCGCCATTGCCCTGAAGCGCACCAACGATGTCGAATGGAACGTCGAATCGGTCCTCGGCGAGCTGCGCAGCCTGTTCGGCTACTTCCGCCATTCGCAGCCGGGGCGACTGCAGGCAATCACCCGCACATACGGGGCGCTGATCCGGCGCTCGCGCGAAGACCACACGCCCTACATCGACGCCGCCGGGGCGGACGACCTGATCCGCCGGGACGGATTCCACCAGGCTTACCGCGACGCGGCGAAACTGGCGGCGGCGGTGAAAAAGGCCGAGCGGGTGAACGAGGCCTTCGGCGTCGGCTTCACGGCGCTGGACGCAGCCGGGCTGATGGCGGCCGAGCCGGCGCTGAAGCCGGGCTTTGCCGGGGCCATCCACTGGACCGACTCATGGTGCTGCTCAAGCCCCGGCGAATTGACCCAGGCCTATGGCGAACTGTTCCTGAAGCGCGGCGGCCGGCTGCTCGACGGCGACGCCGAGACACTGGCGAAGGACGGCGCCGGCTGGCGGGTTGACACCGCCGACGGGCCGATCACGGCGCGGGACGTCGTCGTCTGCCTCGGGGCCTGGTCGCCGAAGCTTCTGAAGCGCTTCGGCTACCAGATTCCGATGGTGAGGAAGCGCGGCTATCACCAGCATTTCCGCAACAATCCGCTGGACAAGCCGCTGATGGACGCCTCCGTCGGCGCGGTCTTCGTGCCGATGAAGGCGGGGATGCGCATTACGACGGGCGCCGAGCTGACCGCCATGACGGCGACCCAGAACCTGCGCCAATTGGCCGAGGCCGAAGCCGGTGCGCGAAAGGTGCTCGACTTCGGCGGGCCGGTGGAGAACCGGCCCTGGCACGGCACGCGCCCCTGCATGCCGGACATGCTGCCCGTCGTCGGCAAGGCGCCGCGGCATGACGGGCTGTGGTTCGACTTCGGCCATGGCCACCAGGGTTTCACTCTCGGGCCCACCACCGGCGCACTGCTCGCCGGGCTGATGGCCGGACGGGCCGATCCGGTGATGGATGCGCTTTCGCCGGCGCGGCTTTCTTGAGCGAGACAGGCGGCCTCGGTCACGGGAAGCGACGCCGCGACCATCGGCGCCTTTCATCCGGCCGGGCGCATCCCTATAGTAAGGCCATGGCACATTCGGTCCCCAGCGTTTCATGATGTCCGTCAGTGACTTGGCCAGAATTCAGGTTCCGCCGCTCGACGAGCGCGCCCGCGAGATCTTTCGGCTGATCGTCGAAAGCTATCTCGACCAGGGCGAGCCCGTCGGCTCGCGGATGCTGTCGAAGCTCCTGACGTCGTCGCTGTCGCCGGCCTCCGTGCGCAACGTCATGAGCGACCTCGAAGCGCTCGGCCTTATCTATTCGCCGCACATCTCGGCCGGGCGGATGCCGACCGAGATCGGCCTGCGCTTCTTCGTCGACGCCTTTCTGGAGGTCGGCGATCTGGCCTCCTCCGAGCGCGAGGCGATCGAGGAGAAGGTGCGGCTCGTCGGCGACGGGCGCGGCGTCGAGAGCCTCCTCACCGAGGCGAGCAACCTCTTGTCCGGCCTGTCGCGCGGGGCCGGCATCGTGGTCACCTCCAAGTCCGACCTGCGGCTGAAGCACATCGAGTTCATCCGCCTCGAGCCGACCAAGGGCCTTGCGGTCCTCGTCGGGGAGAATGGCGAGGTGGAGAACCGCATCTTCGACCTGCCGGCGGGCGTGACGGCCTCGCAGCTCGTCGAGGCCGCGAACTTCCTCAACGCCCATGTGGTCGGGCGCACCCTCGGCGAGGCGCGGGCGCGGATCGCGGCGCTCAAGGAGAACACGGCGAGCGCGCTCGACCTGTTGTCCCAGGCGCTGGTCGACCAGGGGCTCGCCATCTGGTCGGGCGCATCGGCGGGCCAGCCGGCGCAGCTGATCGTCCGGGGCCGGGCGAACCTTCTGGAAAACATCTCCGCCTCCGAGGACATCGAGCGCCTGCGCCTGCTCTTCGACGATCTCGAGACCAAGAGCGGCATGATCGAGCTTCTGGGCCTTGCCGAAGCCGGCAATGGCGTAAGGATCTTCATCGGCTCGGAAAACAAGCTGTTCTCGCTGTCGGGGTCCTCGCTCATCGTCGCGCCCTACAAGGGCGGGACCGAGAGCGTCGTCGGTGCCGTCGGCGTCATCGGGCCGACGCGGCTGAACTACCGCCGGGTCGTGCCGATGGTGGACTACACGGCGCGGATCGTCTCGCGCCTGCTCCAGCACAAGTCGGGCGACGACGAGGCTTGATTTCCGGGTCCATCAATTCGATATCCCGCTGCGATAACGCATTCGTGCATCGGCCGGGCGTCGCCGTTCCGCAAGGGCCGGCAGGCGGGCCGATCGTGCGTCTAGGCTTCAACGAACGACGGCGACCCTGACGCGTCCGGTGGATGCGGCGCGCCGTCGGGACGAACGGGATGAAAGAGGGATGATGAGCGACACCGGCAGGAACGACGGCGAGAGCCGCGAGACGAACGGCCCCGAGAACGCCGCTGGCGAGACCGGCGGAGCGTCCGGAACGGCGACGCCGCAGTCCTCCGACTGGAGCGCGGGAGTGGCCTATGACGAGGCGGCGGACGAGGCGGAAGCGGGCGAAAGCGCCGCGGACGAGCGGATCGCAACGCTCGAAGCTGAGAATGCCGACGTCAAGGACCGGCTGCTGCGGCTCGCCGCCGACATGGAGAACCTGCGCCGGCGCACCGAGCGCGAGGTCAAGGACGCGCGCACCTACGCCGTGACCAGCTTTGCCCGCGAGATGCTGTCGGTCGCCGACAACCTGTCGCGCGCCCTGGCTGCCGTGCCGGAGGAGCATCGTTCGGACGAAAGCTCGGGGCTGAAGGCGCTGATCGAGGGCGTCGAGATGACCGAGAAGGGCCTCGCCTCGACGCTCGAGAAGCATGGCGTCAGGCGGCTCGAGCCGGAGGGTCAGCGGTTCGATCCGAACTTCCATCAGGCGATGTTCGAGATCCCCAATGCCGACGTTCCGAACGGCACGGTGCTGCAGGTCGTCCAGGCCGGCTATGCCATCGGCGAGCGGGTCTTGCGGCCGGCAATGGTCGGCGTCTCCAAGGGCGGGCCGAAGGCGTCGGCTGCGGCTGCCGAGCCGAAGACCGCCGAGGCCGCGACCGGCGCGAACCAGTAGGACGAAGGCGGCAGGACGAGGGGGCAAGAGCGGGCGAGAGTTTTCCCCGCTGTTAGCCACAGCCTTCGTCTTTATCCGAAACTGACGAAGCCGCCGCATCCCGG
Organism: Fulvimarina sp.; assembly: GCA_002700095.1. Lineage (GTDB taxonomy): Bacteria > Pseudomonadota > Alphaproteobacteria > Rhizobiales > Rhizobiaceae > Jiella. The sequence continues at coordinate 7,766 of PACL01000093.1, read as the reverse complement.
CGGCTTCTTTCCTTTGTGGCGAATCGCCGCTTGGTGTAGGCCATCGCCTTTCGGACAATCTTCGCAAAGGGATGCGACGGCGATGGCGGAGCCTGCGCGCAAGTTTGAGGAAGAGGCGGCGATCTATCGCGAGGCCCCGGCCAATATCGAGGCCGAGCAGGCGCTGATCGGCGCCATCCTCGTCAACAACGACGCCTATTACGTCGTCCACGATTTCCTCAAGCCGGACCACTTCTTCGAGCCGATCCACAAGGAGATCTTCGAGAAGACCTCCGAGATGATCCGGATGGGCAAGATCGCCAATCCGGTGACGATCAAGACGTTCCTCGCTGCCAAGGACAAGATCGGCGACATGACCGTCGCCCAGTATCTCGCCCGGCTGGCCGCCGAGGCGACGACGATCATCAACACGCTCGACTATGGCCGGGCGGTCTATGATCTGGCCCTTCGCCGCTCGCTGATCGGCATCGGCGAGGAGATGGTCAACCTCGCCTTCGACGCGCCGCTCGACATGGAGCCGAAGGTGCAGATCGAGGAGGCCGAGCGCCGGCTCTTCACCCTCGCCGAGACCGGCCGCTACGACGGCGGCTTCCAGTCCTTCACCGACGCCGTCACCCTGGCGGTGCAGATGGCGACGGCGGCCAAGGACCGCGACGGCGGCCTCTCCGGCATCTCCACCGGCATCATGGCAATGGACCGGCGGCTCGGCGGGCTGCAGCCGTCGGACCTGATCATCCTCGCGGGCCGCCCGGCCATGGGCAAGACCTCGCTTGCCACCAACATCGCCTTCAACATCGCCGCCGCCTACGAGCCGGCGGAACAGGCGGACGGCTCGTTCAAGGCCAAGAACGGCGGCGTCGTCGGCTTCTTCTCCCTGGAAATGTCGGCCGAGCAGCTGGCGACCCGCATCATTTCGGAGCAGACGGAGATCTCCTCCTCGAAGATCCGGCGCGGCCAGATCAACGACCAGGAGCTGACCAAGCTGATCGCCTGCTCGGAGATGATGCAGCGCCTGCCGCTCTATATCGACCAGACCGGCGGCATCTCGATCGCCCAGCTGTCGGCGAGAGCCCGGCGGCTGAAGCGCCAGCGCGGCCTCGACGTGATGGTGATCGACTACGTCCAGCTGATGCAGGGCTCGTCCAAGGCCTCCGCCCAGAACCGCGTGCAGGAGATCACCGAGATCACCACCGGCCTGAAAGCTTTGGCAAAAGAGCTGTCGGTGCCGATCATCGCCCTGTCGCAGCTGTCGCGCCAGGTGGAATCGCGCGACGACAAGCGCCCGCAGCTGTCGGACCTTCGCGAATCCGGCTCGATCGAGCAGGACGCCGACGTCGTCATGTTCGTCTATCGCGACGAATACTACCTTGCGAACCGCGAGCCCAAGCCCGGCACCGAAGACCATCTGAAATGGGAGCAGGCGCTGAACGAGGCCCGCGGCAAGGCCGAGGTGATCATCGCCAAGCAGCGCCACGGCCCGACAGCCACCGTGCCGCTGGCCTTCCAGGCCGAATACACCCGCTTCGCCGACCTTGCCGACGAGACCTATCTGCCGGAGCGGTTCGAGTAGGGCGCGCTTGCGGTCCGCTGTTGGCTGCAGGCGTGAGCCCCAAGCCGCCGACGAGCGCGACCCCTTTGCCCTCATGGTGAGCTTGGCGAACCACGAGCTCCAGATTGCGCAAAGCGCCCCTCGTGGTTCGACAAGCTCACCATGAGGGGCTGCCTGCGTGGCCGCGTCCTGTTTCGAACGCCATCGGCCCATCGGCAGCCACCAGCCCATTGGCAGCCGTCCGCCCTTTTCTGCTAGCATTGGCCGGGAATCAGCCGGGGAGGCGGTTGATCTCCGGCAGGGTTTTCCGATGAAGGCACGACATGGCGGCACCGCGTTCGACTCCTCCCGCGATCCCTGTCGATCGCTCGCGCATGCCCCGCGTCGAAATCGACACCGAAGCCCTCAAGGCCAACTGGCGCACCCTCGATGCGCTCAGCGGCAAGGCCCGCACCGGCGGAGCCGTCAAGGCCGACGGCTATGGCCTCGGAGCGACCCGCGTGGCGCAAGCGCTCCATGATGCCGGCTGCCGGGATTTCTTCGTCGCCTGGGCCGAGGAGGGCGTGTCGCTGCGCGCCGGGCTGGACGAGGCGGGCCATGATGCCCGCATCTACGTCCTTCAGGGTGTGTTTCTCGCCGACGTCCCTGCCTGCCTCGAAGCCCGGTTGATCCCGGTCCTGTCCAACCTTGCCGACATCGCCGCCTGGTGCGAGGGGCTGGAGCGGGTAAGCGTTCGGGCGCCTGCCGCGCTGCAGTTCGAGACCGGCATGAACCGCCTCGGCCTCGACGCGGCCGAGCTGCCCGTCGTCAAGGCGGCGATTGCGGGCGGGGCGCTCGACGTCTGCCTGATCATGAGCCATCTCGCCAGTGCCGACGAGACGGGCGACCAGACCGAGGCGCAGCGCCGGCAGTTCCTGTCGATCTGCGAACACTTCCCGGGCGTCGAACGTTCGCTGGCCAATTCGGCCGGCAGCTTCCTCGGGCTCGGCTTCGACCTCCCCCGCCCCGGCATCGCGCTTTATGGCGGCCGCGCCGGCGCGCCGTCCGACGGCAAACTGAAGCCCGTCGCGACCCTCACCGCCGCGATCCTGCAGGTTCGCACCGCGAAGGCCGGCGAGGCGGCCGGCTACGGCGCGGCGGCCAAGCTCGCCCGCGACACCCGCATCGCCACGGTCGGCCTCGGCTATGCCGACGGCTATCCCCGCGCCGCCTCCGGCGCCGGCGTGCCGCTGCGCCAGACGCGGCCCGGCGCGATGGCCTTCGTCGCCGGGCATCTGGTGCCGGTGCTCGGCCGGGTGTCCATGGACCTGACGCTGCTCGACGTCACCGATGTTCCGGCGGATCTGGTGGAGCCGGGGACGCGGGCGGAGTTTTTTGGGCCGAACGTCTCGATCGACGCAGTGGCCGATGCGGCGGGGACGATCGCGTATGAACTGCTGACAGGGTTGGGGAGACGGGTGGAACGGGTCTAGTGATGAAGCTGGGTACGATTGGCCGTGGACTTCTGCCGTTCTTGCCTCTCCTCGTCGGCGTCGGATTGAAGTTCGCACTCATAGACTAGCCGACGGGTGATCTCATCGATCACTTTCACGAGGTCTATCTTCGACCGGCTTGGATCGAATTCGTCGTGACCGCCTTCATCCTCGGTGCCCCGGCGCTGCTGTCTCAACCCGTCGTGGATAAGAAAGATGTGACGGTTTATGCTATCGTGCCGGCAGCCTGCTTCATTCTCTGCGTCATTCTCGTCGCGGGGAGCGAGAAGGCAAAAATTGATAGCAGAGCGATACAGGTCTATCTTCCGAGTATCGTGACAGCCGTCAGTCTCGCATTTTCAGGAGGTTGGGTAGGAAAATCCTCGAAATGAACATACCTGGGGCGAAGCATTTCACGAGGTCCTGCTCTACACGCGTCACCACGGGCTTGAAGCAGTCGTGGTCGGATTCGGAGTGGTCGGTCTGATGTACGCGACGGAGCTTTTGCTCAAGTCGCTGAACTGAGGCCTGAGGAGCGTGCCCGTAATGACGCGCGCCACAAAGCCATCGCGCGAATGGATCGATCCTGACGACGCACCCGAATGGACCGAAGAGCAGTTCGCGCGCGCCGAGATCGCCGAGATCGCCGAGAATGGCGTCGTCATCGGGCCTGCGACCGGAACGTCGGCGAAAGGGCCGGGCAGGCCCGTTCTCGATCATCCCAAGCACAGCGTGTGACGCTGCGTCTTGATCGCGACGTCGTCGAAGCGCTCCGGTCCTCGGGCAAGGGGTGGCAGACACGGGTGAGCGTCGCGCTCAGGGATTGGCTCGACAAGTCGGGCCTCAGGGCGACGCATGGAGCTGTTGATCTCTCCAGCGGGAACCATCGCGGCCGAGCGCCTCAGGTTCCGCTCAAGACGGGTCTGAGCCAGTCGATGGCGACGTGGGCCCGACGATCACGAGCGTTGCGGTTAGCGCAACGACGACGAGGCCGTGGAACATCGCGATCAGGAGCAGTTGCGTTCGAAAGGGTTCCTTGCGGGTCTTGTGGCGAAGCAGCTTCTGGCCGGCGATCGCGCCGATACTGCCTCCCACGAGCGCCAGGCCGAGGAGCCGCTGCTCGGGAATGCGCCAGCCGCCTTGACGCGCCCGCGCCTTGTCGAACAGGAAGGCCAGATAGGCGGCGCAGTTGATCGCGATGAGATAGAAGCCGATGGCGAGCATGATGCTGCCGTCCCTCAAGGTGCCGTCCATCGTGGTCGCTCTGCTCCTGATGAAGTCGATGTAGCGGTCGGCAGTCGGCCCGTGGGGTGCCGGATCATGCGGCCGTCTCAATCGCGCCGCCTCGAGGCTGACCCAAGGAATTCCATGGCCAAACCCAAGCTCACCTTCATCTGCCAGGCCTGCGGCGCCGTCTACACGCGCTGGCAGGGCAAGTGCGAATCCTGCGGCGAGTGGAACACCATCGTCGAGGAGAACGCCTCCGGCGGCATCGGCGGCGGGCCGCAGCGCGGCTCGCGGCGCAAGGGGCGGCCCTCGGCGCTGCTTCCCCTGTCCGGCGAGATCGAGGAGGCGCCGCGCATCGTCTCGGGCATTGCCGAGCTCGACCGGGCGACTGGCGGCGGCATCGTGCGGGGCTCGGCGATCCTGATCGGCGGCGATCCTGGCATCGGCAAGTCGACGCTCCTGATGCAGGCGGCGGCGGCGTTGTCGCGGCGCGGCAGTTCGGTCGTCTACGTGTCGGGCGAGGAAGCGGTAGCGCAGGTGCGGCTCAGGGCCCAGAGGTTGCAGGCGGCGGACACCGACGTCATGCTGATGGCCGAAACCAACGTCGAAGACATCCTCGCGACGCTGGCCGAGGCCAAGCGGCCCGACCTCCTGATCATCGATTCGATCCAGACCCTGTGGTCGGACTTCGCCGAATCGGCGCCGGGCACGGTCACCCAGGTGCGGGCCGGCGTGCAGGCGCTGGTGAAATACGCCAAATCCTCCGGGGCCGCGGTGATCCTCGTCGGCCATGTCACCAAGGACGGCCAGATCGCCGGTCCGCGCGTCGTCGAGCACATGGTCGATGCCGTCCTCTATTTCGAGGGCGAGGGCGGCCACCATTTCCGCATTCTGCGCACGGTGAAGAACCGCTTCGGCCCGACCGACGAGATCGGCGTGTTCGAGATGGGTGGGGAAGGCCTGCGCGAAGTCGCCAATCCGTCCGAACTTTTTCTCGGAGAGCGCAATGCCAAGTCCCCCGGCGCCGCGGTCTTTGCCGGCATGGAGGGGACGCGCCCGGTGCTGGTGGAGATCCAGGCCCTCGTCGCCCCGTCGGCGCTGGGCACGCCGCGCCGGGCCGTCGTCGGCTGGGACCAGCCGCGGCTCGCCATGGTGCTGGCGGTGCTCGATGCCCATTGCGGCGTCAGGCTCTCCCAGCATGACGTCTATCTCAACGTCGCCGGCGGCTTCCGTATTTCGGAGCCCGCGGCCGATCTCGCCGTCGCCGCGGCGCTGGTCTCCTCGCTGTCGGGGGCGCCGCTGCCCGCCGACTGCGTCTATTTCGGCGAGATCTCCCTGTCGGGTGCGGTGCGCCCGGTCGCCCATGCGGCGCAGCGGCTGAAGGAGGCCGAGAAGCTCGGCTTTTCCCGCTCGGTCCTGCCGGTGGCGAGCGCCGACCTGCCGAAGTCTTCCGGCATGGACGTCGCCGAAGTGGAGGCGCTGCCCGACCTCGTCGCGAGGGTCGCAGGCGGGTCCATCCCCAGGCCAGACGACGAAGACTGAGCCTTCCGCGAATCTTTTAGTGAAAAACCGGTCGCAAAACGGTAATGGGTGTTCGCGCCCGGCGCAGCCGACCCATCGATCCTGGAAGCGTATTTGATGCCCGTCACACTTCTCGACGCCGTTCTCGTTGCGATCATGCTGGTCTCGGCGCTGCTCGCCATGGTGCGCGGCTTCTCCCGCGAGGTCCTTTCGGTCGTCGCCTGGGCGGTCGCGGCGATCGTCGCCTTCCTCTTCTATGCCGACCTGACGCCCTATCTGCAGGAGTACATCGCTTCGCGCACCGTCGCGATGGCGGCCTCGGCGGCGGCGATCTTCATCGTCACGCTGATCATCGTCTCCTACATCACGCTGCGGATCGCGGATTTCATCATCGACAGCCGCATCGGCGCGCTGGACCGGGTGCTCGGCTTCATCTTCGGCGCGGTGCGCGGGCTGTTGCTGGTCGTCGTCGCCATGCTGTTCTTCAACTGGCTGGCGCCGGAGAACCAGCCGACCTGGATCGCCAACGCCGCTTCCAAGCCCTATCTCGACGATCTCGGCAAGCAGCTCGTCGCCGCGCTTCCGGACAATCCGGAGGGCCTGATCATGGAGCAGATCGACAGGCTGCAGGAGGGCGGGGAGCCCGTCGACGGTCAGGCGCCCGCCGGCGAGGAGCCGACGACCATCGACGGCGTGATCCAGGGCGGCGACCCGGCTGCCCCGGCGCCCGACACGGCCCCTGCGAATTGACCCTGCGAAGCGGCCCTCCCGATGCAAGGGAGCGGCCGTGAACGGCCTGTCGAACGCGCGTGACTCGCGTCTTGCGTCGACAGCGTCTATATAGCCCCATCCGACCACCAGCCAGCGGAACCTAAGCAAGCCATGGATGAGACGCCATTCGGCGACGACACGCTGCATGAGGAATGCGGCGTTTTCGGCATTTTCCAGAGGACGGACGCTGCGGCCGTCGTGACGCTGGGGCTGCACGCCCTGCAGCACCGCGGCCAGGAAGCGGCGGGGATCGTCGCCCATGACGGCACCCAGTTCCATGTCGAACGCCATGCCGGCCTGATCGGCGATACCTTCACCAAGGCCTCCGTGCTGGAACGGCTGCCCGGCCAGTCGGCCATCGGCCACACCCGCTACGCGACCACCGGCGGCGGCGGATTGCGCAACGTGCAGCCGTTCTTCGCCGAGCTGTCGGCCGGCGGCTTTGCCGTCGCCCACAACGGCAACATCACCAACGCCATGACCGTGCAGCGCGAATTGCAGCGCCGCGGCTCGATCTTCTCCTCGACCTCGGACACCGAGACGATCCTGCATCTCGTCGCCACAAGCGGCGCGCGGGCCTTCGTCGACAAGCTGATCGACGCCCTCTCGCGGCTCGAAGGGGCGTTCTCGCTGGTCGGCCTGTCGGCCAATTCGCTGATCGGCGTGCGCGATCCCCTCGGCATCCGGCCGCTGGTCCTCGGCGAGTTCGAGGGCTCGCTGGTTCTCGCCTCCGAGACCTGCGCCCTCGACATCATCGGCGCCGATTTCGTGCGCGACATCGAGCCCGGCGAACTGGTCGTCATCACCGAGAGCGGCGTCGAGAGCTTATTTCCGTTCCAGTCGCGGCGGGCGCGGTTCTGCATCTTCGAATATGTCTATTTCGCCCGGCCCGATTCCAACGTCGAGGGCCGCAACGTTTACGACATCCGCAAGAAGATCGGCATGGAGCTCGCGAGGGAGAGCCATGTGGCGGCCGACGTCATCGTCCCGGTGCCCGATTCCGGCGTGCCGGCGGCGATCGGCTATTCCCAGGAAGCCGGCATTCCCTTCGAGCTCGGCATCATCCGCTCGCACTATGTCGGGCGCACCTTCATCCAGCCGAGCGACGGCGCGCGCCATGCGGGCGTCAAGCGCAAGCACAACGCCAATCGCGAGCTGGTGCGCGGCAAGCGCATCGTCCTGATCGACGATTCGATCGTGCGCGGCACCACCAGCCTCTCCATCGT
>PACL01000092.1 GCA_002700095.1 Fulvimarina sp. | reverse complement strand
TGGGCATGATCGGCCGCCCGGCCTCCTTCGTCGCCGCCGCGTTGATCGTGATCTCCAGTGCCATCTACTATGCCGACATGCGGATGAAGACGAAGGACAACTTCTTTCGCGGCTTCCCGGTCGCGTGGAATTTCGTCGTCTTCACCCTGTTCGCCGTGCGTCCGCCGGAATGGGCCGCCTTCACCCTCGTCGTCCTGTGCGCCGCGGCCACGTTCCTGCCGGTGAAGTTCGTCCATCCGGTGAGGGTCACGATCCTTCGACCGCTGACGCTAGCCGTCGTCGCCCTCTGGTCGGTGTGCGGCGCCATGGTGCTGTTCCAGAATTTCGAGGCGTCGCCGCTCGTTCGCTGGGGACTTGTGGCCAGCGGGCTCTATCTCCTGTTCATCGGCGCCGTGCTGCAGCTCGTCGACTGGCTCAGGGGAACACGCCACAGCTGAAGGGTCCGGTCGAGCGGCGCGGGCCTCACTCAACCGCCCATGCAAGACAGGAGGACTACCGCCATGAGTAAGGCGATCATCATCAACAAGACCGGCGGTCCGGAGGTTCTTTCCTTCGAGGACTACGATCCCGGCCAGCCCGGCAAGGGCGAGATCCTGGTGGATCAGAAGGCCGCCGGCATCAATTTCATCGACGTCTATTTCCGTACCGGCCTCTACAAGTCCGACAAGATGCCCTTCGTCGCCGGCAAGGAAGGCGCCGGCATCGTCGCGGCGGTGGGCGAGGGCGTGTCGCTGTTCAAGAAAGGCGACCGCGTCGCCTATAACGGCATCAGCGGCACCTATGCCGAGAAGATCGTCGTTCCCGCCGACAAGGCCGTGCTCGTCCCAAGAGAGATCGAGCTCGAGACGGCAGCGGCGGTGATGCTGAAGGGCATGACCGCGGAATACCTCCTCCGCCGCACCTATCCCGTGGACTCCGACACGGTCCTGCTCTTCCACGCGGCGGCGGGCGGCGTCGGCCTCATCGCCGGCCAGTGGGCGAAGCATCTCGGCGCGACGGTCATCGGCACTGCCGGGTCGAAGGAGAAGTGCGACCTCGCCCTGAAGAACGGCTACGACCACGTGATCAACTACCGCGAGGCGGACTTCGTCAAGGAGGTCGCCCGGATCACCAACAGGCGCAAGTGCGACGTGGTCTATGATTCCGTCGGTAAGGACACCTTCCCGGCGAGCCTCGACTGTCTGCGTCCGCGCGGCCTCTGGGTGACGTTCGGCCAGTCCTCCGGCAAATACGATCCCCTCGATACGGCGATCCTCAGCCAGAAGGGCTCGCTTTACGTGACCCGCCCGACGCTGTTCAGCTACGTGTCGACCCGGGAGGAGCTCGAGGCTTCGGCCAAGGCCCTGTTCGACGTCATCGCCTCGGGGGCGGTGAAGATCACCATCGGCCAGACCTACAAGCTCGCCGACGCCGAAAAGGCACACCGCGACCTCGAAGGCCGCAAGACCACCGGCGCCAGCATCCTGACGATGTGAGCCCGGTCATCTCCGGCCGCCGTCGCAACTCGGCGGCGGCTTCCCGCCGGCGATCGTTCGCCGTTGAAATTCAGCGGGATGACGGAACCAACATGGTGCACCGGCTCTTTAGCTGCGTCCCTGCCTCGCGACCCTGGAGAATCCCCGCGTGACGATCCAAATCCGACCGAACACCACCCAGACCTATCGGGGGCCGACGGCGGTGCGCCGGCGCCGCATCCAGGAGGGACGGCCGTTTCCGCTCGGCGCAACGTGGGACGGGATCGGCGTCAACTTCGCGATCTTTTCGGCCCATGCCACCAAGGTCGAGCTCTGCCTGTTCGATGCCGACGGCACGACCGAAGTCGAGCGGATCGAGCTGCCGGAATACACCAACGAGATCTATCACGGCTATCTGCGCGACGTGCGGCCCGGCCAGATCTACGGCTACCGGGTCTACGGCCCCTACGAGCCGGATGCCGGCCACCGCTTCAACCCCAACAAACTCTTGATCGACCCCTATGCCAAGCAGCTGATCGGCGAGGTGAAGTGGGACCACGCGCTGTTCGGCTACACGATCGGCCATGACGACGCCGACCTGTCCTATGACGAGCGGGACTCGGCGCCCTTCGTGCCGAAGTGCCGGGTCGTCGATCCGGCCTTCACCTGGGGCGACGAGCGGCGGCCGAACATTCCGTGGGACCGCACGATCTTCTACGAGACCCACGTCAAGGGCTTCACCATGCGCCATCCGGCGGTCGAGGACCGGGATCGCGGCAAGTTCTCCGGCCTGACGACGGCGGAAGTCATCGACTACATCCGCAGCCTCGGTGTCACGTCGGTCGAGCTGATGCCGATCCATGCCTTTGTGGACGACAGCTATCTCGTCGAGAAGGGACTGCGGAACTACTGGGGCTACAACTCGCTCGGCTTCTTCGCGCCGGACCCGCGCTATCTCGCCGGCAACTCGATCGCCGAGTTCAAGGAGCTCGTCTCGGCCTTCCACCACGCCCGGCTCGAAGTGATCCTCGACGTCGTCTACAACCACACCGCCGAAGGCAACGAGCTCGGGCCGACGCTCTCCTTCAAGGGCATCGACAACGCCACCTACTACCGGCTGATGCCCGACCAGTCGCGCTACTACATCAACGACACCGGCACCGGGAACACCGTCAACACCTCGCATCCGCGGGTCATGCAGCTCGTTACGGACTCGCTGCGCTACTGGGCCGGCGAGATGCGCGTCGACGGCTTCCGCTTCGATCTGGCGACGATCCTCGCGCGCGAACCGACCGGCTTCTCGGAGGAGTCGAGCTTCCTCCATGCCACCATGCAGGATCCCCTGCTGTCCGAGGTCAAGCTGATCGCCGAGCCCTGGGACTGCGGGCCGGGCGGCTACCAGGTCGGCCGCTTCCCGCCGGGCTGGGCCGAGTGGAACGACGGCTACCGCGACACCATCCGCGCCTTCTGGAAGGGCGACGACGGCATGATCCCGAAGGTGGCGAACAAGTTCTCGGCTTCGGCGGACCTGTTCGACAAGCGCGGCCGCAAGCCGTGGGCGTCGGTCAACTTCATCACCGCCCATGACGGCTTCACCCTGCACGATCTCGTCAGCTACAACGACAAGCACAATGACGCGAATGGCGAGGACAACCGGGACGGCCACGACCACAACATCTCCTACAATCACGGCGCCGAGGGTCTGACCGATGACAAGGAGATCGTCGAGACGCGGTTCCGCCAGCTGCGCAACTTCTTCGCGACGCTGCTGTTCTCGCGCGGCACGCCGATGATTCTGGCCGGCGACGAGTTTGCCCGGACCCAGGGCGGCAACAACAACGCCTATGCCCAGGACAACGAGATCGGCTGGGTCGACTGGAACATCACGCCGCAGAGCCGGCAGCTGGCCGAGTTCGTCCAAAAGGTGATCATACTGCGCCAGTCGCTGGCGATGCTCCGCCGCGGCACGTTCCTGCACGGCACCTACGACGAGGAACTTGGCGTCAAGGACGTGGCTTGGCTGAAGCCGGACGGGCAGGAGTTCGTCGACGGCGACTGGGCCGACGACGAGGCCAAGTGCTTCGGCGTTCTCCTCGACGGCCGCGCCCAGGAGACCGGCATCCGGCGCCCGGGCACCGACGCGACCATGCTGATCGTCATGAACGCCCATTACGACGTCGTGAACTTCACCCTGCCGGAGGCGCCGGGCGGCAAGCGCTGGCGCTGCGTCATCGATACGAACCTGCCGGTCCGCGAGGAACTGGCACCGTTCGATTTCGATACACAGTACATGGTGACCGGCCGGTCGTTCCTGGTGTTCATCCTGGAGCCGGACGACAGCGCCGACAGCGAGGACGCGCGCCGCTCCTTCGCGCATGTCTCGGAAGCGTTCGCACGCTCGGCCAGTGATCGCCTGCGGGTGTAGGGCCGCAGACGCACAGCATCGCATGCGGCCGCCGGAGAGATCCGGCGGTCGTTTTGCGTCGGGGCAGGCGGGTCGCGTGGTTTGGCGAAGGCCGGCGAACAGGCGCGGGTCGCGCGCTCATTCCAAGCGGGAATGTGGAGGCGCCGACGCGCTGCTTTCGTCAACATGACCATCTTGTCATGTGGCGCCGCGGCGGTAAGTGCTCACTCACCGAGCGAACCATCCTCCTGGACCGATGGCGCTCCCCCGCAATCGCCAGTCGCGAGTCCGTCCATTCACCCCTTTTCCAGACGCTGCGCCCCCGGGGACATTCGACCAGTTCGGCCCTGGCTGCTCCTCGCCTGCGCCGGTCTCGCCGGTTGTACCAGCCCGCAATCGGCGCTCGACCCGGCGGGAGCCGAGGCCCAATCTGTCGCGACCCTGTTCTGGGTCATGCTGGCCGGTGCGGTCGTCATCTGGGTCGCCGTCATCGGCCTGTCGGTCTTTGCCACAAAGATCCGCCCGGGCGCTTATGGCGAGAAGGCCGGACTCCGGCTGATCGTCTGGGGCGGCTGCGTCTTTCCGGTCGTGGTGCTGACGGCGCTGCTCGTCTGGGGGCTCCAGATGATGCCCGTCTTGCGGGCCGAGGCCAACGGGCCGACGATCGCAGTTTCGGCCGAGCGCTTCTGGTGGCGGGTAGCCTACGACGTCGACGGCGAGCCGGGCGTGGCGAAGTCGCTGCCCGAGGGCGGCGTGCCGAGCGCCAACGAGATCTGGCTGCCGGCCGGCCTGCGCAGCGAATTCCTCATCGGCAGCCCGGACGTCATCCATTCGCTGTGGATCCCGTCGATCGCCGGCAAGATGGACGCCATTCCCGGCCGGGTGAACCGCCTCGTCGTCGAGCCGACCAAGCCCGGCGTCTATAACGGCGTCTGCGCCGAGTTCTGCGGCGACGCCCACGCCCAGATGGCGCTCAGGGTGGTCGTGGTGTCGCCCGAAGAATACGAGGCTTATGTCGCCCGCCAGAGCCAGCCGGCCTCGGTCGGCGCCGACGACGAGGGTTTCCGGCGCTTCACGGAGAACGGCTGCGACGCCTGCCACACCGTGCGCGGCACGGCGGCGACAGGCAAGGTCGGGCCGGACCTTACCCATCTCGCCTCGCGGCGCACGATCGCTGCCGGCACGCTGCCGATGTCGCCGGAAAACCTAGCGACCTTCGTCGGCTTCACCCACCGCGTCAAACCGGGCGTCCAGATGCCGAGCTACGGTATGCTTTCCGAGGACGAGATCGCGGCCATTGCAGGCTGGCTGGAGACGCTGAAGTGAGCGACGCGACCATTGACCAGGGCGCCACCCGCTGGGCCGGCAAGAGCGACACCGAGAAGGCTCAGGCGGATCTGAACTTCGGCAATGTCCCGCCGGCATCGGAGCGGGACCAGGACGACCCCGAGGTCCGGGCGGGCCAGGAGGCACGGCTGCGCCATGTCTGGGCCGAGCCGAAGGGCTGGCGCTACTGGTCGGCGGTCAACAACACCGAAGTGGGGCTTTGGTACACCGCCACCTCCTTCGCTTTCATGCTGTTTGCCGGCGTCCTCGGCCTGATGATGCGCGTGCAGCTGTCCGCGCCCGACAACGACTTCCTCACCGCCAGCTTCTACAATCAGGTCTACACCCTGCACGGCACGGTGATGATGTTTCTCTTCGCCGTGCCGATCTTCGAGGCCGTGGCGATCATTCTGTTGCCGCAGATGCTGGGCGCGCGCGACCTGCCGTTCCCCAGGCTGTCGGCCTTCGGCTACTGGTGCTTCCTGATCGGCGGCGTCTTCGTCTGCGGCTCGATCTTCTTCGGCGCGGCGCCGGAAGGCGGCTGGTTCATGTATCCGCCGCTGACGACGCAGGAGCGGTTCTCGCCGGGCTACGGCGCCGACATCTGGCTGCTCGGCCTGTCCTTCATCGAGGTCGCCTCGATCGCCGCGGCGGTCGAACTGATCGTCGGCACGCTGAAGTGCCGCCCGCCCGGCATGCGGCTGAACCTGATGCCGCTCTATGCCTGGTACGTCCTCGTCGTCGCCGGGATGATCCTCTTCGCCTTTCCGCCGCTGATCGCCGGCGACATCCTGTTCGAGCTCGAACGCCTGTTCAACTGGCCGTTCTTCGATCCCGAGCGCGGCGGCGACCCGATGCTGTGGCAGCACCTGTTCTGGATCTTCGGCCATCCCGAGGTCTACATCGTCTTCCTGCCGGCCATCGCGCTGCTGGCAATGATCATCCCGACCTTCGCAAGGCGGCCGATCGTCGGCTATTCCTTCATCGTGCTCGCCGCCGTCGGCACCGGATTCCTCTCCTTCGGCCTGTGGGTCCACCACATGTTTGCGACGGGACTTCCGGCGATCTCGCTCGGCTTCTTCTCTGCGGCGTCCGAAGCCGTGGCGATCCCGACGGCGGTGCAGATCTTCGTCTTCCTCGCAACGCTTCTGGCGGGACGAGTGATCTATTCGGTGCCGATGCTGTTCGTCTCGGGGGCGCTGGCGATCTTCGTCATCGGCGGCCTCACCGGCGTCATGGTGGCGCTGGCGCCCTTCGACTGGCAGGCCCACGACACCTATTTCGTCGTCGCGCACCTCCATTACGTGCTTTTGGGCGGCATGCTGTTTCCGGTGGTCGCCGGCATCTACTACTACTGGCCGATGATGGGCGGGCGGCGGCTGTCGGACAAACTCGGCAAGATCGCCTTCTGGCTGATGTTTATAGGCTTCAACACCGCCTTCCTGCCGATGCACTGGTCGGGCCTGATCGGCATGCCGCGCCGGGTCTGGACCTATCCTGCGGATATCGGCCTCGAACTGCCGAACCTGATTTCGTCGATCGGCGCCTTCGTCTTTGCCGCCGGCTTCGTCACGGTCGTGTGGGACGTGCTGCGTCCGCGCAAGGGCGAGCCCTATGCCGAGCGCAACACCTGGAACGCCGGCACGCTGGAATGGCTGGCCGAAGTGCCGGACGAGGCCTGGGGCGTGCGCTCGGTGCCGATCGTCTCCTCCCGCTACCCGCTCTGGCAGCAGAAGAATTTCATCGCCGACGTCGATATGGGCCGGTTCTACATGCCCGATGCCGAGGAGGGAAAGCGAGAGACGATGGTGACGAGCGTGCTCGACGCCGAGCCGCTGCAGTGCCTGCGGGTGCCGGGCCCGACCTTCATGACATTCTGGGCTGCGGTCTTCCTCGGCGCCGTCTTCATCCTCGCCACCTTCCACCTGTGGACGCTGACACTGATGACCGCCGTCTTCGCCGTCGCGGCGATCCTCGTCTGGCTGTGGCGCGGCACGGCGCTGCAGCCGGAGAAGGACGAGAAGGACGTCGGCCTCGGGCTCAAGCTGCCGCTCTACAAGTCCGGCCCGCAGTCGGTCGGCTGGTGGGCGATGTTCATCACCATGACCGGCGACGCGACGGCCTTCGTCAGCCTGGTCTTCGGCTACTTCTTCTACTTCACCGTCAGCCCGGTCTTTCCGCCGCCGATGATGGCGGGCGAGGAGATCGGGCCGGGCCTCACCTGGCCGCTGATCTCGCTGGGGCTGTTCGCGGCCTCCTGGCTGGCGGCGATCTTCGCCCGCAACACCAACAGCAAAGGCGCGGTCGGGACGGCGCGGCTCCTGATGGGCGCCGGCGTGGCACTCTCGCTCGCCGCCTCGGCCGCGATGCTTTGGGGGCCCTATGTCACCGGCCTGATCCCGACGGTCCATGTCTATCCGGCAACGGTCTGGGTGCTGGCCATCTGGGCGGCCTGCCACGGCGCCGTCGGCGCGCTGATGCTGGCCTATTGCCTTGCCCGCTCGCTGGCCGGCCGGATGACCCCGACCCATGACATCGACATCGTCAATGTGGCGCTCTACTGGCATTTCACCGCCGGCACGGCCTTCGTCACCGTCGCGACCATCGCGCTCTTTCCGCTGGCAGTTTAACCCATGGCGATCGGCAACAAGACCCGCGACAATCTCTGGACGCTGATCACCGCGCCGACGATCTGGGGTGTCCACTTCCTCCTCTGTTACGGCTCCGTTGCCTATGGCTGCGCGCCGAACGAGAACATCTTCCAGACCATCGGCGGGTTCAGGATCTTCGTCGGCGGACTGACGGTCGTGGCGCTCGCCGGGATCGGCTTTGTCTTCATGCGCGCCCTCGGCGAATGGCGCCGCAATGGCGGCAGGATTCCCCATGAGGAGGATTCGGCCGAGGTGCGCGAGCGCTTCCTGGAGTTCTCCACCGTGCTGCTCGCGGGCCTCTCCTTCATCGCGGTGATCTATACCGCGCTGCCGGCGGCGATGATGGTGGACTGCCGATGAACCCCGCGACGCCGTTTTCGTCGGCATCCAGCCGCGCATTTGGCGAAACCAAAGCTGCGCCCGGCCAGTCGCCGTTCTCTCTCTGGCCGCTTGCGCTGGGGCTCATAGTCCTCGCCGGCCTCTGGCTCGGGCCGCTGCCTGAGCGGGCGCAGGGCTCCTTCGCCGCTCACATGGTGATGCATATGGGCGTCGTCGCGGTGGCCGCGCCGCTGCTGGCGATCGGCCTCCTGCGGCTCTGGCCGCAACTCTTCACCAGGGTGACGCCGGCGCTGGCGATCCTCGCCTCCTTCGCCGAATTCGCCGTTGTCTGGACGTGGCACGCGCCGGCCCTCCACGATGCCGCCCGAACGAGCTTCACCCTGCTCCTCGTCGAGCAGGCGTCGTTCATCGGCGCCGGGCTGTTCGTCTGGATCACCGCCATCGGGACCGCGCGGGCGGGCGGCGGCAAGGGCCTCGGCGGACGCGCCGCGGGGACGCTGGCGCTGCTGGTCACCTCGATGCACATGACGCTGCTCGGCGCGCTCCTCCTCCTCAGCCCTCGGCCGCTTTACGCCTGCGCCGACATCTGCTCCCCCGCCGCCAGCTTCACCCCGCTCGGCGACCAGCAGTTCGGCGGCGTCGTCATGCTGATCGTCGGGGGGGCGAGCTATCTCGTCGGTGGCTTGGTGTTGCTCGCGACCGTGCTGAGGGAGCGGGCGCCCACCGACGGCGACAATGCGGAGGCGATATCGTGAAGCTCTCGGTCACGCTCACCCGCCGCCGCGTCATCGCCGCGATCGTTCTCGTCGCCGCCGCGCCCTTTGCCGTCGGTGCCTCGGGTCTCGTTTCGATCGGCGCCTCCTCGGGGCATTTCGCGCCGGTCGGCTGGTTCCTGCACTGGACCATGCAGCAGACCGTCTCGCGCCGCTCATGGCTGGTGGAAAAGCCGGAGGACATCGACCTCTCCGACCCGGCTCTGGTGCAGCGCGGCTCGGGACATTTCGCCACCGGCTGCGCCCCCTGCCACGCGGCGCCGGGCGTCCGGCAGTCGGAAGTCGTTCACCACATGACGCCGATGCCGCCGCAGCTGCATGTCGGCGACCGGGTCGCCGAATGGACGGATCGCGAACTCTTCTGGATCGTCCAGCACGGCATCAAATATTCCGGCATGCCGGCCTGGCCGACCCAGGAGCGCCCCGACGAGGTCTGGTCGATGGTGGCGTTTCTCCGCGCGCTCCCGGACATGACGCCGGAGCGCTACCGCGAGCTGGCGCTCGGCATCGACGCCGGGGGGGCACCCGGCCGGATCGACTTGGAGGCCGGCGGCGAGGCGCTGGGCGGCCTCGACGGGATCCTGCGGGAAGCGGTCGCCGACTGCGCGCGATGCCACGGTGCGGATGGCCTCGGACGGGGACCTGCGGGCGCCTTCCCGGTGATTGCCGGCCAGCCGCAGGCTTATCTCGCCGCGACGCTGAAGGCCTTCCAGATGGGGACACGCCAGAGCGGCGCCATGCAGTCCGCCGCCGCCCGCTACGACGACGCGGTGCTGGAGCAGCTCGCCGCCTATTATGCCGAGCAGCCGGCGGAAACGCCCGGCGACGCAACGGTGTCGGATGCGGCCGGGGAGGCCTTGGCGGATGCCGCGTCGGAGCCTGCTGAGCCGAGCGACGTCCGGGCGCTGACCGAGGTGTACGACATCGATTCCGCGGCTGCGACCGGCTTTCCCATCGGCCGGGAGGAGACGCTGGCGCTGGGCCGCCGCATCGCCGAGAGCGGCCTGCCGGAGCGCAAGATCGCCGCCTGCGACAGCTGCCACGGCCCGGACGGCATCGCCCGCAACCCGCTCTTCCCGCGGCTCGACGGCCAGCCCTTCTGGTACCTCAAGACCCATCTGGAGCTCTGGAAGGAAGGCCACCGGGACGGCACGCGCTTCGCCCACCTGATGGACCCGATCGCCATCAACATGACGCCCGAGCAGATCAAGGCGGTGTCGCTCTGGTATGAGAGCCGGGAGGTCAGGCCGCTGGATCGCGAAGCCCTCGCCGTGCCGGCAGGCGGATGATCGCCGCCTGAGGAAGGATGCGCGCGCGGCTGTCGCATGTCCGACGTGGAGCACGTGGCCGGTTGAGGCCCGTCTTGTAGAAGCCAAGCCGAGGTTGAGCTGATGGACCGCCTGTCAGCCGGCGAGGGCGCGCCGGCGCGGCACGTTCCGCAGATGGCTCGCCGTCTTGCCGCCGGGCAGGGCAGCGATGCGATCGGCGGCGACGAGCAGTTTGTCGCGGTCGAGGCCGGTCGAAATGCCGCCCTCCTCGAAGGCGAAGTGCAGGTCCTCGCTCGCCGTGTTGCCGGTGGCGCCTGGCGCGAAGGGACAGCCGCCGAGGCCGCTCGCCGCGCCCTCGATAATCGACACACCGGCTCCGTGGGCGAACAGCGCGTTGGCGACGCCCATGCCGAAGGTGTCGTGGCCGTGGAAGGCCCAGACCGTCTCCTCGGGCGCCTCGGCCATGACCGTCTCGAAGCGGCGGGCGACCGTCAGCGGGTCCGCCCGCCCGGTGGTGTCGCAGAGGGCGAATTCGGCCTTCGGCGCGATCGACAGCGCTTCGGCGAAGACCCGGCGAACCGCATCGAGCGGAACCGTGCCGTCGAAGGGGCAGTCGAAGCTGGTCGCGAGATCGACCCGCAGGGCCTCGCCGTCCGCGCCGGTCTCGGCGACGATGGCGCGCAGCTGGTCGAGGGATTGGGCCACTGACTGGCGGACGTTGTTCTGGTTGTGGGTTTCCGAGACCGAGACGACGAAGACGAGGTCGCGGTAGCCGTTCTCAAGTGCGAGAGTCGCGCCCTTGGCGTTGGGGACGAGGACGGACAGCCGGCAGCCGGCCCGGCCCCTGAAATGCGCCGCGATCTCGGCCATGTCGGCCATCTGCGGCACGGCCTTCGGGCTGACGAAGGAGCCGAGCTCCATGCGGGTGACGCCGGCGTCGAGTAGCATCTCGACGATGGCGATCTTCTCCTCGGTCGGCAGCTTCTCGGCGATCGACTGGAAGCCGTCGCGCGGGGCGACCTCGAGAAGCGTGACGTGATCGGAACGGGACTTCATCGGGCTTGTCCTGTGATGCGTCGAAGCGGCGATGGGGCGAGGCGGCGGCGTCAGAGCTGCTGCGCCGCCTCGTCCCTCTTCTTCGGCCGGCGGAACATGTTGAGGACGAACTGGAGACCCAGAAGCCCGAAGCCGACCGGCAGCATGGCGTAGGGGATCCAGTAGGGGGTCCCGAAGGCGGAGGAGACGCGCTCGCCATACTGGAACGCGTCGTGGGACATGAGATAGCCCCGCCAGGTCAGGATCGCGCAGAAGGTCGCGCCGACGATGCCGACGACGACCCGGAGTGCGATCTGGCGGGCCGGCCCGAGGGCGTCGGGCAGGAGCGTGATGCCGATATGCTCGCCCCGCCGCTCGACATCCGCCGCCGTCATCAGCGCCAGATAGACGATGAGGAAGGAGTTGACCTCCAGGCTCCACGACGTCGGCGCGGCGAAGAGATACCGCATCAGCGCGTCATAGGTGACGGTGATCGCCATGAAGGCGAGGGCGATGACGCCGCCCAGCTGCAGAAGCCATGCGATGCCATCGACGATCCTGACGACGGGATTGTTCACGCCGCTCTCCCTCGCATCATCATGACCTCAGGCGTCTTCGCCCATGGCGAGCGCGATCGCCTTCTGGCCGACCTCCTCGCCGACTTCGGCCACCCAGGCCTCGCGCACGTTCACGCTGACTTCCGCGAAGCGATCGAGGGTCGCCTGGTCCGGCTCGATGACCTCGATGCCGAGCTCCTTGAATTTCGGCCAGAACTGCTTGTCGTAGTAGTCCTCGTTGGCGGCCTTGGCGCTGTGGGTGTCGAACCACTCGGCAGCTTCCGTCATGGCGCTCTTGACGCCGTCGTCCATCGCCTCCCAGCGGTCGGTCTTGACGAAGATGCCGATGGCGAAGCCGGTGACCGGAATGCGCAGGGCCTGCTTGATCTGCTCCTGGATCGAGCGGCCGTTGATCGTCGAGATGGTCGCGACGGCGGCGTCCACCGTGCCGCGCTGCAGCGCCAGATAGAGTTCGGAGGAGGGGATGCGCACCGCCGCGCCGCCGAAGTCCTCGATCGCCTTCGTCGCCTCGAAGGAGACGACGCGCACCCGCTTGCCGTCGATGTCCTCCAGCGTCCGGATGCCGGGGCTGCCGGTGCTCCAGATGATCTCCGGCTCCATGATGCCGCCGCCGAAGGAGAGGGCGGTGAGGCCCTGCTTGGCGAGTTCCTGGTTCATCAGCTCGAACAGCGGCGAGCCGCGCTTCAGCCGGTCGGGATTGTCGTAAAGCGGGCCGACGACGCCCGGCAGGCCCATGACGCCGAGGATCGGCAGGGAGCGGGTGATGTAGCTGGTCGTGTGGAACATGAAGTCGATGTTGCCGGAGCGCAGCGCCGGAAGCTGCTCGTCGGCCGAGAGTAGACGGCCGGAATCGTAGAAGTCGATCTTGACCGTGTCGCCGTGCTTCTCGTTGACATAGTCGACGAAGCCCTGGCTGCCGAAGGCGAGATCCTCGTAGGACGGCGGCAGATAGGTGACGCCGGTCAGCATCTGCTGGGCCTTGGCCGAGCCCATCGGCAGGCCGAAGGCCGCGCCCGCCGAAAGCGCGCCGGTGGTCATCAGGAATTTGCGTCTGTCGATCGTCATGTCTTTACCTCCCAGTTGAAAGACGATGTCTCGTCACGAATGTGGTCGCGTCGCGAGATGGGTTCACTTCACCAGATTGGGCAGCCACAGGCTGATCGCCGGGAACAGCACGAAGACCGCCAGCATTAGGAACTGGATGATCACGAAGGGCACGACCGAGCGGATGATCTCCTCGATCTTCAGCATCGGCGCGACGGCCTTGAGCGTATAGAGGTTGAGGCCGACCGGCGGGGTGATCACGGCGATCTCGAGGTTCATCACCAGGATGATCCCGAACCACAGCGGGTCGTAGCCGAGAGCGGTGATCAGCGGCAGGAGGATCGGCGTCGTCACCACGATCAGCGAGACGGCATCGACCAGCATGCCGAGCCCGACCAGGGCCAGCATGATCAGCATCAGGATCGCCTCGGGCGGCAGGTCGGTGCCGATGAGGAGGCCGGTGATCGTGTCCGGCACGCGCACGAGGTTGAGATAGTCGCCGAAGATCCGGGCGCAGCCCATGATGATCAGGATGGCGCCGGAAATGCGGGCGCTGGCGGCGATCACGCGGCCAATGCCCTTGAGGTCGAGGCAGCGGAAGATCGCGACGGCGACGATGAAGGCGCCGACGGCGCCGAAGGCGGCTGCCTCGCTGGGCGTCGCGATGCCCGAATAGATCGCGCCGAGGACGAGGACGATCAGAAGGACGGCATGCCAGATGCCGCCGATCGCCTTCATCCGGTCCTGCCAGGAATAGGCGATCTGCTCGCCCATCGGCGCCTCGGCCGGATTGAACAGCGCGCGGAAATAGATGTAGACGCACAGCGCCAGGGCCAGCGCGACGCCGGGCACGATGCCGCCGATGAAGAGGTCGGCGACGGAGACCGACGAGACGGCGCCGTAGATGATCAGCGGCACGCTCGGCGGGATCAGCATGGCGAGTGCGCCGGAGCTGACGACGCTGCCGGCGGCGAGCGTGCGCGAATAACCGCGGTCGAGCATCTGCGGCACGGCGATGGAGCCGACCGCGGCGACGCCGGCAATCGAGACGCCGCTGACCGCGCCGAACACCGCCGAGGCGCCCACGGTCGCGATGGCGAGGCCGCCGCGCAGCCATTGCAGCCAGATCACCGCAGCCTTGAACAGATTGGCGCCGACCGGCGTCGCGGCGAGGAAGTTGCCCATCAGGACGAACAGCGGCAAGGCCAGCAGTTCGAAGCTGTTGAGCTGGCCGAAGAGCGAGGTCGGGCCGAAGAAGAAGGCCATCGACCCGCGCGTCATGTAGAGCCCGGTCAGGCCCGCCGCGCCGAGGGCGAGGAAGATCGGCGCGCCGATGGCGATCAGCGCGAGCATCACGACGACGACGATGACGGGCTCGATCATCGGGCAGCCTCCGGGGCCGCAGCCGTCATGGCGGTAGCCGTCAGGGTCAGGGTCAGGAGGGGCGAGGCGCGGTCAGACGACATGGGCGGCCCTCAGGGCGGCGATCGCCGCGGCGTCGTAGCCGAGCCATTCCGTCAGGACGGCTTCGGTGTGCTCGCCGAGCTTCGGGCCGGTGCGCTCCACGCCGCCCGGCGAGACGGACAGCTTGGGAAAGACGTTCTGCATGGCGAGCGGCCCGATTTCGGGATCGGTGACACGGGTGATCGCCTCGCGGGCCTGGAAATGCTCGTCCCGCAGCATGTCCGGCGCCTTGTAGGTGAGGCCGGCGGGAACGCCCGCCTCAGCGAGCTGCGCAACGATGTCGTCCGCGGCGAGGCCTGAGGTCCATTCGGCGACGACGGCATCGCATTCGGCCTGGTTGCGCCCGCGCGCCTGATGGTTGGCGAAGCGCTCGTCGTCGGCGAGTTCGGGCCGACCCATGACGGCCGTGAGGCGGCGGAACAGGCTGTCCTGGTTGCCGCCGATGATGACGGTCTCGCCATCCTTCGTCGGATAGGCGTTGGAAGGGGCGATGCCGGGCAGGAAGCTGCCGGAGCGCTCGCGCACGTGGCCGCCGCCGTCATATTCGGAGATGACGCTTTCCATGACAGACAGGACGGCCTCGAAGATCGAGGCGTCGACCATCTGGCCCTCGCCGGTGCGCTGGCGGTGCTGCAGGGCGAGCAGAGCACCCTGGAAGCCGCTCTGGCCGGCGAGAGTGTCACCGATCGAGATGCCGGCGCGTACCGGCGGGCGGTCGGGATAGCCGGCTATGTAGCGCATGCCGCCCATCGCTTCGCAGACCGAGGCGAAGCCGGCCCGGTTGGCATAGGGCCCGGTCTGGCCGAAGCCGGTGACGCGCACCATGATGAGCGCGGGATTGATCGCCTTCAGCGCCTCGTAGCCAAGACCCCATTCCTCCATCCGTCCGACGCGGAAATTCTCCACCAGGATGTCGGTTTTCGCAGCGAGCTGGCGCACCACGTCCTGCGCCTCGGGCTTCCTGAGGTCGAGGGTGATCGACTTCTTGCCCCGCGCGATCACCGGCCACCAGAGCGGCCGGCCTTCGGCGTCCGTGCGGCCCCACTGGCGCATGGAATCACCGGTCTTCGGCGGCTCGATCTTGACGACCTCGGCGCCGAAATCAGCGAGGAGCTGGCCGCAGAACGGCCCGGCGATCAGCTGTCCCATCTCCAGGACGCGAAGACCCGCAAGCGGTTTCAATGAAATCCTCCCTTTCGAGGCGTTCCCGCGCCTCGTGCACCATCTCCCCTGGTGCATCGTCTCATGGAATGAGTGAAGCCTATTGTATCCCATTCGTCAACAGAGCTACGCTCGTCCGTGAAGAAGATCTTGAACTTGTATCCAATGAGGCTCCGATGACATCCACGGCGCGCGAAAAGCCGGGCCTGCGAATGGCCGACCGGGTGTATGAGGCGATCCGCCGGGAGATCCTCGACGGCCGGCTGGCGCCGGGCGAGAAGATCACCGAGGCGGTGCTGGCCGAGCGCTTCGCGGCGAGCCGCACGCCGGTGCGCTCGGCGATCGTGCGGCTGGCCGGCGACGGCTTCGTCGAGATGACGCCGCGGTCCGGCACGGTGGTGAAGCGGCGGACACCGAACGAGGTTTCGGACATCTACGAGGTGCGGGCTCTGCTCGAGAGCGCCGCGGCGGGGCTCGCGGCCGGCCGGTGCGACGCGCGCGACCTGGGTGACCTGCAGGCGATCCAGAGCGAGATGGAGGCGGCGACGGCAGGATCGTGGCAGGCCGAGGACGAGGTGGTCGAGAAGGTCTCCGCCCTCAACCAGGCCTTCCATCAGAAGATCCTCGAGGCCTCGCGCAACGCGACCCTGGCCGATTCCGCGGCGCGGCTGATGAATATCGGCTTCCTCATCAACACCTATGCCCGCTTCTCGCGTCCCGAGATCGAGCGCAGCCTGTTCGAGCACCGGCAGCTGATCGCGGCGCTGACCTCCCGCGATCCGGCCTGGGCGGAGGCGGTGATGCGGGCGCACATCCTCGGCGCCCGCAACAGCCTCGCGGCGGAGGGCTGAGTCGTTACAGATTGTCCGGCACGAAGCTGACGATGACCGGGAACAGCCAGATCAGGTAGAGCGCGGCGAACATCAGGCCGATGAAGGGCAGGACGCCCCGCACCACCGTGCCGAGATTGGTTCGCGCCACCGCCTGGATGACGAAGAGGTTGAGCCCCACCGGCGGGGTGATCAGCGCCACCTCGATCAGGATGACGAAATACATCGCGAACCAAATCGGGTCGATGCCGAGGGCGAGCACCGTCGGGAACAGCACCGGCATCATGATCAGGAGCATCGACAGGCTCTCGAGGAACAGCCCGATGAACAGGAGGATCAGGCCGACGATCAAGAGGAACACCGTCGCGCTCTGGACCTGCGTGTCGAAGATCTGGGAGATCTGCGCCGGCACCTGGTAGAGCGTGACCGCCTTTCCGAAGATCTTGGCGCCGATGACGATCAGGAAGAGAACGATGGTGGTCGACACGGTCTCGCGCACCGCGGCAACGAAGCCCGGCCGGTCCAGCGAGCGCAGCACGAAGGCGGTGATCAGGAAGGCGAAGACGGCGCCGACGGCGGAGGCCTCGGTCGGAGTGAAGGCGCCGGTATAGATGCCGCCGATCATCAGGATCGCGAGGCCGCCGGTCGGCAGGGCCCGGATCGTCGAGCGCCGGCGTTCCGCCGCGCCGATCTTTGCCGACGGCCGGTATTCCTTCGAGAAGAAGGAATAGGCCACCGTGAAGAGGCCGAACAGGACGAGAAGCAGGATGCCCGGGCCGATGCCGGCGAGGAACAGCTTTCCGATGCTCTCCTCGGTGATCACGCCATAGACGATCAGGGGGATCGAGGGGGGAATGAGGATGCCGAGCGTGCCGCCGGCCGCAAGCAGGCCAAGGGTGAAGGACTTGCCGTAGCCGCGCGAGGTCATCTCCGGCACCGCGACCGTGGCGACAGTGGCGGCGGTCGCCACCGAGGAGCCGGAGATCGCCGAGAAGATGCCGCAGGAGGCGAGCGCCGCGATGCCGAGGCCGCCCGGCCAGTGGCCGACCCAGCTCTGCAGCGCGTCGAACAGGTCCTTGCCGACGCCGCCCTTCAGGAGGATGTTCGACATCAACAGGAAGAGCGGCACGGACAGGAGGATGAAGTTGTCGAGTGCGCCATGGAGGTTCTGCGCCACCATGATCAGCGGCAGGCCCTTGAGGAACAGCATCACCGTGCCGAGGCCGGCCAGCGCGAACGCCACCGGCAGGCCGCAGAACAGGAGCGCCAGCAGCGCGACGACGACAAAGATCAGCGTCATTCGATCAGCGTTCCATCGGAGGCGGGGGCATGCTCGCCGGCGGGGGTGAATTCCGGCGCCGGCACGAAGGGCAGGCGGATGAGGTCGGCCAGCGCCTGGACCGCGAGGAGCGCGAAGCCGACCACGACAGGCAGCTCCGACACCCAGTTGGGCATCTCCAGCATGGTCGGCTGGCGGCGTCCGAGCCGGATCGAGTCCATCACCGTGTCGAAGCCGTAGATCACCGCGACCAGCGAGAAGGCGAGGATGACGAGGAGGGCGAAGGCTTCGGCGGCCCGCCGGATGCCCGGCCCGGCAAGCGCCAGCACCGCGGTGATGCGGATCATCTGCCGCTTGCGCAGCACATAGGCCATGCCGAGATAGGTGAACCAGACCTGGCAGGCGATGGCGACGTCCTGCGCCCAGATCGTCGGCGCATTGAAGACGTAGCGAAGCGCCACGTCCATGAACAGCATCAGGGCGATGGCGATGACGAGACCGTCGCCGAGCGTAGCGCAGGCCGAGCCGATCCCGTCGATCGCCCTGAGGAACCGGCTGTCGCTCACCGCGCCCGAGCGCGCGGTCCCGCCATCGCGTGTCATCTGCGGCGGGTGCTCAACGCAGCGCCTTGACCTGGTCGACGAGTTCCTTGCCGACCTCGCCGGCCGACTGGATGTAAGCGTCGACGGCGGGGGCGGCGGCTTCCTGCCAGACGGCGATCTGTTCCGGCGTGAGGTTCTGGACCTTCATCTCGGTGTTCTCGGCGATGTATTTTTCCGAGGCGAGATTCTCGTCCTTGGTTTCGGCGCGCATCTTCTCCTCGGCCTTGAGCGCGGCCTCCTGCATCCAGCCCTTTTCCTGATCGCTCATGGCGTCGAAGGTCGCGTCGTTCATGACCACGAGGAACTCGGTCTGGGCATGGTTGGTGATCGTCACCCAGTCCATGGTCTCGTCGAGCTTGCGCGACTGGATCGCGGTCGTTCCGGTCATGCCGACGTCGACGGTGCCGCGCTGATAGGCGAGGAACTGCTCGGAACCGCCGATCTTCACGGGAACGCCGCCGACGGCGTTGATGAAGTCGCCGGACGGCTTGCCGAGGACGCGGACCTTCTTGCCCTTCATGTCGTCGGGGGTGATCATCGGCACCTCCTTGGACAGGAGCTGGACGGGGCCGTAGTCCTGCCACCACATGACGCGTGTGCCGGTCTGGCGGATCAGCTCGTCGAGCTTCTGGCGGACCGGGCTGTCGGGGCCGGCCGCCTTGGCGAGGCTCTCATAGTCCGGGAACATGAAGGCCACCGAGAACAGGCCCGTCGCGGGGACGGTCGCGGCATATTCGTCGATCAGCACGAGGCCCATGTCGATGGCGCCGGAGGCGACCGCCTGGGGTACCTCGCTGCCCTTGTAGAGCTGCGCGGCATCGTAGAGTTCGACCTTGATCTCGCCGCTGGAGATCTTTTCCACCTCGTCCTTGAAGTAGACGATGTTCTGCCCGACCGGATGGTTGGTCGGCACCTGCAGCGACAGGCGCAGGGTCCGCTCGGCGTAGGAGTGGACGGTGGACGCGGCGAGAGCCGCAACGGCGATCAGCGCCGTCTTCGACCAATGTTTCATGATGTTCCTCCCAATCGGACTGTTCGAACCCTCGGCGGCAGCCTCGTGCCGCCAAGGGTTCACGCCCCTCCCAGAGCGTAAAGCCAGCGAAGGATAGTATACAATTTTCCGCCGTGTCAATCTTGCGTGTTCTCGGCCACGGCGCCGAAAAGGCCGGTGTCGCGCAGGGCGGCGCGGTAGCCGGCATGGATGTGGGAGCGCATCACGGCGCCGGCCCAGTCGGCATCGCCGGCCTGCAGCGCCTGGATCAGTTCGCGGTGGTGGCCCATGGAGCGGGCGATCTCCTCGGCGGTGTAGCTGCGATAGGTGCGCAGCACGACGGGGGCGGAGGTGACGTTGGCGAGGAACGGCGCCAGCCGGGGATTGTCTGCCGCCTCGACGATGACCGCATGGAAGGACTGGTTCAGCGGCGTCAGCTGGTCGCGGCTCCGAGGCTCGCCCTCAGGGTCCGCGGCGATCTCCTCCATGCGGTCGCAGAGTGCCGACAGCGCGGCAATCTGAGCCGTCCCGGCGCGACTGGCCGCGCGCCGGGCGGCGTAGCTTTCGAGTTCCACCCGCAGGTCGAAGGCTGCCTCGACGTCCTTGGCGGTGAAAGCCTTTACGCGGCAGCCGGCATTGGCGACATAGTCGAGGAAGCCCTCATTCGACAGGCGCCGGAGGGCATCGCGGACAGGGGTCCGGCTGACCCCGGTCAGGGCGGCGAGATCGGCCTCCAGAAGCCGCGTACCCGCCGGCCATTCGTCCCGCAGTAGCCGATCCCGGATGGCGGCATAGGCAATCTCGCCGGCATGGCCGTGGGGTCTGCGCTTGTCGTCGTCGCCCTCCTGCATGCCTCGCCACGGCCCGTCCATCAAAGTCCTGTTCCTGCCCCTGTTCAGGTCACGCTTCCCGTACGATTGTGTACAATATGGCCGTGTGCTATGCCGCGCAAGTTCGGTTGAAGAGGAGGTCGAGGATGGTCGGGCAGGCGATTGGCGAGAAGCGTCGGGCATTGCGGGCGCGGATCGAGACGGGCGGGATCGTCTCGGCCCCCGGGGTCTTCGAGATGATCTCCGCGAAGATCGCCGACCGCATGGGCTTCGACTGCCTCTACATGACCGGCTACGGCGCCGTCGGCTCCTATCTCGGCCTGCCGGATGCAGGCATTGCGACCTACACCGACATGCTGTCGCGGGCTTCCGCCATTGCGGCGGGCACTGGCACACCGCTGATCGCCGACGGCGACACCGGCTATGGCGGGCTGCTCAACGTCGCCCACACCGTGCGTGGCTACGAGGCGGCCGGGATTGCCGGCATCCAGCTCGAGGACCAGGAGTTTCCCAAGAAATGCGGCCACACGCCGAACCGGCGGGTGATCCCTTTGAAAGACATGGCGGCCAAGATCGAGGTCGCGGTCGATGCCCGCACCGACCCCAACTTCCTGATCGTCGCGCGCACCGACGCCTTGACCTCGAAGGGCATCGACGAGGCGCTGGAGCGGGCGAAAGCCTATGCGAAGGCCGGGGCGGACCTGATCTTCGTCGAGGCGCCGGAGACCGTCGACCAGATGAAGCGCATCTGCGCCACGATCGACAAGCCGCTGGTCGCCAACATGGTGGAGGGCGGCAAGACCCCCGTCCTGCCGGCGAAGGAGCTGGAGGCGATCGGCTATTCCCTGTCGATCCATCCCTCGGCGGGCTTCCTCGCCATGGCAAAGGCAGTGGAGGATTCCTACCGGGCCATCCTCGATGCCGGCTCGACAGAGCCGGTGGCGGACAGGCTCTACGACTTTCCGGCCTTCAGCGAGTTGATGGGGTTCGGAGCGGTGTGGGATTTCGAGAAGCGCTACGGGGACAAGGCCGGCTGAACCAGCCGGCGCAGCGAAATCGACCCGGCCGGCCTTGATTATGCCGGCGCCGCCGCTCCCATTCGCAGCATGACGCTCGCGTCGTCGTTTCGAGGGAGCCGCACCATGACCGACATGCCCGACGAGGCGATCGTCCGTCTCCTGAAGAACCAGTGCTTCGACGGCGTCGATCCGGGTTCGATCGAGACGGTGCGCACGCACATCTCGCTCCTGCTTCTCGGTGGCGAGACGGCGTTGAAGCTGAAGCGGCCGGTCACGCTTCCCTATGTGGACTTTTCTCGCCCCGAGACGCGCCTCGCGGTCTGCGAGCGCGAAGTAGAGCTTAACCGCCGCACGGCGCCCATGCTCTATCGCGGCGTTAATCGCATCACTCGGCAGGATGACGGCACGCTTGCGATCGACGGGTCCGGCGACCTCGTCGACGCCGTCGTTGCGATGCGGCGCTTCGACGAGGCATCGCTTCTCGACCGGCAGGCACAGGCGGGAGAGCTGAGGGCACCGCTCGTGGAGCGGCTCGGCGCCGTCATCGCGGCGTTCCACGAGAACCTGCCGGCGGCTGTACGGTCCGGCGGGGCGGAGCGGATGGCGGGCGTGCTCGCCGTCAACGAGGCCGCGCTGGCGACGACGACGGTGTTCGAGTCGCATGAGGTGGAAGACTTCAACGGGCGGTTCCGCGACGCGCTCGCCCGTCTCGCGCCGCTGCTCGACCGCCGGGCCGAGGCGGGGTTCGTGCGGCGGGGCCACGGCGACCTCCACCTGCGCAACATCTGCGTCGTCGACGGCGAACCGGTGCCGTTCGACTGCCTCGAATTCAGCGAGGAGCTGGGTACGACGGACGTCCTCTACGACCTCGCCTTCCTCTTGATGGATCTCTGGCACCGTGGGCTCGAGGACTTCGCCAATCTGGCGATGAACCGCTATCTCGACCAGACCTGCGACGAGGCGGGGTTGCCGGCGCTGCCATTCTTCATGGCCGTGAGAGCGGCCGTGCGGGCGCATGTCGGCGCCACGGCCGCCAGCGGCGGNGGGCCGGAGGCGGACGAGCAACGCGCGTCGGCGCGGAGATATTTCGACCTCGCCCTCGATCTACTGCGCCCCGCCGAACCGCGCCTCGTCGCCGTCGGCGGCCTGTCGGGGTCGGGCAAGTCGACGGTGGCCAAGGCCATCGCTGCCCGTGTCGGCCCGGCGCCCGGCGCCCGGACGATCTCCAGCGACCGGCTGCGCAAGCGATCCTTCGGGGTGTCGCCCGAGACGCGGCTTCCCGCGGATGGCTACCGGCCGGAGGTGACCGAGGCAGTCTATCGTAAACTCGCCGAGGCGAGCGGCGCCGTNCTCGCCCTCGGGCACGGCGTCGTCGCCGACGCAACCTTCGAGCACCCGGGCGAACGGGCGCACATCGATGCCGTGGCAGGGCAGGCCGGCACGGGGTTCCTCGGCCTGTGGCTCGACGTTCCCGCCGCCGAACTCCTCCGCCGTGTCGCCGCCCGCACCGGCGATCCCTCCGACGCGACGCCCGACGTGGTCAGCCGGCAGTTGCAGCGTGACCACGGCGCGATCGGCTGGACGTCGGTCGACGGCTCCGGCTCGCCGGAGACGGTGGCGAATCGAGCGCGGGAGATCGTCGCCGCTTCGGGATGAGAATGTGTCACGCCATCGAGGCGAAGGCTTGATACGTGTCAATGCGACGGCGTCAGTTGCCTGAGACAACGATGCCGCCGGGAGATCGTTGGGTCTGACCGAAATTCCTTAGGGTCAGCCAGTGAACGGCGACCACCCTGCCACAGGTTCCGACTGGAACCGGCAGTCGAAACGGCCAGCGCCAAGGAGCCGCCGATCATGAACGTGACGATCCCAACTGCAGCATCGAAACCCGCCCCCTCCACGGAGGATCTGGCGCTGATCGACCGCTACTGGCGGGCCGCCAACTACCTCTCGGTTGGGCAGATCTATCTCCTGGACAATCCGCTCCTGCGTGAACCTCTGCAGGCAGAGCACGTCAAGCCGCGCCTCCTTGGCCACTGGGGCACGACGCCGGGGCTGAACTTCGTCTATGCCCATCTCAACCGGGTGATCAAGGCGCGGCGCGCCTCGGTCCTCTATGTCTGCGGTCCCGGTCATGGCGGGCCGGGCATGGTGGCCAACACCTATCTCGAGGGCAGCTACAGCGAGATCTATCCCGCCATCTCCGAAGATGCCGAGGGCATGCGAAAACTGTTCCGGCAGTTCTCGTTTCCGGGCGGCATTCCGAGCCACGCGGCGCCCGAGACGCCGGGCTCGATCCACGAGGGCGGCGAACTCGGCTATGCGCTCGTCCACGCCTTCGGGGCGGCCTTCGACAATCCCGACCTCGTCGTCGCCTGCGTCGTCGGCGACGGCGAGGCGGAGACCGGCGCGCTGGCGGCGTCGTGGCATTCCAACAAGTTCCTCAACCCGGCCCGGGACGGCGCAGTGCTGCCGATCCTGCATCTCAACGGCTACAAGATCGCCAATCCGACGATCCTTGCGAGAATCAGCGACGAGGAGCTGAAGAGCCTCTTCGTCGGCTATGGCTACGAGCCCATCATGGTCGAGGGCGAGGATCCGGCCTTGATGCACCGCCTGATGGCCGCGGCCCTCGACGAAGCCTTTGACAAGATTTCGGTGATAAAGGCCGAGCATCGCTCCGGCCAGGCGACGGCCCGCCCGCGCTGGCCGATGATCGTCTTGCGCAGCCTCAAGGGCTGGACCGGGCCGAAGGAAGTCGACGGCGAGAAGGTCGAGGGCTTCTGGCGCGCCCATCAGGTGCCGGTCTCCAACGCCCGCGGCGACGAGGCCCATCGCGCCATCCTGGAAGAATGGATGCGCAGCTACCGGCCGGAGGATCTCTTCGACGAGAGCGGGCGGCTGCGGCCGGAACTGGCAGCCCTCGCACCGGAGGGGGAGCTGCGCATGGGCGCCAATCCGCAGGCGAATGGCGGGCTGCTGCGCAAGGAGCTGACACTGCCGGCGATCGACGCCCATGGCGTGGACGTGCCGGAACCCGGCGAGACCATCGCCGAGGCGACGCGGGCCCTCGGCCGCTATCTCGAGGACGTCTTCAAGCTCAACGCCGAGGCCCGCAACTTCCGCATCGTCGGTCCCGACGAGACGGCCTCGAACCGGCTCGACCCGGTGTTCGGCACCACCGACCGGGTGTGGATGGACGCGATCGAGCCCTACGACGTGTCGCTGTCGCAGGATGGCCGGGNGATGGAGGTGCTCAGCGAGCATCTCTGCCAGGGCTGGCTGGAGGGCTACCTCCTCACCGGCCGCCACGGCTTCTTCTCCTGCTACGAGGCATTCATCCACATCGTCGATTCGATGTTCAACCAGCATGCCAAGTGGCTGAAGGTGACGCGGCAGCTGGAGTGGCGGGCGCCGATTTCGTCGCTGAACTACCTTCTGACGTCCCATGTATGGCGGCAGGACCACAACGGCTTCAGCCATCAGGATCCGGGCTTCGTCGACCATGTCGCCAACAAGCGGGCGGACGTGGTGCGCATCTATTTCCCGCCGGACGCCAATTCGCTGCTCTGGGTGGCCGACCATTGCCTCGCCACCTACGACCGAGTCAACGTCATCGTCGCGGGCAAGCAGCCGGCGCCGCAATGGCTGACCATGGCGGAGGCGAAGGCGCATTGCGCCGCCGGGGCCGGAACCTTCGACTGGGCGGGAACGGCGGCGCCCGGCGAGGAGCCGGACGTGGTGCTCGCCTGTGCCGGCGACGTGCCGACGCTGGAAGCGGTCGCGGCGGCGGGGCTCCTGCGCGATCTCCTGCCGGAGGTGAAGACGCGGCTCGTCAACGTCGTCGACCTGATGGCCCTGCAGGCGCCGGAACACCATCCGCACGGCCTCGAAGACGCCCGGTTCGACGCCCTGTTCACGACCGACAAGCCGGTGGTCTTCGCCTATCACGGCTATCCGATGCTGATCCACCGCATGACCTACAAGCGGACCAACCACCGCAACATCCATGTCCGCGGCTACCAGGAAGAAGGCACCACGACGACGCCCTTCGACATGGTGGTGATGAACGAGCTCGACCGGTTCCACCTGGCGCTGGAGGCGATCCACCGGCTGCCGGACCTCGGCGAGGCCGGCCGGGCGGCGGTGGCGCGTCTCAACGCGTATCTCGAAGAGCACCGAATCTACATTCGCGAGCATGGCGAGGATCTTCCCGAGATCCGCAACTGGAGCTGGCCCTACGGCTCCGCGGCGCGGGCAGGGGACTGAGGCCGCGTCCGGGGCCGGAGGAGCGATCATGACGAAGGCCGTCCTGGCGCTGAATGCCGGCTCGTCGAGCATCAAGTTCGCCCTCTTCGAGGCGGCGGGCGAGGGTGATCTCCGGCTCGTCGTCAAGGGATCGGTGGACGATACCGGGGATGCGCCCGCGCTCTCCCAGTCGGACCGCGACGAGCCGCTCCGCATCGATCCGGGCGCGTCCGGCGAGCGCCGCCTGGAACGGCTCTTCGCGGCGCTGTTCGAGGCGGTCGAGCAGCGGCTCGGCGGCCGCGAACTGGTCGCCGTCGGGCACCGGATCGTCCATGGCGGCCTGGCGTTCAGCGAGCCGGCTCTGATCGACGACGGGGTCCTTGCCGCCATCGAAGGGCTGACGCCGCTGGCGTCGCTGCACCAGCCGCGCGGGCTGGAGCCGGTCCACGAGCTGCGGGCAATGCGGCCGGAGCTTCTCCAGGTCGCCTGCTTCGACACCGCCTTCCACCACCATCTGAAGCCGCCGGTCAGCCGCTACGCGATCCCGCGCCGCTTCGAGGAGGAGGGCGTGCGGAAATACGGCTTCCACGGCCTGTCCTACGAGTTCGTTGCGGGGCGGCTGGCCGAGATCGCGCCGGAGCTACACAGCGGGCGGGTGGTCGTCGCCCATCTCGGCAACGGAGCGAGCCTCTGCGCCATGCGGGACGGCCGGAGCGTCGACACGACGATGGGCTTTTCGGCGCTGGACGGGCTGGTGATGGGCACGCGCTCTGGCGCGATCGATCCGGGCGTGCTCCTTTATCTCCAGAGCGTCCATGGCCTCGATGCCGGGGAACTGGAGGATCTTCTCTACCATCGCTCGGGGCTCCTCGGCGTCTCCGGCATTTCCGGCGACGTGCGCAAGTTGTCCGAGAGCGACGATCCCCGGGCGAAGGAGGCGCTCGACCTCTTCGCCTTCCGCGCCGCCCGCGAGACGGCGGCGATGGCGAACAGCCTGGAAGGCCTCGACGCCCTCGTCTTCACCGGCGGCATCGGCGAACACTCGCCGCGCATGCGGGCGGCGATCGGCGCGCGGCTCGCCTGGCTGGGTGCCGCGATCGACGACGATGCCAACCGGAACGGCGAGGCGTGCGTCAGTGCGGGTCACTCTCGGGTGACGGTGCTGGTCATGCCGACCGACGAGGAGCAGGTCATCGCGCGCCACACGCTGCGGCAGATCGCAGCGAGCGGCTGAGGGCGCCGACGCGCCCGGGCGTCGATGCGGCCGGCGGCGGCGCCGAGCATGTCATGCCCGTTGGTCTCTTCCTTTCAGTGAGCGGGTAACGCGCATCGAACAGGCGCAGCGCTGGGCCTCGATTCGCGCCGACTGGTACGGAAATTGCGTTTTCGCCCTCGACCGGCAACAATCGGCCGGAAGCGAGAGATTGGGAAGCGCGATGTCCGAAGTCCGAACCGCCCTCGAACCGCTGCTGCAGGTGGACAAGCTGACCGTTTCGCTGCCGGGGGGCATGGACCGCGGCTTTGCCGTCGAGGATGTCTCCCTCGACCTCGCCGCTGGCGAGATCTTGTGCATCGTGGGCGAATCCGGTTCCGGCAAGTCGGTCACCGCCAACGCCATCATGGGTCTCCTGCCGGATGCGCTGACGGTCACCGGCGGCCGGATCATGCTGCGCGGCATGGACCTCCTGGCGGCGCCTGCGGCAAAGTTGCGGGACCTGCGCGGGCGGATCGTCTCGATCGTCTTCCAGGATCCCCTGTCGGCCCTGAACCCCTTGATGACGATCGGCGACCAGATCGCAGAGGTGATCGAGGCGCACAAGCTCGCCGGGGCCATCGATCCGGAGACCCGCGTCATCGAGCTTCTCACCGAGGTCGGGCTTCCCGATCCCGCGATCATCCGCACGCAGTATCCGTTCCGCCTCTCGGGAGGCCAGCGCCAACGGGTGATGATCGCCATGGCGCTGGCGCTGGAGCCGGCGGTGCTGATCGCCGACGAGCCGACCACCGCTCTCGACGTGACCACCCAGGCGCAGATCCTTGACCTCATCCGCACCATCCAGCGCAAGCAGGGCATGGGGGTGATGTTCATCACCCATGACTTCGGCGTCGTTGCCGAGATCGCCGACCGGGTGATCGTCATGGAGAAGGGCCGGCTGGTGGAGGAGGGCACGGCGGCACAGGTTCTCGGGGCGCCGTCCCATCCCTACACCAAGCGCCTCATCGCCGCCGTGCCACGCATGAGCGAGGCCGAGGCGCTGGCCGCCAACGAGGCGCCGGTCGTCATCGCCGCGAGCGGGCTGAACAAGACCTTCCGGCTGCCCGGCGGCCTGCTCCGGCCGCCCCGCGTCGTCAGGGCCGTCGACGACGTCAGCCTTACCGTGCGCAAGGGCGAGACCGTCGGCATCGTCGGCGAATCCGGCTCGGGCAAGTCGACGCTCGGCCGCCTGTTGATGAAGATCCTCGACGCGGATGGCGGCTCGATCATCTTCAACGGCCAGGAGGTGGCCGGCATGCCGGAGGCCGAGTTCCGCCGGCACCGACCGCTGATCCAGATGGTGTTCCAGGACCCCTTCGCCTCGCTCAATCCGCGCCACACGGTCGGGCGCATCCTGACCTGCGGCCCGATGGCCCATGGCGTCTCCTACCACGAGGCCAAGGCGCGGGCCCACCGGCTGCTCTCCCGGGTCGGACTCGATCCGTCGGCCTTCGAGCGCTACCCCCACGAGTTCTCCGGCGGCCAGCGCCAGCGCGTCGGAATCGCGCGAGCCCTGATGTTCGATCCGCAGCTGATCATCGCCGACGAGGCGGTGTCGGCGCTCGACGTGTCGGTGCAGGCGCAGATCCTCGATCTCCTCGCCGAGGTCCAGGACGAGATGAAGCTCGCGATGATCTTCATCACCCACGACCTGCGCATCGCCAGCCGCATCTGCAACGAGGTCGTCGTCATGCAGAACGGCCGCATGGTCGAGTCAGGCCCGCCCGCACAGGTCTTCCGCCAGCCGCGGCACGACTACACGCGGACCCTCGTCGCGGCCATCCCGGGGGCACGGTGGGAAGCGGCCGCCTGACGAAGGCCGCTCCTGTCCACTGCCGCGACTTGAACCAGCAGTGGGTCGACCAAGCCACACAACCTGCGGGCGACACGCCAACCTCGGCACGCCACCGCTTCGCAACGCACAATCAATAGGCAGATTGCCAAGCGCCGCTTATCGCGGCAAAATTGATTGACATCGTCCATCACATTTTCGATAGTCAGCCGCGAAGACGATCGATACCGATGCCGACACAGCGTCGGATCGTCGTTCCCTCCCATGCTTCGGAGCCGGACGATGACGGCTGGAGAAAGCGGTTCGAAGACGGCGGTGACGCGGGTCGAAGACGTCGATCTCGGTGTCCTCGACGGCACGCTGAGCTTCTTCATCCGCTCGCTCAATCTCGCCGTCACCCGCGACCTCGATGCCCGCCTCGGCGGGATGGAGGTGGCGCGCGGCACCGGCAAGATCACTGCGCTCTTCCTGATCGGTCGCCATCCCGGCATCCGCCCGTCGATCCTGGCGAGCGCGGCGATGAAGGATCGCTCGGCCATGGCGCGGATCCTCGACGACATGGACAAGCACGGCCTCATCCGCCGCGAGACCGGCCACGAGGATGGTCGCGTCCAGGCCCTCTACCTGACCGAGAAGGGCGAGGCGCTGGCGGACGAGGTCGAGGCGATCGTGCGCCAGTCCCGAGACTTCTTCCACGACATTTCGGACGAAGAATACGCTCAGGTCCTCGATCTTCTGCGCGGCATCTACTGGCGCGTCGTCAAGAGCAGGCAGGCAAGGGGATGACGGCGTGAGACAAGGGCCGGTAGCGTTGATCTCGGGAGCGAGCCGCGGCATCGGGCAGGCTGTCGCAAGGCGGCTGTCCAAGGACGGCTGGGCCCTCTCCCTCGGAATGCGCGAGCCTGCCATGCCGCATGGCGTCGATCCCGAGCGGACACATCTTTTCGCCTATGACGCGGTGGCCGGGGGCGAGGCGGCCTGGGTGGACGAGGCGATGACCCGCTTCGACCGGATGGACGCGGTCGTCGCCAATGCCGGTCTGATGATCCCGAAATCGGTCATCGAGGCCGATGACGAAGACCTCGACGCCATGCTCGCCGTCAACGTCAAGGCGCCCCGCAGACTGGCGAAGGCCGCCTTCGGGCCGCTCGCTGCTTGCGGCCGTGGCCGGGTGATCATCCTCGCCTCCTTGTCGGGCAAGCGGGTGAAGTCCGACAGGTCCGGCCTCTACTCCATGACCAAGTTCGCCGCCGTGGCTCTCGCCCACGGCATCCGGCAGGCGGGGTTTGATCGCGGCATCCGCGCCACCGCCGTCTGCCCGGGCTTCGTCGACACCGACATGGCCCGCGCAATCACCGACCGTGAGCCCGCTGCGATGACCGATCCGGATGAACTCGCCGGTGTCATCGCCATGCTGATCGGCCTCTCCAATACGGCGAGCGTCGCCGAATTCGCCGTGAACTGCCAGCTCGAGGAGCAATACTGACAATGCCCGGCCCCTTCGTAACCCCCGTCCACGGCGATCTCGAATTGCCGGAAGCCGTCGACGTCGTCGTCATCGGCGGCGGGATCATCGGCGTATCGACGGCTCTCGAACTCGCCGAACGCGGCGTCAGCGTCGCCCTCTGCGAAAAGGGCGGCATCGGCCAGGAACAGTCGAGCCGAAACTGGGGCTGGGTGCGCATCTCCCGCCGCGACCCGCGCGAGGTGCCGCTGATGGCGGAAGCCCTGCGGCTGTGGAAGGACATCGACCGGCGCACCGGCCGGGCCACCGGCTATACGCGGTCGGGCATCGTCTTCACCTGCGAAAGCGACAAGGACGTCGAGAACTACACGCGCTGGATCCGCCACCTGGAGCCCTGGCAGATCGAGTCGCGGATGCTGAGCCCGGACGAGTTCAAGGCGATGTATCCGGAAGCGCAGTTCGCCGTGAAGGGCGCGCTCTACACTCCTGCGGACGGGCGCGCCGAGCCGCAGATCGCCGCGCCGGCGATCGCCGAGGCGGCCCGGGACAGGGGCGCGGCGGTCCTGACCGAATGCGCCGTGCGCGGCATCGAGACCAGCGGCGGCCGGGTGTCGGGCGTCGTCACCGAGCGCGGGCGGATCGCCTGCTCCTCGGTGGTGCTGGCCGGCGGTGCCTGGTCGAACCTCTTCTGCGGGCTCTACGGCCTCGACCTGCCGCAGCTGACGGTGCTGGCCTCGGTCCTGCGCACCAAGCCGCTCGAGGGCGGGCCCGACCAGGCGATCTGGGCGAAGGGCTTTGCCTGCCGCAAGCGCAAGGACGGCGGCTACACCATCGCCTGCGGCCACGAGAACGTCGTCGACATCGTGCCGAACTCCTTCCGCTATGCCCGGCGCTTCCTGCCGGCGCTGCGCGAGGACTGGAATTCGCTCAACTTCCGGCTTTCCTCCCGCTTCTTCGAGGAGGCGCGGACGCCGAAGACGTGGTCGCTCGACGAGGCGAGCCCGTTCGAATACTGCCGCGTGCTCGATCCCAAGCCCGAGAAGCGCATGACGCAGAAGGCGCTCACCGAACTCGCCCGCGCCTTTCCGGCCTTCGCCAGGGCCGAGGTCGACCAGCACTGGGGCGGCCGGATCGACGTGACGCCGGATGCCATCCCCGTCATCTCCGCCGTCGACCAGATCCCGGGCTTCCACGTCGCCACCGGCTTTTCCGGCCACGGCTTCGGCATCGGGCCGGGCGCCGGGCGGCTGATGGCCGACATCGTGACGAACCGCACGCCGGTCGTCGACCCGCATGAATTCCGCTTCTCCCGCTTCACCGACGGATCGACGGTGCGACCCGACAGCGGCTTTTGACCATCCTGACTTCCACTCGGCAAACCAGAAGGATCATGGACATGGCAGACCAGCATTTCCCCTCGTGGAGCCGCCCGTCGCGGCGCCGGGTTCTCTCGCTCATGGGCGCCTCGGCCGCGGGCCTCGCCGTCCCGGGGCTGTTCGGCAGGGGCTCGGCCATGGCCTCTCCGCCGTCCGCGCCGACCGGCCAGGTGATCGTCGGCTTCTCCCAGGAGCCGACCGTCTTCAATCCGCACATGCCGCATATCGAGGTGGACGAGGGCATCCACTTCTCGGTCTTCGATCCGCTGTTCATCGTCGACGACAAGGGCGAGTTCCAGCCGTCCCTCGCCACGGAAGTGCCGAGCGTCGAGAATGGCGGCATCTCGCAGGACGGGCTGCACTGGAAGATCAAGCTGCGCGACGACGTCAAATGGCACGACGGCGAGCCGTTCACCGCCGAGGACGTCAAGTTCACCCTCGAGCTGCTGGTCGATCCGGACTTCCGTTCCTGGCGGCGCGACGGACATGAACTGGTCGAGAACCTGACGGTCGTCTCGCCGACCGAGCTGACCTTCGACCTGAAGAGCCCCTACGCGCCCTATCCCTCGATCCTCGCCGCGACCTTCATCGTGCCCAAGCACATCCTCGGGGCGGAGGCCGACAAGAACAACGCGCCCTACAACAACGCCCCCGTCGGCACCGGGCCGTTCAAGTGGGTCGAGCGGATGGCGGGCGACCACATCACGCTCGAGGCCAACACCGACTATTTCGGCGAAGGGCCCTATCTCGAGCGGCTGATCTACAAGTACATCCCCGACCTCACCGTCCTCTACACCCAGTTCAAGACCGGCGACATCGACGTGGTCGGGCTGCAGTGGATCACGCCGGACAAGTATCAGGAGGCCAAGGATCTGGCCGACAGGACGGTCGCCGTCGTCCCCACCGCCACGGTGGAATCCCTGTCGTTCAACATGGAGCGGCCGCAGTTCCAGGATCCGAAGGTCCGCCAGGCGCTCTATGCCGCGCTGGACAAGCAGACCATCATCGACGCGCTCTATTACGGGCTCCCGTCGCCCACCGAGACCTTCATGCCGCAGCAGTCGGCCTACTACAACGCCGACCTGCCGAAGCAGGAATACAATCCGGACAAGGCCAAGAGCCTGCTCGACGAGGCCGGGTGGAAACTCGGAAGCGACGGCATCCGCGAGAAGGACGGCGTCAAGCTCGCCTTCACCAATTCGACGACCGCGGGCAACCACATCCGCGAACAGGCCCAGCAGTTCATCCAGCAGTCCTTCAAGGAGATCGGCGTCGACATGTCGATCTCGAACCTGCCGCCGGCGGTGATGTGGGGCGATTACTGGATGATGTCGAAGTTCGATTCCGTCGTCGTCGGCATCAACTTCCTCACCGGCTCCGACCCGGACGTCTCGAACTACCTCGCCCCGTCCTCGATTCCGGCCAAGGGGGGCGCCGGTCAGAATACCTGGCAATATGACAACGAGGAGGTCGGCAAACTGCTGAAGGCGGGGGGCTCTACCTTCGTCACCGAGGAGCGCAAGGCCGCCTATAGCAAGCTGCAGGAGGT
>PACL01000091.1 GCA_002700095.1 Fulvimarina sp. | reverse complement strand
TTCGACTGCTGCATCATGAAGAGATAGAGATCTTCCGCCGTCTGCTCGCGGGCGACCTCCGCCGTGCCGGTTCGCGAGACGAGCGGGTCACGCGACTGGATATTCGCCGTCTGGTGATCCTTCATGAGATATTCGGCATAGGGCACGTTCGGGAAGAACTGCCGGATCGTCTTGGCCTCGAGATACCAGGGACGCGGCGTGCCCAGGAACTGGTTGCCGGAAGGGGCTTCCTGATCGTACCAGCTGTCGGCCGGCACGTTCTCACCTCGATGGCAGGTGTAGCAGGTGACGCCCGAGGGGGCGACGTGCTCCGGCCAGTTCGAATTGATGTGCCGGACCATCTGCAACATGCTGCGCGCGACGACCTTGGTGTAGAGCCCGTCGTCGGCGAAGCCTTGCTCCGAGGAAAGATTGTGGCAGTATTCGCAGCCCTGCTCGGGCGACACCCACTCGGTGATCGCCAGCATGAGGCGGGGGAATTCGGCATCGGTGAGGCCGCCCAGAACCTGGACGTTCTGGTAGACCTCGCTGGCCAGGGGGCTGCCTTCGTTGTCGGCAGGCTCCAGAGCCACCGGTTTGGCGTTGTAG
Source organism: Fulvimarina sp. (assembly GCA_002700095.1). GTDB lineage: Bacteria > Pseudomonadota > Alphaproteobacteria > Rhizobiales > Rhizobiaceae > Jiella. The sequence goes on along the minus strand of PACL01000091.1, from coordinate 81,778 downwards.
GGCAGCTGGCGGCTGACCGCCTTGAACTGCACCATCTCGATGGCCGCCGGGCCGGTTTCGATGGATTCAATCGGCGGGAACACCCAGGGCGGCACCGTGAGGCCAACCAGAACCAGCGCGAAGGATATGACCCCGATGACGATCGGGCTGTAGCGGACGTGCTTCGTGCTCATTGCATCACACTCCGCGTGGCTTCGTCAGGGATCGGGAAGGACGGATAGACGGACGGATAGTTCGGCGCGATGCCGTGCTTGACGCCCCACAGGTACCAGTTGTCGACGACAGTGCCGGTGAGGAGAACGCCGATCGCCCCGGTGAAGGTGGTCAGCACGGCGAACCACCAGGCCCAGCGATGGATGGACTCGAAGGTGGCGTTGAAGCCCATGGTCCAGCGCCAGAAGAGGGCGCCGCGTTCGGCCGCCGTTCCGCGGTCGACGATTTCCTCGGCTTCCCGCTCGCCGCCGAAGCGCGAGACGGCGAGGATCGTCGCGCCATGCATGGCGAAGAGCATGGTCGAGCCGTAGAGGAAGACGATCGAGAGCATGTGGAACGGGTTGTAGTACCAGTTGCCGTAGAGCACCGAGACCGAGGCCGTCCAGTTGAGATGAGTTATGATGCCGAAAGGCACGGCTTCCGACCAGGAGCCCATCAGGATCGGCCGGAACAGGCCGAGGGAGAGGTAGAGGAAGATCGCCGAGGCGAAGGCCCAGCTCGTATGGGTGCCCATGCCGAGCGCCCGGGCGCGGGTGTAGCTCCTGACCCACCAGAGAAGGATCGAAGCGGTCAGGAAGAAACCGGCGAGGATCCACCAGCCGCCGTCGCCGAGCGGCACCAGCGGGTTGAGTCCGTATTTCGCTGGTGGCGGATCGAGAGACAGGAAGGCGAGATTTCGCACGAATGCGTAGGGATCCCAGTCGACAGAGGCCCACATGTTGAGCCCGATGATCTCGATGGCGATGAAGCCGAATGCCAGGGACGCTGCTCCCGACCAGCCGAGATAGAGCGGGCCGACCTGCGGATCGCCAATCTTGCCGAGCCAGTAGGAAAAGGTCTTGGTCTGGATCCGCGTGTCCGAGGAGTGCTTCAGCGGCACGCCGGGATCGAATGGTCCGCGGATCTGGATGCGATTGTAGATGCTGGAATAGGTACCCATCGAGCCGCCCTCCTCAGTAAGCGATGTTGCCGATGGCGGCAGGGGTCTTGAGGTAGAAATCGAAGAAATACGGCCAGCCCCTGTCCCAGAAGGGACCGGAGATGATGATGCAGACCGCGCTCCAGAAGCCGGCGTTCAGCGCAAAGAACAGGCCGAGCCGGTGGATGCCGTAAGGTCCGACCGAGTAGCAGATGAAATCGCGGAAATAGGCGTTCTCGTGCTCGCCGTATTTCACCACCTCGCCCTTGCCTGGATTGACCGCGCCGAGAATGACGCCGGCATGCAGCCCGAGGAACATCGTGGTGGTGAAGAAGAAGGTCACCGCCAGCATGTGCGCCGGATTGTAGTGGAAGTGCAGGAACTGGTAGCCGACGTTCGACACCCAATCGAGATGCGACATGATCCCGTATGGGAAGCCGTGGCCCCAGGCACCGAGCAGCAGCGGGCGGATGACCACCAGCGAGACATAGGCGAGGACCGCGAACGAATAGGCGATCGGGACGTGCCAGCCGATGCCGAGCTTGCGGCAGATCTCGATCTCCCGGAGCGTCCAGGAGAAGAATGCGCCGCAGGCGCAGATGGTGACGAGCTGCCAGGTCCCGCCTTCGTTCAGCGGCGCGAGCCCGAGGCCGTATTTGATCGACGGCGGGTTCACCGAGAAGGCGAAGATGTTGGTCGCATCGCCCTGGCTGATGTCGTAGAAGACCAGCAGTGATCCGAGCAACGAGAAGAATATGGCGGTGACGCCGAAGAAGCCGACATAGAAAGGGCCGGCCCAGAAGTCGAAGAGGTCGCCACCGACCAGCGTGCCTCCGCGCACACGATATTTACGTTCGAACGACAGCATCGCCATGGCGGATGTCCCATCTCAATCAGGCCGGGGGGCTTTCCGGGACGGCGCGGAACGCCGTCCCGAGGTCGCGTGAGATCCGTTTCAGCCGATCTGCGTGAGCGGCGTCTCGAGCTGGCTCGTCACCGCCGCACCGCCCGGTGCGGCCGGATTGGCGAGCCAGTTGAAGCGGGCCGTCGACAGAAGGATGAAGTGGATCAGGAGCGCCAGCACCAGAAGGAAGGTGAAAAGGCCGATGAGGGCCCGGCGCGGATCGAAAAGAAGCCACACTCTCCACATTGTTCGGTCTCCTTAGCTGAGCATGGTGAAGAGGGACTGTGCGGTATCGAGGCTCGCCTGGCTCACCTCGGGGGTCTGCAGCCAGGGCCGCCAGATCCAGACGAGAATGTGCGCGACGATCGCGATGGCGGTGAAGACCAGGAAGGAGGTCGTGAAGAGTCCGTTGAACTCCTGCGCCTCTCTCTCGGTCATGCCGGAAAGCGTACCAGCTTCCCGGCCCGACATTGGGTCTGCCATTTCCTTTCTCCTTATTTCCAGGGTCTCCGGAGCGGCCGCGCCGATGACGCGGATGACGCCGAAGCTTCGTAGTCCTCTTCGGCGCTATCGCATGAAGGCGAAGGGGAGGACGGCGTTTGCCGCTGCCCTGGCGTCCCGGAAAACGGCGAAGGCGCCGCCGTTCTCGAAGGGGATTGGCCGCAGGCGGGCGGGCAGAAGGCGGGAGGCGAGGGCGACGGCGAGGAAGATCGGATATGTCACCGCGTAGACGATCCGGTATTCCTGCTGCTCGGCGCGAAACTGTGAGAGGCCATGACGTTCGACGAGGCTCATTGGGGGTTCTCCCTGGGTGTCCGGATTGTCGTCACCGGGACGGTGAAGGTATGGGTCATGCGAGCGCCTCCTCGGCGCGAACGCCGTCCGGCAGATGCCGGCTCTCGACGCGCTCGCAATCGTCGCGGCGGGCGGCGGCTTCCGCCGCATCGCGCAGGCGCCGGGCGGCGGAGATCCGCACCAGCACCGGCTCGCGCTCCAGCGCGGCCTGCAGCGCATCGTTGGCGGCGTTCGACCAGGCGAGTTCGCGGCCTTGCGCCCCGCCGGCTTTGGCCGGCGTCGCCGACACCTTGTCCATGTCCGTGCCGAGCGGCAGGATGTGGAAGAGCGCGTCGAACAGGGCGTTGCAGACTTCCTGGACGAGATAGGTGGCGCCGGAATAGCCCATGAAGGGCGTGCCGGTGTGCCGCCGGATGGCCGCGCCGGGGAAGGAGGCGGGAATGAACGTCCCGCGCCCGCCGGTTTCCGCGAGGTACATGCGCTCGTTGTAGCTGCCGAAGAGGACGAGGGGCGGGGTCTCGCGCACCATGCGCCGGACCTCGTCGTTCAGCGTCTTCTTGCCCGACAGCCGCGGCACCGCGAAGCGGCAGGGCAGGCCCATCTCGTCTTCGAGGAAATGGCGGATTCCGCGCGCGTAAGTCTCGTTCGCGACGATGGCGAAGCTCGCCGTGCCGAAGAAGTCCTGGGTCACCGAGCGCCAGAGATCCCACAACGGCTTGATCGTCGTGTGCTTCTCGCGGGTGATGAAGGGCTCGGGATCGAGGCCCAGCATCTCGCCGAGCTTCCTCAGGAAGGCGGTGGTCGAATGCAGCCCGATCGGCGCCTGCAGGTAGGGGCGCTCCAGCGCCTCACAGAGTTGGCGGCCATATTCGCGGTAGAGGCAGACATTGGCGTCGGCGACGGTCAGCTTCGGAATGTCGCGCAGATGGCTTCCGAGCGGGAAGACGAGGTTCACCTCGGCGCCGATGCCCTCGATCAGCCGGCGGATCTCGGCGAGGTCGGACGGCATGTTGAACATGCCATAGGCCGGGCCGATGATGTTGACCTTCGGCTTCTCGCCCTCTTTGCGATCACGCAGGGGCGGGATCTTGCCCTTCTTCGGTCCGTATTCGGTGAGGAGCCACTTCATCGCCCGGTCGGCGCACTGCCACTGGTCCTCGTCGATGGTGCGGGGCAGGAAGCGCTTGAGATTGGTGCCCTCGGGGGTCACGCCGCCGCCGATCATCTCGGCGATGGAGCCGGTGACGACGACTGAGGGTTGGGTCGGATCCAGCGTCGCATGGGCGCGCTTCATCGCGCCTTCGGTGCCGGTCTGGCCGAGATTGTCTTCCGACAGGCCGGTGACGACGATCGGCAGTTCGTGCGGCGGCAGGGCGTCGGTGTAGTGCAGCACCGAGGTGACGGGCAGGTTTTCGCAGCCGACGGGGCCGTCGACCACCACCTGCAGGCCCTTCACCGCGGAAAAGACGTAGACTGCGCCCCAGTAGCCACCGGCCCTGTCGTGATCGAGGACGAGCATCAGACGTCCCCCATCCCGGCGTCGTAGGTCGCCGTCTTCTTGCCGTTGATCTGAAGGTCGGCGCGGATCTTCGCCGGCTTGGGCTTCTGCGGAACGTCCTCCCAGATGCCGGCCGAGTAACCCTCGCCGACGCCCTCGAAGAAGGCCTTCATCGTGTCGAAGCGGGGCTTGGAGGCGATCGCTCCGTTGATTACCTCGGCCAGCGAGCCGGCCCCGGCCGGGCCCATCAGCGGGCGCGACGAGATGAGATTGGTGAAATACAAGGCCGGCGTGCCGGACTGCTTGGCCTTCTGGACCACCGGGGTCGTGCCGATGGCGAGATCCGGCGAAAATTCGTCGAGGGCCGCGAGATCGTCTTCCAGCGAGGCGCGGAATTTCACGTAAACGCCCTTGGCTGCCAGCCATTCGCGGTCGGCGGCGGACCAGGGCGTTCTCGGGCAGGCGGTGCCGACATAGCGCACGTCCGCGCCGCTCTCGACGAGCAGCCGCGCAACGAGGAGCTCGGAACCCTCGTAGCCGGAGAGGGTGATCCGACCGGAAACGGGAGAACCGGCGAGCGCGGCCCGGATCGCTGGGAGAATGGCGTTCTGGGCGGCCGCGATGCGCTCGGCCGGGACGGCGGCGGCCTCGCCGATCCGGGATAGCCAGTCGGCCGTGCCATCCACCCCGACCGGGGCGGAGCCCACCACAGGCCGGCCGGCCGTCTCGAATTCGCGGATCGAGGCCGTGTAGAAGGGATGGATCGCGGCGACCACGCTGCAGTCGAGGGCGGCGTAGAGCTCGCGCCACTCGCGGGTCGGGACGACCGGGCCGGCGGCGAGGCCCATCGGCTCCAGCAGCCGGCCGATCACCATCGGATCGGCGGGGAACATCTCGCCGAGAAGCGCCACCGATGGCCGGTCGCTCAGCGGCGCGCGGGGCGCTGCGACGGGGCCGGCTTCGGCCTCGCTCCTGGCATAGGCGAGCATCGCGCCGGCCAGAATGTCCTTGGCTTCGGCATGGGTGGGAACGCCGAAGCCGGGAACGTCGATGCCGATGATCCGGACGCCGTTGATCGACTTCGGCAGGAGCCGGAGCGGAACGCCAGAGGCGGTGGGGACGCAGAGATTGGTGACGACGATCGCGTCGTAGAGGGCCGGGTCGGCGAGCTGGTGGACGGCCTCGCGGATGTCCTCGAACAATTTGCCGGTGACCAGCGTCTCGGAATTGAATGGCACGTAGCCGACGGTGCGGCGGGCGCCGTAGAAATGCGCGGTGAAGGTCAGGCCGTAGACGCAGCAGGCCGAGCCCGACAGGACCGTCGCCGTGCGCCGCATCCGGAGGCCGACGCGCAGCGAGCCGAAGGCCGGGCACATGGACTGCGGCTGGTCGTGGGGGCCGGCCGGATAGTCCCTGGCATAGCGGTCGAGGATTTCGCTCTTTCCTGCCTTCGCCGCCGCGGCGCGCATCTCCGCCTTGCCGGCATGGCAGGAAGCGTCGCCGTCGCGAGGCGCCGCGGCAGTCCCCCTGGTCGTCTCCGGGGCGATGGCGCCGTCGCCATCGTCGCGCTTCAGGTCTGTGTCGGAATAATCCATGACCCTCACGCCTCGTCGTAGACGACTTCGAGGGATGGGCGCTGGACCACCGGGCGGCCCATCATGTCGGCAAGGCTCGCCGGCTGCAGCTTCACCTCGCGGCCGGTCGCCTCGTCGGAGAACAGGCCGAGCAGTCCGTCCTGGTCGAGCGGCGTCGGGTGGAGCGGTGGCGCTTCGCCGACATTGGTGGCAAGCTGTTCGAAGAGCGGCGCCCAGCGCCCGCCGGGCATGCCGACGATCTGGTAGTTGGCGCTCTTCCTGCGGATGTCCTCGTCGGCCGGGATCGCGGCGAGCACCGGGATGCCGACCGATTTGGCGAAGGCCGCGGCCTCGCCGGTGCCGTCGTCCTTGTTCACCACCATGCCGGCGACGCCGACATTGCCGCCGAGCTTGCGGAAATATTCCACCGCCGAACAGACATTGTTGGCGACGTAGAGCGACTGCAGGTCGTTGGAGCCGACGACGATGACCTTCTGGCACATGTCCCTTGCGATCGGCAGGCCGAAGCCGCCGCAGACGACGTCGCCGAGGAAGTCGAGCAGCACGTAGTCGAAGCCCCAGTCGTGGAAGCCGAGCTTCTCGAGGAGTTCAAAGCCGTGGATGATGCCCCGGCCACCGCAGCCGCGGCCGACCTCGGGTCCGCCGAGTTCCATGGCGAAGACGCCGTCGCGCCGGAAGCAGACGTCGGAAATGTCGACTTCCTCGCCCGCCGCCTTCTTGGCGGAGGAGGTCTGGATGATGGTCGGGCAGGCCTTGCCGCCGAACAAGAGCGACGTCGTGTCGGACTTCGGATCGCAGCCGATGAGCAGCACCCGCTTGCCCTGGCTCGCCATCATGTAGGAGAGGTTGGCCAGCGTGAAGGACTTGCCGATGCCGCCCTTGCCGTAGATCGCGATGATCTGCGTCTCCTTCGTCACCTTGCCGGTGGCGACGGTGGACGGTTCGATCGCGGCCTCGGCGCGAAGCCGCTCGGCCATGGCGCCGGCTGGCCCGCTCGCGCCCTCGACATGTCGTAGCGCGTTGCTCACATCGTTCTCCAATCCAGGATCATCTTCAGGCAGTCGGCGTCCTCGAACGCCGTGCGGTAGGCAGTGTCGGCGTCCGCCGGACGGGCGGCATGGGTCACCAGCCCGTCGAGGCTGAGCCGGCCCGAGGCGACGAGGGAGAGCACCGCCTCCATGTCCTGCGGACGCCATTCGGCAGCGATCTTCATCCGCGCCTCGCGCATGAAGGCGGGAGGGAAGGCGAAGGAGACAGGCTCCTTGTAGAAGCCGGCGAGGACGATCTCGCCGCCGCGCCCGAGCCGTGGAACCAGCCGGTCGAGAATGGTCGCATCGCCGGATACGTCGAGGATCTGCCGGTAGTCCGTGCGCTCCTCGGCCTCGGGGGCGATGACGGCATAGCCGACGGCACCCGTGCGGCGGAGCGGCGCGGTCTCCCAGACGACGGCCTGGCCGCCGAGGGCGACGACCATGCGCGCCGCGAGCCGGCCGAGGGCGCCGTGGCCGACGATCAGCTCCGGCAGATCGCGGCCGGAGGCGCGGACGGCGTGATGAGCCGTCGCGGCAAGAGCGAGCAGCACCGCCTCGTCGCCCAGCGTCGCCGAAATCGGCACCAGCCGGCCTTCCGGCAGCTGGACGTGGGAGGCCGAGGCGCCGAAGAGGCCCCTTGCGCCGTCGAAACCGTTGGAGCCCGGCACGAAGACCTTGTCGCCGGCCTTCAGCCGACGCGCATCGCCGGCGTCGACGATGCGACCGACCGCTTCGTAGCCCGGCACCAGGGGATAGCCCATGCCCGGAAAGGCGGGCATCTCACCCGACCAGAGCAGCCGCTCGGTGCCGGTGGAGATGCCGGAAGCCTCGATCGCCACCACCACGTCGCCCGGCTGCCGTTGCGCCAGACCAAGCCGCCGCATGCCGAGCTGGCGGGGCTGGTCGAAGACGATGGCGTCGGATTGGGTGACCAAGGGAAGAACTCCTGAATTGACTGTCAGTTTAAATTGACAGAACGAAGTGTCAAGTAAATCTGACATTGCGGCGCGGAATCTCGCCGAGAACGATGCTGGCCGCTACCGGCAGAGCCGTCGGGACGTTGCGGACGCGCGTCAGGCCGGCGGCGGTCATCAGCCGTTCGACCTCGCCCCTCGTGCGGGGCCGCCCGCGCCCCATGGCGAGGAGGTAGAAGCCGAAATAGGCATCCGCGATCACCGCCGAATCGCCGCTGCCGGCCATCGGCTCGGCGACCATGACAACGCCGCCCGGCCGCAAAGCCTCTCGGGCCCGGGTCAGGAGCCGGATCGCCTCGGCATCGTCGTGGTCGTGGAGGATGCGCACGAGGGTGACGAGGTCGAAGCCGCCGTCCGGATAGGGATCGGTGAAGAAATCCCCGGAATGGACGTGGATGCGCCGGCCGAATCGGCTGTCGCCGATGCGCTTGCGGGCGATCTCGGCCACCGCCGGCAGTTCCATCAGGTGCAGCTCGACCTTCGGATGGCGCTCGGCGACCTTGCGCAGGAAGCGGCCGTCGCCGCCGCCGAGATCGAGCATGCGCTTCGACCAGGAGATGTCGTAGGAGCCGAGAACCTCCTCGGCGACCATGTCCTGGCTGGCCGCCATCAGGTCGGTATAGGCCTCAACGTCGGCATCCTGCGGCGGCAGGCCGCCGGGGCTGGCGGCATAGGGCCAGAGCCTGGCCAGCCGCGTGTCCTTGCGCTCACCCTTCAGGAGCGCCACCGGGTCGGCGAGGTCGTGATAGACGTCCCTGTGGTGACGGATCATCGCCTCTGCGCCCGGATTGGCGACCAGCGCCGCCCCAAGGGGCCCGAGCGCATAGACCGTCTCGTCGTCGCTGTCGTCGATCTCCACCAGGTCGATTGCGTCGAGCGCGCGGAGCAGGCGTTCGGTGGCGGCCAGCGTCAGGCCGGTGGAGGCGGCAAGCTCTGCCAGCGTGCGCGGGCCGCGCGACAGGTGCCGGAAGAGGTCGAGCTCGACGCCGGCGGCAAGCGCCTGAGAATAGACGAAGCCGGCGACGAGATCGAACAGCCGGCGCGAGCTCCGGCGCGCGAAGCGGCGCGTCAGCCAGTTGCGCGAGGCGCTGCGCTGGAACGCCGGATCGCCCAGCTTCGCGTTGCGGTAGTCCCGCCAGCGATCGCGGCTCGGCCGGAAGAAGCGGCGGATCTCGCGGATCGGGTCCGCCCAGCCGGACGGCCGCTCGGACAGAGGTTGCGCGGGCTGAGATTCCGTGGCCGACATGGCGTCAATCCTTTTGGACAGTGCAGTCTGTCAATTTTATTGGACAACCAGATCGCCCTCGTGTCAATCTTCTCCTCCAAGGTTCGAAGGATGATGCGATGCACGTAGCCATCGTCGGAGCCGGGGTCGGCGGGCTCGCGGCGGCAGTGCGCCTCGCTTCGGCCGGGCTCGACGTGACGCTCCTGGAGGCCGGCGACGGGCCGGGCGGCAAGCTGCGCGAGGCCGCGGTCGGCGGTCGCCGGATCGATGTCGGCCCGACGGTCTTCACCTTGCGCGACGTCTTCGATGACATTTTCGCGATGGCGGGGGAGCGTCTCGACGACCACCTGACGCTCCGCTCATCCCAGACGATCGCGCGGCATGCCTTCGCCGACGGCAGCAAGCTCGACCTCTTCGCCGACCAGGGGCGATCGGAAGCAGCGATCGCCGCCTTCGCCGGATCGCGGTCGGCCGGGGAATACGCCGCCTTCTGCGCCAAGGCTCAGAACGTTTTCGAGACGCTGTCGCCGATCTTCATGCGGGCGACGCGCCCGTCGGGTCCGCTCGGCCTGATGGCCAGGGCCGGGCCGCTGGGCCTCCCGGCGATCCTGCGGATCGGCGCCGAGACGACGCTCGCCAAGGCGCTGGCGGGACGGTTTTCCGATCCGCGGCTCGCCCAGCTGTTTGCCCGCTACGCGACCTACAACGGCTCTTCGCCGTTTCTCGCGCCGGCGACCCTGATGCTGATCGCCCATGTGGAGAAATCCGGCGTCTGGCTGATCGAAGGCGGCATGAAGCGGCTGGCCGAAGCGCTGGCGGCGCTCGCCGAACGGCGCGGTGCGCAGCTCCGCTATGGCACGCCCGTTACGGCGGTCGAGACGGCCGGCGGCCGGGCGAGCGGCGTCGTCCTTTCGGATGGCGAGTTCGTTTCGGCCGACGTTGTGCTGGTGAACGGCGACGTCGCGGCGCTGTCCGCCGGGCTCTTCGGGCCAGCGGCGCAGGGCGCCGTCGATCCACCGCTGCGGCGGGAGGAGCGCTCGCTCTCGGCGCTCACTCTCGCCTTCGAGGCGCGGACCGGCGGCATGCCGCTCTTGCACCACAACGTGTTCTTCTCCGCCGACTATGAGCGCGAGTTCGACGAGATCCTGCGCCAGCGGCGGCTGCCATCCGACCCGACGGTCTATGTCTGCGCCAGCGATCGCGACGATCGCGGCACGCTGGCGGCGGATGCCATCGAACGGGGCCGCGAGCGGCTTTTCCTGATCATCAACGCGCCGGCCGACGGCGACATGACCAGCTTCGGCGAAAGGGAGGTCGAACGATGCGTGAGCGCGGCGTTTTCGAGACTTCGGGATTCGGGTTTGGAGGTCGACCAGCCGGACTGGTCGGCGATGGCGCGTTCGACGCCCTCCGATTTCGAGAGACGCTTTCCGGCGACGGGCGGAGCGCTCTACGGGCGGGCCTCGCATGGGTCGACGGCTTCGTTCCGGCGTCCCGGCGCCAGAACGAAGCTGCCCGGCCTCTATCTCTGCGGCGGCAGCGCCCATCCCGGGGCCGGCCTGCCGATGGCGGCGCTGTCGGGCAAGATCGCGGCGGAGGCTATCCTTTCGGCCCGCGCTTCGACCAGAGCGTCCCGCCGGGCGGCTATGCCTGGTGGTATGTGGACGCGCTTTCTGCCGACGGCAAACATTCCCTCACGCTGATCGGCTTCGTCGGCAGCGTGTTCTCGCCCTATTACCGCTTGGCCGGGCGCAAGCGTCCCGAGGACCACGTCTCGATCAACGTCGCCCTGACCGGACCGGCGGGCAAGCGCTGGACGATGACCGAACGCCGGCGCGACGCGCTGCACCGGGACGCCGGGACGCTGTTGGTCGGGCCGAGCGCGATGCGCTGGGACGGCACCGGCCTCACCGTCTCGATCGACGAGATCTCGCCGCTGATCCCGCGGCGAGTGAAGGGGACCATCCGCCTCTATCCGGAGGCGGTGGTGAACCATCCCGTCGCGCTCGATGCGGACCAGCGGCACTGCTGGTGGCCGATCGCCCCTTGCGCCCGGGTCGAGGTTGAGCTCGATCATCCGGCGCTATCGTGGTCCGGCAGCGGCTATTTCGACTTCAACACCGGCGAGGTGCCGCTGGAGGAGAGCTTCCACCGGTGGAACTGGTGCCGTGCCTCGGTGCCGGAGGGCACGGTCGTGCTCTACGACCTCCTCGACCGGGACGACCAGTCCTGTTCGCTGGCCATCCGCTTCGATCCGAAGACCGGCGTCGCCGACTTCGAGGCGCCGCCGCCCGCGCGGCTGAAGAAAAGCTTCTGGGGCATGCGGCGGTCGACGAGGGCCGAGCGCGGCGTCGAGGCGAAGGTGCTCGAAACGCTGGAGGATTCGCCGTTCTACACGCGCTCCGTCGTCGGCACGCGGCTGCTCGGCCGCGACGTCACTGCGATCCACGAGAGCGTCGATCTCGACCGCTTCGCCAATCCGCTTGTCCAGATGATGCTGCCCTACCGGATGCCGCGGCGGTTCGTCTGAGCCTCGCCGCGGCGCTCTGCCGTCTCATCTCCCGGGGCGGATCACATCTCCTGGGGGCGAAGGTCGATCGCGCGGCGCGCGGTCATCTCGTTGAGGCAGCTCGCATAGACGACGCTGCGGATGGTGCCCTCGCTGTTGGCGACATAGAGCCGCTGGCATTCGGCGTCGCGATAGGCGATCCAGGCGCGCTGGGCCGCGCGCAGGGTTTCTGCCGCGTCCGGATCGATCCCCATCTCCGGCAGTCGCTCATCGGTGGCGCGCGCATCGGCCATGGCGTCCTTGTAGCGCTCGTTCAGGATGACGTCCCAGGCCTCCTGCTCCTCCTGGAGGCAGGCGGCGATGCCCATCGTGGTCGAGCCGTCCGGACGCTCCTGGCATGGATCGGAAAGCGTGCCGATGCAGGCGGCCTCGTCGCTTCCTTCGAGACAGGTCCGCAGCGCCGCGACATCGGACGCGGCCGATTCCGCAGCGAGTGTCGGGGTGACCTGCTGTCCGAATCCGGAGGCGATGATCGCAGCCATGATTGAGAGCCATGCGAAAGGACGTCGGCGCATAGGGGAAAGACCTGTCGTTCTTCGGAGCGCCGCGCCCTCGAAAAGACGCAGGACGGACGCTCCGACACAGTGAATAGAGGCATCGGGCCTGGCGAAGATCGCGTCCGATCTCAAGCCGATGCCGTGGCTCGGCGCCGTGTCATCCGGCGCCTCGGGTAGGCGGCCCATTCTTACCATGCTTCGGCAAAGGTCGGTGAGTCCCGCGACCGCGTTCGCCGATCAGGTGTTGCGATCCGGTCCGCTGATCGACGTCGACGGCTCTCGACGAACCGCTTCAGCCTGCGGCGAGATCATGCGTCTCGAGGTCGTCCGCGAAGGCCGTCGTCATCACCCGCGCCACCCGCTCCGGCGCCTCCTCGTGGGCGAGATGACCGAGGCCGGCGAGCGTCTCGACCCGGCCATTTCTGACCATGCCCGCGACGCGCGCCGACACTTCCGGCGGGATCGCCCGGTCCCTGGTGCCGACGACCAGCGTCAGCGGCACGAGCAGTCGCGGCAGGTCGCGGCGAAGGCCTTCGAGGTCCCAGTTCGCCATCATCGACAGGGCGCCCTCGACATGGGCGGGGGAGGAGAGCAGGCGCTCGTAATAGGCGACGCCTTCCGGCGACAGCCGCGAGCCGGTGCTTTCCATCAGCTGGGCGACGGCCCGGCCGTTGCGCGCCCGCCAGGAAAAGAAGCGCGGCGCGACGGGATTGAGGAAGAGCAGCTTGGCGAGCCGCGGGAAGAGATGCGCCGCGACGCCCGGAAACGGCAGAAGCGCGCCATTCAGCGAGACGATGCGGCGCGGCGCGACCTGTCCGTCGAGGGCCATGCGCAGGAGGATTGCGGCGCCCGCCGAATGGCCGGCGGCGTGGACCGGCTCGGCGCCCAACGCCTTCAGCATGGCGGCGAGCGCGGTGCCCATTCCGGTGATCGAGGGGCGGCGCCAGCGCGGCGCCGCGGTGAAGCCGTGGCCGGGCAGGTCCGGCATGATCACCCGAAAGTCGCCCGCAAGGATCGGCGCGAGGTCGCGAAACGAGTGGGTCGAGGCGCCGGTGCCGTGGAGGAGGAGAAGGGGCGGAGCGTCCTCGTGCCCGAGGATCTGAACGTGGAACCGCGTGCCGCCCGCCTCGACGAAGCGGCTCGCGGAGCGATGCGGCCAGTCGCGGCCGTCGCGGGAGAAGTCGAGCCGCCCGCTCATGACCGACTCGCGCCGAGCGGCGTCGGGCCACGGGGAGCCGCCGCGATGGCATCGGACACGGCCTTCGAATCGGCCCGCGGCAGCGCCAGATAGGTCCCCCCCAAGGCGGCGGCAATCTCCCGCGCCTGATCGCTCGGACGCTGCGAGAGATCGATGACGAGGGCGGCGATGCCGCGCGCGCGGACCGCTCGCGCCGCATCGCTGGCGTCGGCCATCGCCTGCGGCCGTCCGGCAGCGCCGCTGAGGGCGATGTTCGCCCGCCCGTCGGTGAGAAGGGCGATCAGCGGCGTTCGCCCGTCGCGCGCCGAGGCGGCGGCGAGATCGAGGGCGGCGAGGATGCCGCTCGCCAGCGGGGTGCCGCCGCCGGCGGGCAGGGCAGCCAGCGATCGCTTGGCCCGCGTCAGCGACTTGGTCTCGGTGAGGAGAATGTCGGCCCTGGTGCCGCGGAAGGCGACCAGCGCGACGCGGTCCCGTCGCACATAGCAGTCGGCGAGGATGCGCTCGACGGCGCCCTTGGCCTCGGCAAGGCGGGCGAGCGCGGCCGAGCCGGAGGCGTCGACGGCGAAGATCGTCGCCGTCTCGGTCTTGCCGCGGTGACGGCGCACGCGAATGTCGGCGCTGCGAATTTCGAGGGGGCGGTGCGCGGTGCCCGGCAGGCTCTCGGCGCGCTCGCTCCGGCGCAGGTTCTGCCAGGGGGCGGCGGCGCGCAGCGTCGCGACGACGTCGAGCCGGTCGCGGCGCGGATCGCCGGGCCGCGTGCCGACCACCCGTCCGCGCCGGGCCCGCTCGGCAAAGGCGCCTCGTCTGCCGGAGCCGGCGCGCTGCAGCGGCGGACGCGTCATGGCGGCGAGCGACGCGAGGAGATCGGCGGGAAGGGTGGCCTCCATCGCCCCGACGTCGATCTCTTCCTGCGGCTCGATCTCGGCCGGGTCGCGGTTCTCGGACATGTGCGGATCGGGCGGCGGTGGATCGTCCGGTGGCGCGCGATCCTCCTGGTCGTCGGGTTCGTCCTCGGTGGCATCTTCGCCCGGCATCTCAGGCATCGTCACTGCGCGGGGCAGGAGCACCCGCCGGATCGCCGCGTCGAGATCGCCGCGCGAGGGCACCCGCCGCCCGGCCAGCGCGGCCGAGGCGCAGGCGGCGCGAAGGGCAAGGCTCGGGACCCGGAGCGAAACGATGCCGAAGGCCATCGCCGCCTGGCAGATCGTCTCGATCGCCGTCTCGTCGGGGCGCACGGATGCGAGGCGGGATCTCGCCGCGAGGATCGTTCCGGCCGCTAGGTTGCCGTCCTCGTCGACGGCGCCGCGCGGGTCGGCGCCATCGAGGGACAGCCACAGACCGAGCCGCTCGCAGAGCGCGTCCGGCGGCGCCTCGTCCGGCTCCATCCCCTCGTCGAGGGCGAGGACGCCGATGCGAGCCGGGGCCTCGGCCGAAATGCCATCGCGCTCGATCGGGACGGTGCCAAGGTCGAGGGCGAGGGCCAGCAGTCCGGCGCATTCCTCGCCCATCCGCTCGGCCATGGCGGCGATGACGATGCCGCCGTCGGCGGCGGTCAAGACGCCACGTTCCAGCACCGGGCGGCCGGCCTGAAGCGAGGCGGAAAGGTCGAGACCGCCGAGAAGCGCGGCCTGGGAGATGCCGGTCGGCATCTTCCGCATCGAGACACCTTCGGGAAGAGCCGCCCGCAGCTGGTCGAGAACCACCTGCCGCACCGGCCCGGCCCGGGCGGCGAGCCTCAGACCAATCCCCGGATCGACGGCGAAGATGGCGAGCGCCGTCAGCGCCTCGCGAAAGAGCGACCGCCCGTCTTCAGGGGCGGACCGGTCTGCGGCTCGTTCGGGAGGGGCGCCGTCATTGGCGGCGGCCGGGCGGGCGCGGCCCATGATCGGCCGGGGCGCGTTCACGCCGCGGCGAGTTCGCCGACGGCGCGTTCGACGCGCGTCGCCGAACCGGCCTCGTCCAGCGGATCGCGGCGCAGGCGATGGGACAGGGCGAGCGGGGCGAGGCTCGCCAGATGCGGCCACAGCACTTCGCCGTCGCCCTGCAGGGCGGCCAGCGCCCGTGCGGCCCGCATCAGCGTCAGCTCGCCGCGAAGTCCGTCGGTGCCGAGGCGGATCGACAGTTGTGCCGCCTTTTCCAGCGATTCGTCCGGCACGGCCACCGAGCCGATACGGTCGCGGGCGGCGACGATGGCGTCGCGGACCCGAGCGTTCTCGGCCTCGTAGGCGGCAACGAAGCCGGCGGGGTCGCGCTCGAAGGCGTCCCGGCGCTTCACCACCTCGATACGGGTCTTCAGGTCGCCCGGCGTGCGCACCTCGACGGAGAGGCCGAAGCGATCGAGTAGCTGCGGGCGAAGCTCGCCTTCCTCCGGATTGCCGCTGCCGATGAGGACGAAGCGGGCCGGATGGCGCACGCTCAGCCCCTCGCGCTCGACGACGTTTTCCCCGGACGCCGCGACGTCGAGGAGGAGATCGACCAGATGGTCTTCGAGAAGGTTGATCTCGTCGATATAGAGAAAGCCGCGATGGGCTTTTGCCAGGAGCCCCGGCTCGAAGCGCTTCTCGCCGGCCGACAGCGCCCGTTCGAGATCGAGCGCGCCGACGATCCGATCCTCCGTCGCCCCCAAGGGCAGGTCCACCACCGGAACCTGCAGGGTGAAGCTCGACTGCGCCCTTTGCGTCTCGGACTGTGAGCGGCAGGTATCGCATGCCTCGTCCGGACGCGCCGGGTCGCAATGATAGGGACAGCGCACCGCCTGCATCTGCGGCAAGACAGCGGCCAGCGCGCGCACCGTGGTCGACTTGCCGGTGCCGCGATCGCCGAAGACCAGGACGCCGCCGATCGACGGATCGACGGCCGCGATCGACAGGGCCAGCTTCATCTGGTCCTGACCGACGATGGCAGCAAAGGGAAAGGCGATCCTCATGGCCGACAGGCTAGCGGCTTTCGCGCGTCCTGAGAAGCCGGTTTCTCATCAAGTGGACAATTACCTGTCAATCCGGCTGGACACGGCCGCGGGCTTGCCCGCTGACCCTCGCTGTTGTGCGCGGGACGTGGCTGTGATCGAAGGCGGGGGAACCGAAACAAGCAGGACAGAGCAGCCATGACGGTGCATTTCATCGGGGCGGGCCCCGGCGCGGCGGATCTCATCACCGTGCGCGGCCTGAGGCTGATCGAGCGTTGCCCGGTCTGCCTCTATGCCGGCTCGCTGGTGCCGCAGGAGGTGGTGAAGGCCGCGCCGGAAGGGGCGAGGGTGATCGACACCGCGCCGCTGACGCTCGACGAGATCATCGCCGAGATCGAGGCGGCGCATGGCCGCGGCGAGGACGTCGCGCGGGTGCATTCGGGCGATCCCTCGCTTTATGGCGCGATCGCCGAGCAGATTCGCCGGCTCGACGCGCTCGGCATCCCCTTCGACATCACCCCCGGCGTGCCGGCCTTCGCGGCGGCCGCCGCCGCCCTGAATCTCGAACTGACGGTGCCGGAGATCTGCCAGACGGTGATCCTTACCCGCACGGCGATGAAGTCTTCGTCGATGCCCGCGGGAGAGGAGCTGTCCACCCTGGGGCGGAGCGGGGCGACCCTGGCAATCCACCTGTCCGTGCGCAACATCCCGCACATCCAGCGCGAGCTGACGCCGCTCGAAGCTTACGGGGACGACTGCCCGGCGATCATCGCCTACCGGGTCGGCTGGGAGGACGAGGCCTTCATCCACTCGACCCTCGGTGAACTCCACCGCGCCGCCCGGGAGGCCAAGCTCACCCGCACGGCGCTGATCTTCGTCGGCCGGGCCCTGGGGGCGAAGGACTTCATCGATAGCAAGCTCTACGATGCGAGCCACGTCCACGTGCTGCGGCCGAAGCGGAAGGCTTGAAGGGTCGAAGCTCGGCTTCCAGCCACGTTGGGCGGGAGACTGGCCGTCGGGCTTTGGAGGTAGCGCCAAGGGAACCCCCCTCTGCCCTGCCGGGCATCTCCCCCTCAAGGGGGGAGATTGGCAGCTCGACCATTCCGCCGCGCCTCTTCGACGCTCATGCAATCCGACACCGCTCGAAGGCGGGCAGACCGTAGCCGCAAGATCGATCTCCCCCTTGAGGGGGAGATGCCGGCAGGCAGAGGGGGGTCACTCGGCACCGTGACCGCCGGCAAGGGCGGCCAACGACCGGAGCTGCTCCGCCAGCTCCCCGCAAGCCCGGCAGCTCAGCCGATCGCCCCCACCACATCCTCCACCGTCTCGAACACCGCCCCCTCGGGCGCCGGTGGCCTCGCGATCATGATCACCGGCAGCCCCAATTCCCGCGCCGCCTCGACCTTGGCGTAGGAAGCCGCGCCGCCGGCGTTGCGGGTGACGAGATGGGTGATGCCGTGCTCGCGCATCAGTTCGGCCTCGGCGCGCGAATTGGTCGAGGGGCGCGACAGGACCAGCGTCCAGCCCGAGGGAAGCACCGGCTCGGGCGGCTCGATCATCCGGGCGAGGGGGCGGATGTCGCTACGCCTCGTGAAGGGCGACAGATGCTGGCGGCCGAGCGCCAGGAACGGCCGCGCGCCGGCGCGCAGCGCGCGGCAGGCCTCGGCAAGGCAGGTGACGGTCGTCCAGCGATCCCCCGCGACCGGCGTCCATGCGGGCCGCAGCAGCTTCAGCCGGCGGATGCCCGCGAGATCGGCGGCCCTCGCGGCATTGCGGGCCATGCCGGTGGCGAAGGGATGCGTCGCGTCGAGGACGAGCGACACGCATTCGGCCGCAAGGAACGCGGCAAGCCCCTCCGCGCCGCCGAAGCCGCCGATGCGGATCTCGGCGTCGTCCGGCAGCTCCGGCGTGCGCGTTCGCCCGGCGAGGGAGAGGATGATCCGGCGCTCCGGCCAGCGCTGCCGCAGGGCCGCCACCAGCGCATTTGCTTCCGCCGTGCCGCCGAGGACGAGAATGGTCGCGGCGGCCGCATCGGCTGCCGGCCGGTCGTGCGGAGCGCCTTCGGCGGCTTCGGCGTCGGCGTCGGAGCCAGGCGGTGCGGCGGCCTCAGACTCTCGCAAGCAGCCCTCCCTTGCGATCGGCGACGACGATTTCGACGGCGGCGACCTTGCCGCCGAGCCGTTCGAGGCTGACGGCCCTCGCTCGCCGGGCGATCTCGCCGGCAAGCTCGAGCCCGGCCTCCTGCGTCAGGTCGAGGACTTCCTTGGCCGTGTTGGCGGCAAGGACTTCCGGCGCGAGACGCTCGCCCACAGCCGGGTCGAGCGTCCTGACGGCCTCCAGCAGGAAGGCGAGATCCACCTGGCTGCGGCCGGAATGGAGGTCCATCGCCCCTTGCGCGAGCTTGGTGAGCTTGGCAAATCCGCCCGCTATCGTCAGCTTCTCGACCGGATGGGCCTTCAGATACTTGATCAGCCCACCGGCGAAGTCACCCATGTCGAGATAGGCGATCTCGGCAAGCTCCGGATAGAGCCGCCGAGCGAGGTCCTCGCTGGCCGAGCCGGTCGAGCCGATCACATGGGAGAGGCCTGCTGCCCGTGCGACGTCGATGCCCCGGTGGATCGAATGGATCCAGGCCGAGCAGGAAAACGGATGGACGATGCCGGTGGTGCCGAGGATCGACAGCCCGCCGACGATGCCGAGGCGGGGGTTCCAGGTCTTGCGGGCGAGCTCCTCGCCGCCCGTCACCGAGATCTCGACCACCACGTCGGCGGGGCGGCCATGGGAGGCGCACAGCGTCTCGACCACCTCCCGCATCATCTGACGCGGCACCGGATTGATCGCCGGCTCGCCGGGCGGGATCGGCAGTCCGGCTTTCGTCACCATGCCGACGCCCGGCCCGGCCCGGAAGACGATGCCGGAGCCAGGCTGCCCGAAAGAGACGGTCGCGACGATTTCGGCGAGATGGGTGACGTCCGGATCGTCGCCGGCATCCTTGACGATCGCCGCCATGGCTTGTGGGGGCGAACTGGCCGGACGAAGCTCCTGCCGGTTGAGGGCGAAGGCCGGCGTCTCGCCCTTCGGGAGGCGGATGTCCACCGGGTCGGGAAAGTCGCCGGACAAGAGCGCCGCCAGCGCTGCCCTGGTCGCGGCGGTGGCGCAGGCGCCCGTCGTCCAGCCGCGCCGCAGCGGCCGGCCTTCCGGTTTGCGTGTCTCGTTCGCCTCGAAGCCCATTGCGCGCTTATAGCCGAGTTCCCTAAAGCTGCCATCGGCGCCGAAGTGCAATCGCTGCGGCGCGTCTTCGAGGAATGCCCGGTGCGTCCGGGCGGATGAGCAGGGGGAGACGCCTTGGCCGGGCTGATGATCGCCGCGCCGTCGTCCGGCGCCGGCAAGACGACGGTGACGCTGGCGCTGATCGCCGCGCTGCGGGCGGCCGGGCACAGGGTCGCCTCGGCCAAGGCGGGACCGGACTATATCGATCCGGCCTTCCACGCGGCGGCGAGCGGGCGGGCCTGCGTCAATCTCGATCCCTTCGCCATGCGTCCGGCGCTGATCCGGACGCTCGCGGCGCAGCAGGCGGGGGGTGCCGAACTCTTCGTCACCGAGGCGATGATGGGCCTCTTCGACGGGGCGGCGGACGGAACCGGCTCGGCGGCGGACCTTGCCGCCATGACCGGCGCGCGGATCGTCCTCGTCGTCGATTGCGCCCGCCAGTCCCACTCCGTCGCGGCTTTGGTATCGGGTTTCCGGAATTTTCGGGCCGGGACCGCGATCTTCGGCCTGATCCTCAACCGCGTCGGCTCGCTGCGCCATCGCGCGATGCTGGAGGATGCGCTGCGCCCGCTGGAGATCCCGGTTCTGGCGGCGCTGCCGCGGCGTGGCGACCTCGTGCTGCCCGAGCGCCATCTCGGCCTCGTCCAGGCCGGCGAGCATGGCGACATCGCCGCGTTTCTCGCGCGGGCCGGGGAATGGATGAGCTCCCATGCCGATCTCGAAGCCCTGGCCGAACTGGCGAGGAGCGACAGCATCGCCGCTGGTTCGGATGCCCTGCCCGAGGTGCAGCCCTTCGCCCCGCTCGGCCAGAGGATCGCGGTGGCGCGGGACGCGGCCTTCGCCTTCGCCTATCCGCACATGCTGGCGGGCTGGCAGGCGGCGGGGGCGGAACTGTCGGTCTTCTCGCCGCTCGCCGACGAGGCGCCGGCCGCCGGAGCGGATGCGGTGTTCCTGCCGGGGGGCTATCCCGAGCTTCATGCCGGCCGTCTCGCAGCTGCCGGGACTTTTCGCGCCGGCATGCGGGCGGCGGCGGGGCGCGGTGCGCTGGTCTATGGCGAGTGCGGCGGCTACATGGCGCTCGGCGAGGGGCTGGTCGACGCCGCGGGCGCCCGGCACGCGATGCTCGGCCTGTTGCCGCTTGAGACCAGCTTTGCCGAGCGGCGGCGGCATCTCGGCTACCGGCGGCTGGTTCCGCTTGCCGGCGCGCCGTTCGAGGGGGACCTGATGGGCCATGAATTCCACTATGCGACGACCCTCGCCGAGGGGGCAGGCGCGGCGCGGTTGTTCGCCGCCAGCGACGCGCTGGGCGCGGATCTCGGCGAGGCGGGCCTCCGGGTCGGCCGGGTGATGGGATCGTTCTGCCATGTGATCGACCGGCGATGAGGATGGCGACCATCCATGGCGGCGGCCTCGACGCGGCGATCGAGCGGTTCGGCGGCAGCCGGACCGGTTGGCTCGACCTCTCCACCGGCATCAATCCGGCCGCCGTCCCGTTACCGCAGATCGAGCCGTCGGCCTGGGCGCGGCTCCCCGATTCGGAACTTCAGGCGCGCTGCATCGCGGCGGCGCGAAAATCTTATGGCGTGCCGCAGCAGGCCGGCATCGTCGCCGCGCCGGGGAGCCAGGCGCTGATCTCGCTCCTGCCCTTCGTCCTGCCGGTTGGCGACGTCGCCATTCTCGAGCCGACCTATGGCGAGCATCGCGCCGGCTTCGAAGCGGCGGGGCACCGTGTCGTCTCGATCGGCGGCCTCGACGAAGTGCCGGACGGCGCGCGCGTCGTCGTCGTCGTCAACCCGAACAATCCGGACGGGCGGCGCACCGAGCCTGCGGCGCTGCTCGATCTGCAGGCGGAAATGGCAAGACGCTCCGGCCTCCTGATCGTCGACGAGGCCTTCGCCGACGCCCTGCCGGAGATGTCGGGCGCTGGCCACGCTGGCCTGGAGGGGCTGCTGATCCACCGGTCCTTCGGCAAGTTCTATGGTCTCGCCGGCATCCGCCTCGGCTTTGCGCTGACGACCCCGGCGCTCGCCGAGACGCTTTCCGCGCGGCTCGGGCCCTGGGCGGTCAGCGGGCCCGCACTCGCCATCGGGGCGGCCGTCCTGGCGGATCCGGCGTTACGGGCGGGGGTCATGGAAACCATCGCTCTGCAGGCCAAACGCCGCGACCGCGTCCTTGCCGCCGCCGGTCTCGCTCGCGTCGGCGCTACACCGTTGTTTGCGACGATCGAGACGCCGGATGCCCACGCCCTCTTCGAAGCGCTCTGCCGCCGCCACATCCTGACCCGGCCGTTCTCCTACCGGGCCGACTGGCTGCGCTTCGGCAATCCGAAGGACGAGGCGGAGGCGGCGAGGCTTGGCGGCGCGCTGGCCGATCTCGCAAGGGAGGACGGCCGGTGATCGCGCGCCTCGCCATCCTCCTCGCCGGATTGGTGCTCGACCGGCTGATCGGCGATCCGCCCTGGCTGTGGCGCCGCCTGCCGCATCCGGTGACGCTGATCGGTCAGGCGATCGATAGTCTCGACAGCCGGCTCAACCGCGAGGTCTTCACCGGCGAGACCCGGCGCCGCTCGGGCTTCTTCGCCCTCGGCCTCCTGCTTCTCGGCGCATTGATCCTCGGCGGCTTCGTCTCGGCGCTGGCCGATGCCCTCGGGCTTCTCGGCATGATCGGCGAAGCGGCGATCGTCGCGGTCTTCCTCGCCCACAAGAGCCTCACCGATCACGTGCGGGCCGTCGGAACGGCGCTGCGGGACGGTGGACTGGCGGAAGGGCGCCGCGTGGTCGCGATGATCGTCGGACGTGATCCCGAGCAGCTGGACCAGCCGGGGGTGATCCGCGCGGCAATCGAGAGCCTCGCCGAGAACGCATCGGACGGGGTCGTCGCCCCGGCCTTCTGGTATCTTGTCTTCGGCCTCCCGGGGCTTCTCGCCTACAAGGTCGTCAACACCGCCGATTCGATGATCGGTCACATGGACGCGCGCTATCGCGACTTCGGCTTCGCCTCGGCCAAGCTCGACGACTGGATGAATTTCTTGCCTGCGCGGGCGACGGCGGCACTGTTCGCGCTGGCAGCCCGGCTGGGCGTCCTGCTGCCGGGCGGCGGAAGCCGCCCCGGTGTGCCGGCGCCGTCCGTCCGGGCGATCATGGCGACGACCCGGCGCGACGCCAGGCTGCACCGCTCGCCCAATGCCGGCTGGCCGGAAACGGCGATGGCCGCGGCGCTCGGCCTCGCCCTCGGCGGGCCGCGCCGCTACCGCGACCTCATCGTCGACGCGCCGATGCTGAACGCGGATGGCCGGCGGTCGGCGAGCCTCGACGATCTCGCCAATGCGATCCGCCTGTTCGACCGGGCGATGGGGATCATGCTGGCGGTGGTCGTCGTGGCGATCGTTGTGGTCCTGCCGTCCTAGCGCTGCACCGCTTGGCCATTGCGGCTCAGCCGGTTCGCGGGCCCCACAGGATGACGGCGGCGCCGACGAGGCAGATCGCGCCACCGGCAACGTCCCAGCGATCGGGACGGGCCCCTTCGACGAGCCACAGCCAGGCGAGCGAGGCGACGATGTAGACGCCGCCATAGGCGGCGAAGGCGCGCCCGGCCTGTTCGGTCTCGACCCGCGTCAGCAGATAGGCGAACAGGCAGAGCGAGGCGATGGCCGGCGCCAGCCAAAGCCCCGACCTGCCGAGCCGCAGCCAGGCCCAGAAGCCGAAGCATCCGACGATTTCGGCGAACGCGGCTGCGATATAGACGAAAGCGGTCATCGCGCTCGTCTGGCACTCGTCGGGGCGCGGCGCAACGGCTCGATGCCGTATTCGCCTGGCAGTTGCAGCCGCCCGTGATCCTGTCGTCGGCTGCCGCGGCTTGATCCGCCAAGGGGAGGACGACGCATGAGGCGAGAGCGAACGGCCGCCTTGCCTCAGCGCGGAAGCGACCGGGCGATGGCCGTGCCGATCTCGGCGATCGCGGCGCTGCGCTCCTCCATGGAAGCCTCCGTCCCGGTCAGATAGATCGCGGCGACGACCGGCTTGCGCTCGGGCGGCCAGGCGATGGCGACGATGGAGCGCGAGCCGTGCCCGCCGGCTCCGGTCCTGTCGGCGATCGTCCAGTCCTTCGACAGGCCGGCCCGCAGCAGCGGATCGCCGACCTTGTTGCCGAGGAGCCAGGTTTCCAGCTGCCGGCGCGAGCGGGGCGAGAGCGCATCGCCGAGGACCAGCTCGCGCAGGCTCGTCGCTGCAGCTTCCGGGGTCGTCGTGTCGCGAGGATCGCCGGGCGTCGCCTCGTTGAGCGTCGGCTCGGTCCTGTCGAGGCGCGTCTCGGCATCGCCGATCTGGCGCATGAAGCGGGTCACGCCGTCCGGGCCGCCGAGACTCTCGATGACCAGATTTCCGGCCGTGTTGTCGCTCATCGTCATGGCGGCGTCGCAGACTTCGCCCAGCGTCATGCCGGCCTCGACGCGCGTCTCGGTGACGGGCGAGTAGGTGACGAGGTCGTCGGCGGTGAAGGTGATGTGCTTGTCGAGCGCGGCCTTGCCGGCATCCACCTCGGCGAGGACCGCCGCGCAGGCGAAGGCCTTGAACGTGCTGTTCAGGGGAAACCGCTCCTGTGCCCGGTGCGACCAGGTCCGACCGGACTGGGTGTCGATGATCACCGCTCCGACCCGGGCGCCGAGGCGCTTCTCGACAGCGGCGATCGTCTCGGTGATCGCGCCGTCCTCGGCCCGCGAAGGCCATGCGGCCAACGGCGCTGCGGCGAGCATCACGGCGGCGAGAAGCAGTCCGCGACGCGTCGGGAAAGACATCATGAAACGGGTCCTGTCAGATGAGGAGGGTCGCCGGACCTTTGTCCGCCCGTGGCACCCGGATCAATCTCACACGACCCGGATCCACGCGTTTTTCCGAACAGAATTAACGCTTTGTCAACGACGTCCCGGCTCGGCGCCGTCGCTCGCCGTGGGCCGGCGGCGACGCCGCGATGGACCTCGGGCCGGCGTCCGGACGACGTCGCGTGCCGGTTCCCCTGCATCGAGATCGGCGGAAGAGCCGTCAGCCCTGGGCGCTCCACGCGCCATTCCGCCATTCGCGAACCTTCACGTCGATGGCCCCGTTTTCGATGGTGATCGCGTTGTAGGCGTTCGGCTCGCCGCGCAGCCGCGTCGAGATCGCGCTGGCGGCCTGGGCGACGAGCACCGGCGCCGTCTCCGGCTGCTGCTTTCCGGAGGTTGCCGGCTGGCCCTCGCGGACCGCCCGCGGCAAGGCGTACTTGCGCTGGTAGGCGAGATGGAAATGACCGGAGAGGACGAGCCTGACGCCGAGATCGGCGAAGGTCCGGAGCGCCAGTTCGGCGCGCTTGACGGTCTTCATCTGGAACGGGGTTTCCGGCAGCATCAGCGGATGATGCGCGACGACGACGCGAATGGCGGCGGGATCGCACCTCGAAAAGCGCCCCGCCAGCCCGCCGAGCTGGCCTCGGCTGAGCGAGCCATGGGCCCAGTTCAGCCCGAGGCGCATGCGCCGCGACGTCTTCATGCCGGCAATCGCGACGCCGCCCAACTCGACGAAGGGCTCAAGGTCGTCGTTGATGAACCGGCGATAGAGCCCGTAGGGATCGACGAGCCGGCGGGCGATGTTCCTGGCCGGAACGTCGTGATTGCCGGGGATGCAGAAGGTCGGAAGGGCGAGCGCCTGCAGGAATGCTTCGGCCTGGCGGAACTCGGCGCGCGTGCCGTTCTGGGTGAAGTCGCCGCTGACGACGACGAGGTCCGGCGCGACGGATTTCAGGTCGGCGACGAGGGCTTCGGCGGCGGCCGCGTCGTGGCGGCCGAAATGCAGGTCGGACAGATGGGCGAGGCGCATCAGGCCGCTTCCTCGATCGCCGGGCTGGCTTGCCCGGCCTCGACCGGGGCGAGGACCTGCAGGGCGCCGGGATGGATCTCGAAGCGCAAGGGGGAGGGAAGCTTCATCACCTCCCCGTCGATCATCACCCGCACGCGCCGCTGCCTCGCCGCGACGTCGACGCTGCGGGCGGGGCGTTCGCTCAAGGCCTCGTCCTGGCGCCAGCGGCCGATCAGCATGCCGGTCGAAAGCCGCAGGACGTCTGCGAGGGTCAGATGTTTCAGGCCGTAGACCGTCAGATGCCCGCGATCGAGCCGGGCCCGTGAGAAGAACCGGCCGAGGCCTTCGTCATAGGCGTTGCTGGCGATGGCGAGCGCCCGCACCTTGATCTCTTCCTGCGGCCCGTCGTCCAGCCGGAGCGACAGGCGGCGATGGGGCGGCTTGGCCAGCCGGCTGAGGAAATAGCGCAGGAAGCGCGTCATCGACGCGAGGTCGCTCTTGCTGCGCAACTCTTCCCGCTTGGCCGCGACGGCCGGGGCGAAGCCGATCACCACCTTGTGCAGGAAGACCCGCCCGTGCACCCGGCCGACGTCGATCCGGCGGGGCTGCATGTCGGCGAGAGCGGCGATCGCCTCCTGAAGATCGAGCGGGATCTGGAGATCGCGGGCGAGGAGATTGGCAGTGCAGAGGGGCAGCACTGCCAGGATCTTGCCGCCGTCTGGCTGCGGTCCGGCGCCGGCTCCGGCATGCGCGACGGCATCACCGGCGGCATCGACGATGGCTGTTGCGAGCGCCGTGGCCGTGCCGTCCCCGCCCGCCGAGACGACGAGGTGGGCATCGCTCGCCATGGCGCGGCGGATGCGCTCCTCGAACGGGCGCGAGCGGTCGGCATCGATGGTCACCGACGTTGCGCCGATCCGCCGGAGGCCGCTCTCTATGGCGTCGAGGATCGTCTCGCCGCCGTCCTCGGCACCGCCGGCCCTGGCATTGAGGACGACGTGGCACCTCCGACCGGCGAGGCTGAACGCGGCGTCCTCGGTCTCGCCGGGAGGGTGGGTCGTTTCCAAGCGGATCCTCGCGAGCCGTGACGGTGCCAGACCCAACGCGGCTAGACGCCGGGCGTTGCAGGACGATGACGACCGCCAGGCTTGGGACTCGGTTCAGCCGGCCGTGGCGAGGAAAAAGCGCAGCATCTCGCGGCTGGCGTCGGGCCCGCCGGGAAGCGTGTAGCTGCCGTCGGCGCTGCCGCCGGACCAGGCATGGCCGGCACCATGGATGCGCCAGCTCTCCAGCCGCTCGCGCCCGTCCGTCTCCCTGTGGACGGTGCGGGTGTATGCGACGCCACCCGCCGAGACGCCTTCCGTCGCCACGGCCCGAGCCGAGGCGCCGGCGCGGGCCTGTTCGAGGACGTGGTCGCCATTGACCGGAGCGACGGTGGTGTCGCGGTCGCCGTGGAAGACGATGGTCGGCACGACGCGTTCGCCGGCCTTGACGGGCGCCCCGCCGCGCATCGCGGCAAAGGCCGAGCCCATGTCTCGGGCAGCGCCGCAGGCAAGGCCGGAATGGACGCCGACGGCGGCGTAGAGCTCGGGGTAGCGCTGCCCCATGATCGCCGCCGCCGCGCCGCCGGCCGACAGCCCTGCGACGAAGACCCGCGCCGGATCGACGCCGTGCGCGGCAACGATCTCGCGGGTGATGCCGGCGATCAGCGCCGGCTCGCCGGAATCGCGCCGCTGGTCGCCGGCCTCGAACCAGTTCCAGCATTTCTGCGCATTGGCGCG
This sequence comes from Fulvimarina sp., assembly GCA_002700095.1. Classification (GTDB taxonomy): domain Bacteria; phylum Pseudomonadota; class Alphaproteobacteria; order Rhizobiales; family Rhizobiaceae; genus Jiella. Next base: position 54,579 of record PACL01000091.1, on the reverse strand, counting down.
CTGGCTCTGCTCGGGATAGGCGACGAGGAAACCGAACTCTTCGGCAAGCGCGTTCATCCGCGTGCCGGCGGCGAAATCGTCCGGCGACTGGGTGCAGCCATGCAGCATGACGACCAGCGGCGCCGGCTGACCGTTGTGGGTCGCCGGAATGTAGAGCTTGTAGCGGCGGCTGCCCGAAGGGCCTTCGAAGTCGTGGGTGTCGAAGCGCGCGCCATCCGGCACGGCGACGGCTCGCGCTGTCCCGCCGAGCCCGGAAAGCCCGGCGAAGTCGGGAAGCCCCTTGAGATCGGGAAGGACGCTGCCGCCGACGAAGCGGGACCAGGAATTCGACGCAGAGGCGGCGTCCGGCAACTGGCCCGGCTGCCGCCGCGGAGTTGTCGGGTGGGCTCCGGAGCCGGCGTCTGCCGCATCCCCGCGCGCCTCGTCCCGCCCCGCCCCGAGTGACCAGGCTCCGCCGGACTTCGAGCCCGGATTTGCAAGGTCGAGGATGGTGGTCTTGTGGCGCGTCGGCGTCGCGGTATCCGTGGCGGCTGCTTGCACCTTTGTGTCCGATCCGGCCGCTTCGCTTCCTCCAGCCATGCCACTCCCCATGAGGCCGCCGCCGAGAAGCCGCATCGCTTCCTTGAGCTTGCCCTTGCGGGTGAGGCGGGTGACCTCCTGCATGTCGACGTTGGGAAAGGCGTTCATGATGGGGTTCCAGTCGTGGAGAAGAGGAGCGACGGCGCGGCGATCATTCGACCGCGCCCGCAAAAAAAGGGGAGAGAAAGAGAGAGACGAGGGGCGCGCATCACCGGATGCGGTCCTTCAGGGCAGCCTTGACGGCTGCGGGAGCCTGGAGCGCGCCGAGCACTTCCAGCGACGCGATCGTCTCCAGGGCGAGTTCCGGGGAGACGTCGTCGGCAATGACCGCAAGGCCGAGCACCTGGATCGCCAGCCTCTCTCCGGCCGCTCTCGCGGCCTCGAGGTCGGCCCGGGCATAGCGCCGGACGCCCAGCTCGATGTCCCGGCGCTGGACAGTCTTGCGCATTGCCTCCTCATGCCGCGACAGCTGGTTGCGGATGGCGGTGCGGATGAAGTCGGTCCGGTTGGCGTAGAAGCCTTCCTGCACCAGGAGATCGATCTGGCCGAGATCGACATGCCCGAGATTGATGGTGATCTTCTCGCTGTCGGCAATCTTGGGTCGAACGTCCTGCAGCTTCAACAAACCATCTCCTTACCATCCATCTGGATGGTAAGTGGATGGCCGCCGACGGTGGCGCAAGGTGTGCGAGCCGAATCATTCATGAATGACGGCGGCGCGGCTGCCCCTTTTGCCGCGACGGTGTCATTCCGTAACGCTCGATCGGAGGATGTGGATCCGAGGCGTTGCTACGAGGCCTGCTTCGTGGTGGCGCCGCCGAGCGGCATCTCGAAGGTGATGCGCGTTTCCTGCTCGTCCGAGACGACCGCCATCGCCCCGCCATGGGCCTTGGCGATTTCGCTGGTGATGAACAGGCCGAGGCCGAGCCCCTGCTGGCTGGCCCGGATCTCGCCGCGCAGGAAGGGTTGAAAGAGGTGCTTCATCGTCTCCTCGCCGATCGGCTTGCCGGCATTGGCGACGCTGAGGACGAAGCGGTCGCCCTCGGTGGCGGCCCGCATTTCGATCGGCTGGTCGGAGGCGCCGTGGGTCAGCGCATTGCCGAGAAGGTTCGACAGAAGCTGGCCGATCCGGGCGCGGTCGCAGTGGACCGGCCGGTCGATGGCGATCGTCGCCTCGATCCGGTGGTCCGGGTGGGCGATCCGCATCTCGTCGACGACCTGCATCAGGCTGTTTGCAAGCCCGCCGTCTTCGGAGCGGTCGAGCGTCAGCCCGTCGCCGAGCCGGCCGCGGGCAAAGTCGAGGACGTTGTCAATGAGTCCGCGCATGCGCAGCACGCTACCCCGGACCAGCGTCACCACCTGATGGGACCGCTCGTCGAGCGGCTGGCGCAGCAACAGCTTCATGCCGGAATCGATGGAGGCGACGGGGTTGCGCAGGTCGTGACCGAGAACGGCGATGAACTGCTCGCGCAACTCCGCGACGCGCCGCTCGCTGAGGAGGCTGGCCTCGGCCTCCGCCAACTTCTGGTCCGTGTCGAGATGGGACGCCACCAGTTCGGCGAACAGCTTGAGCATGCCGACGGTCTCAGGATTGTCGAGGCGGGCAGGGCGCGGGTCGATCGCGCAGAGCGTTCCGAAGAACTGGCCATTGGCCCGGATGATGGGTATCGAGATGTAGCTCTCGAAACCGTAGAGTCTCGGGGTCGGGTGATCGCAATAGGTGGCACTCTCGCTGACGTGGTCGATGACCACGGTCTCGCGACTGTCGCGAATCTCGTTGCAGATCGTCGTTTCGACCTTGAGTTCGTCGCCGGGCTTCAATCCGAACCCGATGTGATCCAGCGCCTGGCATGTGACCCAGTGGCCGTCGGTTACCCGTGCGACGGCAGCAAATCCCATACCGGTGGTGCGGCAGACGACATCGAGGATCTTCGGCACAGCCGCGATCCGCCCGATGGCTTCGATGTCCTCTCGAAATCGATCGTCCACGCGCGGCGCCTTTCTGAACCCTGTCTACCTGACATAACAGTTGGTTGGAGGGAAGTCATCGGATCGCGCGGCGCCAATCGGGGAGAGGCTGCTCGCGCGGGGGGAGCAAAAAACCGGCCCCGGTCTGCGGGCAGGCATGCCAGCCGACACCGGTTGTCGTCAAGTCGGGCGAAGGCCTGCGCACCGGCGGGCAGGCTGCAGGTTCGGCCCGTGGGCTACGGGTTCGACTGGACGGTGCCGACCGGCCCATTTCCCCCCGGACGACCATCGCCGCCACAGCCCTTCCGAGCCTGCCCCGCTCATCGGCGATCCGGATGGGGTGTCTTCCGGCAGGCGATCACGTCCCCATGGCCAGCCCGGTCAGCACCGCGATCTCGCAGAGCTGCTGGGCAGCGCCGAGGCAGTCGCCGGTCTGGCCGCCGATGCGCCGGATGACGAAGCGGCGGAAGAGGATAAGGGCGAGGGCGGGCAGCGCGATGGCCGCGGCGACGGAGGGGAAGCCGGCGACGGGAAGGACGAGAGCGAGAGCCAGGGCCGCGCCTAGAGCCAGTGATTTCAGCGCCGGGTCCCGCGACGGCTGGCCCGCGCGGGCGGCAAGGCCGGTGCCGGTGGCCGGCGGCGTGGCGCCCCAGAAGGCCGCCATCGCGCCGCGGCTGGCGGCCGATGCCGCGATGATCGCCAAAGCTGCGGCGACAGGGCGGGTGGCGCAAAGCTCGGCGAGCAATGCCGCCCGAAGCCCGAGCGAGAGGACCAGCGCGATAGCGCCGTAGCTGCCGACCCGGCTGTCATGCATGATCTCCAGCGCCCGTTCGCGCCGGTGGTGGCCGCCGAGCCCGTCGGCGACGTCGGCGAGCCCGTCCTCGTGCAGAGCCCCGGTCATCGCGACGAGAGCGGCGAGGGCGAGGATGCCGCAGACCAGCGGCGACAGGCCGAGGGCGGGCAGGACGAGGAGGAGCAGCGCCGCCGGCGCCGCGGCGATCAGACCGACCAGCGGAAACGCATGGGCGTCGTCGCCGAGGCGATAGGGGGCCGGCCGGCCGGCTGGCTCGTCATCAAAAGGCCCGTCCTGGCCAGGGGGCCTGGCGGCCGGTGCGGCGGCATTCCCGGCATCGGTGAGTGGATCGCCGGCCGGTTTTTCGGGGGATTGGACGGACGCCACGCGCCCATGGCCCTCGAAGTGCCGGCTGGAGATGCTAAGGCGGGTGAGAAAGGCGGCGGCCCGGAAGGTCGCGCCGGTCAGCGCCGTGATCGTCTGCAAGCCGTCCCCCGTTCATCTGGCGTCGCATTTTCGCCGTGCGGGTGGCGATACGGCAGCCGGAACAGGCTGAACACCAAGGAGCCCACGATGTCCACCACCGGTCTTCCCTTCGACGACATCCGCGATCTCGTCCGCACCATGCCGGGGCCGGACGGCGCGGCCGTCCACGCCGCGCGCCACCGCGAGGAGGACCTGACCAAGCCCGCCGGCTCACTCGGCCGGCTGGAGGAACTCGCCCAGTGGCTGGCCGCCTGGCAGGGGGGCGTTCCCCACGTCGAGCGGCCGCTGGTGGCGGTCTTTGCCGGCAATCATGGCGTCACGGCGAAGGGCGTCTCGGCCTTTCCGCCCGAGGTGACGGCGCAGATGGTCGCGAACTTCGCCGCGGGAGGCGCGGCCATCAACCAGATCTGCGCCGCCTACGATCTCGGCCTGAAGGTCTACGATCTCGCGCTGGAGATCCCGACCGACGATTTCACCGAAACCGCCGCGATGGACGAGAGGACCTGCGCGGCGACCATGGCCTTCGGCATGGAGGTGCTGATGGACAAGCCCGACCTCCTCTGCATCGGCGAGATGGGCATCGGCAACACCACGGTCGCCGCGGCGATCTACGCCGCGCTCTTCGGCGGGACCGGCGCTGACTGGGCCGGCGCCGGTACCGGGCTCGCCGGCGAGGATATGGCCCGCAAGGTGGCGGTGATCGACCAGGGGCTCGCCTTCCACAAAGGGCATCTGTCGGATCCGCTGGAAGTGCTGCGGCGGCTCGGCGGCCGCGAGATCGCCGCGATGGCCGGGGCGATCCTCGGCGCGCGGCACCAGAAGGTGCCGGTAATCGTCGACGGCTTCGTCGCGACGTCCGCTGCCGCCGTGCTGCACAAAATGGATCCTCGCGCGCTCGACCACTGCCTGTTCGGCCATGTATCGGCCGAGCGCGGCCACATGCAGGCGCTGGAGACGATGGGCAAGGTGCCGCTGCTGGCGCTCGGCATGCGGCTCGGCGAGGGCACCGGCGCGGCGCTCGCCGCCGGCATCGTCAAGGCGGCCGCCCGCTGCCACCGCGACATGGCGACCTTTTCCGAGGCTGCGGTCACCAATCGGGAATGAGTGCTCGGCAGGAGCGCGGCTTTTCGGGTCGCGCGCCGTGCCGCGGTCGGCGATGACTTGGTCGCGGCCAACTCGAACAGGCGTCGAACGGAAGGATAGGGTGCGAGGATGAAGGCAGCGGTGATCGGAGCCGGCGCGATCGGCGGCTATTTCGCGGCGATGCTGGCGGATGCCGGCCATGACGTGACGCTGTGCGTGCGCACGCCTTTCGAGACACTGACGATCGACGATGGCGGTGCGACACGAGACGTCGGTGCCACCATCGTCGCGGATCCCGGCGATATGCCGGCCGATGCCGGTCCGGTCGATCTCATCGTCGTCGCCACCAAAGCGCAGGACACGGCCAGCGCCCGGCCTTGGCTCGAAGCCCTGTCCGGACCGGAGACCCTGGTGCTCATCGCCCAGAACGGCGTCGACCACGCCGACCGGCTTGCCGGCTTCGGACTGGCCGGAACGGTCATCGCCTCGATCGTCTATGTCGCGGCCGAGCGGGTCGGCCCCGGCCGGATCGTGCATCACTATAGCAGCCGGCTAATTGTACCCGACGACGCGCCCGGGCGGCAGGTGGCGCGGTTCTTCGAAGGATCGGCACTCGCCGTCGAGATCGAGCCTGAGTTTCTCACCGCCGCCTGGCGCAAGCTGCTCGCCAATGTCGTCGCCAATCCCGTCACCGCGCTCACCCTGCGCCGCATGGACGTGTTCACCGACGAGGCGGTGCAGGAACTCGGACGGGGACTGCTCGCCGAGGCGATCGCCGCCGGCCGAGCATCGGGGGCAAAGCTCGGCGACGACGAGGTCGATCGCATCCTGACGATTTCCGCTGGCGCCAATTCCGGCAGCGGCTCGTCCATGCTCTATGATCGGCTCGCCGGCCAGCCGCTGGAGCACGAATACCTCACCGGCGCCGTGGTTCGCGCCGGCGAGCGGCACGGCGTGCCGACGCCCCTGAACAAGGCGGTCCTGGCGCTGCTTGGCGCGGTGGATCGCTCGCCTGTCGAACGGCCGTGACCAAGCCTTCGCATGCGCGTCCGGCGCCTGCATCGTAAAGCTTGTGAACAGGCGTGAGGGTGGCTCGAGACGACCTGCGCAGGCTCGTCCTCGGGGAACTTTAGCTGCCCCCGCCGGTTCCAGTTCCATCAGGACAGGTGACGCTTCGCTCCCGCTCCGGCGGTATCGGCACGGGCTCGCCTGCCTCTCACTTCGCAAACCGATGGAGCCATTGTTGAAGTCTTTCCTCCCCGCCGTCCTCACCGCCTGCCTGTTCGCCGGCGCGGCTGTCGCGCAGCAGAGCCAGACCACCAGCCCCGACACGTCGGGCCAACAGGCCGCTCCCGCGGCAACCGCCGGCGTCCTTGCGGTGATCGACAGGGATGAAGTTCCGGTTCCCCAGCTCAACCTGATGGTCGACCAGGTCGACGACATGGATGTCGTCGGTCCGAATGACGAGAGGGTCGGCGAGGTCGAGGACGTTCTCGGAGACGCGCAGGGCAATGCCAAGGCGATTACGGTCGAGGTGGGTGGCTTTCTCGGGATCGGTGAGAAGCAGGTGATCCTGATGCTCTCCGAGGTGTCTCTCGACATGGGCCGCATCAAGACGCAGCTGACAAAGGACCAGATCGAGAAGCTGCCGGCCTTCGGCGGCTGATCGGTCCAGCCGTCGATCGAAGGGCATGGCGGCCCATTTTTCCGCCCCTTCGGATCCACGGCGCCCTACAGGAACAGCATCCGCTCGGCCTCGACCGCCGAGCGGATGAACTCGACGACTGCCGTGACCCGCCGGATGTCGCGGGCGCTTTCGTGATAGACCAGCCAGTAGCTTCGCGTGATAGCCTCGTCGGGCAGAAGCTCGACCAGATCGGCGCGTCCTGCGGCGATGAAACGGTGCAGGATGCCGATGCCGGCTCCCGCGGCGACCGCCTCGGTCTGGCCGATGGCGCTCGACACCTCGTAGCGCGACGGCCAGGCAGCGAGCCGGTCCGCATGATAGGCGAGCTGCGGCGAGTACAGAAGATCCTCCACCGCCCCGACCAGCCGATGCTCCGCCAGCTCCGCGAGCGAACCCGGCCTGGCTGCGGCCTCCACATAGGCACGGCTGGCATAGAAGCCGAGGCGGTAGTCGCAGAGCTTCGCCGCGACGAGCCGCCCGGCGGCCGGCCGCTCGACGGTGATGGCGATGTCCGCCTCCCGCCGCGACAGGGAGAAGGTGCGGGGCACGGGAACGAGCTGCACCGTCAGCCCGGCATGCCGCTCGATGAGCCGCCACAGGCGCGGCGCCAGGAATGCGGTGCCGAAACCGTCCGGCGCGCCGATCCGCACCGTGCCGGAGAGGTCGACGTCGCTGCCGCCGACCTCGGCGCGGCCGGAGATCATCGCCGCCTCCATCGCCTCCGCATGGCTGCGGAACACCCGCCCCGCCTCCGTCAGCTCGCAGCCGCCCGGGGAGCGATCGAATAGCTTCGTGCCGATCGCTTCCTCGAGGGCCGTCAGACGGCGACCCACCGTCGCATGGTTGAGATCGAGCCGCCGCGCGGCGGCGAGGATCTGTCCGGCCCGGGCGACGGATAGAAAGATTCGGACGTCGTCCCAGTTCATGGCCCAGTTCATGGCGATCAGACCCGGCAGTTTCCCGAAGCACTATAAAATCCGCACAACGAATGGGCGTGCCGCGGGCTTTATACCGATGCCATTGTGCGCGAAACTCATGGCAGTCCACAACAGCGCCAGTCAATCAACAGGGGAGGCTTATTCATGTACGAGATCGGTCATTTCATCGGCGGCAAGCACGTCGCCGGCACCAGCGGCCGCAGCGCCGAGATCTTCAACCCGGCGACCGGCGAGGTGCAGGGCACCGTCGCGCTCGCCAACGAAAGCGAGCTGCGCGCGGCGGTCGAGAACGCCAAGGCGGCGCAGCCGGCCTGGGCCGCGACCAACCCGCAGCGCCGCGCCCGCGTGATGATGAAGTTCGTCGAACTCCTCAATCGCGACATGGACAAGCTCGCCGAAGCCCTGTCGAAAGAGCACGGCAAGACCTTCCCCGACGCCAAGGGCGACGTGCAGCGCGGCCTCGAGGTCGCCGAGTTCTGCATGGCGGCGCCGCAAATGATGAAGGGCGAGTTCTCCGAAGGCGCCGGGCCCGGCATCGACATCTATTCGATCCGCCAACCCCTGGGCGTCGTCGCCGGCATCACGCCGTTCAATTTTCCGGCGATGATCCCGATGTGGAAGTTCTGCCCGGCGATCGCCGCCGGCAACGCCTTCATCCTGAAGCCGTCCGAGCGCGACCCGTCGGTGCCGATGATGCTCGCCGAGCTGATGCTCGAAGCCGGCGCGCCGGCCGGCATCCTCAACGTCGTCAATGGCGACAAGGGCGCCGTCGACGCGATCCTGGACGATCCGGACATCCAGGCCATCGGTTTCGTCGGCTCGACTGCGATCGCTCAGTACATCTACGGCCGCGGCTGCTCGAATGGCAAGCGCGTCCAGTGCTTCGGCGGCGCCAAGAACCACATGATCATCATGCCGGACGCCGACATGGACAAGGCCGTCGACGCGCTGATCGGCGCCGGATACGGCGCGGCCGGCGAGCGCTGCATGGCGGTCTCGGTCGCAGTCCCCGTCGGCGAGGAGACGGCAGAGCGGCTGATCGAGAAGCTCGTGCCCAAGGTCGAGGCGCTGAAGATCGGTCCCTGGACCGGCGGCGACGACGTCGACTTCGGCCCGCTGGTGACGCGCGAGGCGCAGAAGCGCGTCCTCGGCCTCGTCGATCGCGGTGTCGAGGAAGGCGCCAAGCTCGTCGTCGACGGACGGAAATTCAAGATGCAGGGCTACGAGGACGGCTTCTTCGTCGGCGCCTGCCTGTTCGACCACGTCACCAAGGACATGGACATCTACAAGACCGAGATCTTCGGTCCCGTCCTTTCGGTCGCCCGGGCTGCCGACTACGAGGCCGCCATCGACCTGCCGATGAGCCACGAATACGGCAACGGCGTCGCGATCTTCACGAGGGACGGCGACGCGGCGCGGGACTTCGCCAGCCGCATCAACATCGGCATGGTCGGCATCAACGTGCCGATCCCGGTGCCGCTCGCCTACTACACCTTCGGCGGCTGGAAAGCCTCGGGCTTCGGCGACCTCAACCAGCACGGCTCCGACGCGTTCCGCTTCTACACGCGGACCAAGACCGTCACCTCCCGCTGGCCCTCGGGCATCAAGGACGGCGCGGAGTTCTCCATCCCGACGATGAAGTAGGTCGCGGCGCCAGCCATCAGCTGGCCCGCAGCCCGTGGGCAATGGGCCATCCGAGTGGCTAGGGCTCGATCTTCAATCGACCAGCGCAAGTATAGCCAAGAATTCCGGAAAGGGTGGTCGCAAGGCCGCCCTTTTTGCATGTCTGGCATGTGGCGCCTCGATCTCACTTGACGTCGGGGCGTCTTCCGCTCGCTGGTCGGCGACGTCAAAGTGCTCATATTTATGGGGAATATCAATCTCCTTCGCGGGGGCCCTGCCCGCGAGGAGATAGCCGGAGAGCTCTCCGTGCACGTCTCGATTGCCGAAGGGTGACACTTCCATGACAAGAATTCGTGACGTCTTGACATGCCGACAGACTGTTCATCATGCGCGCATTTCATCGGGCTGCATCGTGCTTACATGGGTGAATGACAGGCAACGAGCCGACCTTGCCTTCGGGCATGGCGGGTAAGCTGCCGATGCATTCTACAAGGATTTATGAAATGCGTACCACCATCATTGCCACTTCGATCTTCGCGGCGACCCTTGGCCTCAGCGCCGCGGCGTCGGCGCAGTCGGTTCCCGGTTCCGATTTCTTCCGCACCCAGGCGAACGAGGCATCGCGTGCGGCCGTTGCGGCGGGCGGCGTCTACGGCGGAACAACGAACGGTGCAGCCGCCTACGGTTACAGCGCGAACCAGCGTGTTCCGGGCTCCGACTATGAGCGGACGCGGGCCAATGAGAGAGCCCGCAATGCCGTTCGCACCAACGACTATCGCGGCTCGGCCGTCTCGGTCGACGGCGCGTCGAGCACCCGCGTTCCGGGCTCGGACTACGGCCGGACGATCCGCAACGAAGAGATCCGCGACGCCGTTCGCTGAGAACATGCGGCGACCGGGCGATCGAAGCCCGGCATAGCCGAAACAGCAAAGGGCGGCTCCGATGATCGGAGCCGCCCTTTTTCGTGCGTCCTGAAGCCGGGGCGGATCGAAGGCCGATCCGCGCGGCAGGCGCTCGCTGGATGTTTACTGGAACAGGGCCAGTGCGTTGATCAGCGTCATGACGATGCCCCAGGCGAGGGGGATGCCGACGAAGGCCCAGGCGAGGGCGAGCTTCAGGCTGCTGCCGTTCGAGGCGTGGTTGTTCATGTCGGTCTCTCCCCTCAGGCCCGGCTCGGAGCCGCATCGGCTTCCAGGTGATGGCGCTCGTTGACCGGCGTCATCAGGAAGTTCAGGACGAAGCCGACTGCCAGCAGGCCGGCCATGATGTACATGGTGACCGTATAGGCGTCGGCTTTGGGAACGCCGGAATTGATCTGGTAGTCGCGGATGTAGTTCACCAGCGACGGCCCGACGATCCCGGCCGCGGACCAGGCCGTCAGAAGACGGCCGTGGATGGCTCCCACATACTGGTTGCCGAAGACGTCCTTCAGATAGGCCGGGATGGTGGCGAAGCCGCCGCCATACATCGACAGGATGATGCCGTAGAACAAGACGAACAGGACGATCGAGCCCATCTGCCCCGTCGTCGGCACCAGTGCGTAGAGGATGATGCCGAGGGCGAAAAAGATCATGTAGGTGTTCTTGCGGCCGATATAGTCCGACGTCGAGGCCCAGAAGAACCTTCCGCCCATATTGAACAGCGAGAGCAGACCGACGAAGCCGGCAGCCGCGCCGGCAGTGATGAGGCCCGGAAACATCTCCTGGCTCATCAGCGAGGCCTGTCCGAGAACGCCGATGCCGGCGGTCACATTGAGGAACAGGACACCCCAGAGAAGCCAGAACTGCCGCGTCTTCAGCGCCTCGTCCACATGGACATTGGCGGTGGTGACAAGGCCCCTGGACTTCGTCGGAGCGACATAGCCTTGCGGGAGCCAGCCCTTCGGCGGCACCCGCACGATCGTCGCGCCGACCATCATGTAGACGAAATAGACGATGCCGAGAACGACGAAGGCAAAGGCGACGCCGCCGATGCCCATCAGCCAGACAGACAGCGGCGAGGCGATGAAGGCGCCGCCGCCGAAGCCCATGATCGCCATGCCCGTCGCCATGCCCGGCTTGTCCGGGAACCAACTCATCAGCGTCTTGACGGGCGAGATGTAGCCAAGGCCGAGGCCGCAGCCGCCGAGAACGCCGTAGCCGAGATAGACCAGCCAGAGCTGGTGCCAGGCAACGCCGAGCGAGGCGACGAGGAAGCCGCCGCCTAAAAGGGCAGCCGCCGCCGCCATGGTCTTGCGGGGGCCGACCTTCTCCACCCAGGTGCCGCCGAAGGCGGCGGCGAGGCCGAGGAAGAGAATGGCGATGGAGAAGATCCAGCCGAGCGAGGCGATCGACCAGTCGTTCGCAGCGGGAACCACGGCGCCGTCCGGTCCGACCGTCCCGTTCAGCAGGCTGAGCGGCTTGTTGAAGACCGAGAAGGCGTAGACCTCACCAATGCAGAGGTGGACGCAGAGTGCTGCAGGTGGGACGAGCCAGCGGTTGAAGCCGGGATCCGCTACCGTTCGTTCCCGGGCGAGCCATCCGCCTCGATGTGCCGTCGCGGCGTTCGTTGCCATATGCCGTTTCTCCCGGTCCGATTACCGAATCGGGGCGAACTTAGCCGGAAATGATCAGATAACAATATCATATCGTTTAGTTCTAAAGTCGCAGAGGGCGTCCCAAGACGCCCCGGGTGCTGCCGCGTCACGCGACCGGCGTCAGTCGCTCGTTCGGCGACTTGCGGATGGCGGCAAGCTCGCCGTCCGCGGCGGCCGCCTTGGCTATGGGCCCTCCAACGCGGGGGCTGTCGGCCCGCGTCGGATCGACGGCGTGGGCCCCCTTCGGCCCGAGCGCGACTTTCTGGGCCGTCGCCCACCAGTCGAGGAAGCGCGCCAGCGCGAACTGGATCGCGATGCCGCCTGCGATCAGCAGCGTGTCGGTGAAGAAATGCGGCTCGTGATCGTATTTGATCACCTGGCCGAACAGCGACAGCACGGTACCCAGCGCGAAGACCGGCAGCGAATGGCGGCCGAGCATGGCGAGCGGATTGTCGCGTGTCACGGTCGAGAAGGGCGACGTCGGCGCGGCATTGGCGAAGATGTAGATGAACGCCGCCATGTGCAGCAGACGCGGCAGGCTGACATAGGTCTTGTCGAACCCGGTCACGAGCATCGGGAAGGGCAGGCTTCCCCACCAGGACCAGAGATCGAAGCGGATGGTCAGGAAGGCCACCATGCAGTAGGCGCCGGCGAGCGCCATCACCCACGGATGGAAGGCGACGGCGTAGCCGCGCTCGATCCTCTGGAAGCCGCAATAGAGACCGAGGGCGAGGATCAGCTGCCAGGAGATCGGATTGAAGAACCAGCCTCCGGGCAGCGGATAGTTCGGCAGATCGATGGCGAAGACATAGGCCAAGAGCCAGATCGTCGCCGAGACCGCGAGCATCAAGTTGAGGCTGACCCGGGCGAGGGCGAGGAGCGCCGGCAGGAGGAACAGCAGCACTGCGTACATCGGCAGGATGTTCACGTAGCCGAGCTGGTGGGTCATCGCCGCGAAGCCGACCATCGTCTCGACCGGAGCGGCGATGAACTGCGACAGGCCGTTGCGCGACAGGAGTTCGCCCCGCCCCAGCGCCAGCGCGCCCCAGGAGAAGACGCCGAGGGCGAGGATCGACATCATGTACTGGACGAGCACGAGGACGCCGGCGCGCCGCCAGGCCTTCAGCGTCGCGACCAGCCGGTGGCCGGCGAAGAACAGCCGCCCATAGGCATAGGCAGAGGCGAAGCCCGCCAGGAAGACGAACAGCTCGGCGGCGTCGGAAAAGCCAAAATTACGGGACGTGAAGTTCTCGTAGAGGTTGCCCGGAATGTGATTGATGAAGATCATCACGAGGGCAACGCCCCGCCAGAAGTCGACGCGATGGTCACGGCCCGACTGCGGGCGAGGCGAAGCTGCGATTGTCATGGATGATGTCGTAGGACTCAGGCGGGATCCGGCAAGCCCTCAGGGCGATCCATCGTGGGGTTCCCGGAAAGCGTTTCCGCCTCCATCGCCGCCAGGCGGTTGCGCCACTGCGAACTCGCCCGGATCACCGATTCCGGGTGCGCCTCGAAAGGCGTGGTGAACAGGCCTAGACGCTTCAGGCCGTCCCCGAGGACGGGATTGCCGGTCAGGCTGATCATCAGCGGCGCGGTCACGAGCGGCACGGCGATTGGCAGCGTCCAGAGCATCAGGTCGGGAGCATAGGCGTAGGTGGCATAGAGAACGACGGCGCCAGAGAGCACCATCCACCACGAGGCGCGGAAGGCGACGGAGACCGGCATGTAGTCATCGTCGCGCTCGGTCGAGGGCCAGCCCGCATCCGCGCCAACGAGGATTTCGTAGACCGCCTTCGATTGGAACATCATCATGATCGGCGCGAGGATGCTGGTCAGGATCAGCTCGACCGAGGCACCGGCGAGAACCAGCCCGGTGCCGCCGAAGGACTTGCGCCGTTCGGTAAAGGCCGAGCCGAAGGCGATCAAGGTCTTGGGCAGGAGCAGGAGGACGAAGATGCCGAAGAGCAGGAGCAGCGCCTTGTTGGTTTCCGGCTGCGGAAAGACCGGGAACAGCGAGTTCGCCGGGAAGTAGTTCGGCTCCGGCGCCAGCACCGGATCGAGCAGGCTGACGATCAGGAACATCAGCCAGATCGGCGAGGCGAGATAGGCCATGATCCCGGCGACCAGCGAGATCCGGCTCCACAACCGCAATCCCGGCGCCGGCAGGAGCCTTGCATGCTGCAGATTGCCTTGGCACCAGCGGCGGTCGCGCTTGGCATATTCGATGATNTTGGNCGGNGCTTCCTCGAANGAGCCNNCGAGATCNGGNTCGACNCGCACCTTGTAGNCCGGCNCNNGCNAGNAGGGCNGCCTCNACATAGTCGTGGCTGAGGATNTGNCCGCCGANNGGNGGCTTGCCCGNNAGNNTCGGCAGNCCGCANNNNGCNGCGAANGCGCGCACGCGGATGATGGCGTTGTGGCCCCAGAAGGGTCCCTCGCGTCCTTGCAGGGCTGCGATGCCGCGCGAGAAGATCGGCGAGAAGAGGGCAGCCGAGAACTGCAGCGCGCGGCCGAACGGCGTCCGCCGGCCGATGATCAGCGGCTGACTCTGGAGCAATCCGAGTTCCGGATCCTCGTCCATCCGTCCCGCCATCTCGATGATCGTCTCAGCCCGCATCAGACTGTCGGCGTCGAGGATCAGCATGTAGTCGTAGGCGCCGCCATGGTTGGTCACGAAGTCGGCGATGTTGCCGGCCTTGCGACCAATGTTCTGTTCGCGATTGCGGTAGTAGAGCCGGCCGGCGGCGGAGAGTTCGGCGACCAGAAGATCGTGGACGCGGCGTTCCTCGGCGACATTCTCAGACTTGGTGGAATCCGACAGGATATAGAAGTCGAAGCGCTGGAAATCCGGCGACCGCCGCAGCTCCTCGTACATGGCCGCGACGCGGGCGAAGACCGCCCGCACATCTTCGTTGTAGACCGGCATCAGGACCGCCGTCCGGCTGGTCGCGGGCCTCGGGCGCTTCTCGGGCTCCGGCAGCCTGTCGCGGCTGACGATGCCGGCCAGCGCCGTGTTGAACCCCCAGGACAACCAGAGGCAGCAGATCAACAGGAGCGTGATCTGCGCGATATGCAGGTAGGTGATGCCGTTGGCCGTCACGACCACGAAAAACAGCCATGCGGCAACGGTGGCGAGCGCCACGGCCGCCAGCACGAATGCAAATCGCCTCAGAGCCATCAATTCGTCCTCGCGGCGCAGGCAAGCGGATGCCGGCATCGTGCGTCAAAGCCGGCTTCGACCGTTCCTGCGACAGGTCGAGGATATAGGGCAACTTCGCCGAAGCCTCCACATCGGGATGTCGGCAGGGCCGCCCGGACGGCAGGTCGGTCAGTCGCCTGCCTCAACCACGGTTCCAGGAAAAGCGGATGACAGGGACCGGGAAACCGCGGCGCTGACGCTCGCGGGTCAGGGGCTGGGCCGGCATAGCCAGCCGTACAGTCGGGGCCGGCACCTGGATCGTCCGCAGGATGGACATGGCTTGCGCGTCGCCTGCCATCGCGGCATTCACGATGCTTTCGGCATCCTCGCTCGAGCGCGCCTTTGCGGCGAGACGGTTCTTCACCGCCTCGATCACGACGTCGTCGGAGAGGTCGGCGCGACCGATGAGGGCGCCGCAATTCATGTCGTTGCGTACGTTATGATCGTTCGGGAGGGTCGTCATGTCGTACTCGTCCATTGATATAGCCACGTTTCGCTTACAATGCGCTGCAGCATGGAAAGTTTCACGCGAAGCTCGACTGGCTGGTCATCGTCTCGCTCGATCTCGAGCGAGAGCCGCCAGCCGCCATCCGGAAGCCTCGACAGACTGCTGTCCAGAAGCCGCGCGTTGGACGGCATGTCGACCAGCGGATCGAGCTTGGCGTCGGGCGGCAGATTGTGGATCGAGCCGCCGGTGAAATTGATCGCGAAGCGCCGGCTGGACGGGTTCTCGTTGGCCTCGGCAGCGTTGCCGCCGACCCCCACATAGGTACCTGACACCCGCGCCATCAAGGTCTCGTCCATAGTGGAGAGCCCCCACTTCATCAGGTAGCGGAACTCCATGGCCGAGCCGGCAGTCGCCTTTGTCTCCGGCACCCAGAAGGCGACGATGTTGTCGTTCGCCTCGGAGTCCGTCGGGATCTCGACAAGCTCGATCACGCCATTGCCCCAGTCGCCCAGCATCTCGATCATCAGCGAGGGGCGCAGATCGTAACGGGCTTCGGTGTCCTGGTAGTGGGAGAAGTCACGGTCGCGCTGCAGCAGGCCGAACGCGCGCGGGCTGCTCTCCTGGAAATAGGACAGGGCCAGCGTCTGCGGGTTCTTGAGCGGGCGCCACATCTCCTCGCCGTCGGCGCGGATCACCATGAGGCCATCGCTGTCGTGAACCTCGGGTCGGAAGTCGTCGTGGTCGCTGCGGTCGTTCTCGCCGAAGGTGTACATCGAAGTCAGCGGCGCGATGCCGAGCCGGGTGATGTCCGTGCGCGGGTAGAGCCGGCAGGTGGTCTCGATCGTGGTCGTGTGGCCGGGCGTGATGACAAACAGATAGGCGCCCGTCAGGCTCTGGCTGTGCAGCTCCGCCATGATGCGGATCGAGGCGTCCGCGGGTTGCGGCTGATCGATGTAGAAGGCGGAAAAGCGCGGGAACTCTTCCGTCTCCGACGTCGCGGTGTTGATGGCCAGGCCGCGCGCCGACAGCCCGTAGCGCGAGCCGGTGCCGAGGGCGCGAAAGTAGCTGGCCCCGAGAAAGGTGACGAGCTCGTCGAAATAGTCGGGCCGCTGCAGCGGCGCATGGATCCGGAAACCGGCGACGCCGCCCAGATCGAGCGTCTGGAACTGCGAGGGGTCGAGGGGCGGGCGGTATTCGAAGTCGGACGAACCGAAGACGTGCTGGGAGTAGACGCCGTCCGTGCCGATGAAGATCCTCGTCGTGTCCTTGAACACCCAGCCCGGATAGAACGCCTGGAGGTGGAACTCGCCGGGCTCGGCCCGCCACAGCGCCTGCTCAGGACGAAAGCGGATCGCCCGGTGCTGATCGTAGCTGAGATTGGCGACGACGTCCGGCAGGGTGGATTCGGGTGCCCGGTAGTCTTCCCGGGCCTGCTGCTCCATCCTCGCCGACAGGACGTCGAAGCTGAACGGTTGCTCCTGCGAGCCGACGGTGGACGGCTCCCCGCTCTCCTGGGCACCCGCCTTCCGGCTCGCCAGCAGACTCCCCGGAAATGCTGCGCCGCATGCGGCTGCAAGGCCGAGCTTCAGGGCCGTTCGACGGGAATCGATACGCGGAATTTTCACGGCAAACATCTGATTTAGCGGTCGAAGACGGGGTTCAAAATACCCACAAATGCGACGGTTGGATAGCGGCGTTGCGATGCAGCATCAAATTTATTCGTCCGAGCGTCGACGGCCATTTTATGCTGCGCCGCCCTGATGCACTATGGGAGATGAACCGTTGATGAACCGGTAGCGCGAGACGTTGCGATAAGTCTCTCCCGGCAGGAGAAGGGCGGAGGGAAAGCTCGGCCGGTTCGGCGTGTCGGGCCATACCTGCGGCTCCAGCGCTAGCCCGGCAAAGGCCTGAAGAGGGGCTCCCGCCGCGTTCTCCTGCGACCCATCAAACTTGGCGCCGTCATAGACCTGCAGGCCCGGCTCGCTGGTCGTCATCTCGACCGTCCAGCCGGAAGCCTCGCAGACGAGAGTCGCCGCCGCGCGCAGATCGGCGCTGCGCTGCGAGGCCAGGCAGAAATTGTGGTCGAGACCTTCGGGGCGCTCGGCAAGCCGGCGTCCGCGGCGAAAGTCGAATCGCGTGCCCTCGACCGGTGCGATCTCTCCCGTCGGAATCGTCGTCTCGTCGATCGGCAGATAGTGATCGGCCGCGACCGTGAGCCGGTGGTTGAGAATGTCACCGCCGCCGGCAAGGTTGAAATAGAGATGCGAGGTGAGGTTCACGATGGTCGGGCGGTCGGTCACCGCCTCGTAGGCGATCTGCAACTCGTCGCCCGCGACAACCGTGAAGATCACCCTGGCGTCGACGCGGCCCGGATAGCCCTCGTCTCCGTCGTCCGAACGCAGCGCCAGCACCGCCTCCGACGAGGTGCGCGAGACCAGCGACCACGGCCGTGTCGAGAAGCCGGCGGGGCCGCCATGCAGGTGGTGGGGGCCATCATTGACCGGCGTCGAGAACTCCTGGCCATCGAGCGCGAACCGGCCGGAGGCGATGCGGTTGGCGAAGCGACCGACGCTCGACCCGACATAGGCCCGGTTCGCGGCACCGTATCCGCCCGGGCGAAGACCGAGGACCATCGAATGCCCGGCGCCGCGGGGACGCAATGCGACGAGGGATGCGCCGAGAGGCAGGATCTCGGCGCTCATGCCGTCGTGTTCGATCGTGAAGGACGCCTCGTCCATGAAACTCTCACCCTGCATGCCAGCCGTTGACGGCAGGGTCAGATAGGGCCCGGCGCGTGAAGACGAAGACGCTCCCGGGCGCAAGGTCGAAGTTTTCCAAGCTGCTGCGACCTTGCTGTCCTATCCGGTCGCAAAGCCGGATCGAGCCTGGTCTGAGAACCGCTGCCGCCCGGCGAAGCGCCGATCTGGTGATCCCTCAGCGCAGGCGGCGGAGCTTCTGGCTCAGAATGTCGCCGGCCCTGTAGAGCGAATCGTCGAGCAACGCGATCTCGTCCTGAGTGAGGGCAGAGGTGAGATCGGCCTCGAGCTTGTTCCAGATATCGCGGACCTTGCGCTGGGCCTCGAGCCCTTCGGGCGTCAGATGCACCATGGTGCGGCGGGCGTCGCGGGCATTGGAGGACCTAGACACAAGCCCGCGCTCGATCAGGCGATCGAGCATCTTGGAAACTGTCGAAGGACGCACTGCTAAAAGATCGGCAAGTGTGGAGACGTCGACGGGGTTCTCCATTTCAAGCCGGTCGAGGAGCTGGTCCTGGCCCGGATGGAGTTCGATTTCAACGAGCAGGAGCGTCAAGAACGCTCGCGTCGACTTCGAGATCGACAGAAGCGAGGGAACGATGACGGGCGGCGAGTGAGTCAGCATGTCTTGACGCAACCATCTCGGTGGATCTGTTCCTGGCTTATTGAGCCAATCAGGACGCGGGATCATTTAAATGCTTTACTAATCCGCCGTTTGCGGGTTGGTTCCGGCCAAAAGCACTGGCTGTCCATGGGGTTTGGCCGCCGCTGACGGTTGTTTGCGGAAGCCCGCCGGAGGCGAGAAGTCTCTGATCTGGAACGGGAAAGACTGCACCGGACAGGTGCATTGTCGCTCCTGCTGGCATCGAATCGGTGTCTCGCCTGCGGTTACGATTTCTTTTCGATCCACCCAGACAGGATGCGACGACGCCACTGCAGAGGAGCGAACGATTGGCTGATGTGAGAGTGATCTGCGCGATCGGCAGGAGCGGGCAACTGGGCCTCGACGGCGGCATGCCCTGGGAGGGTCGGCCCGAGCGCGCCTTCGTCGAGGACGTGGAGCGGTTCTTCGAGATCACTCGGGGCCACGTGCTGATTGCCGGGCCGAAGACCGTCGCCTCGTTTCCGGACTTTGCCCATGACGAGCGGACGATCGTCGCGATCCGCTCGAACGAGGTGCCGGAGGAGGTGCTGTCGCGCTTTGCCGGCCGGGTCGTCTATATCGGCGGCGGCCCCTCGGTCTGGACCGCCTATGCAAAATTCGTCCGGCACTGGGACATCAACACGCTCCCCTATGACGGCGAAGCCGACACCTGGTTCGACCCGGCCTGGCTGCTTGCCGGCGGATCGGCTCGCCGGAGCTGATCAGGCAGGCAGCGCCAGATAGGCGAGGGATGCGCCGGCGTCGCGCGGATCGCGTCCGCATTCCGCCGCGATTGCTTCGCACAGCAGCGCCGCCAGTGATCGGGCGGCCAGGAATTGCGGCATCGCATCGCCGTCCAGCCGGGGGACCGGCGCGATCAGGCGCAGGCTGTTGGTCGCGATCATGGCGCGTCCACGGGCCGCTTGCGGCGTGATTTCCGTTTCTTCGACAACGAGCCCGACCGCCGGGGCCGCATCGATCAGCCATTGGCGCATGATGCCAGGCAGGACGCCGTCCGATCGGCGGGGCGTCAGAAGCCTGTGGCCGTCGGCGACGAAGACGTTGGCGAGCGCCGTCGAGGCGAGACGGCCGGCGGTGTTGAGGAACAGGGCGTCGTCGGCGCCCTTCGCCTTTGCCTCCCGCGTCGCCAGCACCGCGTCGAGATAGGACAGTGTCTTCAGCCGGGCGGTCGGCGAGGTTTCGTTGCGCCGGATCGCCGTCGTCACCAACGAGACCGGCCGGAACATCATGGCCGGGGCGAGGGGGGCGACGCTGCCGAAGACGGTCGGACGCGGCTCGGCGGGAAAGGCGAGGCCGCGGGGCGCCGGGCCGCGCGTGACCGTCAGCCGGATGGAGCCGTCGCCGCAGCGGAGCGCCAGCGCGTGCATCGCAGACCGAAGCATGCCCACGTCGACGGGGATGCCGAGACACGCGCAGGCGTCGAGCAGCCGCGCCAGGTGATCCTCGCCGCGAAAGATGCGGGCGTTGAGGACGAGGGCGGTATCGAACGCCCCATCGGCCAGCAGCAGCCCGCGGTCATTGGCGGCGATCGCCTCCTTGACGGGCCGGAATTCGCCGTCCAGCCAGACGACGTCAGCCCCGGACGTCATGGAACCGCCGCGACAGCTCGAGGAAATTCGCGATCATCCGCTCGCCGGCATCGGTGAGGATCGATTCGGGGTGGAACTGCACGCCGTAGGTCGGATGGTTGCGGTGGGAGAGGGCCATGATCTCGCCCTCGGGCGATCGGGCGTCGACGACCAGTTGCTTCAGCATCGCCGGCGTCTCCTCGACGATAAGCGAATGGTAGCGGCCCACGTTCGGTTCGTCGGCGAGCCCGGCGAAGAGCCCTTGGCCGTCGTGGCGGATGGGCGATGCGCGGCCATGCATCGGCCGGATCGCCCGGGTGACGCGGCCGCCGAAGACCTCACCGATCACCTGATGGCCGAGGCAGATGCCGAGGATCGGCAGCCGGCCGGACAACTGACGGACAAGGTCGATCGAGATGCCGGCATCCTTCGGTGCGCAGGGGCCGGGCGACACGACGAGGGCGTCCGGCGGGTCGGCCGCGATGTCCCCGACGCCGACGGCGTCGTTGCGCGCGACATGCGTCCGCGCCCCGTGCCGGACGAAGTAGCGGGCGACGTTGAAGACGAAGCTGTCGTAATTGTCGATGACGAGGACCCTCAAGGCGCCTCCCCCTCGGGCGCTTTCCGCCCGGGCGCGGTGTCGGGCGCGGTCTCGAAGGCGGCGAAGACGCGGGTCGCCTTGGTGAAGGTCTCCTCGTATTCGGCTGCGGGATCGGAGAGGACGGTGATGCCGCCGCCGGCCGAGAGCTTCGCCTGGCCAGCCTCGAAGCTGACGGTGCGGATGGCGATGTTGAGGTCCATCGTTCCGTCGAAGCCGATATAGCCGAGCGATCCGCAATAGGGGCCCCTGGCGGTCGCCTCGATTTCCGTGATGATGTCCATCGCCCGGATCTTGGGCGCGCCGGTGATGGAGCCGCCGGGAAACGCAGCGGCGATGAGATCGGCGGCATCGCGGCCGGCGGCGAGGCGCCCGGTCACCACCGAGACGAGATGGTGGACCGCGGCATAGCTCTCGAGGCCGCACAGCACCGGGACCTCGACCGAGTCCGCCTCGCAGACCCTCGCGATATCGTTCCTGAGGAGATCGACGATCATCACGTTCTCGGCCCGGTCCTTTTCCGAGGCCAGCAGTTCCGCGGCGAGCCGCGCGTCCTCCTGCTGATCGTCGGCGCGTTTCGCCGTGCCCTTGATGGGGCGGGCCTCGACGATGCCATCCTGCAGGCTGACGAAGCGCTCCGGCGAGGAGGAGGCGATGGCGAGGTCGCCGAAGTCGAAGAAGGCGCCGAAGGGCGCGGCATTGGTGCGGCGAAGCTTCAGATAGAGGGCGAAGGGATCGAAGCCCGAGGGGATCTGCGAGGTGAAGGTCTGGGCGATGTTGGCCTGGAAGATGTCGCCGTCGAGAATGTACTCTCGCGTCCTCTCGATGCCGGCGCGATAGGCGGCGGCAAAGAAGTTCGAGTGCCAGTCGAAGCCGGCGGGGACGGACGCTTCGGCCGCAGGCTGCGTGGCCGGTTCGGCGAGCCGCGCCAGGAACTGCGCCAGCCTCGCCTCCGCCCGGGCCGCTCGCGAGTCCTCGCCGGCCTCCGGATAGCCGGTTGCCAGGAGGAACGCGCGCTTCTCCTTGAGATCGAAGGCGAGGACGGTGTCGTAGAGGCCGAGACGGAGGGTCGGTTTGGCCGGATCGAGGCCGCCCGGTTTCGCGAGCCTCTCCAGATGATGGGCGAAGTCGTAGGCGAACATCCCCATCGCCCCACCCTGGAACGGCGGCAGGCCCGGCATCGTCGGTGCGGCGAAGCGCGCCAGCAGCGTCTTCAGTGCGGCGAGCGGCGGCCCCTCCAGCCGCTTGCCATCCAGCATCGCCCCGTCCGAATCGACGGTGAAAACGGCGAAGGGATCGGCCGCCACGTAGGAATAGCGGCCGAGTGCCGCGTGCTCCATCGCGCTGTCGAGGAAGGCGAGCATGCCGAGGGGCCGCAATCTTTCCGCGGCAGTCTCGGGGGGCAGGAAGGGTAACTCACGGGTCCGCATGATCTCGACTTGGACAGGATTTCACCTCGCCGTCAAACCGCGGATGCGGTCGCGGCGCAAGCGTCGCTGCAGCGGCTTCATGACGCGCGACGGCAGGTCCGCCGCGCCGCGCGCGGGCACGGCCGATCGCCGGGACCAGAACCTCGCAACCGCGCTCACGCTGCTGCGTTCAAGCAAGGTCCGTCCAATGATTCACGAAACGGGCGACCGTCCGACAATGGAGCTTCACATGCGTCTCGCCACACTCGCCCCGGTTCTTCTTGCCTTGTCGGGCCTTGCCGCCTGCAATGCTTCGGCGCCTTATCCAAACGGCTCGCCCTTCGTCGGGGCCAATGTCTCGGCCAATCCCTATCGTCAGGGTACGCCGGAGTTCTGTCGCCGATATGCCCGCCAGACCGCTGCCAACAGCTACGAGAATCGCATCGATCGCGGTGAGGACGGCTTCGGGGTTCGCGCGCTGACGCGCCAGAGCGCCGCGCGGAACGGCAACCGTGCCTATCGCCGCTGTCTGTCCAGGCGATGAATTCGCACGTCGGCCAATTGCCATTCGCTTCTGCGTGAGCCCGATTGCCCTAGGGGCAAGTCGGCGATATTGACGTTCGACACGCTGCAACGCGACCCGCGAGGCTGTCATGCGTCAGACGTTCGCCGTTCTTCTGGTCCTGGGGATCGCCCTTGGCGGGCGACCCGCCGGCGCTCAGCAATATGCGCAGGGCTGGCAGGCCTCGATCGAGCGCTGGCTCTACGGTCTCGAAAGCCGGACGGCAACGGCGGCCTGCATCGACACGCTGAAGAACCGCGCGATCACCTTCATCGGCATCGCGGAGGACGAGCCGCGCATCGGCTCGGGTCGGCGGCGCGACCTCAACGCCCTCATCGTCGACGCGATCCCCGGCAAGTACACACCGCGACTCGGGCGGGCCTATCGGCAGATGGTCGAGGGGATCCTGCCCCAGCGGGCGGGGGCCGCCGGCAGCGCCGAGGCGCTGCAGGACTTCTTCGGCTCCGACATGTTCCTCACCGTCGAGCCGGAGCGCCGGCTGCCGGAGATCCTGCGGCTCTATCTCGGCCTCACCATCCTCGACCCCGAAACCGGCCAGATCTGCGCAACGGAAACCGGGCCGACGCTCACGCTCGACCTCAACCGCCTCGGCACAGCCGAACTCTCCGACACCTTTTCCAGCCGCGAATTCTACGATGTCGACGGGGCGCTGCGGGAGGCGTCGCTGAAGGCGATCACCCGGCTCCAGCAGCACCAGTTGCTGAAGGATCCGGCGGCGCCGCTCGCCTACCGGATCACCGCCGAGACGACGGCACCGGACTGCCGGCTGGCCGATTCCATCGACGACACCTTCAACAGCG
This sequence comes from Fulvimarina sp., assembly GCA_002700095.1. GTDB lineage: Bacteria > Pseudomonadota > Alphaproteobacteria > Rhizobiales > Rhizobiaceae > Jiella. Next base: position 30,822 of record PACL01000091.1, on the reverse strand, counting down.
CCTACACCGAGCTTTCGGGCGACCGGCAGAGCCGCATCAACGCCACCATCGGCGCCACCTCCTGGCCGTTGCTGCGCCGCCTCGCCGACACGGATGCCCCGGCAGGCGCGGACCCCGCGGTCGAGGGCGTGTTCCTCGACATCTCGGTCGCGCCCGAGCCTGCCGAACCCCGGAAACCTGGCGAGGACGCCGGCTCTGCCGCCGCAGTGCTGAAGCTCGACGTCTCGGCGCAGCACTCCAATGGCGCCAATGTCGGCCGCTACAGCTACCGGGTCGTGGTGCCGGCCAGCGAAGTTCTGGGCTGTCTGCCGGACATCGCGGAAGCGGTATTGCCCGCCGCCGCTCCCGCGCCGGATCCGCTGTCCGCCTGTCCGGCAGCGTTCGAGGCAGCGCGGGAAGGGGGCTCGGTGGCGATGTTGCGGGCTTTCCTCGGCTCGAACCCGGCTTGTACCGAGCAGCGACGCCAGGCCGATCTCATTCTCGATCAGGTCGCCGCCAGCTGCGCCGCCGAGGCCGATGCGCTGGAGCCGGATGCGGCGGAGGCGCGGCTGGGCGTGTGCCTCACCGAATTTTCGGGAAGCCCCCGGCACGAGGCCAGCCTCAATCTGGCCCGGGGCCGGGCGCTGCTGCGCCGAGAGAGCGCCGCGGCCGAGGCGGCGCGAAGCCGTCGCGAGGTGGAGCTTCGGGTAGAGATCGAAGCCGACTACCGCGCAAGGCTCCAGGAGATCGAGGCCCGGCTCGACGCCGAGCGGCGCGAGCGGGAAGCGGCCGAAGCACGCCAGCGCGACGCCGAACGCCGCCAGCGCGAAGAGGCCGAACGCCGGGCCGCAGAAGCGCGCGCTACGCCGCCGCCGGTGGTGGCCGACAGCCGCCGCAGCTGCGTCGTCGCCGACCCGTCCGACACGCCGCTCAACGTGCGCGCCTCGCCGGGCAACACCGGCAAGGTCATCGGCCGGCTCGGCGACGGCCACGTCGTCTTCGTGCTGCGGGAATATCCGGGCGGGCGCCCCTGGGCCTATGTCGCCGACGACCGGGGTGGCGGCATGCGCGAGCTCGGATGGGTGTACCGGCCCTATATCCGCTGCTAGGGCGCCGAGCGTGTGCCGGGATACAAGGGACGCTCCAACATCTTGAAGCGCCGCACCATGCCGACCGAGAATCCATTCCAGTTTTCGCGCCGATACTGCTAGGCATGCGGCCCGAGACATATTCGGATTCAAGCCATCGGAGCAGCAATCTTGAGCAACGCGCAGGCATCCCGGTTCGTGGCGATCGGGGAGTGCATGGTCGAATTGTCCGTCGCCGGCGACGGGCTCTATCGGCAGGGCTTTGCCGGCGACACCTTCAACACCCTCTGGCACTTCGCCCGGCGGGCGCCGGCCGGATGGCGGGGAGCCTATCTGACCGGTCTCGGTACTGACAGGTTGTCTGAGGAGATGCTCGACTTCTTCACGGCAGCCGGCATCGGCACCGAGATGGTCCGCCGCATCCCGAACGCCTCGCCGGGCCTCTACATGATCCATCTGGCCGACGGCGAGCGCTCGTTTTCCTACTGGCGGGAGATGGCGGCGGCGCGGCGGCTCGCCGAGGACGAGGGGCATCTGCAGGAAGTCTTCGCGGCCGGCGACGCCTTCTATTTTTCCGGCATCACCCTGGCGATCCTGCCCGCCGAGGACCGGGCACGGCTTCTCGCCCATCTCGGGGCGGCGAAAAAGGCCGGCAAGCGCGTTGCGTTCGACCCGAATGTCAGGCCGCGTCTGTGGCCGGACCTCGAGACGGCCCGCCGGGCAGTGGAGGCGGCAGCCCGGGTCTCCACCCATTGCCTGCCGAGTTTCGACGACGAGCGCGCGACCTTCGGGGACGAAAACTCCCGGGCCACGGCGGCACGCTACCGGGCGCTTGGCGTCGGCGAGGTCGTCGTCAAGGACGGTGGCAGCGCGGCGCTGGTCTCCTGGGAAGGAGGGCGCGAGCAGGTGCCCGCCATTCCGCCGGCCGAGATCGTCGACACGACGGGCGCCGGCGACAGCTTCAACGCCGCCTATCTCGCCGCCCGGCTCGGCGGCGCCGGCCCCGTCGCCGCAACGATTGCCGGCCACCGCCTCGCTTCCCACGTCGTCGGCGGACACGGCGCGCTGGTGGCATAGCCGCAGAAGCGACGTTCGTCGGGCCTTCGCTCGGCCGATCGGTATGCGGCTTGGCACCGGCGCTTCAAGCGCCGCCACCGGGCGACGGCTGTCATACGCCCGTATCAAAGCGTCGCTATCGAGCGCCTCGAAACAGCTTCTGCAGTTTGGTTTGCACAGCTGTGCAAGAGGTCTTGGGAATGACTGACGCCGCGTTTCTCGCCGTTTCGGATGTCACCGTCGGATATGCCGGAACCACCGTGCTCGACCGCCTGTCGCTCGGCGTCGACCGGGGGGAGTTCGTCGCGCTGCTGGGCTCTTCGGGCTGCGGCAAGACCACGCTTCTTCGCACCATCGCCGGGTTCAACACGCCGCGGTCCGGCTCGCTGACTCTGGCCGGGCGGGACATCACCCGCGCCGCCCCGGACCGGCGCGGCATGGCGATGGTGTTCCAGTCCTATGCGCTGTGGCCGCACATGACCGTCGCCCAGAACATCGGCTACGGCCTGAAGCTGCGCAAGGCGCCGCGTTCCGACATTGCGGCAAGGGTCGACGAGATCGCCTCCATGCTCGGCCTTTCCGGCCTTCAGGCGCGCAAGCCCGGCCAGTTGTCCGGCGGCCAGCGCCAGCGTGTGGCTCTCGGCCGGGCGCTGGCCGTCGAGCCCGAGATCCTGCTCCTTGACGAGCCCCTGTCCAATCTCGACGCCCGCGTGCGCCTCGGCGTGCGCCATGAGATCCGGGCCCTGCAGAAGCGCCTCGGCATCACCGCCATCCATGTCACCCACGACCGCGAGGAGGCGATGGTGATGGCCGATCGCATCGTTATCCTCGACCGCGGCCGGATCGCCCAAGAGGGATCTCCGGAAGAGGTCTACAACCGACCGGCATCGCCCTTCGTCGCGGCCTTCATGGGCGCCGAGAACGTCGTTTCGCTGGAAGGAAGCGTCGATGGCGATCGCATCGCGATCGCCGCCGGCCCGCACAACCGGCCGGCGACGATCGCCCGCGAGACACGCGCGCTCGCCACTGGGCGGTTTCAGGCGCGTTTCAGAACGGAGGCGGCCGAGCTTCTGCCCGCACCCCCTCGGCCGGCCTTCGGCGATCAAGCCGACAAGGCGAGCGACGACGGCGCACTGCGCCTGAGGGGAACGGTCTGCCAGACCAGCTATCCCGGTGGCGTCTGGCGCCACGTGGTCGCGATCGGCGCGGCGGAGGTCTCGGTCGATGCGGACCAGCCCGTCGAGCCCGGAACCGACGTCGTGCTGCGCGTGCCCTCGTCCGCGCTCTTCCTCTTCGACGCGCCTGAGGACGGCGCCGAACAAGTTTCCCGCGCCGCCGCCTGAGGCGCAGCGATGCGGGGATGACAGCCCGGAATGAACGTCAAATCGCTGGAGCAAAATCAATGAAGACCTTTCTCAGTGCAGCCGTCCTCCTCGCCACGGTCGTGCCGCCGGCCGCGGCGGCCGAACTCACGGTGATCACCGCCGGCGACCAGAACATGGTCGACTACGTCAACGAATATCTCGCGCCGATCTTCGAGAAGGAGAATCCGGGCGATACGGTGCGCGCTGTCGGCACGGGCCCGGGCGATGCCGGCTCCCAGAAGATCCTCGAGCGCTTCGAGGCTCAGGCCGGCGCCGAGGAATCCGACACCGACGTCGCGGTGGTGCATGAGAAGTTCGTCGGCCCGATGGTCGAGAAGGGCTTCCTCAAGAAGTATCGCGGCGACATCTCGACCGGGAAGCTCGTCACCAGCGACAAGGCCAGGATGGCGCTGGGCACCGATGTCGACGGCTATGTCATGCCGATGTTCGCCAGCCAGACCGCGATCGCCTACAATCCGGCGCTGGTCGAAAATCCGCCCAGGAGCTACGCCGAAATCGCCGATTGGGCGAAGGCCCATCCCAAGCAGTTCGGCTATAACGGCATCAAGGGCGGCGCTTCGGGCGTGTCCTTCGTCATGGGCTGGATCTACGCCTTCGGTGACGGCGACGCCAAGACGCTGATGAATGGTCCGTTCGAGGAGAGCCAGACCAAGAACTGGGGCCCGGCTCTCGAAAAGCTCAAGGACTTCAACACCACCGCGACGCTCACCCCCGGCAATGCCGGCACCCTCGACATGCTCGGCCGCGGCGAGATCGCCATGGGGCCGGTCTGGGTGGACATGTTCTATTCCTGGCAGGCCGACGGCAAGCTGCCGCCGGAAATGAAGCTCCTCCTGCCGGCTCCCGGCATGCCCGGCCAGCCGATGCACTACGTCATCCCGGCCAAGGCACCGCACCCGAAACTGGCTGAAAAGTTCGTCGAACTCGCGACCTCGCCGAAGGTCCAGGCCGAAGGCATCGTCAAGCGCTTCAACTGGTATCCGGGCATCGACGCGAAATACGTGAAGGCCGAACTCGACCAGGCGTCCTGGGACAAATTGTTCAAGGACGTGACGCCGGAAGACCTCGCCCAATACGCCAAGCCTTTCCCGATCGCGCCCTACAACAACGCGATCCTCGAAGCCTATGAGCGCCAGGTCGCCAACTGAGCCTTGATCGTCATCAACCCGTCGTCCGGCCATCCTGGCCGGGCGACACCCTCGGGAACACAACACCATGCGTGAGCGATTGACCGGTCTTTTGCTGGCGCTGCCGGCCATCGCGACCATCGCGCTGCTTTACCTGATGCCGCTGATCGCCTCGATGACCGGCGCCTTCGAGACGGAGGCCGGTTTCGGCCTCGGCAATTTCGTCAAGTCCACCGAGCTCTACACCACCGACATTCTCTACACGCTGATGATCGTCTCGCTCTCGACGCTGATCATCGCCGGCCTGTCGATCGCCATCGCCGGCTATCTGACGCTGGGCGAGAACCCGAAGGCGGTGGCGATCCTGCGCTGGCTCTATCGCTGGCCGCTGTTCATTCCCTTCATCGTCGTCGGCCAGGTGCTGCGGACCTTTCTCGCCAAGAACGGCCTGATGAACAATCTCCTCGTGGCCGGCGGCATTCTGACGCCGCTGCAGACGGTGTCCTTCCTCGACTGGCGCGGCATCGTGATCGCCTTCGTCTGGAAGCAGACGCCCTTCGTCACACTGCTGGTCGCCGGCGCCATGGCCTCGATCGATCGCGGCACCATCGAGGCCGCCCGCAATCTCGGCGCCTCGCGCCTGCGCATCCTCATCGAGATCGTGGTGCCGCAGGTGCGCACGACGCTTCTCGTCGGCATGGTACTGTCCTTCGTCACGATGATGTCGGTCCTGTCGGTGCCGCTGATGATCAGCGCCCAGTCGCCGACCATGATCACCGCCGACATCGCCTTCCGCATCAACGCCTATGGCGACTATGGCGTCGCCAATGCGCTCGGCATGATCTCGCTGGCGATGACGATGGCGGTGGCGATCGTCTATCTGCGGCTCAACCTCAAGGAAAAGGCGAAATGAGCGCTCTGGCGAACCGCGGCGAGAGCGCCCTCCCGGCCCCAGACGGGCGGGTGTTCAGTCTCGACCTCTGGTGGCTGCCGCGCGCGCTCGTCCTCGGGCTGGTCGCCTTCGCGATCTTCGGCCCGCTCGCAAATCTCCTCCTCTGGACGGTCGCCGAGCGCTGGTATTTTCCCAACACGCTGCCGCTCGAATACGGCTTCAGCTACTGGGCGAAGGTGTTCTCGCCGCGCGGCGTCGCCTGGGAGTCCCTCGGCACAAGCATCCTGATCGCGCTTCTGACCGTCCTCTTCGCGCTGGCGCTCGCGATCCCCGCCGGCTACGCGCTGGGGCGACTGAAGCTGCCGGCGCGCAGCCTGATCCTGCTCGTCTTCCTGATCCCGCAGGCCTTTCCGAACCTGCCGGTCTACGTCAACATCGCCCGCTTTTTCTACGATGTCGGGCTGAACGGCACGATCGCCGGCGTCGTCCTCGTCCATGTCACCCACGGACTGGTCTTCGCCGTCTGGATCGCGACGGCCGCCTTCGCCGCCGTCGATGCCGAGTTGGAAGAGGCCGCGCGCTCGATGGGGGCAGGGGCGCTCCGGGCCTTTCGCGACGTGACGCTGCCGCTGGCCATGCCCGGCCTGATGGCGAGCGGCATCTTCGTCTTCCTGGAATCCCTCGACGAGTTCACCGGCAGCTTCTTCGTCGGCGCACCGGACGTCACCACCTTGCCGCTGCTGCTCTATACGGCGGGCGCCGGCGGCAACTACCAGGGCGCATCGATCACGGCGCTCCTGTTGCTGGTCCCGTCGATCGCCTTCATGCTGGTGGTGGAGCGCTTCCTGCGCGCCGACGTTCTGGCGCGGATCGGGCACTGAGGGCGGCGATGCGTTCTTCAGCCAGACCCATCCGAGACACGACGCAGCCATGACCGACGAGCCGAGACAGCCACCGCCGGGGCCGAACTTCGTCAGCGCGCAGCAGGTCGCCGAGCGCGCCGGCGTCTCGCGCTCGGCGGTCTCGCGCGCCTTCACCCCCGGCGCCAGTATCGGCCGGGAAACCCGCGAGAAGGTGATGAAGGCGGCCCTCGACCTCGGCTACCAGGTCAACGACCTCGCGCGCGGCCTGATCGCCCGGCAGAGCCGTCTCGTCGGGATCATCGCCACACGGCCGGAAGTGGGCTTTCGCGCGCTTTTCGTCGCGGCCCTCTCCAAGGCGCTGATCGCCAGGGGCAGCCTGCCGGTGCTGCTCAACACCGGCGATACCGAACGGGAGATGCAGGCGACGCAGAACATGCTGCTCGGCTACCGCGCCGAGGCGACCATCGTCCTGTCCGGCTCGCCCCCCGAGACCATGCTGGAGGGGGCACGGCGCACCGGCCAGCCGCTGGTGCTGATCGGCCGGTCGGAACCCGGCACCGACAGCGTCCTCGTCGACAATGCGGGGGCGGCGAAGCAGGCTGCCGAGCGGCTGGTCGCCCGCGGCGCCTGCCGGATCGCCCTCGTCGGGGCGGACATCGGGACCGAGACGATCGTCGAGCGTGAAAAAGCCTTCGTCGAGGCGATCCGGAAACTCGGCGCCGAAGTCCAGGTCGCGCGAGGCGCCGACGCCGACCATGCCGGCGGCGAGGCGGCGGCCCGCCGGCTCTTCGGCCATGGTGCTTCGCCCGACGCGGTCTTCTGCGTCAACGATCTTCTGGCGATGGGGCTGATCGATCATGCTCGCCTGTGCGCCGGGCGGCGCATCCCGGAAGACATGGCGGTCATCGGTTTCGACGACCTGCCCGAAGCCGCGCGCAGCGCCTATCGGCTGACGACGTTCTTCCAGGATCCGGTGGCTGTCGCGGCGAGGGCGATCGACCTCCTCGACCGGCGACAGTCCGACCCGGCCGCGGCGCCCGCCCTCGAGCGCGTCCCGGTGACCTTCGTGCCGCGAGAGAGCGGCTGACATCGACGCCAACGCACGGATGCATCCCATGAAGCTCATCCAGATCACCGACCTTCACCTGGTCGCGCCCGGCGAGACGCTGTTCGGCCTCGATCCGCTGGCGCGCCTGACGGCCTGCCTTCGGGACATCGAGGATCTTCACGGCGATGCCGACGCGATCGTCGTCACCGGCGACCTCACCCATGACGGCGAAATCGCAGCCTATGAGGCGCTGGCGGAAAGCCTGTCGGGCCTGACGCCGCCGGTCCACCTGATGCTCGGCAATCACGACCGGCGCGACGCCTTCCGCACCGTCTTCGGCGACAGCCATTTTACGGCCGGCTTCGTCCAGAAGAGCGTCGACCTTGATGGCCGCCGGCTGATCCTGCTCGACACGCTCAAGGAAGGCGCCGTCGAGGGCGAGCTCTGCCCCGCGCGGCTCGGCTGGCTGGAACGGCAACTCGCCGGGGCAGGGGACGGCGGGGCCCTCGTCTTCGCCCATCACCCGCCGTTCCGCCTGCACATGCCGGCACTCGACCGGGTCCGGCTCGGCGAGGCGGAGGCATTCGCCCGCATCGCCAACGACGCCGGCAATGTCCGCCACGTCTTTGCCGGCCACGTGCACCGGCCGGTCAGCGGCAGCTGGCGTGGCATCCCCTTCAACGCCATGCGCGGCACCAACCAGCAGACGGCACTCGTCTTCGAGGACCGCTTCGTCACCAGCCACGAGCCGCCGGCCTATGCCGTGATCCTCGTCGACGGCGACGGCGTCGTGGTGCATTTCCACGACTTCCTCGACCGGACCGCCGGGACGATCTGAAGGACATTTCCCCTGCGCTGACAGTCGTCCTGCATGGCCGTTCCCGTCGCAGGTCGACCCCGATGAAGGAGCAAGCGAGAGATCATGTCCCGGGCGATGGTGTCGCTCGGCCGAAGCGTACCTGTTGACGCCCGCGCCTCATATCGCGCTGCAGGGCGGCATCAGCGGGTCGACGTTGCGCGCATTTCATGGGGAGCGTCCTCGCAATGCCGGCCAAAGTGGTAGCCCCACACCTCGACCAAAGCCGAACTGGAGGTCCGATGGGCCATCTCGTCAACGGCCAGGGCGGTGCCAAGTCCTCTCCATCGGCTCGATGATCCCCACTCCCCCGGATCGAAGTGCTTGCTCCAAGACGGCAGGGGCAGCTTGCCTGGCATCGCCCGCCGTGAGACCTCTCGCGTACGGTTGTGAGCTGTTGCGAGGGAATGGCGAATGGCGACGGACAAAGGCAAAGGCAAGCCACCGCTTGGCGATCGACGGCCTCTCGCCTCACGGGAACGGCCATGGGCGGGCCGGCTTCTGCGGTTTCTCCTTCGAACGGGACTCACCGCCAACCAGATCTCCGCGCTCGGCATCGTCTTTGCGCTGGCCGGCGCTACAGCCTTCGTCTTCGCGGCGCGCCTGCCTGAGCCGGTCCTGTGGATCGTCGGCGCGCTGTGCATACAGCTGCGCCTTGTCGCCAACCTGATGGACGGGCTGGTAGCGGTGGAGGGCGGCAGGGGATCGACCAGCGGTGCCCTCTGGAACGAGGCTCCGGACCGTCTGGAAGACAGCCTGTTCCTCGTGGCGTTCGGCTATGCCCTGGGGGTGGGCTGGCTCGGCTGGCTGGCGGCGCTCTTGGCGGCGGTCGCCGCCTATGTCCGTCTTCTCGGGGGCACGGTGGGCCTGAAGCAGGATTTCCGCGGCCCGATGGCCAAGCAGCACCGCATGGCGGCCCTGACGCTCGCGGCAGGCATCGCCTTCGCCGAAGCCTTGCTCGCGGCGAGCCATCCGGTCTCCACGGCGCTTCTCGGCCTGATCGCTTTCGGCACCGTGGTGACCATCGGCCGCCGGCTGAAAAGCCAGGCCGAGGGTCTTGCCGGACGAGCCCGATGATTGCCGCGGCACGCCTTGTCCTCATTGCGCTGACGCGCTTTCTGATTGGTGGCCATGCGCGCTGGGTCGGGTCCGAGCCGACCTTCGAGCAGCGGATCTATTTCGCCAACCACGGCAGCCACCTCGATACGATCGTCCTTTGGGCGGCCCTTCCGGACGCGTTGCGGTCCAAGACGTCGCCGGTGGCGGCGCGCGATTACTGGGGGAAGGGGCGGCTCAGGCGCTTCGTGGCCCTCGATATCCTGGGCTGCGTTCTTGTCGAACGCCAGGCGGTGGCGGGCAGCGATCCGCTGGCCCCCTTGACGGCGGCCCTGGCCGAGGGGCGTTCGCTGATCCTGTTTCCGGAGGGCACGCGCGGCGACGGTTCATCCATCATGCCGTTCAAATCCGGGCTCTACAATCTCGCAAACACCCATCCCGGCGTCCAGCTGATCCCGGTCTTTCTGGATAATCTCGCCCGGGCCTTCCCCAAGGGCGCCTATGTTCCCGCGCCGATCAGTTGTGCGGCGCGTTTCGGCGCTCCGCTGCGTTTGCGACAGGGCGAAGAGCGGCAGGCATTTCTGACGAGAGCGCGTGAGGCCGTCGCCACTCTCGGCAGGCCGGGGGAGGTCTGAGCCATGGACGATTGGCGCATCATCATCCTTCTCGCCGGCGTGGTTGGCATCCTTCTGGCCGGTTCGCTTGCCGCCTTCGTCTTGTCGCGGCGCACCAACAGCGAAGCCATGCAGGCGACGGTTCGCAACCTCCAATCCCGGGTGAAAGCCTGGTGGGTGATGGTGGTGATCTTTGCCGCGGCCTTTCTTCTGGGACCGACGGTGACGCTCATCCTCTTCGCGCTCACCTCGTTCTACTGCCTGCGCGAGATGATCACGCTGACCCCCACCCGTCCCGCCGACCACCGGGCGGTGGCGACGGCGTTCTACGTGTTCATTCCCCTGCAATACTGGCTGATCTTCGACGAATGGCAGACGGTCTTCGCCATCGCGATCCCGGTCTATGCCTTCCTGCTCTTGCCGGTCCTGACCGTCCTTGCCGGCGAGACCGACCATTTCCTGGAGCGGACCGCCAAGCTGCAATGGGGCCTGATGCTGACGGTCTATTGTATCAGCCATGCGCCGGCGCTTCTGGTTCTCGACATTCCCGGCCACGAGGGGGAGAACTTCCTCTGGCTGTTCTTCCTGATCGCCGTGGTGCAGCTCTCGGACGTCCTTCAATATGTTTTTGGCAAGTTGTTCGGCCGGCACAAGGTCGCGCCGCGCGTTTCGCCCGCCAAGACCTGGGAAGGGCTGATCGGCGGTGGCCTGTCGGCGGCGCTCGTCGGGGCAGGGCTGTTCTGGATCACGCCCTTCTCCCCGCTTCAGGCCGGCGGCATGGCGCTCGCCATCGTCGTCGCCGGCTTCTGCGGGGGTCTCGTGCTTTCGGCGATCAAGCGCTCCCTGGGCGCCAAGGATTGGGGCACGATGATCGAGGGCCACGGCGGGGCCCTGGACCGGATGGATTCCGTCACCTTCGCCGCGCCGATCTTCTTCCACCTGACGAACTATTTCTTCGTTCCGTGAGGCGCGTTGGAATTGACGTGCCCCCTGACTTTAGACTCCAACGAGACAACCATCACAGGATGTGGCGGTCGTCATTTCGTAGGATGCGGTCTCATCCAGGCCGAGAATCATTCCGCCCGTCACGAAGCAGCGTGATCCCATTTCAAGCCCCACGCAGCCAGTGACTAGAACGAACGAGCAAGACCGAGCGAAAAGCCGATATCGTCATATGTCTTGAAGGCGACGTTGCTGTCCTGGATCTCGTAGCTCAAGGAGATCGCAGGGGCGAAGCCTTCGATGGCCCAGTCGCGTTTCAGCACTCGGGTGCTCACGCGCCCGTAAGTGTCGTGACGGGCGAATGTCTGGCCCGGATAGTCGGCGTCGAAGGACCGCTCGCCGATGCCGGCGACGACTTCGGCCGTGAGCGAGAATGGCAGCTCGGCGTAGAGTGTCGCCCCCACTTCCCTGCCATCGAAGCGCTGGTGATCGTAGCCGGAGCGGTCGCGGGTCGCCGAAACATAGGCTCCCAGCGCAAGCCCCGGACCGATCGCATAGGTCGCGCGGACCGAGCCGCTCGAGCGCAGTCCATCCGGCCTTGGGTGATCGGAGTAGTCCACATGCGTCACCCGCCCCGCCGTCGCGATCTGGAGGTGGTCCAGAAGCATGAACGAAAACGCACCGAGGCCGGTGACGTTGTCCGCATAGGGATCGCCGCCGGCATAGATCCGCGAGCGCTCGATGCCGACATCGAAGAAGCTGCGGGGGCTGAGGAACCGGCGCAGGGTGGCATTGCCCCCGACTTCGATCGAGCCGAGTTCGCTCTCGTCATAGGCAACGCCGCGCGAGAAGCCGGCCAGGGTCAGCGTGGTCGTGTCGGAGAGAAGGAACTGCCAGGACAACTCCCCGTCGAACTCGAAGCCGACGCCGCTTCGCGCCTTTGCCTCGTCATTGATCCGGAAGGGCATGTCGCCCACCATGATGACGTCTTCGCTCGAACCGCGACTGGCATTGGTGCGCGGTGCGAGCGACCCTGAAAACCGCGCACCCCATGGCCGTTGCCGCGTGATCTCGCGATCGAGCCGATAGTAATAGGCGCTGAGGCGTCGGTCGGTCTCGGCGCCCTGAAGCCGGCCGAGATGAAAACGCGCCGCCGTGAAGCTGCCTCGGGCCATCAGGGCATGGACCAGCTCCAGTCGCACCAGCCGCCGGTCGGAATCGGCATCGAGTAGCCGGCGGAAGATCTCCTCGGCCACTGCCGCATCGCCTCGATTGACAGCGATGAGCCCTTGAAGGAAGAGCGCGTCGTCCGGCGAATGGATCCCTGCGGACAGTCCCTCCTGGCGCAGGGCTTCGGCCTCTTCGAAGCGACCCTGCTTGGCAAGGCGCGCAACCTCCCGGAAGCTCCCGCCGGTCGCCGTGCCGGTCTCGCTCGTGGCGGCGGCAATGCTGGCGGTGGCCGCCGGGATTGCAAGAAGCAGCACCATGCCGAGAATGGCGACGAAGCGCGTCATGGACTGCGGAAACCGAACCATCGTCAAAGCCTCGCTGTTCACTCGATCCGATCGATCCGGCGCTCGCCAGATCACTGGGGCGGCCGTCGGGGCGTTGCGGCGATCGCCAGACCGGACCGGGCGGAAACCGTCCTTGCAGCACGGGAGGCGCGGCGGTCCTTGACGGCCGCCGCGCCTCTTCGGCCAGAGCGACGAGCGTCCGACGGGACTCTCGAAACGCTCCGGCCGGTTCGATCACCGGGTCGCTTTCGGTCCGGATCGGGTTCGATCCCCGGCCCGATGCGATGGGGGCGCACGCATGCGACCCGGCGATCTCACTGCTTTTCGCCGTTATAGGCGCCGATGATGTCGACGGCAGAGCCGCCTTGCGTACCCTGGATATCGATGATGCCAGCCGTTTCCTCGGCGCCCGGTCCGTAGAAACCGCCATTGAACGTCGAGCGTCCGGCAGCGCTGTCGATGACGGTGGCTCCGGTGTCGATGTCGACCGCACGCACGGTGCCGTTGTAGTCGGCGCCGGCAATGCTGCCATTTTCCATCAGAAGCTCGTACGAGGATCCTGCTGCACCACCGCCGTTACCGGTGGTCAGCAGGATTCCGTCGACCTTGCCGGTGATCGTGGCATTGTCGAAATCGGCGTTGAGAGTTGTGCGGCCGGTCATCGCGTTGCGCTCGCCACCGGAGAACACCGTCGCGCCGAGGCCGCCGACATAGGTCGCCGTTCCGTTCATGGTCGTCGGCCGTGCGACGCTCGGATCCTTCGCGCCGTAGAATGCCGTCTCCTGGCCCACGCCATTGCCCAAGGGCAGGACCTGCGCAGTACCCGCCCGCACATAGTCGTAATCGACATAGCTCAGCTGGTTCGTATCGCCGGTGCTGGAGATCTCCACATAGGTGGTGCGCTCACCACCCTGTGGCTGCAGGACTCTCGCAGGCGATCCGATCGCGGGAGCGACTTCCATGCGGCTGAAGTCCCCAGCCCCTTCCTGCGGAATGGCGCCGCCCGACTCTCCCTCGAGGAGCGCGACTTCCTGCGGCGATCCGGTGATCGAGGTTCCGTTGGTTTCCTCTCTCAGGAAAGCCAGCACACCGCCTGTCGCGTTGCGCCCGGTCGGCTGACCATAGGTCGACGTCGCGATGCTGCCGGAATAGGTGCGGGTCGCGGCCACCACGGAGCCTTCGGCGCCATTCGAGCCCCCGCCACCACCCCCCGAGCCGCCATCACCACCCGTGCCACCGCCGCCCGTGCCGCCGCCGTCAGGACCCGGGCCACCCACGTCGATCGAAGCCAAGCTGCCGGACGAACCGGAGCTCGAGCAGCCTGCGAGAATGCCTGCTGTAGCGAGCGTTGCGAAAATCAAACCTACGCGCATGTCCGGTTCCCCTCTTGACGTTGCGGGAACCGTTCAATCAGGTCTGCGGAGGTGTCGCATCCCCGTTACAGGGGAGACGATCCGCCGGGTATCGGCTGGTCGGCCAACCATGGCTTTCTCGCCTCACCGATTTCAGGGATGTCGATGGCTCGATCTCCAGCCGCGCGTGCCGGGCCTGACCACGCACTCGAACCCTGACAAAATCTGCAAGTTCTCGCAGAGACTTGCATGGCGACAATCGATCGGACGCCCCCTGCCGCGGCGTCGTCAGCCGACGAGCCCCATCCGCGTGGCCACGAGGGTCGCCTCGGCACGCGACGAGACGCCGAGCTTGAGATAGATCGATTTGACGTGGCTCGCCACGGTTGTCTCGGCGACGCCGAGCTCGCGCGCAGCGTCGGCGACGCGCGCTCCCTTGGCGATGACGGAGAGAACGCAGCGCTCTCGCGGGGTCAGCTTGTCGTCGCTCTCGCTCACGGGTGGGCGCGTGCGAAAATGCTCGATGATCCGCCGGGCGATCGGCGGCGATATGGCCGGCACACCGCTTTCGATCAGGCGCAATTGGCGAATGATGAGGTCGTCGCGCTGGCCTTTCAGGAGATACCCCTGGGCGCCACCGGCCAAAGCCGAGACGATCGTCGAATCCGCCGCCATGACCGTGGTCATGATGCAGATCGTCTCCGGGAAGGCCGTTCGCAGATCGCGCAGGGCATCGATACCACTGCCATCGGGGAGCGCAATGTCGATGAGTGCCATCTTGAAGAGCAGATCGGCCTCGACGGCCGACAGGATGGCCGCACGCGCTTGAGAGAGCGTGGCGGCCACGACGATGTTCTCGGGCTGAAATTCCAAGGCGCGTCGCGCGAGCTGGACGAGGTGATCGCGGGCAGCGGCGACGTCTTCGATGACGAGGAGGCGATGGCTCATGGGAGGGATGCCGCGATCGGTTGCTCGAGCGGGAATTTCAGCCGCGCGGCGACACCGGCAATGTCGTCGAGTGCGCCGGCCGGCGCGAAGACGATGCTGCCACCCAGCGCCGCAGCGCGTGTCTTCAGGTTGGACATGCCGCGGCCGGGACCATCAAGGGCTTCCTGTTCGAAGCCGCGCCCGTCATCGGTGACATCGAGCGTGACCCTGCCGTCCTTCACATCGGCGCTGATGGAGACCACCCTTGCATCCGCATGCTTGATGACGTTGCTGACGAGTTCGCGGAGTGTCGCGCGCAGGGCACTCGCGGCCGTCGCCGGGAGGAGGGCATCCTCCCCCGCGACACGATAGTCGAGGGTAATGCCGACGAGCGACAGGCGATCGGCGATTTCCGGGCGCAGATCGGCCATCACATCGGCGAAGCTCTGTTCGCCCGAGCCCTCCTCGCTGACGATCGTGCGCAACTCGGACAGCGTGCGACGCAAGAGTTCGTCCTTTTCGCCGGCATCAACGGTGTGGAGCGCCGACAGGAGCTGCGCACCGAGATGGTCGTGCAGGTCCCGCGAGATCCGATCGCGCTCGGCGACGACGCCGAGCTTATAGGCGGCACGTCCTTCCTCGACGATCCGGCCAAGGTCCAGAAGCGTATCGATCGCACGGATATCGTCCGGGCCGAAGAGCCTGCGGCCCCGATCGGCAAGCCGCAAGCGCCGGGCGTCGAGCCCGGCAAAACTCGGAACGAGAAGCATGGAGCCGTCGCTGCTGGCGCGTGGCACGGTGACGGGGCTCGCGGTGTCCCGCTCGCTGTCGAGCGGATCGAAGAGCGAGGCGAGAAGCGTGTCCCATTTCTCGTCCCGCTGCTCGGCCTCGCGCGTGAAGACGAGATCGACGATCTCCGACGATCGCGTGAACGCGGCTCGCTTCGGGGTGAAGATCCGCTCAAGGACATGCTGGCGAAGCGGAAAATAGAGCAGACCGGCCACCACGATGGCGACAGGGAGCGACGTCCACACTTGCGTGTTCAGCCACACGACGAGCGCAAGGTCGACCGCCAGAACGAGAAGGATGCCCGCGAACCAGAACCAGACGCGATAGGCGAAGGCATTGAGCTCGAAGAGGCGATACCGTGCGAGCCCGGCGGCGAGCCCGAGATGGACGGTGAGAAACAACCCGAACGCATAACCCTGGGAGATGACGAAATTGTCGCCCATCCCCAAGACGGGCGGCATGGCCCGCAGTGCGATGAACAGGCCGGCGCCGACGAGGGTCGTCGTCAGGAACCAGCGCAGGCCCGCCCGGTCCACCGGCCGCCTGCGACTCAGCCACCACTGGATCATGGCCGCGACGATCGCGGCCAGCATCTGCACCGCCACGGTGGCGTGATGGATTGTCACCGGCAGGATATGCAGGACATCGAGGACGAACAGGATGCCGGTCAGCGCGAAGACGGCTGCGAAGATCGATGGCGGGACGAGTTGGCGAGGATAGGCCAGGAATAGGCAGACGAGAGCCGCACCGAATGCGCATGCGCCGAAATGGTTGAGGGTGCTCAGGGCTTCGAAGAGCGTCCCGTCCATGGCAAGGGGCCGGGTGCTGTAGATTGCGGCCGGCATGGCGAATGTCGGCAGGAACAAACCGAGCAGTGCGAACATGCGAGCGCCCCAGTCGGCCGGCCGAAGTCCGACGACCCATGCCCCGATCAGCACGCTGACGACCCCGATCAGCACCTGGAACCAGAAGACGAAGGGGAGATCACCCAGCGTGCGCTCCCGGACCTCGGCAACAAGGGCTGTGCCGGTTGCGTCCCGTGTTTCCACCTGCGCGCCCGGCACCTGCATCGCCAAAGCGAGATCGCTCTGACGCGAAAAGAAAGCGACCTGCGCCGCCCTTTCGGGCAGGACGTCCGGCTCTTCGATGAGATCGGCCGGCGTGACGAGAATGCGCTCCCCTGCTGTGATGATTGCCTGGGGCATCGCGTAACTGGAGCCATCGAAGCCGGAGAGACCGAGCGCCATTGCTACCGTAAGGATCGCACCCGTCGAAACGAGGAGCAGGGCGAAGACAAATGTTCGAATGGGCACCAAGGGACAAATCTCGAAAGGTTAGATAGCGGACTATTGCCTAATCCTACCTTGTCTTCCCCCCCTGAACAGGGGAGAATTGCACGCTTCATGCCTTATCGGCAGCTATGGGAGTCCCTCGCGAAGGCCGTCTGCAGGGACGGCCGATCGTGGTCCCCGATCGTGATGTGAACCCGAGCCAACCATGGCCGCCGGGCGTTCATTGACGGTCAATCTGCCCAAGGTCGACATCTCCGACTGTGCCGGTGCCGAGACGATCCTGGTGCCGTCCCCAGGGCGCCGGCCGTTGCTGAAGCATCGGTCCGCCGACGGTGCCAGTGACCGCAAGCGCCTGATGGACTGGGCCGCCTGCCGCGGCTTCACCGGGGCAGGGGACATGTCCGTTTGATTGCCATCGACTTCGACCCGCCTGCCAAGACGCGGACGCTTCAGTCCGGCGTCATCGCCATCAACGCCTTGGTGCTGTCGAAGGCCTCGACCACTTTCACCAAGCGATTGCCGTCGAAGGTCCACCAATGGCTGACCCAGGTCGGGGCGGTCTTGCCGGTCGCCTTGTCGCGAAGGCTCGCGATGAAGACCAACGCTATCGGCCGGCCGAACGGGAGCTCTTCACGAAGCAAGACGCCGATGTCGCGCTCGTAGAGGCGTGGCAGCGGGATCTGGGGTCCGGCCGGCTCGCTCCGATCGCTGTCATCAGGATTGATCATCCGCGCCCCGACGTGCCGAGGGTGTGGCTCTGGCGCTCGGACCTGGTGCCTGTGAAGCAAGACGCCGGCAGTGTTGGCCTCTCCGCAGATCGCTAACGGCTGACGTGGCAATCGAAGTCCGAGTGCCTACCTGCCAGGACTATCGATCTCGGTGCAGCGAGCTTCGCGGGCACAGGATCGTCCAGAGCCGAAGCGGTCGCACCGACCCTTGAGGCTCTGATATCACCGCTTCTGACAACCCCGCTGGGGAGGGCTCCCAAAGTTGCGGCCTGAACATTCTATCTGAATTCAGGCGGATGGCTCGTCCGGGACCGAGATCGGGAGGCCCACACTCGCCGCGAAGCCTGAATTGTGGCCCGGTCGCGGGGATGTCAGAACAAGCCGGCTGCCGATCCGCTCGGCGATGGCAGCGACGATCGCAAGCCCCAGACCGCTGCCTCCAGTGCTTGCTCCCGCGCGTTCAAAGCGGTTCGTCAGGCGAGTCAGAACCTCTCCAGGCACTGTCGGCCCGGCATTGGCAACGCGCAACGTTCCGTCCGCAGCCAGAGACACCTCGACCGCGTCGTCTTGCGAGCCGTGCCGAAGAGCATTCTCGACGAGGTTCCGGCACAAGATTGCAAACGCGTCGGGATCGAGATCCGACAAGACCGGCGCGTCGGCAAGCGTCAAGTCGATGCGCGGGGCTCCACTTGCCCGCGCCATGTCTTCGATGACGATACGCGCCACGGTCCGCAGGTCCGACTTCCGGTCCAGCCTCAGGCGGCCACCTTCGGCCCGGGCAAGCTGCATCAGGCGCTCGGACAGGCGGGTGAGCTTCTTGAGCGTCGCCTCGATGTCGGCGGCCCGTGCCTCGGCGGCGGGATCACTGGTTTCGGAGCGCAGCCGCTGAGCCTGGGCGATTGCCCCGGCAAGCGGCGTGCGCAACTCGTGGGCGGCGTTGGAGGCAAAGCTGCGCTCGGCCTCGAAAGTGGCTTTCAGGCGCTGCAGAAGTCCGTTCAGGGTGGCCGCCACCGGGGCGATCTCGGAGGGAATGTCTTCTGCGGGTATCGGCGACAGATCCCGGGCATTGCGGGACTCAAGCCGGGTGCGAAAGCGACGCAGCGGGGCAAGGCTCGCCCGCACCGCAAGAACGATCGCCAGCAGCGCAACGGGGATGACGACGAGAAGGGGCATTCCGAGGCCGAACTGGATTTCGCGCGCAACGCTCGCCCGATAGTCCAGCGGCTCGGCGACCGTGATGCTGACGGTGCCCTGCAATGCATCGTCATTGTAGAGCCTGTGGGTCGCGGTCTCGCGAAATCCCGGCCCGTCATAGGCCGGGAACGTCGCGGGATCGGCGGCGTGGGATTGCAGGAGGATACGCCCTTGCCGGTCGCGGACGATATAGGTGAAGAACTCGCCGTGCTCGCGGATCGCGGCAAGCCGCTGGGTGACGCCATCATCGTCGCGGCCGACGATTTCCACGACGGCGAGCGGCAGAATGCGCTGTGCTGTTTCCTGAAGCGCGGAATCAAAGATCTCGTCCATTTCGCCGCGCAGGATCACCGCCGTCACGGATGCGGCAAGGATCCACAGAAGTGTCAGCAAGACGCCGAGGGTCAGCCCCAGCCGGAGCTGTAGGCTGCGTGGCAGCCTCATGCTGCGCCCAGGCGGTAACCCATGCCGCGCTCGGTCTCGATGACGCCGGCTCCAAGCTTCTTGCGCAAGCGGCTGACATGAACCTCGATCGTGTTGCTCTCGATCTCGGAGCCGAAGGCGTAGAGCTTTTCTTCCAGTTGCGCCTTGGACAGAAGCTGGCCGGGCCGCGCCAGGAACGCCTCGAACAGGGCCCATTCGCGGGCGGTCAGCGCGATCGGTTTGCCGTCGCTGCGAATGCTGCGGGCGGCAATGTCGATGGTGAGCCGCCCATGGGACATGATCGGGTTCGGGTTGCCGGTATAGCGGCGCGCCACCGAGCCGATCCGTGCCGAGAGTTCCGCCAGATCGAAGGGCTTGACGAGGTAGTCGTCGGCTCCTGCGTTCAAACCCTCGATGCGATCGGAAACCTGGTCCAGCGCGGTCAGGATGATCACCGGGGTGACATCACCCCTGCCGCGCAATGTCTTGAGGAATCCGATCCCGCGCCCGTCCGGCAGCATCAGGTCCAGCAGGATCAGATCGTAGGTCGCGACAGCCACCGCGTCGCCCGCAGAATCCAGCCGCGTGACCCAGTCGACGGAATGTGCGTCCCCGGCGATCTGGTCGCGCACGGCGGCTCCCAGAACGGTGTCGTCCTCGATCAAAAGGATGCGCATGACGTTTCGTTTCCCTCGAGGTCCTGGCGGGCCCTCTTGCCGCCTCATGCTGACACAGAACTGAAGCCGGCGGGCGGGAAGCTTCAGGGTTCCGTCAGCTTGATCATGCACAGCGTCGTCATGATCGCCGCAATTTAAGGAGTTTCGCGCATGAAGAGGAGATTGACGCTTCTCGCCTTTCTCGCGGTGTTTTCAGCTGGAGCGGCATTGG
Source organism: Fulvimarina sp. (assembly GCA_002700095.1). Classification (GTDB taxonomy): domain Bacteria; phylum Pseudomonadota; class Alphaproteobacteria; order Rhizobiales; family Rhizobiaceae; genus Jiella. The sequence continues at coordinate 10,809 of PACL01000091.1, read as the reverse complement.
CCGACGAGGGGTGTTTCGTGCCCATGGCCAACTGGCAACCGAGGGAGGCGGTCGCCCGCCTTGCGGAAAAAAACGGTTGGTCCGTTCGCCGGATCAAGATCGACGACGGCTGTTACGCGATCCACGGGAGGGACACGGCGGGTCGCCAGATCGAGGTCAAACTCCATCCGCAGACGCTTCAGGTCATCGAGATCGAATACGAGCACGAGCACGGCGACACGGACGACGACTGATCGCGCCGCTTGGGCCGGCGTCTCGCGGCGCGGCCAACTTATTCCTGACGGCAAGCTGAAGCGGAAATCGCAGCGCCGTCAGGTGGCCCTCAGGCAGGCTCTCCAGAGTGAGCACTGCACAAGAGGAGCAAATGCCATGCGAACGATTTTCACCATTCTTGCCGCATCGACAGCACTGGCGGGGGCCATTGCGATTCCGGCGTGGAGCGCCATGCGAGGCCCGGCCGGCAACGACGCTCTGCCCGCAACGGCGGTCTTTTCGGCCGAGAGGAACGCGCCGACCATCATCCTTGCCAGTGACCGTGAGGACGACGACAGACGCGGCGACGAACGTAGCGCTACGCGCATCGGCGGCAACGACGACGAAGACGATGACGACGATTGCAAGGGCGATGACGGCGGCTGCAACGCTGCAGCCAATCCCGCCCCCGCCGGCACCGTCGCCCCGCCGAGAAACGGTCTCTTCGGCACAGGCGCGCCGCCTAAGGTTCAGGTGAAATGAACCCGACTGCCGCGGTCCCATTTTCAAAAAAGGGTTGATCCCATGAAGTCCCTTCTCGCAGCGCTTGCCCTGACCACGGCGCTGACGCTTCCCGGCATCGCCACGGCGCGGCCGATCACGATGACCGCGCAGCTGAACAGCTATGGCGGCGATGGCGCCTATCTGGCGCTTTATGTCACCGACGCTTCCGGCGCCTATGCCGGGAGCCTCTGGATGGCGGGCGGCAAGTCGAAATACTACAGGCATCTCACCGAGTGGTATTCCGCCACGGGCGGCGACACGGCTCAGATCGACGGCATTTCCGGCGCCAGCGTCGGGGCCGGCAGGACGTTGGAGGTCACCCTCGACCTTGCTGATGCGCTGTTCGATGCGGGCTACACGCTGCATATCGATGCCGCCGTCGAGAACATGCGCGAAAGCCCGAACGAGATCGCCGTGCCGCTGACGACGGCTGGCGCCGGCACGCCCGTGCGCGGGCGTCGTTACGTCGCCAGCTTCGCCTACGGCATGTAAGGGGACGAGAGCCATGATCCGCGCACTCCATCGCTGGCCGGGTCTTCTGGCCCTGGCTCTCGTCACGGTGCTGGCGCTCAGCGGGGCAGCCCTGTCGGTCTTTCCGGCGGCAGAGCGTCTCACATCCCCGCAGGCCGGCGCATCGCTGAGCGTCGCAACACTCGCCGAGCGGATCCAGAGCGTCTATCCCGGCGTCGAGCAGATCCGCCGGGCGCCATCGGGGCGGATCACCGCCTACTGGTTCGATGCCGGTACGCCGGGATCGGCGATCGTCGATCCGGCCACCGGCCGCAAACTCGCCTCGGCCGACCCCAACCAGACCGAACGCTGGCTGACCAACCTGCACCGGTCGCTGTTCCTGGGCGATGGGGGCCGGATAACCGCGGCGATGGCGGCAGCGGCGATGCTCGTCCTGGCGCTGTCCGGCATCGCCCTCGTCGCCCGGCGCACGGGCGGCTGGCGCCGCTGGTTCTCGCCCCTGCGCGGCCCGCTTGCCGGACGGCTGCATGTGGAAATCGCCCGTTTTGCCGTTGCCGGCCTTATCCTGTCTTCTGCGACAGCGCTCTGGATGACCGCCTCGACCTTCGATCTCCTGCCCGATCCGGAGGCTGCTCCGACCGTTCAGGTCGAAGCCAGCGGCAAGACCGCCGTAGCGCTCGGCGCAATCGAGATCCTGAGGCAAACCCCGGTTACGGACCTGCGCGATCTGTCCTTCCCCTATCAGGGGGATGCCACCGACGTCTTCACGCTGAAGACCGACATGGGCACAGCCACGATCGACCAGGGCACCGGCACCATGCTGACATGGACCGACCTGACGGCATGGGAGCGCGTGTCGGAGACGATCATCATGCTCCATACGGGCCGCGGTGCGGCAGCCCTGGGGCTGTTGCTGGGGCTGACGGCCCTGGGTGTGCCGGTGATGGGCGTGACCGGGGTGGTCCTGTGGCTGGCAGGGCGGCGGACAGCGTCGAAAATCAAGGGCAATGTCGCCGCCAGCCGCGCCGAGACGGTTCTCCTCGTCGGCAGCGAGGGCGGCAGCACCTGGAGCTTTGCCGCGACACTTCATCAGGCGCTGACCACCGCCGGCCAGACGGTCCATGTCGCGCCGATGTCGGCCTTTGCCCCGGCGCGTTACGCCAAGGCGCAGCGCTTCGTCATCCTTGCAGCAACCTATGGCGACGGCGATGCCCCCGCATCGGCCAAAGGGTTTCTCGATCGTCTGAACCGGCTGGGCGCGGCGCCCGAAGTGCCGGTTGCGGTCTTGGGCTTCGGCGACCGCAGCTTCCCGGCCTATTGCGCTTTTGCACAATCCGTTACGGCGGCGGCCGAGGCAAAGGGCTGGAAGACGCTGGTGCCCTTCGACACGGTGGATCGCCAGTCACCCCAGGATTTCGCCCGCTGGGGCCGCGCGCTTAGCGCCGCCATGGGGATCGCGCTGGAACTCGCCCATCAGCCCGTGCTCCCCGTCTCGCAATCGCTGACGCTCGTCTCTCGCCGCGACTACGGGGTCGAGGTGCAGGCACCGACCGCGATCCTGCGCTTCGCGCTGCCGCAGCTTTCGCTCTCGCAACGCCTGACAAGGCGCGGGATCGGCCGCTTCGAGGCGGGTGATCTCCTGGGCATCCTGCCCGAAGGGTCCGCCGTTCCCAGATTCTATTCGCTCGCCTCGGGACACCGCGACGGCTACGTCGAGATCGTCGTCAGGAAGCATGCGGGTGGCCTGTGCTCCGGCCAGATGATGGCGCTTAAACCCGGCGATACCCTCTCCGGCTTTCTGCGCCGCAACCCCTCCTTCCATGCGGGCCGGGACGCAGCGCCGCTGATCCTGATCGGAGCGGGAACCGGCATCGGCCCGCTCGCGGGGTTCCTCCGCGCCAACACACGGCGGCGTCCCATCCATCTGTTCTTCGGGATGCGCCACCCTGACAGCGACTTCTTCTATGCGCAGGACCTCGCCGGCTGGAAGACCCAGGGCCGGCTTTCGCAGCTGGTGACGGCGGTCTCTCGCGGCACGAGACCGCATTACGTGCAGGACGCACTGCGCGCCGAGACCGCCGAAGTGACCCGGTTGATCCGGGGCGGCGCCCGCGTGATGGTCTGCGGCGGACGCGACATGGCCAAAGGGGTCACCGAGGCGCTTTCGGAGATCCTTGCGCCGATCGGGCTGACGCCGGCCGCGCTGAAAGCCGAGGGGCGTTATGTCGAAGATGTCTACTGACCTCATGCACCATGCGCTGAACGGCCCGACGATGGGCACGCGCTGGTCGGCGCTGTTCCACATGCCGTCAGCTTTTGATGCCGCGCCGGTTGCGTCGGCGCTTCAGGCGGCGGTCGACGAGGTCGATGCGCAGATGTCGACATGGAAGCCGGACAGCGATCTCTCGCGCCTCAATGCCGCGGCGCCTGAGATCTGGGTCGCCGTGCCGCAGCGTCTCATGACGGTGCTCGAGGCGGCGCTCACCATCGGCCGCGCCTCAAACGGAGCCTTCGATATTGGCCTCGGCGACGCGGTCGCGGCGTGGGGCTTTGGCCCGGCAGAGGCCAGCCCGGCGGGGATCAGGACAGCGCTCGCTGCCAGCCGCCGACCGGCCCACGACGTGCTGGAACTCGACCCGGCAAACGGCCGCTTGCGCAAGCTTGGGGACATGACCCTCGACCTGTCCGGCATCGCCAAGGGCTATGGCGTCGACCGGCTCGCCGAGGGGGTGACAGCGTTCGGCATCCCGGCGGCGCTCGTGGCCATCGACGGCGAGTTGCGGGCCATCGGGCTTCAGCCCGACGATACGGCCTGGACGGTCGCCATCGAGCGGCCTGATCCGAAGACGAGGGCACCGCACGCCATTCTCGCCCTGCATGACGCGGCCGTCGCGACCTCCGGTGACTACAGGCATTTCGTCACAGTCGGCGGGCGCCGGCTTTCCCACACCATGGACCCCACACGCGGCGGGCCGCTCGGCGCCTCGCCCGCCTCCGTCACCGTCGTTGCCGCGAGCTGCATGGCGGCGGACGCCTGGGCGACGGCGCTGATGGTGAAAGGAAGCGCGGAGGGCGCGAGAATGGCGCGTCGATACAATCTTGACGCCCTCTTCATTGATCTTGAGGGCGACCGTCTTCGCGAAACCCGAGTGGGACGACTGTTCGAGGGGCCCTCAGACACCGGATGCGTCGCTTGATCCCGGGATACCCGCGAAGAGTGATCCTCTTCGTCATGATCGCCTGAACGTCGCTCGCATGGCCTCACAGACAAGCCGGCCTCGCGCGATCCTCGGCAAAGACGGACGGGACCATTCGAAAGTCCGAAGTGTCGCGCCAGAATGTCGCCGCCTCCATTCTGAAGGAGTTGAGGGATCGCCGCCACACGCGCCAGACCGTCCGCCTGCCCGGCTGATCCAGCCTCAGCCGGCGGCTCTCCGTCTTTCTGACGGACACTCTTTGTTGGCTCTCAGGAGCGAAGACAATTCATGAGCCGACGTGCCGAAGCTGTGGCTCTAGACGCTTCCAGCGGCGCGAAAGCCAACTTGCCCTGTGCTCAAGCCATCGAGAATCCGGTCAAGCTATTGTCTTGAATTGTACTTTGGCGGAGAGGGGGGATTCGAACCCCCGATACGCTTGCACGTATGCCGCATTTCGAGTGCGGTGCATTCGACCACTCTGCCACCTCTCCAAAGGGGCTCGGATGAGACGCCGGTTCGATGTGAACGGGCGATACGGACTGCGAACCTGTATTCGCTGCAGGAGCCGCAGGCGAAGTGCGTGCCGTTGGCGTGCCGGCTAGTCTAATATCGAGAACTACTGAGGTCTCGAATGTCAGGCAGAGGCCCGCCTCCGATAAACGATCAGTCGGCTGAAATTTATGCCTGGCCGAAATACTCGTAAATCTGGCGTCTCCAAGTGGCGGTCTTTTCCTTGGCGACACCATGATAAATAAGGCTGGAGTCCATCCAATCGATATAATTCATAAGATCATCTACGAGGCAAGAGCGAATGTCCGACAACGGAGGAAGCCCTGGCGCAACTGGCGCCTCGTTATTATTTTGCCACCAGATCCAGTGACTCATACGAAAAGGCGAAAACCCTACGGGTGCAAAAGATCTTGCTGATTCATGGATTGCTATTCCGAATGGTGCGCTCGTGCTCTCGGACAGATAAGCCTGGATAACTGGCGGCCCGAACATGACATTATCGAACATGCTTGGGGACCGACTTCTTCGTTTCGCGCTGATGCCTTGATTTAGATGTTCACCCGAATAGACAGGGCCGTATGCAATCGCCCCACGAGCCAGGAATTTGTCGTAGGGACGAGGAACACCTATGAAATGGAGAGATAAATTTATTATTGATTGGCGCATAACCTGCATTATATTCGATTTATTCGGACTTAATATAAATATACCGTCGTTTATTGCGACAGTAATGCAGTCTACGCCGGTATCTCGTCGTGCTAAATCGACGGCCATGTGTATTCGAGCAAGGAAATTAGCGGACTTGTGAACCGATGTGCTCATCACATGGCCAGCGCCCATCATGTCTAGCCAGCCAACATACTGATAATCAGCAGCCTCAATATCTTCAGAGTTGAACTGCATACGATCGCGGAGATTTCTCGCGAACGAACGAACAGGGTGATGAGTTTTATACGTTGTCATTTTCGGTTCACGCCGGCCAATAGACACGCTTCATCGGCAGAAGCTGCTTTGTTGCCATGTCGAGCTTGTCGTAGTTCTCGACCAGCGACTCGACCAGTTCGTCGATCGTCATCAGCGCCAGCGGGATGTTGGCGCGCTCGGCCTCGTAATAGGCGTCCTTGGTGAAGCCGCCAGTCGAGACGTAGAGGCCCTTGTCCTGCGGATGCCGCCCTCCGAGGAAGCTGCGGATGTCCTGCGAGCCGATGGCGCCCCTTCGATGCTTTACCTCGACGACGATGCGCGGGGCCTCGAAGCCGAAGCCGTCGGGGGAGGCGACGATGTCCTTGCCACGGTCGGGACCGGCCGCCGAGACCCGCGTCTTGTAGCCGAGCGCCCGCAGCAGACCCGCGACGAGTTCCTGCATGTCGTCCCATTCCAGCGCCGAGACACGATCCTTGGCGAACTCCGTCGCCTTCGACTGGATGTTCTCAAAGACATCCTCCTCGGTCGCCGTGACCTCTCCTGTGACGACTTCCTCGGCCGGCTGATGCGAGGAGAGCGCCCGCTGCACATCCTCGGCCACCTCCGGCGGCAGGCGAAACAGCGTCGAGATCGCACCAAGGCTGTTGCGGCTCGAAAGGGACAGGAGGTCACGCGAGACTTCGCCCTGCCATTTGACCGGACGCACGTTAGGATCTTCAGGATCGACGCTCGGGTCGACGTGATAGCCGCCGCTGACCGTGCCGACGAGATAGACGCGCCGGCGCGGATCGTAGGTCAGCACCATGTCGCCGTTGGCGATCTCGCTGCGAAACCGATGCATCTGGCCCGCAGCCATCGCGACGGCCTGCGGCTTCATCTCCGGCCATTGCCGGCGAACACGCTCTGCGATGGCATCGCGCGTCGTGAGGCTGGCGAGAGACCCGATCTCGAACCAGCCGATCGCGACGACGCCCTTCTCCTTGAAGGTATCGTAGAGCCTGCCGTTGATCTCGGCCCTGACCATCCAGGCGTTCGCCATCAGCCTCTTCCCTCCCACGTTCCCCTTAGCCTACGGTTGCGCCAGAAAAGCGCAAACGATTCGGACACATGCATGATCACCGGTGACCTTCGCTCGAAGATCGATACGATCTGGAACGCCTTCTGGTCGGGCGGCATCTCCAATCCGCTGGAGGTGATCGAGCAGATCACCTATCTCCTGTTCATTCGGGGGCTCGACGACGTCCACACCCGCGAGGAGAACAAGGCGAACCGGCTGAAGAAGCCGATGGAGCGGCGGGTATTCCCAGAGGGCGAGGACGCGCGCGGCTTGCCTTACGAGGCGATGCGCTGGTCGCGTTTCAAGAACGACGCGCCGGCCGAGATGTATCGCGTCATATCCGAGCACGTCTTTCCCTTCATCCGCGAGATGGGTGGGGCGGAGACGGCCCATGGCGCCCATATGAAGGGCGCGCGCTTCACCATTCCAACGCCGGCGCTGCTCGCCAAGGTGGTGGACCTCATCGCCGACGTGCCGATGGACGATCGCGACACCAAGGGCGATCTCTACGAATACATGCTGTCGAAGATCGCCTCGGCCGGGCAGAACGGGCAGTTCCGCACGCCGCGCCACATCATCGCGCTGATGGTGGCAATGACCGCGCCGACGCCGAAGGACACGATCTGCGATCCCGCCGCCGGCACCTGCGGGTTTCTCGTTTCAGCCGGCGAATATCTGCGCGACGAACACCCCGAGATCTTCCGCGACGAGGCGCTGCGCCGGCATTTCCACGAGGGGATGTTCCACGGCTTCGACTTCGACGGGACGATGCTGCGCATCGGCTCGATGAATATGCTGCTGCACGGCATCGAAAACCCGGACGTCCGCTACAAGGATTCGCTGGCCGAGCCCGTCGAGGGCAAGGGCGACGAGGAAGCCTATTCGCTTGTCCTCGCCAATCCGCCCTTTGCCGGCTCGCTGGATTACGAGACGACGGCGAAGGATCTTCTGAAGACGGTCAAGACCAAGAAGACCGAGCTTCTGTTCCTGGCCCTGTTCCTGAAGCTGTTGAAGCCCGGCGGGCGCGCGGCGGTCATCGTGCCGGACGGCGTCCTTTTCGGCTCATCCAAGGCGCATAAGGAGCTGCGGCGCATGCTGGTCGAGGATCACAAGCTCGACGGCATCGTCAAGCTGCCCTCCGGTGTCTTCCGGCCCTATGCGGGCGTTTCGACCGCGATCCTGTTCTTCACCAAAACCAATTCCGGCGGCACGGATTTCGTCTGGTTCTATGATTGCCAGGCCGAAGGCTATTCGCTGGACGACAAGCGCACGCCCCTTCTCGATGCCGATCGCATCGGTCCGGACGCCCATCTGGAAGACGGCGAGCACGAGAAGAACAATCTGCCGGACATCGCCGCCCGCTGGCTGGAGCGGGACGGCACCGAGCGCGAGCGCGCCCGCGCCGACCAGAGCTTTTGCGTGCCGAAGGCCGACATCGCGGCGGCCGACTACGACCTCTCGATCAACCGCTACAAAGAGGTGGTCCACGAAGCGACCGAACACCGCCCGCCCAAGGAGATCATCGCGGAGCTGAAGGCGCTGGAGAAGGAGATTGCGGAAGGGTTGGACGAGTTGGAGGCGATGCTGTGAGTTTCGTTTCTCTTGACGAAGTCGCTGAGGTGTTCAATGGCAAGACACCAGCAAAATCCGATCAACGAGAAACGGGGCATCCGGTATTGAAGATCCGCGATGTTGATGATGCAGGTCAGTTTAGGGGGGCGTTCGGGTCGTTCGTCGATCACGAGCTAGCGGCTCAACACAAGAAAAAACAGGTCGCGCCTGGCGACACCCTCATCTTAAATGCGGCTCACAATGCGAGCTATGTGGGCTCCAAAAGCTTCTTCGCTACAGAAGGTGTGAGAGGAGCCTTAGCAACCGGCGAATGGCTGCTCGTTCGCCCCGATTATCGAAGACTTCACGCAGGCTTCGCACACTATTGGCTTACTAGCGTGGCTGCTCGGTCAGCAATCCGCGATCAAGTCAAAGGAATTCACCTTTACCCAAAAGATGTAGCGAGGCTCAGCCTCCCCCTCCCGCCGCTCGACGAGCAGCGGCGGATTGCGGCGATCCTGGACAAGGCGGACGCGCTGCGCCGCAAGCGCAAACGCGCGCTCGACCTGCTCGACAGCCTGACGCAGTCGATCTTTCTGGAAATGTTTGGCGACCCAAAGCTTAACTCCAAGAATTGGTCAAAAATGGCACTCGAAGACGTAGGAAAAGTTTCAACTGGAAAGACACCACCGACCGACGACCCTTCGAATTTTGGTAGTGAAGTGCCTTTTATGACGCCGGGCGACCTCGCGATGGGTAGAAGAGCCGGTAGGGCTTTAAGCGAGTTAGGGGCTGAAAAATCGAAGGTCGTTCAAGAGGGAGCAGCATTAGTTTGCTGCATTGGCGCGACTATTGGGAAAATGGACATTGCTAAAGAGCGCTGTTCGTTCAATCAGCAAATCAATGCGGTGCAGTGGAGCAACAAGGTTACACCACAGTTTGGTCTTCATGCTCTGCGGTTTGTGAAGCATCAAATCATCGAGCGAGCTTTGTCTACGACCCTGCCAATTCTGAAAAAATCGGAATTTCAAAAGATCACAATCATTGTTCCACCGATAGATCATCAGCTCGAATTTGATAAACAGACTACGGTAGTTCACGCGCAATTTGAAATTGCTACAAATTACTACAACGAAAGCTGCACCCTCTTCGCCTCCCTCCAATCCCGCGCCTTCTCCGGTCAGCTCTAGCCATGGCTGAGGCCGGCAGCGATTGGACGGAGGGCGAGGTCGACCTGATCGTCGCCGACTATTTCGACATGCTGGCCATGGAACTTCGCGGCGCGCCCTTCGTCAAAGCCCGGCGCAATGCCGCGCTGCAGGAACTGACCGGGCGCAGCCGGGGCGCGATCGAGTTCAAGCATCAGAACATCAGCGCGGTGCTCCTGCGCCTCGGCATGCCCTGGATCGCCGGCTACAAGCCGATGGCGAACTTTCAGGGCGCGCTGATCTCCGGCATCGAGCGCTATCTCACCGCCCATCCGGCGCTCTTCGTGGGCCCTGAGGCCAAGACGCGAGCCAACGGCTTTGCCGAGGCCGAGACCCTGTTTTTCGAGGCGCCGCCGGCCCCGAGCTTCGAGCCGCTGCCGCCGCCGCTCCAGCGCATCGTCCGCAAGTTCGATCCGGCGCTGCGCGACGCCCGCAACCGGGCGCTCGGCCGGCGCGGCGAAGAGCGCATCTTCCATCACGAGCAGGCGAGTTTGCGCGATGCGGGCCGCGCCGATCTGGCGCGCAAGGTGCGATGGGTGTCAGAGGAGGATGGAGACGGCGCCGGCTACGACATCCGCTCCTTCGATCCGGCCGGCCGCGAGCGGCTGATCGAGGTGAAGACCACGGTGGGCACCGTGACGACGCCGTTCTTCCTGTCGGAGAACGAACGCGGCTTTGCCGAAGAGCGCCCCGACGCCTTCCGCCTCGCCCGCCTCTACGACTTCGCCCGGGCGCCCCGCGCCTTCGAACTCACGCCGCCCCTCGACCGATGCGTCATGCTGCGGCCGGCGAACTGGCGGGCGGAGTTTTAGAATGGCGCGATCCGCAACTTGCGATTTCGGTGATGGGCTGGCAGCTTGAGCGCCATGTCCAACTTCGTGTTTTTCTGCCCCGAGATTTTCAGGATCTGCCACGAAGAGCTGTGGGGGAAGAGCCAAGCGAGGCCGGATATGCGGATCGCTGGTGAAACGAGAAAGGCGGACCGGTTTCCCGATCCGCCCCAACATAATCGTCTCGTCTCAAGGGGGTGTGCGTCGAAGCGCAGTGACCGTTTCCTCAAGCTCACAGACGCTGACATAGGCCAAATGGCCTGAAAATGCAAGAAATTTTCGAAATGGACCCGGCGTCCCGCTCC
>PACL01000090.1 GCA_002700095.1 Fulvimarina sp. | reverse complement strand
GGCTTCCTGTGTAGGGCGGTGAGAAAGTGGGCCACGAAGCGGCGCTGATCGGGGCTGCCGCGCCGGAGTAAAATCCGGCCAGTGGTTAGGCTGTTTTCCTTTGTCGGGAGAGCGGCCGGGAATGTTTGCCGTGGAAGTCTACGCCTCCGTGCGCCGTTTCGTTCATCTCGAGGGCAACAGTCAGCGCGAGGCGGCGAAGGTCTTTGGCCTGAGCCGCGATACGGTTTCGAAGATGTGCCGGTTCTCGGTTCCGCGGGGTATACGCGAACGAAGCCGGTTGGAAAGCCGAAGCTCGGCACGCTCCTGCCGATGATCGACGCGATTCTGGAGGCGGATCGCACGGCGCCGGTCAAGCAGCGCCATACCGCCAAGCGGATCTTCGAACGGCTTCGCGACGAGTATGGTTATGGCGGCGGGCTGACGGTGGTGAAGGATTATGTCCGGATCGCCCGCGGCCGCCAGCGCGAGACCTTCGTGCCGTTGGCGCACCCGCCCGGCCATGCGCAGGCCGACTTCGGCGAGGCGATCGGCGTGATCGGCGGCGTCCGGCAGAAGATCCACTTCTTCTGCATGGATCTGCCGCACTCGGACGCGCCGTTCGTGAAGGCCTATCCGGCCGAGACGACGGAGGCGTTCCTCGACGGTCACGTGTCGGCCTTCGACTTCTTCGGCAAAGTGCCGCTGTCGATCCTCTACGACAACACCACGCTGGCGGTGGCGAAGATCTGCGGCGACGGTCGCCGTGAGCGAACCCGGGCCTTCACGGAACTCCAGAGCCACTACCTCTTCGCCGATCGCTTCGGCCGCCCTGGAAAGGGGAACGACAAAGGCAAAGTCGAGGGGCTGGTAAAGTATGCCCGGTCGAACTTCATGACGCCGATCCCGCATGCAGCGAGCTTTGATGACCTGAACGCCATGCTGGCCGAGCGGTGTCGCCGACGGCAAGGCGAACGGGCCGGACGCCATAACGAGACGATCGGCGAGCGGCTCGTCGCCGATCTGGCGGCCTTCAAGGACCTGTCGGCGACACCGCTCGAGCCGTGCGAGAAGCGGATCGCCCGGGTCTCGTCGACCTCGCTGGTCCGATACCGGTGCAACGACTACTCGGTCCCGACGACCTACGGCTTCCGGGATGTCCTGGTAAAGGCCTTCGTCGACGAGGTGGTGATCCTGTGTGGCGGCGAGGAGATCGCCCGCCATCGGCGCGACTATCGCACCGGGACCTTCGTCTTCGACCCGCTGCACTACCTGGCGCTGATCGAGACCAAGCCGAACGCGCTCGACCAGGCCGCGCCACTCCAGGGCTGGGATCTGCCGAAAGCCTTCCAGCATCTTCGCCATCTCCTGGAAGCCCGCATGGGCAACCGCGGCAAACGGGAGTTCATCCAGGTGCTGCGGCTGATGGAGACGATACCGATGCCGATCGTCACCGACGCGGTGACGGAAGCGATCCGGCTCGGGGCCATCGGGTTCGATGCCATCAAGCTGATCGCTCTCGCCCGGATCGAGCACCGCCCTGCGCGTCTCGATCTGGCGGCCTATCCGCATCTGCCGAAGATGGACGTCAGGACGACGGCCGCGGCTGACTACGCCGTCCTCATTCCCGGGCGGGCGGCATGACCGACAAGTCGACACCCGACACCATGCCGAGGGGAACGACGGGCGGCACGCCGCAGGTCCTGCTCGCCCACCACCTCAAGCAGTTGAAGCTGCCGACGGTACTGCGGGAATATGACAAGGTCGCTCGTGAATGTGCCCGCGACGGCGTCGACCATTCCCGTTACCTGCTGCGCCTGATCGAGCTGGAATTGATCGACCGGGAGCGGCGGACGGTCGAGCGCCGGATCAAGGCAGCACGGTTCCCGGCCGTCAAAAGCTTCGACACCTTCGACTTCACCGCGATCCCGACCCTCAACAAGATGCTGGTGCTGGAACTGGCGCGGTGCGAGTTCATCCTCCGCCGGGAGAACGTGATCGCGCTGGGCAATTCCGGCACGGGCAAGACGCACGCCGTCCTGGCTCTCGGCTTGGCCGCCTGCCAGAAGGGCTTCACCGTCGCCTTCACGACCGCCGCCGCGCTCGTCCATCAACTCATGGAAGCCCGCGACGAACGTCGTCTCCTGAAGACGCAGCGCGACCTGCAATCCGTCAAATTGCTGATCGTCGACGAACTCGGCTACGTGCCGCTGTCGCCCACGGGCGCCGAGCTTCTGTTCGAAGTCTTCTCCCAGCGATACGAGCGGGGTTCGACGATTGTGACCTCAAACCTGCCCTTTGAAGACTGGACAAGCGTCCTGCATTCCGAGCGGCTGACCGGCGCGCTGCTGGATCGCCTCACGCATCACGTCCACATCCTGACGATGAACGGCGACAGCTACCGGCTCAAGCAGTCGTCGGGCCGCCGCCGCTCTTCTGCCGTCGACAAACGGGCGGAGCAAAACCAGGCCACCGGCGACGCCGTCGATCCGGACACCGGCGAAATCTCCGCAACCTGATCCTCCATCCTGATCGCCGACGTACGAAGGGGCCCGATCGGGCCCCTTCGTACGTCGCGCCTGCCATCGCCGTGGCCGACTCTTACTCCGCCCCAGTGGCCTGGAATTGCTCCGTCGTTGACAACCACCTGTCGGAGGCGATCGGCATCCCTCTGGAACTCACCGGCCAGGAGGTGCGAGTCGAAACCTTCGCCGCCGACATCCTCGCCCGCAACCCGCAGGACGACAGCGTTGTCCTGATCGAGAACCAGCTCGAAGCGACCGACCACACCCATCTCGGCCAGATCATGACCTATCTCGCTGGACTGGAGGCAAAAACCGTCGTCTGGATCGCGCCTCGATTCAGAGAGCCGCATCTGTCTGCCATCCGCTGGCTCAACGAACACACGGCGGACGGCTTCGCCTTCTTTGCTGTGAAGCTGCGGGTCGTACGGATCGGCGACAGCCCTTATGCGCCGATATTCGAGGTTGTAGAAAAGCCGAATGATTGGGAGCGACAGGTCAGCGAGACGAAGCGGGCGGCGAGCGGGCCTCAGAACGAACTTGGCGATGTGAGGCAACGGTTCTGGCAGGAATTCCTGCGCCGTCATCCCGAGCTCGGACCGAAGGGACTGAGCGGGAGCCGCCTGTCCTACGCCTGGATCGAGGTCCTTCCGGAGCGCCTCTACATCGTCCTGTGGCTCGGAAGCTCGCAGTCAGGCGTCTATCTGCGCGGGGGCTACGGCGCAGATCCTGCCGAATTTGTGGCGCTTCTTGCTCCGTACGAAGCGTTGCTCGCCGAGCGGCTGGGCGTTCCGGTCAAGGGAACGAAAAGGGATCTTCAAATGACGATACCGATCGCTCTTGGCGACGAGGCACGCTGGGGCGAACTCATGGATCGGATGAACGAGGCGCAGCAGAAATACGCCGCTGCCCTGTCCGACGTCTTGCAGGAAGTCGAGTAAATGGCCGACACCAAATCCACCCCCGTCGAGACGATCACCCACAAGGCGACCCGCGCCAACATTCCGCCGGCCGAGCTCGAAAGCGTGCTGGAAGCCGAAGACAAGGCGCCGATGAAGGTCGCCTATGAGCGGCGCAACAAGGATCTTGACCCGCAGCTCGTCTGGCGGGGCAAGGACGTTTCCGACTGGTCCGACCTCGTGGTCGACGCGCCGCCGATCTATCTGCAGGAGCAGGTGCATCCCAAGGCGTTGATCGAGGATCTGCGCGCCCATGTCGCCAACGGCCGGCCGCGCTCTGGCGGCAACGGCGCGGGGCCGAGCCTGTTCGATCATTTCGGCCTGACCGACGAGGACCGCGAGGCGGAGATCGAGTTCTACCGCCACACCCGCAAATGGTCGAACCGGATGATCCTCGGCGATTCCATGCAGGTCATGGCCTCGCTGGCCGAGCGCGAGGGCCTGCGCGGCAAGGTCCAGTGCATCTATATCGACCCGCCCTACGGCATCCGCTTCAATTCGAATTTTCAGTGGAGCACCACGAGCCGGGACGTGAAGGACGGCAATCTCGCGCATCTCACCCGCGAGCCCGAGCAGGTGAAGGCCTTTCGCGACACGTGGCGCGACGGCATCCACTCCTACCTCACCTACCTTCGCGACCGGCTCACCGTCGCCCGCGACCTCCTCACCGAAAGCGGTTCTTGTTTCATCCAGATCGGCGACGAAAACGTCCACCGGGTGCGGGCGCTGATGGACGAGGTGTTTGGGGAGGAGAATTTTGTCAGTCAGATCAATGTTCGCAAAACGGCGACACCCACTTCGTTGCTTGACGATAATTTCTACTATGTACTTTGGTATGGGATAAATCGTGAGAAGACGAAATTTCGGACGCCTTTGCTGGACAAACCAGTAGCCGAATGGGTGTCTGAAACTCGCGGAGGATCGTGGGGACTACGTTATACTGAAGTTGACTATAGAGCGCTGACCCCTGCAGAACGTAGTGAACCCAAAACGATCCCCGAGGGAAGTGTATACGCACTTTCGAAAACTAATTCCGCCGGACCATCGCAGTCAGATCAGCGCTTCGTTTTTCAAGGCGCAGAGTATCATCCCGGACGAGCGAACCATTGGAAGACTACAATCGGGGGCCTGCAACGTCTCATAAAAGCGGATAGGCTTGAAACACGAGGCGGCCCTCCATGGATGCGACGCTTCCACCAAGATGGGGGCTTCAAAAGACTAACCAATGCGTGGCTAGATACATCGGGAAAGTCCAGCGAACGTTGGTATGTCGTGCAAACTGACAGTCCAGTAATTTCGCGCTGCATCCTGATGACCACCGACCCCGGCGACCTTGTCCTCGACCCGACCTGCGGCTCGGGTACCACCGCCTTTGTCGCCGAGCAATGGGGCCGGCGCTGGATCACCGTCGACACCTCCCGCGTCGCTCTGGCGCTCGCCCGCGCCCGCATCATGGGCGCGAAATATCCCTATTACCTCCTCGCCGACACGCCGGAGGGCCTTGCCAAGGAAGCCGCGCTCTCCCGCTCCTCCCCGTCGACGCGGGCGACGGCCGGCGACATCCGCCAGGGCTTCGTCTATGAGCGCGTGCCACATATCACGCTGAAGTCGATCGCCAACAACACAGAGATCGACGTCATCTGGGAGAAGATGCAGCCGGCCGTCGAGGCGGCGCTGGCCGACTTAAACCATGTGATGGATTGTCTTGAAGTTCCGCACCCAATCGAGACGGGAGCTCGCGCTGGCCAGTCGCTTGACTTCTGGTCCACCGACGAAACGACGCTTCCGAGCGGGGAGCCGGCGAAGTCAGATGAGTTCCTGGAGTGGGAAGTTCCAAGAACTGCCCGATCGCCCATGCCCGATGACATCGTCCCGGAATGGAAGGAAGCGTGGCGCCTCATCGGCGAGATTGAGAATTTAGAGCCCGATCCGGCGAAGAAGGATTGGGAGAACGAACAGAAGGCGGAAGCTCTTCAGATTGATCTTCGTGACTGTCTTCGCTCCCTGAACGAAGATATTTACGGTGAAGGCAAGCGCCATCTGACGCGCGAAAACATACCGCACGAACCCTACGTTCCGTGGCCGCCGATCGCAGCGAAGGCGCTCGAAGCTTTTTGGATCGCGCGGATTGCCCGGCAGCGGGAGATCGACGCCTCGATCGCGGCCAAGGCCGAGTTCGAGACGCTCTACGACAAGCCGATCGAGGACAAGAAGCGCGTGCGCGTCGCCGGGCCCTTCACCGTCGAGAGCCTGTCGCCGCACCGCTCGGTCGGTATCGACGAGGAAGGCGAGCTGATCGACGCGATCGAAGCCTCCGAGGGCCTGCGCCGCCGCGAGGAGCAGGAGTCGGAGAACTATTACGAGGCGATCCTCGAAAACCTTAAAAAAGCCGGCGTGCAGCAGCGCGACAAGGCCGACCGCATCACCTTCACAACGCTGAAACCCTGGCCCGGCGAGTTCGTCTCCGCCGACGGGCGCTATCAGGAGGGCAAAGGGGAAGCCGAGAAGGAAAAACGCGCGGCGATCTTCGTCGGCCCGGAATACGGCACCGTCCAGCGCGCCGATCTCGTCGCCGCGGCCAGAGAGGCGGCCGAGGCCGGATTCGACGTCCTCGTCGCCTGCGCCTTCAACTTCGACGCCCATGCCGGCGAATTGCAGAAGCTCGGCGGCGTGCCCGTCCTGCGCGCCCGGATGAACGCCGACCTCCACATGGCCGGCGACCTCAAGGCCGGCGGCGGCAATCTCTTCGTCGTCTTCGGCGAGCCGGACATCGAGCTGAAGGACGACGGCGACAAGATCCGCGTCGAACTGAAGGGCCTCGACGTCTTCAAGCCGCAGACCGGCGAAGTCGTCTCCTCCGACGCCGCCGACATCGCCTGCTGGTTCATCGACACCGACTACGACATGGAGAGCTTCTTCGTCCGCCAAGCCTACTTCCCCGGCGCGGACGTCCCCTACAAGGCGCTGAAGAACACCTTGAAGGCGGAGATCGACGAAGACGCCTGGGACAGCCTGAAACGCACGGTCTCACGGCCCTTCGCGAGGCCGAAGACCGGGCGGATCGCCGTGAAGGTGATCAACCATCTGGGGGACGAGGTGATGAAGGTGATGAGGGTGTGATGAGGCCATACAAAATTGCCGACTGGGGTGTCTCTGCAGTCAACGAAGTCCAGAACCAGTCAGAAGCACCGCTGTTCAAGACGGCTACGTTGAATTGGTCGCGCCCAACACGGTGGTCGAAGGAAGAACGGCTTCCTTCTTTTGATGAGGATGGACCGTTTGTCTACGCGCTTGTTCGAAATCACCATCGATCAGCAAGTAAGGATCACATTGAATATATCGGTCTGACCACATCTCCTGCTAGTCGATTCGGCAATCACCGAACTGCAAAAAGCATAGTGAACCGTCGCGGTGAGGTTGGCTTCAGTTTTGCTCCAGTCGCGATGACGGGAAGAAACAGAGAAGCGCGGACAAAGAAAGCACTGGAAGAANTTGAGCACCTTCTGATTTGGGCGGTCTGGCACGACCTTCATAATGAAAGGAAAACCGCAACCCTTCCTGGGATGGGGACCAAACAACCAGGCTCGGCCTGGCACATAACCAATACTGGATACCGTTTCGCAGGACGCATGCCGCGCGAAATTGTGTACNCATGGATGTTGATTAAGCCCGGGAGAGACAGAAGCCGAAAGGGAGGTTAAGGCTATGCCCAAAGTATTTTTTTCGCGCTGCAAGCCGTATGAGCTCGATGCTGTCGATGTTGCTCTTGAGTCTAACCGACTTTTTTTCGGATACACTCTGCAGAAGCAAGGCGCGGTCTATGATCGCCACAAAATCCGATCCTGCATCGTAGACGTTACCTGTGACGATGCCACTTGGGCTGCGGAGCACGCCGCCAGCGATAGGAATCGTCAATATAATCGAAATCGCAATTTCGTACGGGAAATCGACGCCGGTTCTATCGCTCTCGTGCCAAGACCATCATCGGGAGTCATCTACTGCGGATTCGTGCAGAGCGAGTTCGAACTAGTCGATGATCCCGCTTGGTACGATACTTGGGACCGCATCTGGCGAGCAAATACCACCGATGATCCCGATGAGTTCTGGATTGCTGGTGAGGTGGCGCAAACCTGGCGCGTGGATAAGTTCCGTGCAATCCCGATCCCTCGCATACCTGTCTGGATTCGTCGTTCTCTGTTCGGTCGATCAACCTATGGTATAGTGCGACCCTATGGCGGTCTTGATCCATATGAAGCGATGAATTTGGTTCTGTCTTCCGACAGCTTCATACCTCGCACCTGGACGCGAGATCCAGAGGAAGTGGAGAGGCGTCTTATTACCGACGTCACTCCAGGAGCTTTCGAACACCTCGTCGTATCGCTTCTTCAATTGGAGTATCCAAACGAATTCTGGACACATGTTGGTGGTTCAGGTGACGGCGGCCTCGACGGGCTCGGGGCCAATGCTTCCGGAGAAGTCGTGGGCCTGCTCCAGTGCAAATGGGCATATTGGGGCGAGAAACTGAACTTGAATGCACAATGGGCTAGCGGTTCAATACAACCGCGCGAAATCTTGGCATCGGCGTGTCACGATGATGCTCAACGGGCGCCTGACGGATATCAGTTCATCGACAAGAAGATGGTAGCCAGCCTTTTGGTGAAGCATGCTGCTGCTCTTCCTCAGGCCAGAGCTCTGCGGATTGGGCAGGAGCCGTGAAAGATTGACCCTCCGCATTGCCAACTCCTTCACCAGTTCGCTCGCCAAGCTTACACCCCAGGAACAGGGTGTCGCCAAGCAGACCGCTTTCGACCTGCAGATGGACCTAACGAGGCCCGGCCTGTCGCTGCACCGGGTCGACCGGGCGCGCGACAAAGGCTTCTGGACGGCGCGGGTGAATGCCGACATCCGCATCGTCCTGCACCGGGCGGGCGAGGACGTGACGCTCGCCTTCGTCGCCCATCACGACGCCGCCTATCGCTGGGCCGAGACCCACCGGCTCGACACCCACCCCGTCACCGGCGCGGCGCAGCTCGTCGAGATCCGCGAGACGATCGAGGAGATCGTCGTGCCGGTCTATGTGGCCAAGGAAGAGGCGAAGCCGAAGCTCTTCGCCGCGACGCCGGAGGAGACGCTGCTTCTCTGTGGCGTGCCGCAGGATTGGCTCGGCGACGTGCGGGAGGTGGACGAGGACACGATCTTCGCCCTCGCCCAGCATCTGCCGGCCGAGGCAATGGAAGCGCTGATGAATCTTGCCGTCGGCATCGCGCCCGCGCCGGCCGCCCCGACCGAAGATCCTTTCGCCCATCCCGACGCCCAGCGGCATTTCCGGCTGCTCACCGACGAGGAGGATCTGCGCCGCGCCCTCGACGCGCCCTGGGAAACCTGGGCCGTGTTCCTTCATCCCGCGCAGCGTGAATTCGTCGACCGAGACTTCGCCGGCCCCGCCCGGGTGATCGGCAGCGCCGGGACGGGCAAGACCGTCGTCGCGCTCCACCGCGCCGTGAGGTTGGCCCGCGAGAATCCGGAAGCGAAGGTGCTGCTGACGACCTTCAACGCCGTCCTCGCAGTTTCGTTGAAGCAGAAGATCGCGACGCTGACGAATGGCGATGCCGATCTGGCGGCCCGCATCACCGTCGCTGACCTGCCGGCCGCGACGCTCACACTCCACGAACGTCTGATCGGCCCCGTCCGGCTCGCGACTGATGCCGACGTCCTGAGTGCCCTGTCCGAGGCGAAGGCGGCGAGCGATCTGACGGTCGACGAGCGGTTTCTCCTCGACGAGTGGCGATTGATCGTCGATGGGCGCCAAGTCCCGGACCGGGAGACCTACCGCGACCTGCCGCGGCTCGGCCGCAAGAAGCGGCTGACCGGCGAGCGGCGCGAGGCGCTGTGGACGATCTTCGAGGCCGCGCGGCAGCAATTGGACGACGCTGGTCTCACGACCTACGCCACCATGTTGAGCCGTCTCGCTGACGCTCTCTCGGCCGGGAGCGCGCCGCCCTTTGACTTCGTCGTCGTCGACGAGGCGCAGGACATCATGGCGGCGGAACTGCGGGTTCTCGGGAAGATGGCGGGCGGGCGGCCGAACGGACTGTTCTTCGCAGGCGACATCGGCCAGCGGATCTTCCGACCCGCCTTCTCCTGGCGCTCGGAGGGCGTCGAGATCCAGGGACGCTCGCGCTCGCTTCGCGTCAACTACCGCACCTCGCAGGAAATCCGTCGCCAGGCGGACGGTCTGTTGCCTTCGACCCTGGTCGAGGCCGACGGATCGGAGGACAACCGCGTCGGCGTCCAGTCGCTCTTCGCCGGACCCGAGCCCGCGGTGCAGGTTTTAGGCAAAGTCGAAGAGGAACGGGACGCCGTCGCCAAATGGCTGCTGGCACGCCTCGCGGAGGGGATGGAGGGACGATCGATCGCCCTCGTCGTGCGCTCGGAAGCCGAGATCGACCGGGCCGCGGCAGCCGCCCGGGCAGCCGGGTTGGCGACCACCCTCACGCACTCGGACGCGACAGCCGTGCGGCTGGCAGTCATGCACGACGTCAAAGGCCTAGAGTTTCGCGCCGTGGCGATTCTCGCCTGCGAGGAAGGCGTCATCCCTTCGCAGGCGCGGATGATGGAGGCGGCCGACGCGGCGGCGCTCGCCGAAGTCTATGCGACCGAGCGCCACCTTCTCTACGTCGCCTGCACCAGAGCGAGGGAGAACCTGCTCGTGACGGCCGTCGAACCGGCCTCCGAATTTCTGGACGATCTAGCGGTCCGCTAGATCGTCAACCTATCGATCCACGCCATCTCCTCTGCGGATGGGATCGGCGAGCCATAGCGCCGCTTGAGCTTCTCGCGAGAGCTGTGCCTGCGCCCCTTCTGGCCGTCTTCGTCCAGAGCATGCCCCATGAACTTCTCTCGGACGGAAACCGGCACGCCGGCGGCATCGCACGCAGCGGCGAAATTATGTCGCGTCGAATGCGCCACGTGCCGCTTGTCTGTGGTCACCTTGTCGATCTGCCGTGCCAGCCGCTTCGACAATGCGGCGGAGTAACAGCCATATTTGTCGGCCCGGCATTGTGGAAACAGCTGGGCGTGAGCGCCATCCCGCTTTCGGCGCTTCTCGACGAAGTCGAGGAAACCATCCCCGATCAGTGCCGGATGGATCGGCACCACGCGCCGTGAACTTGCCGTCTTCAGGTCGAGCTCCCTGCGCCGTTCGCGATGAATCGGGTCGCCATCGTCGAGGTGGAGAAGGTCAATGCACCAACGGCCATTGATCTTCCGGATGTCGAGCGGCGAGAGAACTGCGAACTCGTCGAGGCGCAACCCAGTGCGGGGAAGAACGCGAATCCACCAGTAATCCGGCGAGTTCCTCGGCTTGCGATCGGCGATCGTGCGAAGTGCCGGCATATGATGCGGTTCGAATGGGAGGCGTTCCTCCGACGCGTCGATTTCAATACCGTCTTCCCCCTTCACACGCTTCGAAGCGATGCCATCGAGAGGGTTTCGCTCGATGATGGCGAGAGCTACGAAATGACTGAAGAGGGTCTTGATCGGTGACAGGTACTTCGAATCGACCGTCACGGGGTCAATTCTCGGCACCGGCATCGCAAGCTCGGAGTTCAGTTTGATCTGGAGCAACGGATCGTCGGTCCGAAACCGCTGTTTCGCTTTGACCGGAATGTCGTCGACCACGTCCCGGAAGCGATGCATGTCCTCAACGCTATACCGCCCGATGGGTTTATCGCCGACGATGGCCGTGAAGACGCTAATCCGGCCGGGGTAGTCGGCCAGGTGCTTCGCTTTGTCGCCAAGCTCCTCCCGCTTCTTGTCGAGGAAGGCCGGGACTCGCGACGACAGCAGATCGTCAGACCCGGGGCGCGCCATCGCCCGTTTGACGGCGGCTTCCACGCCTCTCTCGACCATAGCCGCGACATCAGCCGGAGAAATAGAGATAGCCATGGGAGCCGGCGCAGCTTCCGCAAGTGGCGCATGCGCTGCCAAGCTGGATGCTGCAGCAACCGAGGAACCCGAAGCTGTTACGGCTCCATGCCCCGCCCCGGAGCCGCTATATACGTCATCAGGAGAACGAGGGTTTGAATCGGCCTCACGAATTTGCGTTAGGTCAGGAACTAGCGGCCGATCTTCGACTAGGCGCTCGATCAGGTAGCGATATTTCGCCCGTTCCGCCCAGCGCGCTTGCGGCGCGTCGAATTCATTCATGACGTGATCGAGAATAGCACCCAACGCCGAGCGAGCGTTGGGGCTGAGCCCCACGCTCCTCAGTGTCTCGAATGCTTCTTCGACCGCTCGCACCAGTACCCAGCCTCGTCTTGCGGCGGCCCGTCGATCGCTGGTTCGCAGCGATCGACGGATGTCCGCGTTGCCGAGGCACGGCGTCAGGTCAGAGGGGACCGTTCTGCGGAACCAGAAGACTGAACCGCGCCTCGTGACGTAGGATGGAATCAAACCTTGCAAGTACGAAGCACCCGAAAAAAGCGTGACGGGATGCTGTGACGGAAAGAGCGAGAATTCCGACGATCTTGCGCTAGAAAATCAATGACTTAGGGATGGCGGAGAGGAAGGGATTCGAACCCTCGATACCGTCTCCGGTATACTCCCTTAGCAGGGGAGCGCCTTCGACCACTCGGCCACCTCTCCGACGCCGCTCTTCTAGGCGCAACAGGCTGATTTGCGCAACCCCCTCATGGCGGTGTTTCCGCTGCAGAACGCAAAGGGTCGGAGCGACAGGGGGAGGCGCAGCCGGATCATGGGGCGGCGCAACTGCTTCGGGGTGAGGCGGGACCTCGGAACACCGCTCGTCGGGGCGCCTCGTTGTCCAGACGCCGGCGCGCGGATGGCGGCCTGTTCCGACTGCTTCCCTATCACAGGGCGTGAAACCCGCGATGCATTGCGCAGCGCGCAGGGGCCGGAGCATCTCGTCGCCGAGGGGCCGGAAGGGGCATCCGGGGATCGATGGGTTTGCGCCAGTTGCGCGCAAGGCTCGGCGCCGCGCGGGACAGGTGAGATCGGGACGGCGCCGCCGCCCGGTCTTCCGACGGCGCAGGCGGCGGCCGCGGACCGCGATACGCCGGGTCAGGCAGGGCCGAACCCATGTATCGGCGGGTCCATGCCGAACTGCCTGGGACGGCGAGGTTCAGCCGTTTCCCTTGCGGGCCTTGCGGGCCGCATAGCGTTCGTCGCGGGCCGCCTTGAGAGCAGCCTCGTCCTGGACCATGCGGTTGATCAGCTTGTTGTCTTCGGCGGCCTTGGCGGCCTTCTCGGCCTCCTCGCGCTCGGCGGTCTCGCGGGCGATCCGGTCGGCCTCCGCGCGTTTCGCGGCCTCGCGTTCCTCACGAGCGGCGACGATGGCGGCGTGCTCGGCCCGGCGTTGCTCGGCCGCCGGATCGGCCTGCCTCGCCTTCACCTTCTCCAGAAGCGCCGCCTTGGCATCCTTTGCCGCCGTGCGACGCTCGACGAAATCCGCATCCTTGCTCTTCAAGTTTGTCCGACCGATCATGTTTGGAGGTTAGCCGGGATATTCCGGCAATTCCGCCACGATTTACGCGCTCGCAGCCGCGAGTTCAACCCGCAAGGCCGTTTCGATCAAGCAGATTTGCTGCGAAGACGGCCCTGGGGCGCCGGTTGCGCGCGCCCGGGAATCGCGCCTTGGGGATCGCGGCGCCGGTGGGGTGTTGCGGCTCCGCACTGCGAGGGAGCGGACGGGATCACGCCGCGAGACGCAGCTCCTCGGCGATTGCGTCGAGGAGGGCCGTGTCGTCGCCGGCCATACCGTCCATCGCCGCCATGCGGGCGATGACGATCGCGGCGATCTTCTCTTCGACGGTGCTTTCCCCATAGGTGTAGTAGATGACCGCCCGCTGTCCGTCGCGATGGCACCTCCCTTCGATCTGCTGCAGCTGGATCGCGCTGTGGCGCATGTCGTGGACGACGAGGGAGCGCTGCCGGTCGCCGCCCGGCATCTCTCCCTGGTGGAGCGAGATTGATTCCGTCACCGTGAAGACGACCGCGTCGAGGGCGCCGGTCTGGAAAGCGAGGCGGGTCGCCTCGTTCGCCTCGCCGGTTTGATTGCCGTTGATCTCGCCGACGCGCCAGCCGTGGCCGCCAAGCGTCTCGGCCAGCATCGCGCTGGTCTCGAGGAACGCGACCGAAAGGGCCACCTGCTGGCCGTTGCCAAGGATGTCGTCGGCAAACTCCGCCGTGCCCTTCACCCGGATCAGGCTCGCCTTCTGGCGAAACCGCAGGTCGGCGGCCCATCCCGCCGGCCGCCGGGTCGAGCCGCCGGCAAGGCCGAGTTCGCGGCGGAACTCGCGCCAGGTGGCGTCGTAGAGGCGCCTGGCCGCCGCATCGAGCGCCGTTGGCGCCAACTCCCGCTGCACCTGCGGCCAGCCGGCGATCTGTTCCGGCCGGCGGCGCAGGCCGATCGCATCCGTGCCCCTGTAGAGCAGCTCCGACATGACGTGCCGGTCCCTCTCGTTGGGCTCCCAGCTCCAGTTCTTCCAGCGCCCCCTGGCGCGGCCGATCTTCAGCCGCTTCATCAGCGCCCGGAACTCGTCCATCTCGCCGGAGGCGCCACCTGTCGCGAATGCCAGGAGCCGGCCGAGATAGGAGAGTTCATGAGGCGACTGCCCGGCGGTAGCGCTCATGTAGATGGTGAAGTCGGCCGCCGCCGCGAGGTGCCGGCAGACCTGACCCTGCTGGGAGGCGGGGTTGCGGATGCGGTGGCTCTCGTCGACGATCACCAGCGGCCAGCGCCGCTTCAGCGTCCCGAGCTTGGCCAGTTCGTTGTTCTTCGCCCGGGTCGAGCGGCGGCTGCTGGCGGCAGGCGGCGCCATCAGCGACTTGGTTCGCTCGAAATTGAGGATGGTGACGTCCTTGCCGGTTGGCGGCGAGCCGGCGATGGTGCGCCGCCACTGCGGGATCGCGCCCTTCGGGCAGATGATCAGGACGTCGTCCTCGGGCATCGCGCTGATCGCGCTCCAGGCGGACAGTGTCTTGCCGAGGCCAGTCAGGTCGCCGAGGAGGAAGCCCGGTCGCCCGCTCTGGCGCCCCCAAAGAATGGCGTCGCGGGCTTCCAGCTGGTGGGGGCGCGGCACGAAGACCGGCCCGGAGGGGGGCGACACTGCGGCGGTCATCTTGTTTCCGGTGATGAGGGGCCCGGATCCTGCATCCCATGCGGTGGATCGGCCATGTGCTGGCCGCTGCGCCTCGAGGCGCAGCGGTGGCGAGCGAAATCCTGCCGTCTCATCCAGGTCGCGGCTATTGACCGGCGATCGCCGCCGGCGACCCGTCGGCTCGTCTTGAGCGGCGCCGCTGCCGGGACCTCCCGGAACCTGCAGGAGGGCTCTCCTCGGCGAGGAGGAGCCTATTCCGCTGGTTCCAGCGCTTGCGCCTTGCCGAACTGCCGCACGTCGACGAAGCGGCCCGCGACCGCCGCTGCCGCCGCCATGGCCGGGGAGACGAGGTGGGTGCGCCCCTTGGAGCCCTGACGGCCCTCGAAATTGCGATTCGAGGTGGAGGCGCAGCGCTCATAGGGCTCCAGCCGGTCTTCGTTCATGCCGAGGCACATGGAGCAGCCGGCTTCGCGCCATTCGAAGCCGGCATCCTTGAAGATCGCGTCGAGACCCTCTGCCTCGGCCTGCAGCTTCACGAGACCCGAGCCCGGCACCACCATCGCGGATACGCCGTCGGCAACCCTGCGGCCCTCGACGATCTTCGCCGCCGCCCTCAGATCCTCGATCCGGCCATTGGTGCAGGAGCCGAGGAAGACCCGGTCGATGGTGACATCGGTCATCTTCGTACCCGGCGTCAGGCCCATGTATTCCAGCGCGCGCTGCTTCGACTTGCGCTTGTTCTCGTCGGGGATCTCGGCCGGATCCGGGACGACGCCCTCGATCGAGACGACGTCTTCCGGCGAGGACCCCCAGGTGACGATCGGCGGCAGGTTGCGGGCGTCGAGCCGGACGATCTTGTCGTAGCGTGCGCCGGGATCGGAGACGAGGGTCCGCCAGTAGGCGACGGCCCGCTCGAACTC
Source organism: Fulvimarina sp. (assembly GCA_002700095.1). GTDB lineage: Bacteria > Pseudomonadota > Alphaproteobacteria > Rhizobiales > Rhizobiaceae > Jiella. The sequence goes on along the minus strand of PACL01000090.1, from coordinate 37,535 downwards.
CGCGCCCTTGGGGGCACGGGGCTTGCCCTCGATATAGGCGAAGGTGGTCTCGTCGGGGGCGATCAGGCCCGCCCGCGCGCCGGCCTCGATCGACATGTTGCAGACGGTCATGCGGCCTTCCATCGACAGCTGGCGGATCGCCTCGCCGGCATATTCGATGACGTAGCCGGTGCCGCCCGCCGTGCCGATCTGGCCGATGACGGCGAGGATGATGTCCTTGGCCGTGACGCCCTCCGGGATCGGCCCGTCCACCTCGACGAGCATGTTCTTGCCCTTCGACTGGATCAGCGTCTGGGTGGCGAGGACGTGCTCCACTTCGCTGGTGCCGATGCCATGGGCGAGCGCCCCGAAGGCGCCGTGGGTGGAGGTGTGGCTGTCGCCGCAGACGATGGTCATGCCGGGCAGGGTGAAGCCCTGCTCGGGGCCGATGATGTGGACGATGCCTTGGCGGCTGTCGGCGGCGTCGAAATATTCGACGCCGAAATCGGCGGCATTTTTCGCCAGCGCCTCGACCTGAATGCGGCTTTCCTCGTTCTTGATGCCGTTCACCCGGTCGGACGTCGTCGGCACGTTGTGGTCGACGACGGCCAGCGTGCGGGACGGCTGATGCACCTTGCGGCCGGCAAGACGCAGGCCCTCGAAGGCCTGCGGGCTCGTCACCTCGTGGACAAGATGGCGGTCGATGTAGATCAGCGAAGAGCCATTGTCCTGGCTGCCGATCAGATGGGCGTCCCAGATCTTGTCGTAGATCGTGCGGGGCTGTTCGCTGGCGTTAGTCGTGGAAGTGGTCATGGAAGCTGGTCTCCCGGAGCGCCGGCCAGATCGTGTCGATGGGGCGCTCGCAAATCAATGTGCAGAAGGTCGGAAGTCACTCGGCACCGGACAGCACCTGGCCAGAGTGTCGCAGGCCGCCCGAAGGTCGGCCACGCGGTGCCGCTATCGGCCGCCGGCGACCATCAGCCGGTAGAAGAACCGGCCGGGCAGGCGTGCGTGATCGGAGAGCTTGGCGAAGCCCTCGCTGGTCGGCAGCCTGAGGCGCCGCCTGGCGCGCGCCCATGATTTCGAAAACCCGTTCATCGCAGCGGAAAATAACAACTCGATCCGGCTCTGACAATCGAGTGATTCCAATCTCCCGTATTTGGCGGCGCGGGCACTCCGGATGCGCCCATGAGGGGCTGGGCGGGCCAAGCGTCGGGCCGGCCGCGGGGGCGATCCAAGGTTCAGCAATCCAGGATTCAACATTATCCATCGATACACCCATTTAGTGCGACCAGAGAGCGTCTCGCCCTGTGTCCTGGTATAGCAAGGTCGCCTGGACGGAAGGGCTGTTCGATCTCCGCCGACCGGCCGGACCTGCACATGGAGCTGTGGGCGATCCAGGAGGGCTACTGGTGAGAGGCCGGGACGACGAATGGGGCGGGCGGACGGTGATCCGCCCCAATCCGGGCGGCGTTCGCAAGGCCACATCGCCCGGACTGCCGCATCCGGTTCGAGCGCTGAACCCGGATCGATGAAGGGACGGCCGGATGGCGCGGTCCACGGTTCCCCAGGCCGCAGCTTCGGCTGCGCCCGCGACTGTGCGTTGCGAGGGCGACGGGCACGTTTTGCGATACAATCTTTCTGTCGCCGCCCTATCTTGGAGAAGGAGAAACCGATCCCTTTGATTTGGACTGAGCCCGTGGAGCGATGAAGCGACCTTCTGCGATCGATGCGAAGACCCATGCGCTGTTTCTCGATTTCGACGGCACGCTCGTCGATCTCGTCGATGATCCGGAGAGCGTCGCGCTCGCTCCCGACCGGATCGAGCGGCTGCAGGAGATGACCGAGCGGCTGGGCGGGGCGCTGGCCATCGTCAGTGGCCGGCGGATCGAGGCGCTCGACCGGTTCCTGTCGCCGCTGGCTTTCGCCGCGGCGGGCGTGCACGGGCTGGAGCGCCGGGCGCGGCCAGGCGGCGAGACCGAATTCCTGATGGCACCGGAAGCGCTCGATCCCGTCCGCGACGCCCTCGCGCCGACGCTGGAGGAGAACCGGCGCCTTTCGCTCGAGGACAAGGGCACGGCGCTCGTCCTGCATTATCGCACGGCGCCTGATCTCGCCGACCTGGCGAAGACCGTGATGCACAAGGCCACCCGGGACCGCGACGACCTCCTCGTCATGGAGGGCGACAACATCGTCGAGGTTCACCCGGCCGGCATGGACAAGGGCCGGGCGCTCGCAGACATCATGGCCGCGCCACCCTTCGAGGGCCGTATCCCGGTCTATCTGGGCGACGACACCACCGACGAGTTCGCCCTGAAGACGGTGGGGGCGATGGGGGGCATCGCCATCAAGGTCGGGACGAAGGACAGCGTCGCCGAATACCGGCTGGCGGACGTGGCGGACGTCCATCACTGGTTGGACATTTGCGGAATCTGATCAACGATCGACCGGGCGCGCCCGGCCGGCAGCATGAAAGGGAAGGATGACGATGGCTGAGGGGCAGCGCCGTCTGGTCGCAGTTTCGAACCGAGTGGGGCCGCTGAACGACGAGGGCAAGGCGGGAGGGCTGGCCGTAGGCCTGTCCGACGCGTTGCGGCGGCGCGGCGGCCTGTGGTTCGGCTGGAGCGGCAACACCTCGCCCGAGGGCACGTTCAGCGAGGTGGTGACCGAGGTAGAGGGCGACGTCGCGCTGACCACCATCGACATGAACGACGAGGAACTCGAGGGCTTCTACTACGGCTACGCCAACCGGTCGCTGTGGCCGCTGCTGCACTACCGTCTGGACGTCGCCGAGTTCGACCGGCAGTCGGACCGGATCTATCGCTCGGTCAACCAGCGCTTCGCCGCGCGTCTGGCGCCGATGCTGGAGGAGGACGACCTCGTCTGGATCCACGACTACCACTTCTTCTACATGGGCTCCGAGCTGCGCCAGTGCGGCTTCAAGGGCAAGATCGGCTTCTTCCTGCACATTCCGTTCTGTCCGCCGGAGATCTTCACTGCTTTGCCGGCGAGCCACGACATCGTGCGGGCGATGCTCGCCTATGACGTGATCGGCTTCCAGACCGACACCGACCGGCGCAACTTCGCCAATTTCTGCGTCCGGGAACTCGGTGGCGAGAAACTGCCGGGTCATCGCGTCAAGGTCGGTGATCGGATCGTCGTCGCCGACACCTTTCCGATCGGCATCGACGCGCCGGGCTATGCGCGCTTCGCCGTGTCGCCGGAGGCCGGCGAGCACGAGGAGATGGTCCGCGAGATCGCCGGCGATCGGCTGCAGATCATCGGCGTCGACCGGATGGATTATTCGAAGGGCCTGGTCGAGCGGTTCCGCGGCTTCGAGCGGCTGCTCGAGGACTATCCGGAGAACCGCGGCACCGTGCAGTTCCTGCAGGTGGCGCCGCTGTCGCGCTCGGAACTCGACGCCTATGTCGAGCTTCGGCGCGAACTCGAGGAACTCGCCGGCCACGTCAACGGCCGCTTCGCGACCCTCGACTGGACGCCGCTGCAGATCATGACCCGCGGCTTCACCCGGCGGGCGCTGGCCGGTATCTATAGGGCGGCACGGGTCTGCCTCGTCACGCCGCTGCGCGACGGGATGAACCTCGTCGCCAAGGAATATGTCGCCGCGCAGGATCCCGATGATCCGGGCGTACTCGTCCTGTCGCGCTTTGCCGGCGCCCGCTCGGAGCTGAAGGACGCGCTGGTGGTCAATCCCTATTCGACCGACGACATGGCGCGGGCCCTGCAACGGGCGTTGACCATGCCCCTCGATGAACGCCGGCAGCGGTGGGAGAAGATGCGCGAGTCGGTCTTCCGCGGCACCTCGGCCCATTGGTGCGACGGCTTCCTCGACCGTCTGGAGGCGGCGGGAGGCGACGATGACGGCCCGGCCGCCGAGGCGATGGTCGAGGCACATCCGTCCTGACGGACGGGGCGACGGCCGCGCCGGGCCCAATCAAGATGCCCCGATCAGGACGCCCGGCCGCGGATCGCCCAGAGGACCGCCAGCAAACCGGCGGCGAGGACGCCGGCGGAGGCTGCCAGCGGCAGCGTGTAGTCCGCAGCCCCCGCCACCAGCTTGCCGGCGACATAGGGGCCGACCATCTGGCCGAGGCCGAATCCGGCGGTCAGGACTGCAAAGCCCCTGCCGCCGAGGCCGTTCCGACCGAGCGGCATGGTGAGCAGTGTGATGGCGATGAAGGTGCCGCCGAACAAGACGGCGCCGAGAAGCGCCGCCGCGGGCGCGCCGCTCACCACCGGCAACAGCACGCCGACGATCTGCGCCAGATAGGCCGTGACCAGCGCCAGCGAGAAGCCGATCCGCTCGGCGATCCTCGACCAGAACAGGCAGCTCGGCAGGATGGCGAGGCCGGTGACGATCCACACCCAGTCACCGAGGTCCTCGATCCCCGGCCGGGTCTTGATCAGCGCGACGATGAAGGTCGCGAAGACCGAGTAGCCGAGGCCCTGCAGGGTGTAGCCGACGAATAGCGGCCAGAAGGGCAGGGGGCGCGGCACCCGCCGGCGCGGGTCGGCTACACGCCGCGAGGCAGGCAGGTCGCGCTCGCGCACCAGAATCAGGGCGACCGGCGCGAGCACCGCCGTGATGGCACCGACCAGCACCCAAAGCGTCGAGGAATACAGCGTCGAGACGAGCAAATGGACGACGAGGCCGGAAGCGGCGATGCCGGCGCCGACGCCGCCGAAGACCCAGGCGAGGCGACCCTCTTCGCCGACCGCCGCCAGCTTCTCGGCGACGATCCCGGCATCGCCGAGATCATCGCGAAAGCGCTGGCGAGGCCGGACAGGGTTCGCAGGATCAGCCAGAGCGTGACGTTGTCTGTGACGCCCATCAGGATCGTGGTGACGACGCTCGCGATGAGGCCGCCCTGGAAGGCCAGCCGGCGCGCCGTGCCCCTGGAGACCAGTGCCGCGAGCATCGAGCCGGCGAAATAGCCGGCGAAGTTGGCGCTGGCGATCAGCCCGGCGACGTCCGGCCCGAAGCCGTACTGGCGCTGCATCAGTGGCAGGAGCGGCGTGTAGAGGAAGCGGCCGACACCCATGACGATGGCCAGGGTGAGGCTTCCCCCGAGAAGAAGCTTGGCAGTGGACTGCATGGGATCGGGCGGGCTCTCGCGGCGGCAATGGCCACGGACAGGCCATTCGCGCAGATGGTGGGGCTGCTCTGTCTCGCATGTGGAGCACGCCGCCGCCAAGACCATATGATACGGTGTGCGCCGAAGTGATCGGATCGCGCGTCAGGCCCGCGCGTCACAGGAGCGGGCCGAAGGTCCGAAATCCCGAGTGAGAATTCCGACTTTGGATGACGGGCCAAGGGGTGAACATGGCGGGTCTGCTCGCGGCGGGCGGCTCGGACGATCGAACGGAAAGGCCGGCAGCGCGATGAAGCTCGAACAGCTCGACATGGACGCGAAGATCGACGACCACGCCTATGAAGCGGCGATGGCCGCGCTGATGACGCGGTTCCAGGCGATCCATCAGGCCTATCTCTACCATGGCGAAAAGGCCGTGGTGGCGTTCGAGGGATGGGACGCGGCCGGCAAGGGCGGTACCATCCGGCGCATGTCGTCGGTGATGGACCCCCGCGGGCTGAAGGTCTGGCCGATCGGTGCGCCGAGCGAGGAAGAACGCACGCGCCACTATCTCGCCCGGTTCTTCGAGCGGCTGCCGCGCGCCAAGGAGATCGCTGTCTTCGACCGTTCCTGGTACGGCCGGGTGCTGGTCGAGCGGGTCGAGGCGATCACGAGCGAAAAGGCCTGGCAGCGGGCCTACGGCGAGATCAACGCCTTTGAGGCGATGCTGGCGGACAGCGGGACGAAGATCGCCAAGGTGTTCCTCTACATCGACCCGCATGAGCAGCTGAAGCGCTTCGAGAAGCGGCTGGCCGATCCCCTGAAGCGCTGGAAGCTCACCTATGAGGATTTCCGCAATCGCGAGAAATGGGGCGAATATGTCGAGGCGGTGAACGACATGCTGGCACGCACCGACACCGCCGACGCCCCGTGGCACGTCGTTCCGGCGAACCAGAAGAAATACGCGCGGATCGACGCCCTGACCCACATCGCCGACAGACTCTCCGAGGGCGTCGACCTGACGCCGCCGCCGGCCAATCCCGAGCTCGAGAAGAGGTTTCGCCAGGAGACCGCCAGGCCATAAGCGCTTACGCCGTCGCCAGCGGCAGCACGATCACCTGTTCGAGGCCGCCCCCGGGCCGGTTGGCGATCCGGATCATGCCGCCCGCCTGATCGACGATCTCTTTCGCGATCGCCATGCCGAGGCCGGCGCCGGGCTTCAGTTTGCGGCGGCCGGGATCGACCCGGAAGAACGGTTCGAAGGCCCGCTCGAGCATGTCCTCGGGAATGCCGGGACCGTCGTCCTCGATGCGGATCTCGGCCTCGCCGTCCGACTGTCGCAGCGTCACGTGAGCCTTGCCGCCATGCACGGCGGCATTGTCGATGAGGTTGCGCAGGGCGCGCTTGAGGGCGAGCGGCCGAGCCATCACGGTCAGCGCCGGCATCTTTTGCGCGAGCGGCTCGATGTCGCGGCCGATCTCCGTCAGCTCCCGAGCGATCTCCGCGAGGAGGCCCGGCAGCGCCACCGGCTCGGCGGCCTGCGGCTCGACCTCTTCGCGCACCAGGCGGATGGCGCTGTCGGCGATGCGGTCGAGCTCCTCGAGATCCTTCAGCCAGGTCTCCCGTTCATCGTCCGGCAGGAACTCGGCGCGCAGCCGCATGCGCGTCATCGGCGTCCTGAGGTCGTGGCCGGCAGCGGCGACGAGCCGCATCCGGCTTTCGACCGCCGCCCGCACCCGCGCCGTCAGCCGGTTCAGCGCCGAAGCCGTGGCGCGCACCTCGGCCGGCCCGTCCTCGGGGACATGGGCGGGCAGGCCGTCCGGCCCGACGTTGGAAACGGCCTCGTCGAGAATGACGAGCGGCCGGGTCATCTTGGTGGCGGCGAAAATCGACACGGCGGCGACGCCGATCGCCAGCACCGTCAGATAGATGAGAAAGCCGAGGAGGTTTCGCGGCGGAAAGCCCGGATAGGGCAGGTAGGCCCAGCGTCCCGGCGTGATCTCGAAGGCGATCTGGCGGGTGCGCGATGCCGGGTCTCCGACGATCCGCACCTTTGTCTCAACGCCGCGCTGCGCGAGGGCCTCGTTGATGCCGCGGCTGTCGTGGACGAAGACGTCCGCCTCGCGGACCGGCATCCTGCCGATGGTGATGCCGAGCCGTTCTGCGGCCGAAGGATCCTCGCGCAGGACCGCGGTGACGATCCGCACCTCTTCGGCAAAGGTCGTCCGGAAGCTGTCGCGGTCCGGACGGTCGAGCGTCAGCAGCGAGATGAGGGCGGCGAGGACAACGACGCCGAGGATCGAGCCGACGAGAAGGAGGGCGAGCCGGAAGCGGAGCGATTTCACGGTCGCGCCTCTCCGCTGCCGTCGTCGTCCCGATCCACCCGCGCGGCAAACTGGTAGCCGCCGTTGCGCACCGTCTTGAACAGCCGGAACACGCCGTTGTCGTTGAGCTTGCGCCTGAGCCGGCTCATCGTCACGTCGATCGAGCGGTCGAAGGGATCGACGGAGCGGCCGTGCAGGAGGTCCATCAGGATCTCGCGGGAGAGAACGCGTCCCGGCCGGTCGAGGAAGATCATCAGGAGATCGAATTCGGCGCCGGTGAGGGGCACCTCCTCGCCGTCGGGCCCGGTGAGGCTGCGCCGCTCGGGAACGGCGGCGAAGCCCTCGAAGCGGTAGACCGGCGCCGTCTCGCCGTCCTTGGCTGCCGCGGCGGGGCTGCCGCGACGCAGCACCGCGCGGATCCGGGCCGCCAGCTCGCGCGGGTTGAACGGCTTGCCGAGATAGTCGTCGGCGCCGAGTTCGAGGCCGATGATCCGGTCGACATCCTCCTTGAGCGCGGTCAGGAGGATTACCGCAACCTCGGGCTTCTCGTCCTTGATCTGCCGGCAGATGTCGAGGCCGGAGCCGTCCGGCAGCATGACGTCGAGCACCACGAGGTCGACGCGGGAATCGGCCAGCCGCTGCTGGCATTGCCGGCGATTGGCGGCGAGCTGGCAGCGGAAGCCCTGCCCCTCGAGATACTTGCCGAGGAGACGGCAGATCTCCGGATCGTCGTCGACGACGAGAATGTTGGGTTGGGTCATCGTCGGGTGTCCCATTGCGAAGGTCATGGATGCATCGTGCGGGGCTGTCATTGCGCCGTCTCGTGCACGGGCGCGAGAGCCAATGCGAGAGGCGAATTGTAACCGCGTGTTGCCCTGCCGGCTGTCGATACATGCCGTAACAAATCAGTCGCTTCCTGGCGACATTTGGCAACTTTCCGCCGCACCCTCGCAACAAGCCCCGCTTATCACTCGTTCATCACTCGAAGCAGAGGAGATCAGTGATGAGATCAGTTCGAGACATCGACACCGCCGGCATGAAGACGGGCCGCTTCGGCCGCCGTGCCGGCATGACCACCGGCGCCATCCTCGCGGCGGCCCTTGTCGGCACCAGCGCCTTTGCCCAGCCCGTTCCCCCATCCGGCCAGGAGCAGGCGCAGACGATGCGGCCCGGCGATCCGGCCAAGGGGCAGATGCGGTTTGCCGAGCGCGGCGACCGGGAGGGTGGCCCCAGATGGCATCGTGGCCGCGACGATCGCGGGCCGGGCCATCGCGGACCTGGCCGGCACGGGCCGCGCGGCATGATGATGTCCCCGGCCAAGCTCGCGGGTGCCCTTGCGGCGCTCGAGACCGGCGTCGGCATCCAGCCGGACCAGATGGCCACGTGGCGCACCTTCACCGGCGCGCTGATCGCCTTCGCCGAATCGGTGCAGCCGCCGCGCCGCGGCATGCATGGCATGGGTCCCGGACCCCGCGGCATGGAAGCGGACGACGAGGCGGATGATGCGGCCGATGCGCCGGATGTGACGGCGCCGCAGGACGGCGCGGCAAAGGCCTCACCCGACGACAGCGCCTTGCAGACGCAGGACGGGCAGCGCGGGCTCTTCGCCTTCAGGATGCTCGACCGCTTCGCCGACCGGGCGATCGAGGCCGGCGACAGGGCCGAGACCTTGAAATCGGCTATGGCCGATCTCGAACGGACGCTGACGCCGGAGCAGATCGACACGGCGCGCGGTCTCGTCCGCTCGATGATGCGCGACATGCGCCACGAGTGGCGCCGGGGCGAGCATGGGCCTCGCCACGGCATGGGCCCGCGCCACGGCGGCCGGGACGGTCACCGGTTCGGCGATCGCCACGACGGACCACGCGGTCCGAAGGGGGACGAGATGCGCAATCAGCCGGACGGGCAGGGCGCACCGGACGCCGCCGGCCCCGGCGACGACCAGGATGGCGGCCCGGAGCGGGGCTGAGCCTTCCAAGCGCATGATCGCGGTGTGGCGCCATGAAGCGGCAATGCAGTTGCCGCGGATCCGGCCCGATGCTGCGGGATGACGTGCAGGGAGCGGGACGGCAGGCGTGGTTCGCCCGCTTCTTAAACATTCCAATGACGGCGGCGAGGCCATCCCCTCGGCATTGCCGCCGTTCCGCAGGCCGGCCGCCACCGACCGAGCGGGTGGAGACCGCCGAGGCGCTGACCCGCCTCGGCGGTTTTCTGCGTTACGAGGACAGCGTCTCGAAGCGATGCACCGAATGGACGCGGAACGGCGCCTCGGGCTCAGGCTCGACGAAGATCGCCAGCTGGTCGATCGCGAGCTTCTGGCCGTCAAAGCCGCCGAAGGTCGCCTCGAGATCCGGGCGGAGCGTCTCGGCGTCGCTGGCGGGCAGGGCGCCCGACAAGGTCATGTGGAAGCGGAACTCGTCGAAGACGTAAGGATAGCCCCATTCGGCGAGATAGTCCCGCTGGCGCTCGGTCAGGCGCTCGGGGCGCCGGCGCGCGATCTCCGCCTGCGTTGGCTGCGCGCGGAACGGCGCGAAGGCCCGCACGGCGGCGTCCTCCAGCGTCTGCAGCTTTGCCGAGGGCTCGGCCGGAACGAGGGCGAAGAAAGCCCCGAGCGCCCGCGGAACGGCGGTGCTGATCTCGAACGGCGTCTGGCTGGCGCAGAATTCGGCGAGCCGCGCGTCGACATCCTCGAGATGGGATGTCCCGTTCAGGCGGAACGGCGCGACGATGGTCGCATGGAAGCCGTAGCGCGCCGGCGAAGCCAGCAGCGGATCACGCGTCTCGTCCGGCTCGCGGGTGGGCTCGCCGTCGAAGGGATTGCGACCAAGCCAGTGAGCCGCCGCCTGGGCCAGCGCCGATCCCGCCGGCGGAGTGAAGTAGATCGCCGCGCGCATGGGTTCGCCTCCAGAGACCGAGATTGCAGATGCAAGAGCAGACCGCCCGCCGACCGCGATGCGACGCCTTTTGCCTCGGCCGCAATCGCTTGCGATGCAGAGTGCTCCTGTCATGGTGACGCCGTGATGTCAGGGCTGCGGGGCGAGGTCCACCCCCGCATCCGTCCCTGGGCCACGGCCTGAGGCGAGACAGGGCGTCATGTGGCATGGCCGGCACAGGCGAAGGGCGAAGTCTTTCAACGCTCTCTTCTCGATTTGACAGGATTCCGGCCAGTTGCGCATAGCTCCTGCAGCGCAACCCCCGACACCGACGGCAGGCCCATGCGACACTGGTTTCAGGCAATTCGTTCCGCCCGGCCGTTCCGTCTTCTCGCCGCAGTGCTTCTCGCGGTCACGCTCGCCGGCTGCCAGACCGCCGAGCTCTCCCCGGCCGGCCTCGGCATCGCGACGCTGAGCGACCAGAGCGTCGCCGAGATCCGCGGGCGTTCGGTGCTCGTCATGGACTACCAGTCCGGCCGCATCCTCGAGGCGGAAAACCCCGACGCGCTGCGCTACCCGGCCTCGCTGTCGAAGATGATGACGCTGTATCTTCTCTTCGAGGCGGTCGACACGGGCAGGATCTCCCTCGATACCGAGCTGGTGGTCAGCGCCGAGGCTGCTGCCGAGCCACCGTCCAAGCTCGGCTTCAAGCCGGGAGAGACGATCTCCGTGCGCGATGCCGCGCAGGCCCTGGCGACCAAGTCGGCCAATGACGTCGCCGTCGCCGTCGCGGAAAACCTCGGCGGAACGCAGGAAAACTTCGCCGCCGTCATGACCGCCAAGGCGCGCTCCCTCGGCATGCGCAACACCCGCTTCGTCAACGCCTCGGGTCTGCCCGACACGCGCCAGATCTCGACGGCGCGCGACATGGCGATCCTGGCGCGGGCCCTGATCTCGCGCAACCAGCGCTACATGCCGATGTTCCGCGTCACCGAATTCATCTTCAAGGGCCGGACTTACAGGGCGACCAACAAGCTGCTCGGCAAGGTCGAGGGCGTCGACGGGCTGAAGACCGGCTACATCCGCGATTCCGGCTTCCACCTCGTCGCCACCGCCCTGCGCGGCGGCCGGCGGATCATCGTCGTCGTGATGGGCGGCCAGACGGGCGCGATCCGCAACGCTGAAGCGACTGCGCTGATCGACAAGTATCTGTGATCATCGAGCCAACGGCAACGGCAGGGCATTCTCTGTCCCCGCTGCTGCGGTGCTGCCGCGAACATCCTGGCTGATCCCCGAGACGAGCCAGGGGATGAGGCCGCGGCCAGAATACCGCATGGGAAGGTGAGCGCTGGTGCGCTGCATCCCGCCCACCCGTGTGACGCGCACGATCGTTCTCACGGGTATGGGGCAGAGCCGGTGAACGACCCTGCCGATGCGGAGACATTTCGTCTCGCCACCGGTGGTCCGCCACTTGAGCCGCTGCCGACATTGCAGCACATGAGCGATGTCCACCGGAGCAACCCCGCCCAAGGCGCTCGCTGCGACGAGCCTCGTGATTGGCCGACGCTGACGCGGCGCGATCGCGTCCCGCCCGCGCCGTCCGCCTCAGAACTCGCCCTCGTAGAACACGCCGACCTCGCCGCCGCCCGACGAGGTGACCGCGCCGCGGGCCTTCAGGCCGCCGCCGAGCTTCAGGTCGATGGACACCCGGCCGGTTGAATCGACGCCGACATAGGTGTTCTCGTTCAGATACTTGCCGACGCCGACTGCGGTCTGGCCGTCCGCCGTGGTGCTGACGTTCAGGTCGTCGACGCCGAGCTGCGAGCGCAGGTTGTCGAGGAGACCGGTCGAGCCGCCGACGCCGGCGAGCGTTGCCGCGGCCTCCGCCAACTGCGCGATCTGCAGGGGCGACAGGTCGGAGGTGCCTTGGCCGAAGATCAGTCGCGCCAGCACCTCGTCCTGGGGCAAAGCCGGGTTCGACGAGAAGCTGACGGACGGATTGTCCGCCGGCCCGGTGACGGTCACGAAGATCGTCGTGTCGTTGACGGTCGATGAGGCCTCGAGGTCGAGGGTCGGGACGAGATTGCCGGTGAAGCTCAGATTGCCGCGCTGGAAGGTCAGCTGCTTGGCGAGGATCTGGAATCGGCCCCGGACCAGCTCGAAGCCGCCGACGATGGAGAGATTGGAGGCGGGTCCGGTGATCCGCAGCGAGCCGCCCAGCTCCAGATCGAGGCCGCGCCCGCGCACGAAGACCCGGTTCGGCGCGTTGAAGGTGATGTCGAGATCGATGCCGCCGCCGCTGGTGCCGCCGGCGTTCTTCGGAAAGAGCTCGCGCTGCTGCTGCAGCACCGCCGGGCTGGCGTTGCGGTGGGTGACGTCGATGCGCGCCAGCGACGAGGGCAGGTTGTCGGGCACGATGATGTCGATCTCGGTGGCGTTGATCGTGCCGGCGAGGGTCGGCGTGGCAACGAGCGGGCCGGTCAATGTCAGGTCGGCCGAGAGCTGCGCGGCGACGAGTTCGCCGTCGTTGTAGCGCGCCCTGTCGGCATTGATCGTCAGGTCCGCCGGGAACTGGCCGGTGAGGCCGATCGTGCCGCCGATCGTGACGGTGCCGCCGGAGGAGATCTGGCCGGTGAAGCTCTGGATCGTGGCGCTGGTGCCGTTGAGCGCGATCGTCGTGTTGATGTCGTTGAGGGCGATGTTGAAGCCGGTATCCACCAGCCGCGCGCCGGCAATGCTGACGGTGCCGTTGACATTCGGCTGGGTGGCCGGGCCGGTAATGCGGGCATCCACCCGTGCGGCGCCCTCCAGCGAGCGGCCGCCTTCCGCCAGGATCGGGTTTGCCAGCGACAGGGGCGCGGTGCCGTTCGCGGCGAGGTCGAGGGTGGGCGTGCCGGCGAGGCCGACCGAGCCGTTGACCGCGAGATCAATGCCGCTGCCGCTCAGCCGCGTGTCGGTGGTGACCCGGTTGCCGGCATACTGGCCTTGCGTGGCGATCTGCAGGGCGCCGACGCCGGCCTGCCGGCTCGGCTGGATCGAGACGCCGGAGGCGGTGACGTCGTAGTTCACCTGGGGATTGCTCGGCGCGCCGGTCGCCCGGACGGTGCCGTTGATGGTGCCCTGGGGCGCCAGGTTGCCGGCGGCCGCGCTGGCGATCGAAGCCGGCAGGTCGCGGATCTCGGCGTTCAGGTTCAGATTGCTGGTGCTCGCCCCGCCGGTGACGCGGATGGTGCCGCCGCCGACCCGAACGATCGCCTGGTCGAGGGAGAGGTTGCCGTTCTGATAGGCGCCGGCAAGGTCGGCGCTGAGAGGAGGGGCGCCGGCGGCGCGGCTCTGGGCAACCGAGACGTTCGCCGCCGAAAGGTCGAAGCGCGCATTCGGACTCGAAAGCGAACCCGACGCGCTGGCCGTGCCCGATATGGTGCCCTGCGCCCCGAGACCGCCGACGAAGCCATTGGCGATGCCGACCGGCAGCTGGTTCAGATCGACATTGATGTCGAGCGTCTGGCCGACGGTGCCCCTGGCGGTGAGCGTGCCGCTGCCCACGACGACCTCGGCATTGGCGAGATTGAGGGTGCCGTCGTCATAGGTGCCGGCGGCGTCGAGAGTGAGCGGCGCCGTGCCCGAGCGGGCGATGTCGTCGGTGGTAATGCCCCGACCGGTGACGGTGAATTCGGCGGACGGGTTAGACAGGGAACCGGTCGCCCTCGCGCTGCCGGAGACGGTGCCCTTGGCGCCGAGACCCTGGACGAAACCGTTGGCAAGCCCTGCTGGAATGTCGTCGGCGGTGACGTCGAGGTTCAGCTGATCTCCGACGGTGCCTCTAGCACTCAACGAGCCTTCGCCCACCGTGACGTCGGCCCTCTCGATGGTCGCGGTGCCGTCGGCATAGGAGCCGCTGGCGTCGAGGCTGAGCGGCGCAATGCCGGATGCGGCGATCTGGTCGGTCGTGATCCCGCTGCCCGTCAGCTGGAAGGTCGCGCTGGGGTCGGACAGCGAACCTGTCGCCCGGCCGGTGCCGGAGACCGTGCCCGTGGCGTTCAGCCCGGAAACGAAGCCGTTGGCGAGGCCGACGGGGAGGGCGTCCAGCGCGAGGTCGAGGTTCAACGCTTCGCCGACCGTGCCCGATGCCCTGAGCGAGCCGTCGCCGACGTCGAGCCGTGCGGTGTCGAGGCTGAGCGTCCCGTCGCGGAAATTGCCAGCGGCATCCACCGTCAGAGGCGGCACGCCGCCCTTGGCGATCGCGTCCGTGGTGATGCCCGTACCGTTGAGGTCGAAGCTTGCGACGGGGTCCTGGAGCGTGCCGGTTGCCTTCGCGCTGCCCGAGATCGTGCCTTCGGCGGCAAGACCATCGACGAAGCCGTTGGCAAGGCCCACCGGCAGACGGTTGACTTCGGCGGTGACGTCGAGCGTGTCGCCAATGCTGCCGGAGACGTTGAGCGAGCCGTCACCGACATTGACGACGCCGGTCTCGATGTCGGCCGTGCCGTCGGCATAGCGTCCGGCAAGCCGCAGGTCGAGCGGCTCGACGCCGGACCTGGCGATCTCGTCTGTGGTGATCCCGCTGCCGGTGATGTCGAAGGTCGCGTTGGGATTGTCGATGGTGCCGGTGGCGCTGGCCGTGCCGGAGACCGTGCCCTGTGCCGAAAGATCCGGCACGAAACCGTTGACGAGGCCGACGGGAAGGTTCTGCGCCCGCACCTGGATGTCGAGCGCTTCGCCCACCGTTCCGGAAGCCGTGAGCGAGCCGTCGCCGACGTCGAGGTCGGCATTGGCGAGCGTCAGGGTGCCGTTGGCATAAGAGCCCGAAGCGTCGAGCGACAGCGGCTCGATGCCGGCCCCGGCGATGGCCTTTGCGGTGATCTCGCGCCCGGTGAGCGAAAAGGACGCCGCCGGTTGGCTGGTCGTGCCGGACAGCTGGGCTTCGCCCGAGAGCGTGCCCGAGGCGTCGAGTCCCTCGACGAAGGCGTTGGCGATGGCGACGGGAGCCTGCGAGAGATCGACATTGAGGTCGATCGTCTCGCTGACCGATCCCGAGGCCGTCAGCGAGCCGTCGCCGAGATCGAGCCGCGCCGTCTGGAGCTGCAGCGTGCCGCCGGAATAGCGGCCGGCGATGGTGCCGTCGACTGGCGGGGTCGCGGGACCGGATGAGGGATCGGCGACGATCTGGCGCAGCCGCAGGTCGAAGCGGGCATCGGGGTCGCTCGCCTGGCCGGAGACCGCGGCCGTGCCGTCGATCGTGCCGGTGAGCGCCAGATTGGGGACGAACGGGGTGGCGACGGCGGCAGGGACGCTTTCCAGCGTCGCCGAAAGGTCCAGCGTCTCCCCGGCGGTGCCGGAGGCGGTAAGCCGCCCGTCGCCGATCGACAGGACGAGATCGCCGAGGGAGGTGGTGCCGTCGGCGATCCGCACCCTGGCCGGGTCCACGAGGGCGACCGCCGCGTCGGGGATTGCGGCTGTGAGGGTCTCGAGCGCGATCAGCGTCTCGTCGGGCGTGAAGCTGGCGTTGCCGGCGAGGTCGACCGGCACGCCGTTGGCGCGCGCCGATGCGTCGATCGCGGTGCCGTCACCTGCGCGGGCGAGCTGGATGGCGAGGTTCTCGATGTCGATGCCGGCGGTGCCGATGGAGAGCGCGGTGACGCTGCCTTCGGGCTTGGGCATGCCCAGATAGTCGAAGAGGCTGAGGTCGATCTTCGCGCCGACAAGGCTGGTGCCCGCGACGGAGACGCTGTCGCCGGCAAGGTTCGGCCTCGCCACCGGCGTGCCGTCGGGCAGCACGTCGAAACCGATCGTGCCGGAAACGTCGCCGCTGGCTTCGACGCCGCCGAGGGCGGCGAGCGCCGCGAGATCGTCGAGATTCACGTCGAGCGTGCCGGTCGGCAGGAAGTTCTCGCCGAGGACGAGATCGCCCGAGATGCGGTTCGGACCCTGGCGGATGACGAGGCCGGAGAGCCGCCGTTCGTTGTTGTCCTGCGTCGTCAGCTGCGCCTTGCCCTCGAGCGGCTGGCCGTCGATGACGCCGGAGATGTCGACGCTGGCGCGGGGTGAGCCGGGATCGAGGGTGCCTGTCGCCCGGACGGTGAGTTCGGCGAGTTCGCGGCCGTTGATCGACAGGCCGTTGCCGTCGACGGTGAGGTTCACGTCGGGCTTTGCGACCGGGCCGCTGGCGGTGAGATCGAAGGTGGCCGCGCCCGACAGCGACTGGCTGACGCTGCCGGCATTGGCGAGCCGGCCGGAAATGTCGGCGCTCACCGTGTCGCCGGAGAGGCCGGCGGAGCCTTCGATGGAGAGGTTGTCGCCGGTGACCTTCAGATTGCTGGCGGCGAGCGCGCCATCCGCGGTCCGTGCGAAATTGCCCGCGACGGCCAGCGTCTCGCCTGCCACCGGTGAGAGCGCTGCCGACAGCGCCACGGTCTGGAAGCTCGAATCGAGCGTCAGGTCGAAGGTGGAGAAATTCAGCGCCGCCGAACCGGTGACCTGCAGGTTGGCGATGTCAGTCTGGAGCGTTACCGGGTCGAGCCGGAGGCCCGCCTCGCCAAGAGCGCCGTTGCCCTCGATCCGGATCGGGCCGTCGAGGAAGCGTTGCTGGACGCCTTCCGGCGCCTTTGCCGAGGCAGCGCTCGCCGAAAGCTGCACGGGGCCGGCGAGACCGGTGACGTCGAAGCCCTGGCTGGTCAGCCGGGCACCGACAGTGTCGGCGGCATAGTCGCCATAGACGAGCTGGGGCAGGCTTGCGTTCACCGACAGATCGGCATTCGCCAGCGCGCCCTTGAGTGCCGCTTCGACGCTGGCGATGGCGATCTCGATCGGCGTCTCCGCCGTTCCCAGCGACAGGGCGAGGGGGCCGCCGCCGGGGGCGCTCAGCTGGATGGCGAGGTTGTTGCCGGAGCCGGAGGGGTCCACCGCACCCGTCGCCGACAGCTGGATCGCCTCGGACGACAAGGTGCCCTGCTCGATGCGGTAGGTGCCGTCGTCGCGAATCTCGACGGTGGCGTCGAGATTGGCGCCACCTGCGACATAGCGCTGATAGGCCTCGGGCACGAAGCGCTCGGCCGCGACGTTGAGCGACACGGCGGCGCGATAGGCGCTGTCCTGGCGGTCGACCCGGGCCGTCAGGGTGGCGGCCTGCTGGTTGTCGACGGTGAGGGCGCCATTCGCCATGAAGCCGGACAGCGGGCCGGACCCGTTGACCCTCAGCTGTACCGGCGGCGCACCGGGAATGCCGAGCAGCGTGGCGACGAGGCCGCCCTGCGGCTCGCTGGCGTCGACGTTGATCACGAGCCGGTTGTCGTCCGGTGCGAACTCGACGTTGAAGGCGACGCGTCCCGGCTGATCCAGCCGCTCGACGGTCGCCTCGGCCGAGATCTGCGTCGGGTCGGCCGCAAGGGTGAGGCTGGCATTCGCCTTCAGCCGCGCCCGCGTGCCGGCGATCGCCTCGCCGAGGACGAACTCTTCGATGGCGATCGACCGGATGTCGGCGGTGATCGAAGGCAGCGAAAAGCCGCCGCCGCCTTCGCTGGCGGGCTGGCCGGTGGGCAGGCGTTCGAGCACGATCTGGGCGGCGGTGAGCTGTTCGATCGAAACGTTGGAGCGCACCAGCGCCAGCGGCGACCAGTCCATGGCGAGGTCGGTGGCGGTCAGGAACGTGCCTTGCGGATCGGAGACCGTGACCTTCTCGATACGGATCGCTCCGGTGAGGGCGCCGGACAGTCCCTCGATGTCGACCTTCATCGTGTCGGTAGAGATGAGGTTCTCGATCTGGCTGGCGATGAATTGCTGAGCCTCTGCCGGGCGGCTCGTCGGAACGAGCGCGGCGAGGGCCAGCAAGAGCGTCAGGGCGACGGCTGCGAGGCGTTCGTTCATCATCAGAAGGCCTGTCCGATACCGGCATAGATCTGGTAGCCCGCGTCCCGCGGCCCCGGATCGAGCGGGATGCCGACGTCGATGCGGATCGGCCCGAAGCTCGTCAGGTAGCGGGCGCCGATGCCGGCACCGAGCTTGAAGTTGGAAAAGTCGGGCACGAGCTTGTCGGAGACCGTGCCGAAGTCGAGGAAGGGCACGATCTGAATGTTCTCGGTGATGCCGATGCGCGCCTCGACGGAACCGTCGAACAGCGACAGTCCGCCGGTCGGGGTGTCGGTGAATTCCGGGTTGAAGCCCGAGCCGGGCGGCACGTCGCCAGGGAAGTACGGCCCGATCGACTGGAACTCGTAGCCGCGCACCGAACCGCCGCCGCCCGCATAGAATCGCCGGTCGTTGGGGATATCGAGAAGGTCGGCGCCGAAGACCGTTCCGTAGCCGAGACGGCTGGCGAGAATGAGGCGGTCGCTCTCCGTCAACGAGAGATAGGCGCGGCCGTCGAGCCTGGTCTTGACGAAGGGCGTCGAGGAGTTGAAGCCGTAGGAGGGCTCGGCCAGCGCCTGGAAATAGAAGCCCTCGGTGGGGTTCAGCTCGTTGTTGCGACCGTCATAGGTGTAGGTGATCGGCACCGAGGCGATGAAGTAGTCGCGGGTTCCGAGATAGTCGGTGATCTCTTCGTATTCGCCCCGCAGCGAGACGTTCACCGTCTGCTGCTTGTCGATCTCGTATTCGACGCCGCTGGTGGCGGCATAGCTAGTCCGGTCATAGGCGAGCGGCTGCTCCCGCTTGATCTCCAGCGAGCCGATATAGACGGAATCGGGACCCAGAACGCCGGGCTTCTTGAACACCAGCGAGCTCGAATAGTCGAAGCCGTCGGTCTCGCGAGCCTCGCCGGACACGGCGGTGGCGCCGATGCGCGACACGGAGGCGTCGAGCCGGATCGACTCGGCCCGGCCGAAGAGGTTGCGATAGCCGACATAGCCGTTGGCGCCGGCGCCTTCGGTGTTGGAATAGGTCGCGCCGACGCCGTAATAGCCGAACTTGCGCTCCCCCACCTCGACCTGCACCGGCAGCGAGCCGTCTTCTGCCTGGGCTTTCGCCTCCTTGACGGTCACCGACGAGAAGACGCCGAGCTTCAGGAGCCGGTCCCGCGCGTCGGCGAGTTCCTGCGGCGAGAACACCTCGCCGGCCTTGATGCCGGTCATATAGGCGATGAAGCCGGGATCGACGTCCTCGGCGCCCTCGACCCAGATGTCGCCGAACGGCACGCGCGGGCCGGGATCGAGCCGCGCCTGGTATTCGAGCCGGTTGTTGGCGGCGTCGGCAATGATGTCGCGATCGGTGACAGCGACGAAGGGGCGTCCGTCCTGGCGCAGCTTCGAGAACATCTTCGCCTCGGCTTCGAGGACCTCGGCCGAGCCGGCCGCGCCTCCGGGCGCCAGCCCGTATTCCGCCGGATCGACAGGAATGCCGCCGCTCGTCACCGCGATGCGGCCGAGCGTATATTTCGGCCCCGGCCGCACGCGGATCGTCACCGGCACCGGGCGGGCCGAAAACTCCGCATCCGGCTGCAGCGTCGTGATGTCGCGGCCCTCGATGAAGATGTCGACGAGGCCGTCGTAGCGGGCGTTCTCGAACAGGGCGGCGACGAGGCGCTTGCGATCGGTCTTCGCCCGGGAGAGCAGCCCGAGCGAGCCGGACACCGGCTCGTCCTCCTCGCTGACGAGGCTGGACGCGGTGCTGAGGGATTCCTCCAGCGAGCCGTCGTCGTCCGGAGCCGGCTCGACGGTGAGCGTCGCGTCGTAGTTCAGCGGGTCGATCACCTCGACCGCCGAATCGGCGCTCTCGAAGAATGTCACGCCGAAGATCTCGAACGCATGGGCAGGCGATATCAGGCAGATCGCCATGGCAATCGACAGACAGATTGCAGGCGGGCGTCCAAGTCCGAGCAAACGCTTACATCCCCTGAGCCAGCGATCATGCGGAGGGACGAGTGCCGGCCGTCATGGCGCGGCGAGGCCGAGAGCCTCTCCCGAAAGTTCAACTCCCCCCTTCAGGTGACGGTAAGGATGACGGGAAATCATGAAATAACAACTACCTCCGGCCGCCAAACCGGGACTGCGGGCCTCTCGGTGGGTCGATTGGGCCGCGGCTGTGCCGATGCGACAACAGCACGGACCCAAAGCCGGACTTACTGTCGCAGCTGGGAGGAAATTGCGCCAAATCGCTTGCCAGTTGCCCGTATGCATCATGCGGTTCCGGGGCAGCCTGCTCGGCGCTTCGTTCGAGCTTCGCCGCCACACCAAGACCACGGGGGCATTTCAGATGGCTGCGCGCGTCGGCGCGCGCCTGCCGCTCGCCCCGCATCACGGCGTCGTCGTGACGCCCCCTCCGTTATGGAATGATTCTGAAAAGCGCTTGAAGCCTCGCTCGCAAAGGGGCAATCTCCGGCCGAACGAACCCCGGGGTCGTTCGAGCGTCGTTCGTAGGACCGCGCCGAGCCGACCGGGGACGCCAAGGGTTCGAAGACCGGCCATCGTGCCGGCGAGTTTGGGAGGAGTTTCATGACGGACGTCACCATCACCGTGAACGGGCGCGAGATGAAGGGGGCGGTCGAAGACCGCACCCTGCTGGTGCAGTTCCTGCGCGAGAACCTGGGCCTTACCGGCACCCATGTCGGCTGCGACACCTCGCAATGCGGCGCCTGCGTCGTCCATGTCGACGGCAGGGCGGTGAAGTCCTGCACCATGCTTGCCGTCCAGGCCTCGGGGTCGAGCGTCACGACCATCGAGGGCCTCGCCAACGGCCAGGAACTGCATCCCGTGCAGGCCGCCTTCCGCGAGCATCACGGCCTGCAGTGCGGTTATTGCACCCCCGGCATGATCATGACCGCCGTCGACATGATCGAGCGGCACGGCTCGTCCCTCGACGAGGAGACCGTGCGCGAGGAGCTCGACGGCAACATCTGCCGCTGCACCGGCTACCACAACATCGTCAAGGCGATCCTGTCGGCAGCAGGCGCTTCGCAGGCGCCGGCCATGGCAGCCGAGTGACGTGACGAGCTGCTGCGGCTCCTTCGGGCGCCGCGGTCCTTGAACGGTTTCATCGGTCGCGGATGCGCCCTGGCGCATGGGAGCTGCGATCGGGCTTTGGGAGGGTTTGACTATGGGCGTTGAGGGTATTGGTGCGAAGGTTCTTCGCAAGGAGGACCGCCGCTTCATCACAGGGCGCGGCCGCTATGTCGACGACATGAGCGTGCCAGGAATGAAATACGCCGCCTTCGTGCGCTCGCCGCATGCGCATGCGAAGATCGCCAGTCTCGACACCAGTGCGGCCGAGGCCATGCCGGGCGTGATCGGCGTGCTGAACGGCCGGCAGCTGCAGGGCGACGGCATCGGTAACCTGATCTGCGGCTGGGCGGTGTCCTCCAAGGACGGGACGCCGATGAAGATGGGCGCCTGGCCGGCGCTCGCCAGCGAGACCGTGCGCCATGTCGGGCAGGCGGTCGCCATCGTCGTCGCCGACACCCAGGCCCAGGCCCGCGACGCCGCCGAGGCGGTGATGGTGGAGTATGGCGAGCTTCCCGTCGTCACCAGGGCGGTCGACGCCCTGAAGGACGGCGCGCCGCAGCTCCATCCCGAGGCCCCCGGCAATCTCATCTTCGACTGGGAGATCGGCGACAAGGCCGCCACCGACGCAGCCTTCGCCGAGGCCGCGCATGTGACGAAGCTCCACATCCACAACAACCGCCTCGTGCCCAACCCGATGGAGCCGCGCGCCGCGCTCGGCCTCTACGATCCGGCCGAGGATCACTACACCTGCTGGACGACGTCGCAGAACCCGCATGTCGCCCGTCTGGTTATGAGCGCCTTCTACAACGTCGCACCCGAGCACAAGCTCAGGGTCATCGCGCCGGATGTCGGTGGCGGCTTCGGCTCGAAGATCTACATCTATCCCGAAGAGATCGTCTGCCTCTGGGCCTCCAAGCGCACCGGGGTTCCGGTGAAGTGGACCTCGGACCGCACAGAGGCCTTCCTCACCGACGCCCATGGCCGCGACCACGAGACCGAGGTCGAGATGGCGCTCGATGCCGACAACAAGATCCTCGCCCTCAGGGTCGAGACCGTTGCCAATCTCGGCGCCTACATGTCGCTGTTCTCGTCGGCGACGCCGACCTATCTCTATGCGACGCTGCTGTCGGGCCAGTACGACATCCCGGCGATCCACGCCAACGTCAAGGCTGTCTACACGAATACCGTCCCGGTCGACGCCTATCGCGGCGCCGGGCGGCCGGAAGCCACCTATGTCGTCGAGCGGACGATGGAGACGGCGGCACGCGAGCTCGGCATCTCGCCGGCCGACTTCCGCCGCAAGAACTTCATCCGCTCCTTCCCGCACCAGACGCCGGTCATCATGGCCTATGACGCGGGCGACTTCGACGCGACGCTGAACGCCGGCATGGAGGCCGCCGACGTCGCCGGCTTCGAGGCGCGGCGAGAAGAGGCGAAATCCCGCGGCAAGCTGCGCGGCCTCGGCATGAGCTGCTACATCGAGGCCTGCGGCATCGCGCCATCGAAAGCGGTGGGCTCGCTCGGCGCCGGCGTCGGCCTGTGGGAATCGGCGGAAGTCAGGGTCAATCCGGTCGGCACGATCGAGATCCTCACCGGCTCGCACAGCCATGGCCAGGGCCACGAGACGACCTTCGCCCAGCTGGTCGCCGAGCGTTTCGGACTGCCGGTCGACAACGTCCAGGTCATTCATGGCGATACCGACAAGGTGCAGTTCGGCATGGGCACCTACGGCTCGCGCTCGGGCGCCGTCGGCATGTCGGCGATCCACAAGGCTCTCGACAAGGTCGAAGCCAAGGCCAAGAAGATCGCCGCCCACGTGCTCGAGGCCGACGAGGGCGACATCGTCATCGAGAACGGCGAGGTGAAGGTTGCGGGCACCGACAAGAAGCTCGGCTGGCACGAGGTCTGCCTCGGCGCCTATACGGGCCACAACCTGCCGGACGGGATGGAGCCGGGCCTGAAGGAAGGGGCGTTCTACGACCCGACCAACTTCACCTTCCCGGCCGGTTGCTACATCTGCGAGGTGGAGGTCGATCCCGAGACCGGGACGACCGACATCATCCAGTTCGTCGCAGCCGACGATTTCGGCCGGGTGATCAACCCGATGATCGTCGAGGGCCAGGTCCATGGCGGTCTCGCCCAGGGCATCGGTCAGGCGCTGCTCGAGGGCACCCATTACGACGAGAGCGGCCAGCTGACGACGGCCTCCTACATGGACTACGCCATGCCGCGCGCCTGGGATCTGCCGATGTTCAAGGTCTCCACCACCGAGACCCTCTGCCCCGGCAATCCGCTCGGCATGAAGGGCTGCGGCGAAGCCGGCGCCATCGGCTCGCCGCCGGCGGTGATCAACGCCATCACCGACGCGATCGGCAACAACGAGCTGACCATGCCCGCGACGCCTGAAAAGGTCTGGAAGGCGCTGAACGCGGTCCGCTAGGATCAAAACGATCGGCCGTGCCTTTCGGGGCGCGGCCGGCGCGGCCGGTCCATCCGGTCCCGCCAGATTCGAAGATTGCGCCGCGCGGCTGGCGAAGCTGCCAGCCCGGCGCCCCGATGAGGCCCCAAGGAGGCACGACCGATGTACGAGACCAGCTACCACCGCCCGTCTTCGCTGGCAGAGGCGACGCAGCTCGCCGCCGAGAAGGGCGACGAGGCGAAATATCTTTCCGGCGGCATGACGCTGATCCCGACGATGAAGCAGCGGCTGGCCGCACCCGAGGCGCTGATCGACCTTCGCCACGTGGCGGAACTGAAGGGCATCTCCGTGAACGGCCGCTTGATCCGCATCGGCGGCGGCACGACCCACGCCGAAGTCGCGACGAATGACGAGATCAAGTCCGTCTGCCCGGGCTTTGCTGCCCTCGCCGGGCTGATCGGCGATCCGGCCGTGCGCCACATGGGGACGGTCGGCGGCTCGGTCGCCAATTTCGACCCGGCGGCGGACTACCCGGCGGCGCTTCTTGCCCTGGGAGCGACGATCCACACCGATAAGCGGGAAATGCCGGCCGACGAGTTCTTCCAGGGACTGTTCGAGACGGCGCTGGACGAGGGCGAGATCGTCACCGCTGTCTCCTTCGAGGCGCCGGACCAGTGCGCCTATGAGAAGTTCCGCAACCCGGCCTCGCGCTACGCCATGTGCGGCGTCTTCGTCGCAAGGCGCGCCGACGGGGTGAAGGTCGGCGTCACTGGCTCAGGATCGAGCGGCGCCTTCCACTGGAGCGATGCCGAGAGCGCGCTGTCGGGCAACTTCTCGCCGGAGGCCGTGGACGGACTATCGGCGTCAGAGGACGACATGATCGCCGACATCCATGGTTCGTCGGCCTATCGCGCCAATCTCGTCAAGGTCGTCACCAAGCGCGCCGTGAAGAAGGCGCTCGCCCACTGACCAAGGTTCGGGCGGCGACCTGCCGTAGAACTTCATCCAGACAAGACAACGCCGGCGGACCGTCCCGCCGGCGTTTCCATTCGGGCGCCTTGATTTCGGTTGCGAACCGGGTCCTGCGATGTCCGGTGTCTCGCCTCGAACCTTTCACTTGATGTCGGCTTGATTACCGTCGCGGCTTGATCGTTGTCCGCTCCGGGCGAGCCAGAAAGGCATCAAAGATTGCAGCGGTGCCTGTATCCGTCATTTCCGAGGAACGTGTCCGATCGCGGGTCGTAGGAGCGGTACTGCTCCAGGCAGACGGTAACGTGATCGCCCTCATAGACCGGGCGGCGCACGGTCGCCTGAACCCGCTCTACGGGATAGACCCGCTCGACCACCACCGGCCGATCGTAGTCGACCTGCGGTCCGTCATCATAGTTCGGCGAGGCGAGAGCGCTTCCGGCAATCGCGCCCAGCGCGAGGCCGCCGATGCCGGCTGCCAAGGCTGCGCCGTTGTCCTGATGATGCCATCCGCCGCCATGCCAGCCGCCGCCGCCATGGTGCCAGCCACCGTCGCCGTGCCAGCCACCCCCATGCCAGCCGCCGTGATGCCATGGCTCGGCGTTTGCGCCGAGCGTGCCGGCGCCGATTGCGCCCGACGCGACCACGGCCGCGAGAGCGGTCGATACCAATCTGTTCATGATGCTTCTCCGGTCGTTGCGGGGCGCGCGGCCGTCCTTCGATGCGGAGGATCCGGTCGTCGGGACCCATCTGTCCCTTCGCCGTCAGGGCGCCTCTCGGGGCGCTGTGGCTGCACGATGATAACGTGCGTGTCAGTTACGCGGTTGCGACTGCCGAAGGTGAAATCGCGGTAAGAAACAGCGCAGCTCACGACGATCGAAGGGCCGCGCTTCGGCTTGGGACGAACGCCCCTGTGCTGCCGCACCGACGACGCAAAAGCGCCGGCGGAAAGATCCGCCGGCGCTTCGGGTGTCTCATGTCAGCGAGATCGGCGAGCGATCAATAGTTGCAGCGATGGCGATGGCCGTCATAGCCGAGGAAGGTGTCCGTGCGACGGTCATAGGAGCGGTAGCGCGCCTCGCAGCGTGCGACATGCGAACCATAGCCACGGCTCGGATAGACGCGCTGCACCGGAACCGGACGATCCCGGTCCGCCAACGCTCCACCGACGATCGCACCGATCGCGAGGCCAGCGATGCCGGCCCCGATCGCCGCGCCGTTGTTATGGTGACGGCGGCCGTAGTAGCGTCCACCACGATAATGGCGCCCGCCCCGGTAGTGGCGCCCGCCGCGATAGTGCCGCGGGCCGTTCCAGTTGCCGCGGTTCCAGTGGTGACCACCATTGTGGCCCCGCCAATGCGGTTCGGCGCTGGCACTGACCGTGCCCGTGCCGAGGGTGCCGATGGCCAGCAGCAGGGCCAGGGCCATCGAGATGATTTTCTGCATGAAAATGCTCCGGTAGTCGGGGGCGTTTGAAATGCCGATACCGAGAGCGAGATCGACGCCCTCGCAAAGTCACGCCCTCGGATTGTCCCACTGACTGATATAACGCCGCTGTCGCGGATTTGGTTCATGCAGCCGATCAAAACTGATTGAGCGTCAAGATCTTGAGGCTCTCCGGCCCACTGGCGTGGATGGCGCCGCGACAAAAGGTAACGGCCGCAAATGTCGCTCTGGCGCGAACGTTTCATGAACGCTATGTGGGTCGGATGCCCACGCTCGATCTCCGCACCAAGCTCGCCGTTCTCTCCGACGCCGCGAAATACGATGCCTCCTGCGCTTCCAGCGGGGCGGCGGGGCGCAATTCCGTCAAGTCGAAGGGCATCGGCTCAACCGAGGGCTCCGGCATCTGCCATGCCTATGCGCCGGACGGCCGGTGCATCTCGCTCCTGAAGATCCTTCTCACCAACTTCTGCATCTACGACTGCGTCTACTGCATCAACCGCTCGTCCTCGAACGTCCAGCGGGCGCGTTTCAGCGTCGACGAGGTGGTTGCGCTGACGATGAACTTCTATCGCCGAAATTACATCGAGGGTCTGTTCCTCTCCTCGGGCATCATCAGGAATTCCGACTACACGATGGAGGAGATGGTCCGCGTCGCCAAGAAGCTGCGGCTCGAGGAGAACTTCTCCGGCTACATCCACCTGAAGACGATCCCGGACGCTTCACCGGTGCTCCTGGAGGAGGCCGGCCTCTTCGCCGATCGCCTGTCGGTGAACATCGAGATGCCGACCGACGTGACGCTTTCGGCGCTGGCGCCGGAGAAAGACGCGCGCGACATCCGCCGCTCCATGGGGCACCTGCGGGCCAAGATCGAAGAGCACAAGGGCGAGAAGCGGGACCGGACGAAGCCGCAGCGATTCTCCGCGGGTGGGCAGTCGACGCAGATGATCGTCGGCGCAGACGCGTCCACCGACGACGACGTGCTGATCCGCTCGGAAAACCTCTATGGCAACTATCGCCTCAGCCGCGTCTATTATTCCGCCTTCTCGCCGATCCCGGATTCGTCCAGCCGCCTGCCGCTGGCAAAGCCGCCGATGATGCGCGAGCATCGGCTCTATCAGGCCGACTGGCTGATGCGATTCTACGGCTTCCAGCGTGCCGAGATCGTCTCGGGCGGGGAGGGCGGCATGCTGGATCTCGCCGTCGATCCGAAGCTCGCCTGGGCACTCAGGAACCGGGCCAGCTTTCCCGTCGACGTCAACCGCGCCGACCGGGAGATGCTCCTGCGCGTTCCCGGGCTCGGCACCCGGGCGGTGAAGCGCATCCTGTCGACCCGCCGGCACCGCACGCTCAGGCTCGACGACGTCGCGCGGCTCTGCCAGTCGATCGACAAGGTCCGGCCGTTCGTCATGGCGCTCGACTGGTCGCCGGGCGGGCTGACGGACGGGGAGCGGCTGAAGGAGAGCTTCCTGCCGAAGGCGAAGCGCGCGGCGAGCCAGATGGAGCTGTTCTGACCAGGTCAGGCTGCCTGATCGGGGTGAGTCAGGGGGTCGATCTTCGCGATGACATCACCGAGCCGTTCGCCCGTGACATGAAGATCATAGGCGTTCTGCAAGTTCAGCCAGAATTGCGGCGTGGTGTCGAAGACCCGTGCGAGCCGCAAGGCGCTGTCCGGCGTGACGCCGACCTCTTCGCGGATCAGCCGTTCGATCCGTGTCCTCGGCAAGTCGAGGCGCTTGGCCAACACGCCGGCACTGATCGCGAGCGGAACGAGATATTCCTCCCGCAGATATTCGCCGGGATGAATCGGGCGTGCAAATCGCAGCGACATGGAGCCTACCTCCTGCATCCGGCTTCATCCGGAATGATAATCGACGATTTCGACATCTTCCACACCGGCTTGCGTCCAGCGGAAGCAGATCCGCCACTGGTCGTTTATCCTGACGGAGTGCTGCCCCTGCCGATCGCCCTTCAAGGCTTCCAGCCGGTTACCCGGCGGCGACCGCAAATCCTTCAGATCGGCGGCCAGATCGACAGCACGAAGACGGCGCTCCGCACGAGCGACGAGATCGGCAGGAAATCCCTTGGGAGCTTTGCCGGCCGCTATCTGCTCGACGAACTTGCCTCGCGTTGAAAGGATCATATGATCGTCTCGGCTTGTATCACATCATGATACACGATGCGATCGGCCCAGGAAGACGCTATCGCTTCGAGCGCAGTTGCAACGATAAGACACCACGAACGACAGACGCGCGAGAGATCAGCGAAGCCGTTCCCCGGAGAACCGTTATGACAGATCCCGCCTCCGCCGACCTCACCCATCTTCGCCGCTGCGTCGACCTCGCCCGCGAGGCAGTCGAGACCGGCAACCGGCCCTTCGGCTCGGTGCTCGTCTCCGGCGCAGGCGAGGTTCTGAAGGAGGACCACAACCGCACCGGCTCCGGCGATCCGACCGCGCATCCCGAATTGGCGCTTGCCCGCTGGGCGGAGCTGAACCTGTCGAAGCAGGAGCGCGCTGCGGCGACGGTCTACACCTCAGGCGAGCACTGCCCGATGTGCGCGGCGGCGCACGGATGGTGCGGCATCGGCCGGGCGGTCTTCGCCACCTCGACGCCGCAACTGATCGCGTGGCTCGAAGAGTTCGGCGCCGCGCCGCTGCCCTACAAGCCGGTGACGATACGCGAATTGCTGCCGCATGTGGAGGTCGTTGGGCCGTTCGAGGTCTTCGCGGAGGAGATCAGGGCGCTGCACGAGCGGGTGCATCGGAAGTAGATCGGATTGCCATGTTCAACGTCCCGCTCGCCTTTCCCGCCGATCTCGACGGCTGGCGCGACGCTGCGCGGCGAGCGCTGACGCTGGGTGTCCCACCGGAAGACATCGGCTTCACCATCGGCGATGCGGCGCCCGGCCTGTTTGCCGAGCCTTTGCCCGAGCCGCCGGCGAGCGCCTTGCAGCCGACGGTGCCGAAGGCCTTTCCGGAGTTGGCCCGCAAGCTCGTCTGCCATGCAGACGACGACCGCTTCGTCTTCGCCTATCGCCTGCTTTGGCGGCTGCAGAGCGAGAAGAAGCTGCTGGAGATCGCTTCCGATCCGGACATCCTCCGCGCCACCGAGATGGAAAAGGCGGTGCGCCGCGACAGCCACAAGATGAAGGCCTTCGTGCGGTTCCGCGAGATCGAGGACGCCGAACTCGGCCGTCATTCCATTGCCTGGTTCGAACCCTTCCACCACACGGTGGAACTCACCGCGCCGTTCTTCGCCCGGCGTTTCGCCGGCATGGTCTGGACAATTTTGACGCCGGAGCGCAGCGCCCACTGGAACGGCGAGGAACTCGCGTTTCTCCCCGGTGCGACCCGCGACATGGCGCCCGCCGATGACGACATGGAGGCGCTGTGGCTCACCTATTACGCCTCGATCTTCAACCCGGCGCGGCTGAAGGTGAAGGCGATGGTCGCCGAGATGCCGAAGAAATACTGGGCCAACATGCCGGAGACCGCGCTGGTCAAGCCGCTGATCGCCGGCGCCGAGGCGGCGACGCGCCGCATGCTGGAAAACCAACCGACGCTGCCGAGTTTGCATTCGGAAAAGTTGAAGGAGCGCCGCGCCATGGCTTTGCCACGCATGGAACAGACCCGCGAGGTCAGCCCCGGCCTCGGCTATGACAAGGCGCCGGACACGATCGGCGAAGCCCGCGAGCAGGCGGCCCATTGCACGGCCTGTCCGCTCTGGGAGCCGGCAACCCAGACGGTATTCGGCAAGGGGCCGGAGGATGCGCCGGTGATCTTCGTCGGCGAGCAGCCGGGGGATCAGGAAGACATCGCCGGCGAGCCCTTCGTCGGCCCGGCCGGCAAGGTGTTCGACCAGGCGCTGCTTGCTGCGGGCATCGACCGCAGCCAAGCCTATGTCACCAATGCGGTGAAGCACTTCAAGTTTGAGCCGCGGGGCAAGCGCCGGATCCACGCCAAGCCGAACACCAGCGAGATCAAGGTCTGCCGCTGGTGGCTCGACCAGGAGCGGGCGCTGATCGCGCCGAAGCTGATCGTGGCACTGGGCGCGACGGCGGCGCAGGCGGTGCTCGGCAAGACCGTGACGATCAAGGCGACGCGCTCGCAGCTGATCGACCTCGACGAGAAGACGCAGCTGCTGGTGACCGTGCACCCGTCCTACATCCTGCGCCTGCCGGATCAGGCCGCGAAGGACCGGGAGACGAAGGCGTTTCAGACGGACATGGCGCTGGTGTTGGAGACGGTGCCGGAGCTGGCGTTGGGAGCATAAGAGAGGTTTCGGTGGCGACGGAACTCAAGCCTTCCAGGGGTCGAGAAGCGCGATCCCGCAATCCGTGAAGTCCTTGATGTTACCCGTGGCCAGAACCAGGTTTCTTGCGCGAACGATTGCCGCGATTTGACAGTCCGGCAGGCTGGGAGGACTGCCCGAGCGACGGCGGGCTGCAGCGATCAAAGCGAATTGCTCGGCTGCCTCTCGGTCGAAAGGCACGCTGCCGCCACCTATGGCCAGCGTGATCGTGCTGTCGATTGCTTTGAGCAATGACGTCTTGCGCTTGCCGTCAGGGAGTATCTCGGCACCATATCGCAACTCAGTCTCAGTTACGGCTGTGATGCAAACGCGTTCTGGTTGCAAGCCGATGAGCCAGGCCCGCACCGCCGGATGCGGCGCCGCTTTCATGACTTCGGAAAGAACGTTGGTATCGAGGACGATCATTCAGCTTCAATCGAACGTCGGCGGTTCGCGGATCGATCCCCGCGCGGGAAGCTCCAGGTCGACGCCGCCGATGGGATCGATATGTCTGCGAATGGCTTGGTAGAGGTTCCGCGGTGGAGAGGCATCCTCGCTTGCAGGGGGAGTGCCAAGATGATCTTCCGACACTTCGAGGGCCCACTTCAACAGCAGTGTCGCTTCCTCTCCGATGGAACGGTCGTGTTCCATTGCCCGACGCCGGAGCCGAGCAGACAAATCGCCGTCGATATTGGTGATAGTGATGCTGGTCATCGCGCATCTCCTCGCGAGGTCATCGTAATATCGTATCATGAGCGCCGCGCGTTCCAGCTCTTCGAAGCGCGGGCGAGCCCATCCTCCGCCTTGAGCCACCCGTTTCTATGGTCTAAGCCGCTCGCGAGACAAGTCATATGCGACGGAGCAGGCGTCGGTGCGCTTTTCGCGTGTTCGATGGCCGGCGCGCAAACTTTGGTGGAACGACATGGCTGCGAAAAAGCCGAAACGGGTGACGGCGCGGGTGCCGCGCGGCTTCGTCGATCGGGACGCCTCTGATCTGCGCGCCCAGGACGAGATGCTGGCGAAGATCCGCCGGGTCTACGAGACCTATGGCTTCGAGCCGGTGGAGACGCCGGTGTTCGAATATACCGACGCGCTCGGCAAGTTCCTGCCCGACTCGGACCGGCCGAACGAGGGCGTCTTCTCGATCGAGGACGACGACGAGCAGTGGATGAGCCTGCGCTACGACCTCACCGCGCCGCTCGCCCGCTATGTGGCGGAAAACTACGAGACCCTGCCGAAGCCCTATCGCAGCTACCGGGCGGGCTATGTCTTCCGCAACGAGAAGCCCGGGCCAGGGCGCTTTAGGCAGTTCATGCAGTTCGACGCCGACATCGTCGGCGCGCCGAATGTCTCGGCCGACGCCGAGATGGCGATGATGATGGCCGACACGATGGAGGCGCTGGGCATCCCGCGCGGGCAGTATGTCATCCGGGTGAACAACCGGAAGGTGCTCGACGGGGTGCTGGAGGCGATCGGCCTCGGTGGCGAGGAGAATGCCGGACGGCGGCTGACGGTGCTCCGGGCGATCGACAAGCTGGACAAGTTTGGTGTCGAAGGTGTGAAGCTCCTTCTCGGCTCAGGCCGCAAAGATGAGAGCGGGGACTTCACGCCAGGCGCGGGGTTAGACCTCGAGCAAGTTCATTGCCTGGAGCCCTTGCTTCTCTATTCCCCTGGCGCGGTGGCGATTGCCGGGCAGACAAGAGGGGAACCTGTTTTCCGCGGAGCCGATAGCGAGCACAATGTCGAAGCTGTACGGCTGCTAGACCCGCAACCGGAGCAATTTCAGCAATTTGGTCCAGCCAACGCAGTTTCGCTTGGCTATATCGAAGCAATGTTGCAGCGGATCGATCAAAAATACCCTGAGAGTAGAGAGCTTTTCGCAACTGGTGGCATTGGGTATCAAGGTTATCAGGAGCTTTCTCAGATTGCCGCCGCCGCTCAGTCAGCTGGTTACAATGCCGGCGAACTTCGCGTTTCAATCGACCCTTCCGTCGTCCGCGGTCTCGAATACTACACCGGCCCGGTCTTCGAAGCCGAACTGCTCTTCGACGTCACCAACGAAAAGGGCGAGGTCGTGCGCTTCGGCTCGGTCGGCGGCGGCGGGCGCTATGACGGGCTGGTGTCGCGCTTCATGAGCCAGCCGGTGCCGGCGACGGGCTTTTCCATCGGCGTCTCGCGGCTTATGACGGCCTTGAAGAATCTCGGCCGGCTGGAGACCTCCGAGCGCACCGGGCCGGTGGTCGTCACGGTCATGGACCGCGACCGCATGGCCGACTATCAGGCCATGGCGACGACGCTGCGCAATGCGCTGAACGACGATCCCGGTGCGCCGCCCGTGCCGGTCGAGGTGTTCCAGGGCAATCCCAAGCAGTTCGGCAAGCAACTGCAATATGCCGACCGGCGCAACGCCCCTTGCGTGATCATCCAGGGCGGCGATGAGAAGGCGGCCGGCAAGGTGCAGGTCAAGGATCTGGCGCTCGGCAAGGAGATGTCGGCGCAGATCACCGACAATGCCGAATGGCGCGAGGCGCGGGCCGGGCAGGAGATGGTCGACTACGATCCTGCCAACCCGCAGGCGATGATCGCCGCCGTCCGCGACATCCTCGCCCGCCAGTCCGGCAAGGCTTGACCATCGTGCCGGCGACCGACCAGGCCATGGGCGAGGCGCTCGACCAGCTGTTCGCCACGCGCGGCGCGGCACCGGCGGCGACGCCGATCATCCTGCCGGCCGAGCCCTATCTCGACACGGCCGGCGAGGCGCTGCGCCGGCGCATCTTCCTGACGCGCGGCGAGGGCGGCGAGAATCTTTGCCTCCGACCGGATTTCACCATCCCCGTCTGCATGCGCCACATCGCCGAGGGTGCCGACCTGCCCCGGCGCTATTCCTATCGTGGCCTGGTCTTCCGCCAGCGGGCGGGCGGGCCGGGCGAATTCGTCCAGGCCGGCATCGAGGATCTCGGCGAGGAGAACCGGGCGACCGCCGATGCCCGCGCCGTCGCCGACGCGCTGGCGAGCCTCGAAACCTGCGGCATCTCGCTGGATAGCCTAGACGTCATTCTCGGCGACCAGGGCCTGTTCGAGGCGGTGCTGCGGGCGCTGGGACTGCCGGAGGGCTGGCAGCGCCGGCTGATCCGCACCTTCGGCCATGACGGGCAGCTGCGCGCCGCGCTGGAAAATCTGTCGCGGGGCCCGGAGGGCGCCCTGGGAGGCGTTGCTCCGGATCTGCTCGACCTCGCCCGCGACCGCGAAGAGGGCGCGCTGACGCGCCTCATACGGATAAGGATGGAAGAAGCGGGGCTGCCGCTGCATTCGGGCCGTTCCCCCGGCGAGATCGCGGCCCGGCTGATCGAGAAGGTCGCCGTCGCCGAGGCGCGGCTCGGGGAGGGGCCATTGCAGCTGCTGGAGACCTTCCTCGCCATCGACTGCCCGCTGGGCGAGGCCGGCGACCGGCTTGCCGAGCTGATGGGGACGGTCGGCCTCGATCTCGGCCGGGCGATGACGGCGTTCCAGACCCGCAATCTGGCGCTCCAGGCGGCGAATGTCGATCTTGCCCACGTCACCTACCGCGCCGCCTTCGGCCGCCCGATCGACTATTATACCGGCCTCGTCTTCGAGGCGCGGGAGAAGGGCGCAGAAGATCCGCTCGTCGGCGGCGGGCGCTACGACCGGCTGATGACCATCCTCGGCGCCGACACGCCGATCCCGGCCGTCGGCTTCTCGCTGTGGCTCGACCGGATCGCGAGTGTTTCGAACTCCCGGGTTTCCATATGAGCGTCGGCACGGGCCTTTGCGATTTCCACCGATGGGAGGGCACCCAATGACCATCACCCTCGCCATCCCCTCCAAGGGCCGGCTGATGGAGAAGTCCGTCGCCGCGCTGAAGGATGCGGGCATCACGGTCACCGCCGGCGAGACCCGTTCCTACCGCACCCAGGTCGAGGGCTTCGACGGGCTGGAGGTCCTGCTCCTGTCGGCCTCGGAGATCGCCCGCGAGCTGCGCGACGGCGCGATCGATTTCGGCATCACCGGCGAGGATCTGATCCGCGAGACGATCCCCGAGGCGGACCGGACGGTCGGCATCGTCGCGCGGCTCGGCTTCGGCCATGCCGACGTCGTCGTCGCCGTGCCGGAAGCCTGGGTCGACGTCCAGGCCATGGACGATCTCGGCGACGTCGCCGGATCGTTCCGGGCGCGCCACGGGCGCCGCTTGCGCATCGCGACGAAGTACTGGCGGCTCACCCAGAGCTTCTTCAGTCGCATCCACGGCATCCAGAGCTATCGCATCGTCGAAAGCCTCGGGGCCACAGAGGGTGCCCCGGCGGCGGGCTCGGCCGACATCATCGTCGACATCACTTCGACCGGTTCGACGCTCGTCGCCAACCAGTTGAAGATCCTGTCGGACGGGGTGATCCTGAAGTCCGAGGCGTGCCTCGTGCGCTCGCTGACGCGCCGGCGTGACGCTGGCGACGAGCAGTCCTGCGACGATCTGGCGGGCCGCTTCGCGAGCTGAGGCTGCGCCGGCCGTCGCTGCGGGAAAGGTTTCGTAACAGGATGAGACCTTTCGAAACGGCTGCGGCAAGGCTTCCTTGACGATCTTACCGCTAGCTGATGGTCGACTTTTCAACGACCTTCCAGCCAGCGGAGCGAAGCGCATGTCCCTGACCATCGGATCGGGCAGCACGACCACCACCGTGCTGTCCAGCGACAGCACGGGATCCGGCAACAACGACGTCGCCGCCATCAAGGAAAAGCTCGCCTCCGCCCAGAAGGCCGCGAGCGACGCCGAGGCGGCCGGCGACACCGAGGAGGCAACGACGCAGCAGGCGCTGGTGTCGAAATACACCGCCGATCTGGCCAGGGCGCAGAAGGCTGCGGAGAGCAGCGGCGCTTCCGCCGCATCGGCGAGTTCCGGCGCCCCCGCGGCGAGTAGGAGCAGCGAGAGCGAGGCGGGCAATCCCTACAAGCCCACGGCGCGCCTCGACGTCACGACGCTCGCTGCCGGCGACGAGTCCGAAGCGGCTTCGTCCAGGGCCGGAACGCAGATCGGCGCGTCCGCCGAAGCCGAACGCGCCGAGAAGGAATACAAGGCGAACATGCCGCTTGGCGCCGAGCAGCCGGCGCCGTGAGGCAGCCGGCGCCGATGGCCGCCGGTCAGGCGTAGCGGCTCTCTCGCTTGGTCTTGTCGACGGCGATCGAGCCGGCGCCGGAGCCGGCGAGAACGAGGAAGCCGCCGGCGAGAGCGATGTTCTTCAGAAGCGCCGTCTGATCGCCCGCATGGGCGAGGACGCCGGTGGCGACACAGAACAGCGCGAGCGCAACAGCGACGATCCGCGTCTGGAAGCCGATGGCTACGGCCAGGCCGGCGAGAAGTTCGAAGGCGCCGACGAGATAGGCCATGAGAAGCGGGGCGGGGAAGTTCAGGCTTGCGAGGTAGCCGGAGAAGCCCTCGGCGCCGGCAAGTTTGCCGAAGCCGGAGATGACGAAGATGGCCGCGAGGAGAACGCGGCCGGCGAGGATCAGGGTCTGGTTCATGAGGCTGGCTCCGATGATCGCCCGGCCGGGGTTTCCGTCGGGTCGGTTTCGATGACGCAGAGATAACCGAGAGCGATCGTCAATGCATCGGGGCGAGTAGCCGACGAATTGTCAATGATCGGCGATACAATCGGTCTGACCGCGACGGCGGAACGCCGGTCGCTCTTCGCCTGCCTTCGCCCCCGAGGGAGGAAGGAAACGTCGCCTCGACCAGAGCCGCCGCAGCATGGGAGTTCAGGCCGGCGCGATCATCGTCCGGGGATCGACGATCCGGTCGTAGTCCTCGCCCGAGACGAGGCCGGAGGCGATCGCCTCCTCGCGCAGCGTCGTGCCCTTCTTGTGCGCCGTCTTGGCGATGTTGGCGGCGTTGTCGTAGCCGATGGTCGGGGCCAGCGCCGTCACCAGCATCAGGGACTGCTGCATGAGGCTGGCGATCCGCTCCTCGTTGGCCTCGATGCCGTCGACGCAATGCTCGGCGAAACTCTCCATGCCGTCGGCGAGAAGCCGGATCGAGGAGAGGACCGCATTGGCGATGACCGGCTTGAAGACGTTGAGCTCGAAATGCCCTTGCGAGGCGGCGACGGTCACTGTCGTCTCATGGCCGAACACCTCGGCCGCCACCATGGTCAGCGCCTCGCACTGGGTCGGGTTGACCTTGCCGGGCATGATCGAGGAGCCCGGCTCGTTGGCCGGAAGGTTCAACTCGCCAAGACCCGAGCGCGGGCCCGAGCCGAGGAAGCGGATGTCGTTGGCGATCTTCATCAGATCGGCGGCAAGGGTGTTGAGCGAGCCGTGGAAGAAGGTCAGCGCGCCGTGGGAGGCCAGCGCCTCGAACTTGTTCTCGGCAGTGCGGAATTCATGTCCGGTGAGCCTGGCGATCTCGGCGGCGATCTCGGTGTCGAAGCCGATCGGCGCGTTCAGCCCGGTGCCGACCGCCGTGCCGCCCTGGGCCAGCGCCAGGACGCCGTCGAGGCTGTCGGCGATCCGCTTCTTCGCCAGTTGCAGCGCCATCGCGTAGCCGGAGAATTCCTGGCCGAGGGTGACCGGCGTCGCGTCCTGGGTATGGGTGCGGCCGATCTTGATGATGTGCTCGAATTCTTTCGCCTTCTTGTCGAGCGAAGCATGCAGCGTCTCCAGCGCCGGGACGAGGCGGGCATGGGCCTCGATCACCGTCGCGACATGCATCGCCGTCGGGAAGACGTCGTTGGACGACTGGCTCATATTGACGTGATCATTGGGGTGGACGGGCTTCTTCGAGCCCATCTCGCCGCCCATCATCTCGATCGCCCGGTTCGAGATCACCTCGTTGACGTTCATGTTCGTCTGGGTGCCCGAACCGGTCTGGTAGACGACCAGCGGGAAGTGCTCGTCCAGCTTGCCGGCGATGATCTCGTCGGCGGCCTTCTCGATCGCCTCGGCGATCTCGGCGGGCAGTCGGCCCTTGGCCGCGCTGACGCGGGCGGCCGCCTTCTTGACCGTCGCAAGCGCATGGATCAGGGGCAGCGGCTGGCGCTCGATGCCGATCTTGAAGTTGTTGCGCGAGCGCTCGGTCTGGGCGCCCCAGTAGCGGTCGGTCGCAACCTCGATGGCGCCGATGGAATCGGTCTCGGTGCGTGTCGTCATGGGGGTGCCCTTTCTTCAAGACGTCTGGCTGCACAGCCCATAGCCGCGGCGGCCGGG
>PACL01000089.1 GCA_002700095.1 Fulvimarina sp. | reverse complement strand
GCCCGGCCCGAGGCGATTTCCTCGCGCACCCATTCCGGCGTGATGAAATCCGGGATTTCCGCCTCGAAAGGCTCGCCGTCGCGAGCGAGCGCTTCGGCATCAGCCCTGCGGCCCAGATTTTCGCGGATCGCGACGAACTCCATCTCCGGCGTGACAATGCCGGCCCTCGCATAGGCGAGCTGCGTGACGGCCTTGCCGCCTTTGGCGCGCAGCGGCCGATGGGGGACGGGGAAGGCGGGGGTGAGCTTTTCGGCCGGCAGATTGCCGTTGTCCTCGGGCTTCAGCGCCCGGCCTTCATATTCCTCGACATCGCCGCCTGCGAGCGCCCAGTCGGTGCGATGGCGCGGCAGGCCCCTGGCGATGTCGATCGCGGCATCGGGATCGGTGTAGGGGCCGGAGGCATCATAGACCGTGACCGGCTGCTCGCCTGCCGTCGGATGGACGGCGATTTCGCGCAACGGCACGCGGATCGCCGGGTGCGCCGTACCGGCGAGGTGGATCTTCCGCGAGGCCGGCAGCGGCCCCGTGGTGACCTTCGGGGTCGGGATCGGGGTCAAGACATTCATCATGGAACTCCTTCGACGAGCGTTGGAGATCCAGTTTCTGTCGGTCGGTGATCGAAAATCGGCCCGTTGCGCGTGTGACTTCGAAAACCTGGCCCTTGCCAGCCACCGCGCGCTCCGCCCGGTGTCTTGTTTTCGAAGGCTGGCCGCCATATGCGGGATCGCCCGCCGGCGGCCGGTGTCGCGGCCTTCTTCCATCCCTACGCCAGTATGAACTGGATCAGGTTCAACGGGTCGCCGCGCTCTCTAGCGGCCTCTCAGTTCCTTGCCGGAACTCCCCTTGGACGATCATGAGGTTAACAGAGCGGGGGATGGCGTCAAGGTGCCTGTCTGGTGTGCGCAGTGAGAGCCAACGGCGGACCTCCTCCTCGCGCGAAACGATAGCGAATCCGGGCACAATCCAGAGTCAAAGGGGAAAAGAGCTATCGTCCGAGCCGTGCGCGACGTCTGAACGCCGCTTTCGCAGATGCTGCGATATCGAAGCCGCAACCAAACCAAAAAGTAGGAATGGAAAAAAATATATCGGCAACAGTGTCAATATTTCCAAGAAGCTCCCGAACAAGATCGGCGAGGTCACAATAAATCCGTACAGCCAAAATGACCTGAAAAATTGCACGACAGCCGAGCATGCAAATGGTTCGACGTATCTGTGAGGCAGCGCGTCCGCGTCGCGATAAACGTAAATGTCATCGCTCAAGCAAAAGCGAGCCTCTGGCCAGAATTGATTGATCACCAGCCCAATCAGCGCAAGTGCAGTCACGAAGATTAGGGAGGCTATGCTCCATCGGAACATGCTTTTGATGAAGAGCAGAGAAGGTGATCGCCTCTGCCTTTTCACCCCTCCAGCCCGATCGCCTGGGCCGTGGCGATCGCCGCCATGTTGACCACGCCGCGCGAGGTCACCGACGGGGTGAGCACGTGGGCCGGCGCGGCGGCGCCGAGGAGGATCGGGCCGACATGCAGGGCGTCGGTCATCTGCTTGACCACGTTGAGGGTGATGTTGGCGGCGTCCAGCGTCGGGAAGATGAGGAGGTTGGCCTCGCCGGTGAGCGACGAATCCGTCATGTTGCGCTTGCGGATCGCCTCGTTCAGCGCGCAATCGCCGTGCATCTCGCCGTCGATCTCGAGGTCCGGCATCTCCGCGTGGACGAGCTTCAGGGCCTTGCGGAGCTTGATGGTGTCCTCGGTGTCGTCGGTGCCGAAGTTCGAGTGCGACACGAAGGCCGCCTTCGGATCGATGCCGAAGCGACGCAGCTCGGCGGCGGCGAGGCGGGTCATTTCGGCGAGTTCCTCGGCGTTCGGATTGCGCTGCACATAGGTGTCGAGGAAGAATTTCGTCGTGCCCTGGGTGATCAACAGGCTCATGGCCGCGAGCTTTTTCACCCCGCGGCGCATGCCGATGACCTGTGAGATGTCGCGGACATGGTGGGGAAAGCGCCCTTCGAGCCCGCAAATCAGGCTATCGGCCTCGCCCCGCGCGACGGCGATGGCGCCGATGACGGTGGTGTTGGTGCGCACCACGGTGCGGGCGGTGTCGGGGCTGACGCCCTTGCGCCCCACTTTCTGGAAATAGGCGTCGACATAATCGCGGTAGCGGGGATCGTCCTCCGGATTGATCACCTCGAAATCGCTGCCGGGACGGATCTTCAGGCCATAGCGCCGGAGCCGCGTCTCCAGCACCGACGGTCGGCCGATGAGGATCGGCACGCAGACCTCGTCCTCCATGAGCACCTGCGCGGCTCGGAGCACCCGCTCGTCCTCGCCATCGGCGAAGATCACCCGCTTGGCCGAATTGCGGGCGATCTGGAAGATCGGCTTCATGATCATGCCGGAGCGGAAGACGAAGCGGCTCAGCTGCTCGACATAGGCGTCCATGTCGGTGATCGGGCGGCTGGCGACACCGTCCCGTTCCGCCGCCCTCGCCACGGCCGGGGCGATCTTGAGGATCAGCCGCGGATCGAAGGGGGAGGGGATCAGATAGTCCGGCCCGAAGATCGGGGTTTCCGACCCGTAGGCCTTGGCCGCGACTTCCGACACTTCCTCACGGGCGAGTTCGGCGATGGCGTCGGTCGCCGCCTGCTTCATGCCCTCGGTGATCCCGGTCGCGCCGCAGTCGAGCGCCCCGCGGAAGATGTAGGGGAAGCACAGGACGTTGTTGACCTGATTAGGGAAATCCGAGCGCCCGGTGCAGATCATCGCGTCGGGGCGGACATCCCGGGCGAGGTCCGGCATGATCTCGGGGACCGGATTGGCCAGCGCCAGGATCAGCGGCTTGTCGGCCATCTTCTTCAGATAGTCGGGCTTCAGGACGCCCGCGGCCGAAAGGCCGAGGAAGACGTCGGCGCCGTCCAGCGCTTCTTCCAGCGTCCTGAGCTCGGTGTCGCGGGCATAAACGTCCTTCCAGCGGTCCATGGCGACTTGGCGGCCCTTGTAGACCATGCCGTCCTTGTCGGTGACGTAGATGTTTTCGAGCCTGGCGCCGAGCGAGACGAGGAGATTGAGGCAGGCGAGGGCCGCGGCACCGGCGCCGGAGGCGACGATCTTCACCTCTTCGAGCTTTTTGCCGGCGAGCAGCAGGGCGTTGCGGACCGCCGCAGCGGCGATGATCGCGGTGCCGTGCTGGTCGTCGTGGAAGACCGGGATCGCCATTTCCTCGCGCAGCCGCGCCTCGATCTCGAAGCACTCCGGCGACTTGATGTCCTCGAGATTGATGCCGCCGAAGGTCGGCTCCAACGCCGCGACCACCTTACAGAAATGATCGATCTCATAGGCGTCGACCTCGATGTCGAAGACGTCGATGTCGGCGAACTTCTTGAACAGGACCGCCTTGCCCTCCATTACCGGCTTGGAGGCCAAAGGGCCGATGTTGCCAAGGCCGAGGACGGCGGTGCCGTTGGAGATGACGGCGACGAGATTGGCCCGGCTTGTGTAGTCGGCGGCGAGCCCCGGATCGCGCGCGATGGCGAGACAGGGCGCGGCGACGCCCGGAGAATAGGCCAGCGCCAGGTCGCGCTGGTTGCCGAGCGGCTTGGTGGCCTGGATGGCGAGCTTGCCGGGCTTGGGATAGCGGTGGAAGAACAGGGCCTGCTCGTCGAGGTCGCTCAGCTTGGCTCCGCCGTCGGACGATTGGTTGGTGCTCATCAAGATCTCCGCTTTCTCCGGCATCGCGTCGCCTGTCAGGCGTCCTCTTAACCTCTCCGGACCCGTCGGCAAACCGCATTCTCCCTTCCGACAAAACCTGCCGAGACAAGCCTTCGCGCCCCTGGCGTCACACGGCTGCAATGCGAATCGGGCATTCGCTGTCGCAGCCGACAGGTGGACCAAATGTAGCGCGAGGCTGCGATCATGACCGACGAGGCGGCAACGCGTCATTTCCGGACGCTTTTCATTTCCGACATCCATCTCGGTGCGAAGTCGTCGCAGGCCGAGATGCTGATCGACTTCCTGCGCTTCAACGATGCGGAGAAGATCTATCTGGTCGGCGACATCGTCGACGGCTGGCGGCTGAAGCGATCCTGGAACTGGCCGCAGAGCCACAACGACGTGGTGCAGAAGCTGCTGCGCAAGGCGCGCAAGGGCGCCACGGTCATCTACGTGCCCGGCAATCACGACGAGTTCCTGCGCGATTTCACCGGCCGGCATTTCGGCGGCGTCGAGGTGAAGCTGAACGACGTGCATGTGACGGCCGACGGGCGCCGCTTCCTGGTGATGCATGGCGACGAGTTCGACGTGGTGGTACGCAACGCCCGGATCATCGCCTATCTCGGCGATTGGGCCTATGACGCCGCGATCGCGCTCAACGGAATCTTCAACACCGTTCGCCGACGGCTCGGCTTTCCCTATTGGTCATTCTCGTCCTGGGCGAAGCTGAAAGTGAAGAATGCCGTCAACTTCATCGGCGCCTTCGAGACGGCGCTCGCCG
The DNA here is from genome assembly GCA_002700095.1 of Fulvimarina sp. GTDB lineage: Bacteria > Pseudomonadota > Alphaproteobacteria > Rhizobiales > Rhizobiaceae > Jiella. Next base: position 13,356 of record PACL01000089.1, on the reverse strand, counting down.
AGGAAGCGCACAAGATGGGATGCGACGGCGTGATCTGCGGGCACATCCATCACGCGCAACTGGCCGAACATGCCGACATCGTCTATGTGAATACGGGCGACTGGGTCGAAAGCTGCACCGCGGTCGCCGAGCGTCACGACGGATCATTCGAGCTCATCCGCTGGAGCGAGGTGGTCCGGGCCCGCGCCCGACCGAAGACGTCGCAGCCGCGCATCGTCTCCGAGCAGCCGATCGTGCGTCCCACCGAGGCAGCCTGAAGCATGCAACGCATCCTGATCGTCACCGACGCCTGGCATCCGCAGATCAACGGCGTGGTGCGGACGCTCGCCAGCCTGGTGCGGGAACTCACCGACCGCGGCTTCGAGGTGAAGGTCGTCGCGCCTCAGGATTTTCGCACGATTCCCTGCCCGACCTATCCGGAGATCCGGCTGGCGCTGACCGGCGCCGACGGCATGGCGCGGGTCATCGACGGGTTCCGCCCGGATGCCGTCCACATCGCCACGGAAGGCCCTCTCGGCTTTGCCGCCAGGCGGGTCTGCCTCAGGCGCGGCGTGGGCTTCACGACCAGCCTGCATACGCGCTTTCCCGAATATCTGCGCAAGCGCGCGCCGATTCCGGAACGGCTGACCTACAACGTCCTGCGGTGGTTCCACAACGCCGCGAGCGCCTGCCTCGTGCCGACCGAGTCCATGCGCCGTCAGTTGGAGCCGCTGGGCTTCCGCAACCTCGTCACCTGGACGCGGGGGATCGACCGCGACATCTTCCGGCCGAGCGAACCGATTGCCCTCGACCTGCCCCGCCCGATCTTCGTGACCGTGTCCCGGCTCGCGCCGGAGAAGAACATCGAGGGCTTCCTCGATCTGGACCTGCCGGGCTCGAAGCTGGTGGTCGGTGACGGCCCCTCGATGGCCGGCCTCGTCGCGCGCTATCCCGCCGTCCACTTCGCCGGATTGCAGACGGGCGACGCGCTGGCGCGGTACTATTCCTCCGCCGACGTTTTCGTCTTTCCCTCGAAGACCGACACCTTCGGCAACGTGCTGATCGAGGCACTGGCCTGCGGCGTGCCGCTGGCAGCCTTTCCGGAGCCGGGGCCCGTGGACGTCATCGCCGATTCCGGCGCGGGGGTGATTTCTGAAGATCTGCGCGAGGCCTGCCTCGCGGCGCTGTCGGTCGACCGGCAGGCCGCGATTCGGCGCTCCTACGCCTACAACTGGGAAGCCTGCGCGGAGATCTTCCTCGATCACACCTTTGCGGCGGCAGCAAGCCGCGACCGGCGGGACCCGTTGGCCGCCTGACGCTTGTCCGCCCGACTCTTGGGCGCCTGATCTTTCCGAACCGCCGAACGACCTGCCGTCCTCGTGCCGGCGCCGAGGGGGCCGATCGTCAGATCCTGCCCGACATCAGCGAGCAGAGGGCAGCGTGATCCGCGACGACCTGCCCGGCATAGGCGCGCGCCGTCTCGATCAGCGCATCGCCGGAATCGGCGATCCGGGCGGCGATCGCGGTCTCGAAGACGGTCGATCGATGGTCCGTTCGGCCATGGGCGAGGGCAAGCGCCTCCCCGCATGCCTCGACATATTGCTTCAGGTTCCTGCCGGGATGCGGGGAGAGGCAGATCTCCTCCGGAGCCAGGCTGTAGCGCGCGTGGTGGCGTGAGCGCACGAGCCATTGCGCGCCGTTCCAGGACACTTCATCGAGAAGCAGGTCCGGCTCGCGCTGCATCAGCCGCTGCAGGTCGACTGTCAGATGCGCCGGCGAGAGCCGGTTGCGCGGATCGATATCGGCGAAGTGCCGCAAGGGCGCGGCGGAGCGCTGCTGCTTGACCTCGATCACGTGGCACATCGGCAACTCGGCCTCAGTCGAGGCACCGCGGGGCCCGACCAGCAGATAGTAGCGCTCGACATTGACCGAGCCGGTTCCGGCACCGAGGCGTTCGACGATGTCGAGGATGTCGTCGTCCACATAGGGGCGGAACTGGGACTGGATCGTCGCGACGCTGGCGGCATCGAGGCGCCGATAGCGGCCGGGCCGGTCGCGGAACCGCAGCCCCTCCGGCGCGACATGCACGGCCTTTCCAAGAGTGCTCTTGGTGGTGAAGTTCTTGCCGCCGATTGAGCGTTTGCGGGCCTTTTTCAGGCTGGCGTGGAGAAGATGATCCCGGGGGAAGCCGGATTTCACCGATCTCCGTGTCGCGGGATCTTTGGCGATCGCCTCCGCGGTCTTGCGATAGGCCTTGAGGAAGGTCCGGGCCGCCTTCGCCTCGTCCTTTTCAGAGGGCGCCGTCAGGCCGGTGAGGTCGTCCAGTTCAGAGGTCTCGTAGCGCCCGTCGAGGATGCCGTGGGCGTAGTGGGACGCGAGGAAGATGCTCGTCAGGAACCGCGCGAGGTCCCAGGCGGCGTGGCCGATGCAGGCATCGTCGAAGTCGTTCGGCACGAAGACGACGAGGCCGCCATGGGAGCCCTTCTCCGTCACGAACCCAAAATTTGCCATGTGGCAGTCGCCGACCACGGCTGTCGGCTTGACCCATTGCGTCATGCCCTCCGGCAGGCAGAGCAGGCCGTCCTTCAGGTCGGTGTAGAAGATCTGGGCCGAGCCGCGATAAAAATGGAAAGGGTTCGACGCCATCTTGCGGTGCTTGCGCTCCGGCGCATCGCGTCCGGGGCGCCGACCGTCCACGCGTTCGAGTTCGTCGGCGATCAGGTTCGTGCGGGAAGGGCCACTCTGAGTCATCTCGAAGAGCTACGCTTCGGAGCCTCGCCAGGCAAGGGATCGGTCGCCCTCGGGTGATGCTGGATCCCCGCAAAGTCAGCCCGTCTCAAGCTCGATCCGCAATAATGCCGGCTGATCGGCACTGCGCCGAAGTCTGGCAACCGCCCTTCGGCCGGAGGGGGCAGCATTTCGGGTGAGGAGAATGACCGCTTCGTTTCGACGCATATTGTCGCTTGGATCGCTTGGCCGGCCTGGAGCCGCGGCCGCTTCACGGCTGCTGGCGGGCCTTGCCGCCCTGCTTTTCGGCATGTCGATCGCAGCATCCCAGGAGACGGCGCCTGCGGGCTGGGTCGCCGGACCCGAGGAAGATGCCGTGATCGAGGTCGGTCAGCGCTTCGACTGCACCGGCGCCCGCTGCCCCACGGAGCTTTCATGTCTCTACGCCCTCGGCCCGACCCGCCCTCCGGGCTCCTGGCCGATCGACACCGGCTTCATGCTGGACGAGACGCGGATGCCCTGGTCGGATGTCGAGGTCTGGTTCATCGAGAAGTCCAAGGCGCTACGGCCGGAACTCGCCTATGATCCGCTGGTCCGCAGCGATCGCTTCGCCATGCGCACGCCGCCGCAGGCGGTCGATATGCGCGGCGGCGAATATGTCCTGCGCCGCTACGTCATTGCCGCCAAGCGGGGCAATCTCGACCTCGATGCCTATCTGTGGAACATCAAGGGACGCATGCGGATCATGTTCTGCCTGCAGCCGGCAACGGGCACCAAGCTGCGGCCGGCGCTGCCGATGGTCGAGGACCTGCTGGCCTATCTGCGCCGGGACGATCCGCCGAAGGAGACGGACTGACACCTGCGACGCGGCAAACCGCGGCCCGTCGACGCCGGGCTTCGGCATGCTGTCACCGTTTGGAATGTCACGGCGACGACCAACGCAACCCTGCCGGCCCGCCTCGATGCACCGGTGCGGCATGGCTCCGGCAGGGCCACCTGCCGCCCATTTGCAGCAGCGGTCGGTAATTTATCGAGGCGGAACCGGCACGGTCCGATCCTCCGGGCGACAGCCGAAACCCGCACGAAGCCTGCTCTTGCGATCTCGCACCACGCCGACGATGCCGCCAGAAGCCGGCATGGTCGCATCTTCTCCGGCCTCACCGCATCGCTCCCCAGAGCCGCCTTGCGATGTATCGAAGCAAGACCGACGGTTCGCCGGTCACGATTTCCTGTAGCAACCCTTGCGCGGCGTCACTCGTTGGCGCCCCATGACCTATTCAAGAACCATCCTCTCCGCCGCCCTCGTTGGCATGTTCGCTCTGGCATCCGCCGGTTGCACCAGTGGGCCGGCCGGCACCCAGAGCGCCACGCCAGGACCGACCTTCAACGATACGCCGTCCGGCGGACTGGTTCCCGGCCAACTCCCTGACTGACGGCACTTGACCCGCACGTCTCCCGAACATGCAGAACAGGAGGAAGAACTCATGAGGCGCATGCTCCTTGCACTGGCCGCAGCCGCCATGGTTCCGCTGCCGCTCTCCGCGCCGGCGTCGGCCCAGGATTATCGCCCGGCGGCGCAGCGGCCGGGTGTCATTCTCTCCAGCCGGGAGGAGAGGGTCGCCTATCCGGTCCGTCTCCCGGACGGTCGCGTTGCCGAGCGGGCGGGAAGCGGCGGTATCCCATGGCTGTTCGGTCTTGGAGATGTTTATGGCAAGGCGTCGGGGCTGCCGCTCCTCAACGGTGCGACCCCGTCGGTTCTCGCCTCGACGCCATCCGGTGGTCTCGTGCCGGGACAGGAACCGCGATAACCCGCCGCCACGATGCGCCGCCACAACAGGCCTCGGTCGGTGGCGGCAGGTTGGAGGGCGGGCCGATGAATGGCCCGCCGTGCCGCACCCTTTGCGCAACGGTGGTTGCGAAACTTGACGCGGACGGCTGGATTCGCCAGCACCGGTTACCATCGACCCGGTCACCGACCGAGAGGCCCACATTGGAGGCCTGCCGGGTGGGCTCGAGGCAAGACGATCGACCGCGGCAGCTTAGCCCTCTCAAATTTCTTGACGCAGTGCTTCGCTGCGACGTGTGCGTCAGGCCTCCCTTCTGCCGAAGTTTGCTGCTTTGCCGGGCGGGTCAGTCCCGAAACCTCTTCCTCTTGGAAAGTCCCGACATTGCTCCGCAAGACTTGCCTGATCCCGCTGGCGGCCCTCGCCGTTCTTCTGTCCGCCTGCGCATCGAAACCGGTCAATGATCCCGGGGGCAAATGGGCGAAGCAGGCCGAGATGGTCGACAACTCCCTGTTCAATTGACGGCGACGTCTCGTCAGCTTCGCGTCAACCGTGGAGCTGACGGGCCTGCCGGAGCGCTCTCGACGCTTGCCCAGATCGGTTCGCCTGCGTGAGATCAGGCGGAGGAAGAATGGCGTGTGCCGGTTGAAACGCGGCGCATCGGCATGCGAGAAGAAGCAACCATGAGCAGGAATTGCAACCGCCTCGTGGAACCCTCGATATGTCCGAACTCTCCCTGCGCCGGAATCTTCCGGTCGATCTCGCGCCCCTCCAGCGTCTGTTATCGCAGGAGGCAGACCTCGCGCTCGTCAATCCCAGCGCCAAGCATCCCTTCGACCCGCTTGAGTGGCAGGAGAAGTGGCTGAACGAGCCCGACGACGCCTCCTTCTACATCGTCGATGCGAGCGGCCGGGAGATCGGCTTCTTCGCGCTTCGGATCGGCATCGGCCCGGAAGTGCGCCATCTCGTCTACGTCTTCGTCGAGGAAGCCTCCCGAGGCGGGACAGGCAAGGAACTGGCCGCATATGCGCAAGCTGCGGCGAAAGACCTCGGCGCCATCTCGATCACCCTCAAGGTGGAACTGGACAACCAGCCGGCGCTCGCGGTCTACGAGGCCGCCGGCTACGAGGAACTCGGCCGCTCCAACGGCATGGCCACCATGCGCCTCGACTTCGTCTGACTGCGGCCTCGACGCGCCGAAAGCCCCAATCCTCCTTTCGGCCCGGAGGCTTTGAGGCAGAGAGGCGTCGGAGGCAAAACCGGCGGCAAGTCCGGCTGTCGTGTCATGCCGCCGCCGCGAGCCGCTCGCCGGCGACGCGGTAGGAGATCGCTTCCGCGAGGTGAACGCGCTGGACGTTTTCCGATTGGTCCAGATCCGCAAGCGTGCGGGCGACCTTCAGAATGCGGTGATAGGCTCTCGCCGAGAACTTCATCTGCTCGGCGGCGTCGTGCAGCAACTGCGTGCCGGGCCGATCGACCGACGCCACCTCCTCGATCAGGTTGGCGGCGCAATGGGCATTCAGCGTCTCGGCCGGCAGACCGAGGGCGGAAAAGCGCTCCGCCTGACGGCGGCGGGCCGTGACGACCCGCGCCAGCACCACCTCGGAAGCCTCGGATGATGCGGGCCGGATCAGGTCGCTGGCCGTGACCGCCGGAACCTCCACACGCAGATCGATGCGATCGAGCAGCGGTCCCGAGATCCGCGACTGGTATTCGCTGGCGCAGCGCGCCCCGCGCGGGCAGCGATGGCCGGGCTCGCCGGCCATGCCGCAGCGACAGGGGTTCATCGCGGCGATGAGCTGGAACTTGGCCGGGTAGCAGACCCGGTGATTGGCCCGCGCGATGGTGCTCTCGCCGCCCTCGAGCGGCTGGCGCAGCGAATCGAGGACGACCGGCGAGAACTCCGGCAACTCGTCGAGGAATAAGACGCCGCGATGGGCGAGCGAAACCTCGCCGGGGCGGGCCTTGAGACCGCCACCGACCATCGCCGCCATCGAAGCCGAGTGGTGGGGGCTGCGAAACGGGCGGCGGTCCGAGAGCTTGCCGCCGGTCAATTCCCCGGCGATCGAGGCGATCATCGAGACCTCCAGCAGTTCCCGCGGGGCGAGGGGAGGCAGGACCGACGGCAGCCGCTGGGCGAGCATCGACTTGCCCGAGCCGGGTGGGCCGATCATCAGGAGATTGTGCCCTCCGGCGGCCGCGATCTCCAGCCCGCGCTTGGCGACGATCTGGCCCTTGATGTCGGCGAGATCCGGCAGATTGGCGGGCGCGGAGCGGATGGCCGGTTCGGGTCTCGAGATGACCTGAGTGCCGCGAAAATGGTTGGCGATCTGGATCAGGCTGCGGGCTGCGACGATCGGCATGTCCCCGCTGGCCCAGGCCGCCTCCGGCCCGCATTCCGCCGGGCAGATCAGGCCCATCTCGAGGGCATTGGCCCGCATGGCCGCGGGCAGGACGCCGGCGACAGCCGTGATCATGCCGTCGAGCGACAATTCGCCCAGAACGCAATAGCCGCTCAGCGTATCGGAGGGGACCGCTCCCAACGCCACCATCAGCCCGAGCGCGATCGGCAGGTCGTAGTGGCTGCCCTCCTTCGGCAGATCCGCGGGTGCGAGATTGACCGTCACCTTCTTCGGCGGCATCGAAAGCCCGGACGCATGCAGCGCGGCCTGCACGCGTTCGCGGCTTTCGGCGACCGCCTTGTCCGGCAAGCCGACGATCTGGATGCCGACCTTGCCGGGAGCGACCATCACCTGAACATCGACCGGCACGGCCTCGATGCCGTGGAAGGCGACAGTCTTGACGCGCGATACCATAGGTCGCCCCCTCATCAGGCCGTCAGGGCCACGTTCGAGAGTTGTCAGAATTCTTTTTGCAGCTCATCACATGTCCGCGTCTAAAACAAGAACTTTTGACGAACAAAAAGCGCTTGCCGTTGCGCAAAGCAGCTGGCAATTCGACTGCACTGCATCATGTCACCGCGTCGAGCCGAGAGGCCTCTCGGCAGGAAATGCGGCTGGGCCGGACGGGACGTGGGATGGAATGGAAGACACCTGCCATGCCCCCGACCTCGGCCGGTCGCGGGCAGGATGGGGTGAGGTCGACGATGGTGCGGGGCGGCAAGTTCAGTGTGGGACGACAGGACCTGAAGGGCCGATGGGGCGAGGCGCCGTGACCGGGGGCGTCGAGGAGACTTCTGCGACGGCACTGTGGATCGTCGGGCAGAACCGGACGGCCCTGCGATCGCAGGTTCTGAGCCCGCCTGGGGAGGGTGAGGTCCTCGTCGTCGCGGCCTTCGGGGCGATCAGCCGCGGGACAGAAGCGCTGGTGGCTGCGGGTGCGGTGCCCAGAAGCGAGGAGGAGCGGATGCGTGCGCCGTTTCAGGAGGGCACGTTCCCGTTTCCGGTGAAATACGGCTACGGCACGGTCGGACGGGTCATGGCGGGAGATCCGGCACGGTCCGGCGACTGGGTCTTCTGCCTTTATCCGCATCAGGACAGGTTCGTCGTCCCGGCCGAGGCGAGCGTACCGGTCCCGCCCGGAGTTCCGGCCGAGCGGGCGGTGCTGGCGGCGAACATGGAGACGGCGATCAACATCGTCTGGGATGCGGGCATCATGCCGGGAGACGTCGTGGCCGTGGTCGGGGCCGGGGTCGTCGGCCTCTTGGTGGCATTCATCGCGGCGGGGATTCCGGGCACTGTGACGATTGTCGTCGACGTCAATCCGGCGCGGGGCGACATTGTCCGGGCGCTGGGTGCCGACTTTGCGTTGCCCGACGCCTTGCCGTGTGAGTGCGACGTGGTGGTCCATGCCTCGGCGAGTGAAGCGGGTCTCGCCAGCGCGATCGCCGCCGCCGGCTTCGAGGGCCGCGTCGTCGAGGCCAGCTGGTATGGCGAAGACGCGCCGACGGTGCCGCTCGGCGGCGCCTTCCACAGCCGGCGCCTGTCGCTCGTCGCCTCGCAGGTCGGCAGCGTTCCTGCCGCAAGGCGCGGCCGATGGACGAACCGCCGGCGTCTGGAGACGGCGCTGTCGATGCTCGCCGATTCGCGGCTCGACGGGTTGTTCTCCGGCGAGACGAGGTTCTCCGAGCTCGCCGAACACTACGGCGAAATCCTTGCGGAGCCGGACACGCTCTGTCATCGGATCCGTTACGACTGACGAACGACGCCGAGATGGCGGGACGACGAGATGACGAGTTATCGGGATGGCGGGATCGAGCGAGGGCAGGGCCCGGTTCCGCGTCCGGAATTTCGCTGAGGTTCGCCGACGGCGGACCGAGCCTGTGCCCCGCGCGGGCGGGCTTGCAGCCCAATTTTTCGAAGGGGCCTTCGGGCCTGGTATGAGATCAGATGAGGACAGTGCCGATGTTTGCCGTCGAGGTTCGCGACCACATGATGATCGCCCACAGTCTGCCGCGCCCGGTCTTCGGGGCGGCCCAAGGCATGCACGGGGCGACCTTCGTGGTCGATGCCGCCTTCTTCACCGAGGATCTCGATGCCGACGGGCTGGCGGTGGATATCGGCCTTGCGAGCACGCTTCTGAAGGCCGTCCTCGAGCCCCTGAACTACCAGAATCTCGACGCGATCGAGGGCTTTAGGGGGAAGGTCACGACCACCGAGTTCCTGGCCAAGCACCTGTTCGACCGGCTGGCCGAAGAGATCGCCGCCGGGGCGCTCGGCGAGGGCGGCGCCCGCATCCGGCGCCTGAAAGTGTCTCTGGAAGAGTCCCATGTGGCACGCGCGTGGTACGAGGGCGCCCTGTGACGGGAGGGCGCCTCGTCTTCGCGATCCCCGGCGACCTCGCTACGCCGAGCGGCGGGTATGGCTACGACCGACGGCTGATGGTGGAGCTCGAGGGGCTGGGCTGGCAGGTCGAGCATCTGGCGCTGCCGGGCGGGTTCCCGCAGCCTTCAGCAAAAGATCTGGAGACGGCCGAAGCCGCCCTCGCGGCCCTACCCGACGGCTCCATAGTCCTAGTTGACGGCCTCGCCTTCGGAGCGATGCCGCAGGTTGCGGCCCGGCAGGCGGAGCGACTACGGCTGGTCGCGCTCGTGCACCATCCGCTGTGCCTGGAGACCGGGCTCGATGCGGCGGTCCAGGCCAGGCTCGAGGCGAGCGAGAGGATGGCGCTGGCTTCGGCGCGGGCGGTGGTGGTGACCAGTGCGGCGACGGCGGACACGCTGATTGCGGAGTTTTCCGTGCCGCGGGCGCGGCTGACGGTCGCTTTGCCGGGCACCGACAAGCCCGAGCGACATGACGGCGCCGGGACGGGCACTGGCGAGGGCAGTGGCTGCCGAGGCACAAAAACAGGCCCAGGCTCAGGCTCGGGAGACCGGGCCGGACCGCCGCGCATCCTGTCGATCGGGACGCTGATCGCCCGGAAGGATCATGCGACCCTCGTTGATGGACTTACTCTGGTGGCCGATCTCGCCTGGCAGTGCCGGATCGTCGGCTCGAAGAGCGCCGATCCGCAGACATCCGCCGCCCTCGAGCGACAGATCGCGGCGCGGGGCCTCGCCGGGCGGATCGACCTCGCCGGATCGCTGCCCGACGTTTCGACGGAATATCGCGGCGCCGACCTGTTCGTGCTCGCCAGCCGATACGAAGGCTACGGCATGGTCTTTGCCGAGGCGATGGCGAACGGGCTGCCGATCGTCTCCTGCGCCGAGGGCGCCCCGCGCGACCTCATTCCGGCGGAGGCGGGACGCCGGTTCGCGCCGAGCGATGCCGACGATCTCGCCGCCGCGTTGCGGGCGCTGCTGACAGACCCACCGGCGCTGGCGCGAGCGGCGTCGGCTTCTTTGGCGGCGGGACGGGCTTTGCCTTCTTGGCGGCAGACGGCCGAAACCGTCGCCGGTGCGCTTGCCGGCGTGACGATGGACGGTGCCCCATGAGCGGCTTTGCGGCAGATTGGCTGGCGCTGCGGGAACCCGCGGACCGGCGCGCCCGCGACGTCGGGCTGATGCGGCGCGCCTCGGACTGGCTGGCGGCTGCCGGCCAGGGCGCGACGGTCGTCGATCTCGGCTGCGGGACGGGCTCGACGCTTTCGGCCTTCGAGGCCTGCCGGGACGAGGGCACACCGCAAGTCCGCTGGCGCCTCGTCGACAACGACCCGGCGCTGCTCGATGCCGCCGCCGAGCGGGCGCGAAATCTCGGCGTCGATGCCGAGACGCGGCTGGTCGATCTGGCGGTGATCGACGACATCCCCCTGGAGGGGGCGCGGCTGGTGACGGCTTCGGCCCTGTTCGATCTGGCCTCCCGGGATTTCATCTCGGGTCTGGCGGAACGCATCGTCGCCAGCGGCGCGGGGCTTCATGCGGCCCTCAGCTACGACGGCTCGACGAGCTTTCGGCCGGATCATCCCCTCGACGGCATCGTTGTCGCGGGCTTCAACCGGCACCAGCTGCGGCCGAAGGGTCTCGGCGCGGGCGCCTCGCTCGGGCCCGGTGCCGCGCGCGCGCTGGCGGGGGCGCTGCAGGCGCAAGGCTACCTTGTGGAGCTTGCCGACAGCCCGTGGCGGCTCGGGCCGCAGGATGCCGCGCTTTCGATCGCCCATGTGGACGGCATGGCGACGGCGGTCGCCGAGCTCGGCGTCCTCGATCCGGCGGAGCTCGAAGCCTGGCGGCGGATGCGGGTGGACAGCGCCGATCGCAGCGAGACCCTCGTCGGCCATCTGGATCTGCTGGCGCTTCCGGGCTGAACATGTCCGTCGCCGATTTGGGCCGGCGTTGGCGTGGCGCCTCGGCACGGGCCCGGGTGGCCCGAACCCGCAGCCGCGCCGGCTGGCCATGCCTGTCCTGCCGGGGTGGCGGGACAGGTCTTCGAGAGCGGGACGAGATCAGCGCCGCTCGGCATCCCGCTCACTCCTCTTCTTGCAGCATGATCTTTCCCGACAACCGGTTCCCCCTTTTCGGGATCATGGTCTAGAGCGGGATGAAGTTAGGTTCGCCATAGCCTGAATTGGCAAAGTAGTTTTTGCATTCGGTTGGCGGGATGTCGGCGATGATGGTTCCGATGGCGGTGCAGAGGTCGTCCCGGTTGCGCTTGGCGGCGTCTCGCAAGAAGTGCTTCAGCTTGGCGAAGAACTGCTCGATCGGATTGAGGTCGGGCGAGTATTTCGGCAGAAACAGCAGCCTAGCGCCAACAGCTCGGATGGCTTGGCGCACGGCCTTGCCCTTGTGGCTGCCAAGATTGTCCAGGATCACGATGTCCCCCGGCTTCAGCGTGGGACAGAGCACCTTCTCGACGTAGAGCCGGAAACGCTCGCCGTTGATCGGCCCATCGATGAACCATGGCGCCTCGACGCGATCTTGGCGAAGCGCGGCGACGAAGGTCGAGGTGTTCCAGTGGCCGAATGGGACCTTCGCCTTCAGGCGCTGACCGCAGGGCGCCCAACCGCGCAGCGGCGCCATGTTCGTCTTGGTCCAGGTCTCGTCGATGAAGACCAGTCGTCCGGGATCGATCCGATCGCGGTATTTGACCCATTGCTCACGTCGCCGGGCGACATCAGGGCGATCCTGCTCGGCAGCGATCAGCGTCTTTTTTTGAAAGACAGCTTCTCGGCGTGCACAAACTCCCAGACCGAACGATAATCGACCTTCAGGCCGCGCTGGTCGGCCAGTTCCTTGACCAGGCCGCGCAGCGTGAAGGCCCTCTCGCGGCAGCGTCCGCGCAGCCACTCGGCATGGTCCCCGGAAAGCGTCTTCGGCCTGTGCCCGCCCATCTGCCCGGGCGCAACGCTGCCGGTCGTCTCATAGCGCTCCAACCATTTGACGGCCGTGCTGATCGCAACACCAAAGCGGTTCGCCGCTTGGTTCCGCGACTGGCCCTCCTGCGTCACCGCCGCAACCACCCGCTCGCGAAGATCCATCGAATACGGTCGCGCCATCCATGCTGGCCTCCCTCCCAGCATGGATGTTGAATCAAACTTTCGAGCCGTTGGGAATCACCCCGATTCAGGCCAACTTCATCCCGCTCTAACTCAGCCGCCAGCCTGTCCGGGAAACCGGGACCACCTCAGATCGCTCCGGCCGGGACGTCCCACCGCGTGCCGTCCTCGTCGACGAAGGCAAAGGCCTCCCGCAGTCGCATGTTGCGATCCGCCCCCCGGTGATCGAGCCATTCGACCACCACCTGCCCCTCGAACCTGCCGTCACCCATCGCCTTCGCTCCATGGCTGTAGCGGAACTTACAGGCAAGGGTTGTATCACGATCGTGACTTTCCGTCATCATGCGAGCGTCGGGCAAGCGTGCTGCCGCTGCCGCATCCTGCAGGAGCACTGCCGGCAACCGAAGATTAACCTTAACGCCTTACCAACGACCGGGTCAGCAACCCATCCGGGCCGGTCCTCATGCGCTCCTCGCGAGTTCTCCTTTCCGCCATCCTCGCCGCAGCGCTGTTGTCCGGTTGTGCCAGCAACGAGCGCTATTCGTTGCGGGTGCCCGCCACGCCCGCGACGGCCCCATCGCCCGCGCTCGGCTACCAGACGGCTGCGGAGGATCCGAAGTTCCCGCTGTTCCAGTCGTTCCAGCCGGCGCTCGGATCGGCGCTGTCCGGCCGCACCATCCCGGTCGCGCGCTACTCCGACATCGCGCTTCGCGACAAGGAGGTGGTGCTCACCTTCGACGACGGGCCGATGCCGGGCAAGACCCACAAGATCCTCGAAGCGCTCTCCGACCATGGCGTCGGCGCAACCTTTCTGATGGTCGGCCAGATGGCCAAGGCTTATCCGAAAATCGCCCAGGAGGTCGCGCAGGCAGGGCACACCATCGGCACCCACACCTATCGCCACCCCAATCTCAGAACGATGAGCGATGCGGCGGCCATGGCGGAAATCCGCAAGGGCGAGATGAGCGTCGCCGACGCC
>PACL01000088.1 GCA_002700095.1 Fulvimarina sp. | reverse complement strand
GCTTCCGTTTCCCCGTCATCGGGTTCGTCCTCTCTCTCGGGAGAACCAAGCTTATCCAACTGTCCGGGAAACCGGGACCACCTCAATCGTCAACGGAGCGTCGATCCCCCAGACCTTCTGGACGCTGTTCGGTCCACCCTTCGTCGGGGACTACCGCCGCGCTTCCGTCGTCCATGACTATTTCTGCGAGGTGAGGACGCGCCCGGCGGGTGAGGTGCACCGGATGTTCTACGATGCCCGCCGCGCCGGCGGGGTCTCCTACGTCCGGGCGAAATCGATGTACGCCGCCGTCGCAGCCTTCGGACCGAACTGGACCCTCGACCAGGCCGTCGTGTCCAGCTTCGGCGTCGACGCTCTCGCGAAGAGCCGCGGCGTCGCACTCGATACCCGCATGGCCATGGACGCCTTCATGGAGTTGAAGAACGACATCGAGATGACCGATCCGTCCCTCGACGAGATCGATGCCAGGATCGCCCGCGACCTGCAGGTCACGCCTGCGGTCCCGCTCGAACGCTTGCCCCAGATGGTGCCTCAGACGAGGGACGGGTCGTCCTGATTGGGCGCCCCGGACGGAGCCTCCGGCCGTCGGATCGCGGACATCGCTTCGAGCACCAGTGCATGCATGCCTTCGGTCCGGCCGCCCTCCACCCGCTCGAACAGCTGGGTGCGCATGCGTGGCTCCCAGAACTTGTTGATGTGGTCGGCAACGCCCTTGGAGCGCGCGCCCTCCTTGGCGGATTCGAAGAACTTGGCGATCTGGTTGGCCATGTAGACCAGCTTGTCACGCTCCATGGACGGCTCTCCCCTGTCCTGTCATTGCCTGCGTCTGTTCCTGCGGCGCTGCGAGATCGTCCGTGCCCGCGATCCGCTCGGGATGCGTGAAGACCTCGAAGTCGTCGCCCCGCACCACCGCGACGAGGCTGATGCCCGCGGCATTCGCCTCGGCGATCGCCAGGGCCGTCGGCGCCGAAACGGCGGCGATCAGCCCGCAGCCCATCCGCGCCGCCTTCTGGATCAATTCGACCGATACCCGGCTGGTGATCGTCAGGAAGCCCTCGCGCGGATCGATGCCGGCGCGGGCAAGATTCCCCGCCACCTTGTCCAGCGCGTTGTGCCGGCCGACATCCTCGCGCGTCACCACGAGCCCCCTGCCCTGGCGGTGCCACGCAGCCGCATGCACCGCCCGGGTCAGGCGGGTGAGCGCCTGCTCCCGCGCCATGGCCGCGACGGCATCCGCAATCGCCTGCGGCGGGATCGAGCCCGCCGCGGCGACCGGCACCCTTGGCAGCGCCGGTGCGGCCAGTTCGAGGGACTCGACGCCGCACAGCCCGCAGCCGACCGGCCCGGTCATCTGCCGGCGCCGCGCGACGTAGGTTCTAGCGCGCTCCTCCACCAGGCGGATCTGGCAGTCCATGCCGGCCTCGGTCGCCACGATCTCCAGATGCTCGATCTCGTCGATGCGATCGACGATCCGCTCATTGAGGACGAGGCCGATCGCCATGTCTTCAAGGTCTGCGGGCGTCGCCATCATCACCGCATGGGTCGAGCCGCCGATCGAGATCGCGACGGCGACTTCTGCCGGCACCTGCCGCTGCGAAGGGGCGAACGCCCCGTCCCGGAAGACGAGGCTCTCGACGCGGCGGGAGGCTTCCGGGAGATCGGGCTCTGGTGCCGACCGTTCGTCTCGATCCGTCACCATGTCGATGCTTTCGATGGATGCCGGGAGGTGGTTTTCGCTTGTCCTTCAACAGAAGCGCCCTTCGCGCCCCCCTCTGTCCCGCCGGACATCTCCCCCACAAGGGGGGAGATGGACCTCGTTCCGCCGCCCCATCCCCCATTTGAAGCCAGAGCTGGAGCCGGCGTCGGCGCTGCAGTGTCGATCTGAAGCCGCACAGCTGCCGATCTCCCCCCTTGAGGGGGAGATGTTCGGCAGGACAGAGGGGGGCGACGCCGCATACCCGGTTCCGACAAGATCGCTCCCGACCTTACTCCGCCGCTTCCGCCGGCGCGATCCGGCGGCTCTCCATCGACAGTTCGCGATAGTCGTCCTGCCACTCGGTCGGGCCGTTGGAGGGTGAGATCTGCACGGCCGTCACCTTGTATTCCGGGCAGTTGGTCGCCCAGTCCGAGAAGTCCGTGGTGATCACGTTCACCTGGGTCATCGGATGGTGGAAGGTCGTATAGACGACGCCCGGCGCGACGCGGTCGGTGATCTTGGCCATGATCGAGGTCGAGCCGGCCCGGCTTTCGAGCTTTACCCAATCGCCGTCGCGCACGCCGCGCAGCTCCGCGTCGTGCGGGTTGATCTCGAGCAGATCCTGATCATGCCACACGACATTGCCCGTCCGCCGGGTCTGGGCGCCGACATTGTATTGCGACAGGATGCGGCCGGTGGTCAGAAGCAGCGGGAAGCGCGGCCCCGTCCGCTCGTCCGTCGCGACATATTCCGTCATGATGAACTTGCCCTTGCCGCGCATGAANNCGTCNACATGCATGATCGGCGANCCNTCNGGATGNGCCTCGTTGCAGGGCCACTGCACCGAGCCGAGCTCGTCGAGAAGGTCGTAGGTCACATTGGCGAAGGACGGGGTGGTCGCGGAGATCTCGGCCATGATCTCGGAGGCATGGCTGTAGTTCATGTCCATGCCGATGGCCTGGGCGAGCATCTGGGTGACCTGCCAGTCCTCATAGCCGTTCTTCGGTGCCATCACCTTGCGCACGCGGTTGATCCGCCGCTCGGCATTGGTGAAGGTGCCGTTCTTCTCCAGGAAGGTCGAGCCCGGCAGGAAGACGTTGGCGTAGTTCGCGGTCTCGTTCAGGAAGAGATCGTGGACGATGAGGAGTTCGAGCGCCGCAAGGCCGGCCGAAACGTGCTTGGTGTCGGGGTCGGACTGGAGAATGTCCTCGCCCTGGCAGTAGAGGCCCTTGAAGGTGCCCTCGACAGCGGCGTCGAACATGTTCGGGATGCGCAGCCCCGGCTCCTTGTCGATCTTGACGCCCCAAAGCTCCTCGAAGGTCTCGCGGACGGCGTCCATCGAGATGTGGCGATACCCCGGCAGCTCGTGCGGGAACGAGCCCATGTCGCAGGAGCCCTGGACGTTGTTCTGGCCGCGCAGCGGGTTCACGCCGACGCCCCGCCGGCCGATGTTGCCGGTCGCCATGGCAAGGTTCGCGATGGCGATGACCGAGGTCGAGCCCTGGCTGTGCTCGGTCACGCCGAGGCCGTAATAGATCGCCCCGTTGCCGCCGGTGGCATAGAGCCGCGCCGCCTTGCGCACCTCAGCTGCCGGAACGCCGGTGATGCTCTCGACGGCTTCCGGCGAGTGCCGGTCCTCGGCGACGAAGGCCGCCCATTCCTGGAATTCGTCCCACTCGCAGCGTTCGCGCACGAAGCTCTCGTTGACGAGCCCTTCGGTGACGATGACATGGGCGAGCGCCGTCAGCATGGCGACGTTGGTGCCGGGCTTCAGCGCCAGATGGTGGTCCGCCTTCACATGGGGCGTCTTGACGAGGTCAATGCGGCGCGGATCGATGACGATCAGCCTGGCGCCGGGCTCGCCCGGCTTGCCGCGCAGCCGCTTCTTCATGCGCGAGGCGAAGACCGGATGGCCGTCGGTCGGATTGGCGCCGATGACCAGGATGACGTCGGAATCCTCGACGCTATCGAAGTCCTGCGTGCCAGCCGACGTGCCGAAGGTGGAGTTGAGGCCGTAGCCTGTCGGCGAGTGGCAGACGCGGGCGCAGGTGTCGATATTGTTGTTGCCGAAGCCGGCCCGGACCAGCTTCTGGACGAGGTAGACCTCCTCGTTGGTGCAGCGCGAGGACGAGATGCCGCCCATCGCCGCCCGTCCGTATTTCGCCTGGATGTCGGCAATCTTCGTCGCGGTGAAGGACAGTGCCTCTTCCCAGGAGACCTCCTTCCAGGGCTGCGAGTAGTGATCACGGATCATCGGATTGAGGATGCGATCCTTGTGGGTCGCATAGCCGAGCGCGAAGCGGCCCTTGACGCAGGAGTGGCCGCGATTGGCCTTGCCGTCCTTGTAGGGCACCATGCGGACGAGCTCTTCGCCGCGCATTTCCGCCTTGAAGGAGCAGCCGACGCCGCAATAGGCGCAGGTGGTGACGACGGAATGTTCCGGCGTGCCGATCTCGATGACCGACTTCTCTTCCANCGTCGCCGTCGGGCAGGCNTGNACGCAGGCGCCGCAGGAGACGCATTCGGAGGAGAAGAANTNGTCGAAGCNGGTGCCGGCNGAAATGATNGAATCGAAGCCNCGGCCCTCGACNGTCAGNGCGAAGGTGCCNTGCACCTCGTTGCAGGCCCGGACNCAGCGCGAGCAGACGATGCATTTCGACGGATCGAACTGGAAATACGGGTTCGAGACGTCCTTCTCCTTGCCGAGATGGTTCTCGCCGTCATAACCGTAGCGCACCTCGCGCAGGCCGACGGCCCCGGCCATGTCCTGCAGCTCGCAATCGCCGTTGGCGGCGCAGGTCAGGCAATCGAGCGGGTGGTCGGAGATGTAGAGCTCCATCACGCCCTTGCGGATCGCCTTCAGCCGCTCGGTCTGGGTCGACACCTTCATGCCCGGCGCGACCGGCGTCGTGCAGGAAGCGGGCGTCCCGTTGCGCCCCTCGACCTCGACGACGCAGAGCCGGCAGGAGCCGAAGGCGTCCATCATGTCGGTGGCGCAGAGCTTCGGCACCTGGACGCCGACCTCCATCGCCGCGCGCATCAGCGAGGTGCCCTCGGGAACCGTGATCTCTTGGCCGTCGATCGTCAGGGTGACGGTCTTCTCGGCCTTCGAAGCGGGCGTGCCGTAGTCGATTTCGCGAATGAGGCTCATGGGTTTCCTCCCTGACGCGGTGGCGCCGGATCAAACGTCTTGCAAATGCTTTTCGAGCAACAGGCGTAAAACATCGCCTTCGGAAATACCGTCTTGTTTCGCCTTCTTGGAAAGCTTTTTGACAAGCTCTGGTGAGAGCGCAAACGTCACCTGATCGGCATTCCCAAGCCGGCGAAATTTCATCGGCTTGAACTCGGACAGATCGTATTCCGTGAGATCGGCCTCTTCGACGAAACGCTCAGCTTCCTCGTCGCTTCTCAGCGGCGGTAGCTGCTTAAGTTTGGTATCGCTCATAGAAACGAACCTCCTTCAGATGCATGTAACGGGCACTGATCGGCCGGATGAAGCGCAATCCGTCGCGATTGCGAAGCGTATACGCGACGAAAACATGCCGCCCGTTTGCGCAGCGTCCAATCGCTCGAAAGCGAGGCTCGCTCTGCGAATGCAGAGGGTCCTCCGCCACCATCGGGTCTCCAAGAAGAAGCTCCTCGATTTCATCGACCGATACACCATGCTTGCCGCACTTGTCGAAATTGCCCTCGTCCCAATCGAAGTCATCGAAGTCGAGAGCCATTCTTCAGCTACCTACTCCGCCGCCACCCTCATCGGCTGCCCATGAAAATCTTCCGGGAAATGTCGGATCGCGCTCATCACCGGATAGGGCGTGAAGCCCCCCAACGCGCAGAGCGAGCCGAACTTCATCGTGTTGCAGAGGTCTTCGACGAGAGCGAGATTCTCGGCCGGCCTCTCGCCGTCGATGATCTTCTTCACCGTCTCGTAGCCCCGCACCGCGCCCACCCGGCAGGGGGTGCACTTGCCGCAGCTCTCGATGGCGCAGAACTCGAAGGCGAAGCGGGCCTGGTTCATCATGTCGACCGTGTCGTCGAAAACGACGATGCCTGCATGGCCGATCAGCCCGTCCTTCGCCGCGAAGGCTTCGTAGTCGAAGGGNGTGTCGAACAGGGACACCGGGAAGTAGGCCCCCAGCGGCCCGCCGACCTGCACCGCCCGCACTGGTCGGCCCGACGCCGTGCCGCCGGCGACCTCGTTGACGATCTCGCCCAGCGTCAGGCCGAAGGGCACTTCGAACAGGCCGCCATGCTTGACGTTGCCGCCGAGCTGGATCGGTATGGTGCCGCGCGAGCGGCCCATGCCGAGTTCCTTGTAGCCTTCCGCGCCCGCCGCCAGGATCTCCGGCGTCGAGGCCAGCGAGATGACGTTGTTGATCACCGTCGGCATGCCGAACAGGCCCTGGATCGCCGGCAGCGGCGGCTTGAAGCGCACCTGCCCGCGCTTGCCTTCCAGGCTGTCGAGGAGCGAGGTCTCCTCGCCGCAGACATAGGCCCCGGCGCCGACCCGAACCTCGATGTCGAAGACGTGGGACGAGCCGAGCACCGACGCGCCGAGAACGCCCGCCTCGTGCGCCCGGCCGATGGCCTCGCGCATCACCTCGATCGCGACGGGATATTCGGATCTGAGATAGATGTAGCCCTTGGTCGCCCCGGTGGCGACGCCGGCGATCGCCATGCCCTCGATCAGGCAGAACGGATCGCCCTCCATGATCATCCGGTCGGCGAAGGTGCCTGAATCGCCCTCGTCGGCATTGGCGACGATGTACTTTCGCGCGCCCCGGGCCTCGGCGACGGTCTTCCACTTGATGCCCGTCGGGAACCCCGCACCGCCCCGGCCGCGCAGGCCGGACTGGGTGACTTCGGCAACGATCGCCTCGGCGCCGATGCCGATGGCGCGCTCCAGGCCCTTCAGGCCGCCATGGGCGCGGTAGTCGTCGAGCGACAGGGGATCGGTGACGCCGCAGCGCTTGAAGGTGTGGCGCGTCTGGCGGGCAAAGAACGGATGCTCCTCGACCTTGCCGATCCGCTTCGGATGACCGGCACCGGACAGGATGCCGGCATCGACCAGCGCGTCGGCCTCGCCCGGCTCGATCGGCCCATAAGCGATGCGCCCGTCCGGCGTCTCGACCTCGATCATCGGCTCGAGCCAGGCCATGCCGCGCGAGCCGTTGCGCACGATCTCCAGGGACAGGCGGCGATCCGTGTTGAGCCGGGCGAACTCCTCGGCGATCGTGTCGGCGCCGCACGCAACGGCGAAGGAATCGAGCGGAATGTAGAGCTTCGTCAAAGCCGTGCCTCCTCGACCAGCGCCCCGACCTTTGCCTCGGTAAGGCGCCCGACGATTCGCCGGTCGAGCATCGCCGACGGCGCCGTGGCGCAGAGACCGAGGCAATAAACCGCTTCGAGGCTGACCTGGCCGTCCGGCGTCGTCTCACCAAACTTGACGCCCAACGCCGTCTCGATGGCGCCGGCGATGGCGTCGCTGCCCGCCGCCTGGCAGGCTTCCGCCCGGCAGACCTTCAGGACGTGCCGGCCGCGGGGCGCCTTGTGGAAGTCGTGATAGAAGGTGACGACGCCGTGCACCTCGGCACGGGTCAGATTCAACGCGGCCGCGATCTGGCGTACCGCCGCCTCCGGCACATGGCCGAACCGCTCCTGGATCTCATGCAGGATCGGCAGCATCGGGCCCTCCAGCCCACGCCTGGCGTCGATGATCTCGGCGACCTCCGCCTCGTCGTAATTCGCCTGAAAAACCAAGCGCCTTCCTCCCGCACCCGATCTTGAATTGTTCCAGAGAGGGAACACCCGGATTGGGCAAGAATCAAGGCGCAATCCTCGTTCTATGATAGAAGATTTCTATCAATACCCTTGCGCTCCCTGCACAGTACGGTTGCTGGCATGCCAACCGCCTTCGTCAGATGCTGTCGATCTCCTGGGTTTCTTCCCAAAAGGCCGCGACGATGGGCGGGCGCAGTTCGCGGCGGGCGGTAACGAGCCCGATGCGATAGCTGACGTCGGGCCCGGTGATGGGAATCGCCACGAGCGGCTCGGCGAGACCGAGAAGGGCGGCGGAGCGGTGGGGCATCACCGTGGCGATCCCGGCCAGCCGGGTCTGCGAGAGAAGCGCGATCATCGAATTGGATTCCATGACGGTCTCGAATCGCCGGCCGCCGGCTCCCAGATGCCGGTTGAGGATCTGGCGGTTCTGCATCGAGGGGCTGAGGAGCCCGAGCTTAAGGCCCGCCACTTCCTCCCAGGTCACCTGCTGGCGATCGTGATAGAGGCTGTCGCGCCGCGTGACGAGGCAATAGCGCTCGTCATAAAGGGCGCGGGTGTCGAGCTTCTTCAGCCTCTCGTCCTCGAGATAGGTCAGGCCGACATCGATCTCGAAATTGGCGATGGCGGCGATGATTTCCGAGGCGGTCTGCGAGATGACGTCGAAGGTGACGTTGTCGTGGCGCAGGTGGAACGGCGCCGTCAGGCGCGAGACGATGGGAAGGCTGGTGGGAACAGCGCCGATCCGCAGATGGCCGGAAAGCCCGCGCTTCACGGTGCGGATCTCCTCTCGCATCGTGCGGACGTCGTCGGTAATTCGCCGCGCCCAGGCAAGCGCCCGCTCGCCTTCCTCGGTCAGGCCGCGAAAGCGCGACCCGCGATTGACCAGCGTCGTTCCGAGCCGCTCCTCGAGCTGCCTGATGCCGGCCGACAGCGTCGGCTGGGTGATCCCGAGCCGCTCGGCCGCACGGCCGAAATGTCGCTCGGTGGACAGCGCGATCAGATATTCCAGCTTGTCGATCATCGTCTCATGTCTTTCGTCCCCCACGCTGCCGCCCTGAGCACCGGCCTGTTTGCCGGCAAGAGCCCTAGCATCACCCGCGGCGCGGCAGCCGTGTATCGGACCACTTGCCAAGAGGGACAGCAAGTCGCTTAAAGCCGGTTCACGATCCGGCGGCGAGGGCCGCCTGCCACGAGGAGCGATCCACGTTGTCCCATCAGGACCTTTCCCAGCTCGGCCGCGATGCCCGCCCGGCCGCCTCCCCCGAAGAAGCGACACTTGAAACCGTCCCCTACGCCCGCGGCGACGGGCCGCCGGCGATTGTGCGATTCACCTGCCCGGAATTCACCTCGCTCTGCCCGGTCACCGGCCAGCCGGACTTCGCCCATATCGTCATCGACTACGCGCCGGATGCCCGGCTCGTCGAATCGAAGTCGCTGAAGCTGTTTCTCACCAGCTTCCGCAATCACGGCGCCTTCCACGAAGACTGCACGGTGATGATCGCCCGGCGCGTCATCGACGTGACGCAGCCGCTGTGGCTGCGGATCGGCGGCTACTGGTACCCGCGCGGCGGCATTCCGATCGACGTCTTCTGGCAGTCGGGCCCCGTCCCCGATGGTGTCTATCTGCCCGACCAGGGCGTGCCGCCCTATCGCGGCCGCGGATGAGAGTGGCCTCGCCGGCTTGTTGATCATTGCCGGCCGCGCGCCGTAAATGCCGCGATCTTCTTTCTTATCATCATCCGGGCACTCATCCTGCGCCCGCAGCACCACCGACAGGACTGATCATGACCGACGCGGATCTGACCCTCGACCCCATCGAAGATGCGATCGCGGCCATCGCCGAAGGCGAGCTGGTCGTCGTGGTCGACGATACCGACCGCGAGAACGAGGGCGACCTGATCATGGCCGCCGCCAAGGCGACGCCGGAGAAGATGGCCTTCATGATCCGCCATACGAGCGGCATCATCTGCGTGCCGATGACGGGTGAGCGGGCCGAGGCGCTCAACCTGCCGCCGATGGTCGCCAACAATCTCGATCCGATGCGCACCGCCTTCACCGTGTCCGTCGACTACAAGGTCGGCATGACCACGGGGATTGCCGCCGAGGAGCGGGCCAACACCTGCCGCGCACTGATGAACGCCAACTGCGCGCCATCCGACTTCATCCGCCCCGGCCACATATTTCCGCTGATCGCCCGCGAGGGCGGCGTGCTGATCCGGTCCGGCCACACCGAGGCCGGCACCGATCTCGCACGGCTCGCCGGCCTCGAGCCCGGCGGCATCCTCGCCGAGGTCGTCAATGACGACGGCACCGTCAAGCGCCTGCCCGAGCTGGTCGTCTTCGCCCGGGAACACGGGCTGAAGATCGTCTCGATCGAGGACCTCATCTCCTATCGCATCCGCCGGGAGTCCTTCGTCACCTGCGTGCGGGAGGAGGACTTCTGCCTCGGCGGCCTGACCGGCAGGATCCGCGTCTACGAGACCCCCTTCGACGAGACCCAGCACGTCGTCTTCGTGCATGGCGACGTGCGGGGCCGCAGCAACGTACCGACCCGCATCCACCGCGAGCAGCCCGTCCTCGACATGCTGTCGCGGGTCGGCGACGGTCGCAGCTGGGTCGACACGGCCGTCGAGAAGATCAAGGCCGGCGGCCAGGGCGTCATCATGCTGCTGCGCTCGCCGCAGATCGACGACTTCGAGGCGAGACCGACCGGCAACGAGGAGCCCGTCGCCGACGGCGAGCGCCATCTCAGCGCCCGCCTGCGCCGCCAGCGCTGGCGGGAGGTCGGCGTCGGCGCCCAGATCCTGCGCGACCTCGGCGTCTCCTCGATCACCGTCCTCGCCACCCACGAGCGCGCCTATGTCGGCCTGACGGGCTTCGGCATCGCGGTTGCGGAGACGGTCATCGTCAAGGAATAGCGGGGTCTTCGAGGCGGCCGGCGCCACATCCCGAGGAAACAGACCCTCGCAGCGCCGCACCCGGCGACGGTGGTCGCTCGCCGCCGCGCCAGCGTTCGACCGCGCGCATTTCGCAGCCCCCGGGCAAGCCGGCAAAAGGGACAGACACCTCCCCTGTGCGCAGGTACGGCAACGCCGGCCCGCTCGCGGGGGCGCACGCGCCCTCTCCTGCAGGACGGATCGGCCCGTTCCGTCGCGCGGCCACGATCTTACTCGGCCCGCAATGCGGGCGCGGCCGGCCGACCTGCACGCTGTCCAACCGGGTTCTGAGCCAGCCGATCCCGCAGCCCCGGCGTCGCCAGCATCACGGGGCGGCCATCACACAAGGCCAACAACCCGTCTCGAAAAGCAACGACCTTGCGACGCTACGGTATCTGCGGCACGTTTCTTTCGCATCGCACAACGAACGTCGACGACGCAAAAGTTGCGACCGCGACGACCATGACGCGGAGCGGTTCGTCGCGCGGGAGCGCCGGACCGCGCGGTGACGATCTCGCAATGGCCAAACGAGGTGATCTTGGCGCTCGATGGCGTCTCCGGTTCAAGCCGGGATGCCGGAGCGCCCTTCGGTCCGGCCCGGCGCATCATCAACCGCTGCGTGCGCATGATGCACGCGCGGGCGTCGGCGGTGGCCGCTGGTCTTCGCGGCGAGTGGCCTGACGAAAGGTTCTGCGATTGACATGACGCGCATAAATGCCCCAGAATAGAACATCTCATGTGCCGAAATGGATCAAAACACCGGCAGGTCCGCTTTTTAAGGTGAGAATGTCGATAATCTATTGATCTTTGATTACCGTCATTTAAAGCTTCCCCTGCGCAACATCGAACACGGAGGCGTTTTTTCTCATGCGCAAAGTGCTGCTCACGCTGATTGCCGCTGCCGGTGCAATTTCCTTCGCGGGAACCGCCGATGCAAAGTGGTACAAGAAACACGTCGACGAACGGGGCGGCAAGTGCTACCTCGTCGAGTACATTCCGTCCACCTACAAGTACAACACGCGCGGCAAGCTCGTTCAGAGCGAGAGCACCGCGTGGGACGGCGACATCGTCGACGGCGGCAAGATCTATCACCGCCGCAATCCTGCCGTTTACGTCACGACGAAGAAGCTCGTCGAGCAGGACCACTACACTCTGGTTCCCTGCTGATCGAACACAATCGGGCCGGGGGGAAGCGCACCGCCCTCCCCCGGCCTGCCAAATCTTCCGCAAGGGAGGGCCGCGTCCGGCGCGGCTGTTGACGATCTTGGCCCGGCGATCGACGCCGGCAAGAACAGCAGGCTGAATTCGACGCCGGTTCGGCCGGGGAGGAAACCGCAATGCTGCTCCAGACAATCCTCATCCAGACAGTGCTCCTCGCCGGAGCGATCGCGATTCCGTTTTCCGATGGGCCGCAGCGCGATCCCGCTCCCGCGGCCGGCGAACCTGCCCGCTTCGAGACGGCGTTCGAATTCGCCGAAATACCCGGCGGCTATCGCCTCAACGCCATCGTCATCGATCTTGCCACCGGCGAGCGCGGCTCCACTCCCATCGGGGACTGCCGGACGATCAATCTGGATTCCTTCGCCGAGGACACGTTCGGAACGCCCGTCGTTTGCAACGGCGTCAATTACAGCTTCGACGTCCGCAAGGGCCAGATCGTGGTCGATGCATCCCCCGGCCGCGTTGCACCGAAGCTGGTGCGCAAGCTCGCGCCCGGCCACGCGCTCGTCAACGGCACGCCGCTCCTCATAGAAACAGGTCGCGCGAAATAGCGATGGTCGGAAGGCCTTCATAGGGCCGGCGATACATCACCTCGCCGCCGATCCTCGGGTTCTCCGGCTTGATCCGGTTCTCCGGTGCCGGGCCGCGCATTGCCCACGCTGCAAACGGCGTGCCCACTGAGGCTTCGCCGGCCTCGCCCACGGAGCGTCCAGCCGCCGCGACCTGCTGGACATCCGACCGGGGCGCCTCGAACGGACCCGCTTCGAGCGATCCTGCGCCGAACCGGCCTGTATGGAACGATCCGGTACCGATCGGGCCTGTCTCGATTGGCCCTCTCTCAATGGGGCCTCTCTCGATTGGCCCTGTCTCGATCGGGCCTGCGTCGAGGGGACCTCCCTGGGCCACAACTGCCCCTTCCAGCGCCCATTCGGCCCTTGACCGCCCCTCCTCCGCGTCCATCCCGGCGGCAAAACCGCCGGGGAAGGCGCCGCTGGCCGGCGCTGGCCCGAGGTCCTGCAAGGCGGGGGGCTGCGCGTTGTCCGGAGCGAGGAAGCCTTCATAGGAAAGGGCGCCGAGCACGTAGGGCGGCACGTAATAGGCGGCGTTGGTCGCGGTGATCGGCCGCACCATCAGCACCGGGCCGCTCTCGCAAGCCTCGGCCGTCGGCTGGCCGGCGGCGCTCAGGGTGACGTAGCAGGTCTTCGGCCGCGCCGCGCAGCCGAGAAGACTGAGCGCCAGAACGGCGGAAATCCCAAGAAAGAGTGAACGTGCCGCCATCCGGGGCCTCCCCGGCACGACATTCGGGTGTCGTGGTTAACCGCTGGTTAAGGCCGCTTCGCGCGCCTCCCGCCCCAACCCGTTGGGTCAGCTCCGGATCAGCTTGCCAGCCGCAGCCCCGCGACAGTCCGCCGGACCGCCTCGATGAACATCCGCAGCGCCGGCGAAGTCTCTCCCTCGCCGCGCATCGTCAGCCCCACCGGCCCCAGCGTCTCGCGCATCATGATCGGCAATTCCACCAGCATCCCCTCGGCGACGTCGAGAGCAACGACGCCGGAGGAGATTACCCAGACGGCGTCGGTCTTGCGCACGAAGGCGCGGCCGAAGGTTTCCGCGACGGTCTCGATGCGGTGGCCGACCCGCCGGATCCCCTGCGCGATGAAGAACTGCTCGGCCATCGTCCGGATCGCCGCGTCCCGGTTGGGAAAGACGATCGGATAGTCGGAGATGGCCGCGACGTCGCTGCGGCCGATGAGCGGGTGCCCCGGACGCACGACGAGCGAGATCCGCTCCGAATAGAGATGGGAGAAGCTGAGACCGCTCATGGCCTCGGGCTTGCCGAGGCGGCCGATCACCAGATCCAGCGCGCCACCCGCGAGTTCGGAGAGGAGATAACCGTTCGGTCCGGTTACGATCGCCAGCCCGACCTCCGGCGCGACGCGTCCCATCTCCACGGCGGCATCGGGAACGATGCGCGCGGCGACCGACGGAAGGGCGCCGATCGACAGCCTGAGGCCACCCCCCGCCAGCGTCTCCGAGATGCCCTCGATGCCCTGGCGCAGGGCGGCGAGGCTCGAACTCGCATAGGAGTGAAACATCTGTCCCACCGGCGTCAGCGCGACGCCGCTGCGGTTTCGATCCATCAGCCGCGCACCCAGGGCAGCCTCCAGTTCGGCAAGGGTCTTCGAGACCGCCGGCTGCGACACGTGCATCAGCTCGGCAGCTTTGCCGACACTGGCCGTCCGCGCCACTTCGACAAATGTCCGCAGGTGGCGAATTTTGATGCGGCGATCAATTTCCATAACCAAACAGTCATGCTAAACCCGGTGCATATTCATTTTACATGAATTTTCCGGGCTTTCATATTGCCGCCTCGGAGGAGTTGACGCTGCCATGTCCCATCAAGTCGACGACCGTTTCGCGCGCGGAACGGCGACACGCCGCGCGGTTCTGGGCGACGCCCATGTGGACCGCGCCGAGGCGGCGGCGACGCCCCTCGACCGCGATTTTCAGGTCTTCATCACCGAGGGTGCCTGGGGTTCGGTGTGGTCGAGGCCGCATTTTTCCAAGCGCGAACGCTCGATCGTCACGATCGCCCTTTTGGCCGGGCTCGGACAGGACGACGAACTCGCCATGCACATCCGCGCGACGCTCAACACCGGCGCGACCCGCGAGGACGTCGTCGAGGCCCTGATGCATGTTGCGGTCTATGCCGGCGTTCCGGCCGCCAACCACGCGATCAAGATCGCCAAGCGCGTCTATGGCGAGATCGACGCAGAGAACGGAGGCGCTCGATGAGCGGAGGATCCTTCTACCAGCGCGACCGGAGCTGGCATCCGCCCGCCTACGCGCCGACCTACAAGACCAGCGTCACCCGCTCGCCCCAGAAGGCGCTGATCGCCCTCGACAACACCCTGTCCGAAATGACCGGTCCGGTCTTCGGCCACGACATGCTCGGCCCCCTCGACGACGACCTGATCGCCAACTTCGCCAAGGACGGCGACCCGATCGGCCAGCGCATCATCGTCCATGGCCGGGTGCTCGACGAGGACGGCCGCCCGGTGCCGGGCGCACTCATCGAGGTCTGGCAGGCCAATGCCGGCGGGCGCTACCGCCACAAGAAAGAGACCTATCTGGCGCCGCTCGACCCGAATTTCGGCGGCTGCGGCCGGACGATTTCGGCCGAGGACGGCTCCTACCGGTTCCGCACCATCAAGCCCGGACCCTATCCCTGGCCGAACGGTCCCAACGACTGGCGCCCGGCCCACATCCACTTCTCGATCTTCGGCCACGGTTTCGCCCAGCGCCTGATCACCCAGATGTATTTCGAGGGCGACCCGCTGATCTGGCTGTGCCCGATCGTCTCGACGATCCCCGACAAGGCGGCGATCGAGCGGCTGATCGCGCCGCTCGACATGGCCAACACCGTGCCGATGGACGCGAGAGCCTACAAGTTCGACATCGTCCTGCGCGGCCGTCGCTCGACGCTGTTCGAGAACCGGAAAGAGGGCAACTGATGGTCCAGTCTCTCGACCGGCTCAAGGAGAGCGCCTCGCAGACCGCCGGCCCCTACGTCCATATCGGCTGCACGCCGAACTTCTCCGGGATCGAGGGCGTGTTCCCGCAGGATCTCGGCGCCTCCATGCTCAACGCCGAGGCAAGAGGCGAGCGCATCCGCATCGTCGGCCGCGTCTTCGACGGCGTCGGAGCCGCGCTGAAGGACGCCATGGTGGAGATCTGGCAGGCCGACGCCGACGGGCTCTACCCCTCGCCGCAGGAAACCCGCGGCACCGCCGATGCGAACTTCACGGGCTTCGGCCGCTCGGCCGGCGACATGGCGACGGGCGAGTTCATCTTCGAGACGATCAAGCCCGGCAGGGTGCCGTTCAAGGACGGCCGCCCCCAGGCACCGCACGTCACGCTCTGGATCGTCGCCCGCGGCATCAACATCGGCCTGCACACGCGGCTCTATTTCGGCGACGAGGCGGCCGCCAACGAGGCCGACCCGATCCTGTCGCGGATCGAGCACCGCTCGCGGGTATCGACGCTGATCGCGCCGAAGACCCTGGAAGGCGGCGTTCCGACCTACCGCCACGACATCGTCCTGCAGGGCGATAAGGAAACGATCTTCTTCGACATCTGAGGATCGAGCGCGGGCGGACAGAGCGGGAGGCGAGGCATCAAGCCCGGGAGGGCGACGCATCGCACGGGGAAGCGGCGGCGAGGCCCGCGGGAGGAAAGACGAGATGAGCGCGACGTCACATGCCGGAGCGGCGCCGAAACGGACCCAGGTCGCCATCGTCGGCGGCGGTCCGGCAGGCCTCTTGTTGGCGCTGCTCCTCCATCGGGCCGGCATCGACTGCGTCGTGCTCGAGCGACGCAGCCGGGACTACGTCCTGTCGCGCATCCGCGCCGGGGTCCTCGAACAGGGCACGACGGATCTCCTGCGCTCTGCCGGCGTCGGCGGCCGCATGGACCGCGAGGGCCTCGTCCATGACGGCTTCGACATCGCCTGGCGCGGCGACACGCTGCATATCGACCTGCGCGAACTCTCGGGTGGCAAGACGGTCATGGTCTACGGCCAGACGGAAGTGACCCACGACCTGTACGACGCCCTCGACGCGGCCGGCGTCCCGGTCGTCCACGAAGCCGAGGACGTCCGTCCCCAGGGGCTCGAGACGGCGGAGCCCTTCGTCACCTACCGCACCAAGGAGCACGGCGAGAGGCGCATCGACTGCGACTTCGTCGCCGGTTGCGACGGCTTTCACGGCGTCTGCCGGACCGCCATTCCCAGGGACAGGATCGAGACCTTCGAGCGGGTCTATCCGTTCGGCTGGCTGGGCGTCCTGACCCGCAAGCCGCCGATCCAGGAAGAGCTCGTCTACGCGCACCACACAAGGGGCTTTGCTCTCTGCTCCCTGCGCAATCCGCAGCTGTCGCGCTACTACATCCAGTGCAGCGTGAGCGACAAGGTGGAAGATTGGCCGGATAGCCGCTTCTACGACGAACTCGAGGCGAGGCTGCCGGACCGGATCGCCGCCAACCTGCAGCGCGGCGAGAGCGTCGAGAAGTCGATCGCGCCGCTGCGCTCCTTCGTCGCCGAGCCGATGCGCTACGGCCGCCTGTTCCTTGCCGGCGACGCTGCCCACATCGTGCCGCCGACAGGCGCCAAGGGGCTGAACCTCGCCGTCTCGGACATCTACTACCTGTCCCGCGCGCTCACCGCTCATTACGGCGAACGGGACGGCCGGCTGCTCGAAGGCTATTCCGGCGATGCCCTTGCCAGGGTCTGGAAGGCCGAGCGTTTCTCCTGGTGGTTCACCTCGATGATCCACCGCTTCGAGGACGACGGCAGCTTCGGCCAGCGCATCCAGGAGGCGGAGTTCGACTTCTTGGCAGGCTCGAAGGCAGCCCAGACCGCGCTCGCGGAAAACTACGTCGGGCTACCCTTCTGACCAAGGCCGGCCTGCCTCTCCGACGATCGTCGCCGGGAAATGACGCCTGCGCTGCCGACCGGCGACTTGCCTGCAGCGGCGAGCCTCAGCGGCCTTCCGGATCGTAGGCGATTGCCGAGACCGGGACGATCTCGATACCGCGCTTCTCCGCCGCCGGGATCCACGCGGCGAGCGCTGCGATCGACTGGTCGAAGGCGGAGGCGACGCCGATCGCCGAGCCTTGCGCGCGGGCGACCTTCTCCAGCATGTCGAGCTGGGCTGCGATGGCGGCCGGGTCCTGGCTCTGGTCGAGGAGGACATTGGCCGTCGCGGCCGGCACGCCGGCGGCGATCGCGCTGTCCTTGCCCAGCGAGCGTGCCGACGAGCCGTCGTCGAGATACATCAGGCCGCGCCGTCCGAGTTCGGCGATGAAGCGATCCATCGACGTTTGTTCGCCGGTAAAGCGCGCGCCCATGTAGTTCATCACGCCGACATAGTTGGTGATCCGGCCGAGTGAGGCTTCGAGGGCCGCGAAATCTCCCGCCGCAGCCGCCGCGGCCGTCAGGGTGTTCTCGCCCGGATCGACGGTCGGATAGCCGATCGGCTCCAGCGGCACCTGCAGCACCAGTTCGTGGCCGTTGCGGCGGGCCGCCTGCATCCAGCGATCGAGGCTGTTGCCCGCCGGCGAGAAGCCGAGGGTGACACCGGCCGGAAGCTGCTCGACCGCCTCCATGCTGCCGGTCTGGCTGATCCCGATGCCGCCGACGACGATGGCGATGCGCGTCGCCGGCTGGCCGCTTGAAGCGCCCCGGTAGACGTCGAAGGGACGCCGGCCGTCCGCCGCCCGCACGGGCAGCGGTCCGTAGGGGCTGTCCTCGATCAGGTCGCGGTCGGGCAGATGCGCGACCATCGGCGACTGGCGGAACGACTGGCTCTCCTCGACCCGGAAGGTCACCGGCCCGCCAGCGGTGCCGGGACTGATGATGGTAGGGCCGCTCGGCCGCGAGAGGGGCCGCGCCTCGACCGGAGCCGGTGACGTCACCGCGAACTGCGGGGCGGGCACCGGGGCCGGCGCGGCGAGGACGTCGACGGTGCGGCGTGGGGCGTGGCCCTGGAAGGCGGTTCCGGCGGAGACGAGGACGAGCGCTGCGGCGCAGGCGGTCAGCGCGAGCGACGACAGCGGAGGGAGCGGCAAGGTGAAACGCTGCCGCGTCCGGTCCAGCCCCAGGGGCCGATGGAATTCGCCTTCGATGGACATGGGAGAAGGAAATATCGGCTCAAGCTTTCGCGGGCCTCACCGGGGCTGCGCCGGCACTAGCCGAAAAAAAGCCCGGCCGCGCGAGCGGCCGGGCTTTCGATCATGTCGAGGTCGAGGTGGGGCGGCTGGAGCCGCCCGCCGCCTCAGTTCTTGGCGCTGGCGCCTTCCTCGGTGCCGGTCTGCGAGCTGGCATTGGCTTCGCGCTTCGGCGGGAACATCGCATTGGTCTGCTTGCCGTCGAGAAGATCGATCGCGTACTGCATCTGCAGGTCGTCCTTCTTCTCCGGCGGCACGTAGTCGAGCGAGCCGGATCCCTCGTCGGTCTCCTCGGTGCCCGGGATATGACCGCGCAGGGAGGATTCGCCCCGCACGAGCTCGTCCTCGGCGTCGAGGCCCATCTGCTCGCGGATCTCCTTCGGCAGAGGCTGCTCGACGGTGATGTCCGGATTGATGCCGCGGCCCTGGATCGAGCTGCCCGACGGCGTGTAGTAGAGCGCCGTCGTCAGGCGGAGCGCGCCGTTCTGGCCGAGCGGAATGATAGTCTGCACCGATCCCTTGCCGAAGGAGCGCGTGCCGACGATGGTCGCCCGGCGCTGGTCCTGCAGGGCGCCTGCGACGATCTCCGAGGCCGAGGCCGAGCCGCCATTGACGAGGACGACCAGCGGCTTGCCGTCGATGTCGTCGCCGGTGCGGGCGTTGTAGCGCCGCGTCTCGTCGGCGTTGCGGCCGCGGGTCGAGACGATCTCGCCACTGTTCAGGAACGCGTCGGACACGGACACGGCCTCGTCGAGCAGGCCGCCGGGATTGCGGCGCAGGTCGAGGACGTAGCCCTTCAGCTTGTCCTCGCCGACCTTCTCCTTGATGTCGGCGATGGCATCCTCGAGGCCGACCGTGGTCTGCTCGTTGAACTTCAGGAGCTTGATGTAGCCGACGTCGCCCTCGACCGAATGGCGCACCGACGGAACCTTGATCTCGGCCCGCGTCAGCGTCAGGCGCACTGGCTTGGTGGCGCCCTCGCGGACGATCGTCAGCGTCACCTTGGAGCCGATGTCGCCCTTCATCTTGTCGACGGCTTCGCCGAGGGTCAGGCCACGAACCTGCTCGCCGTTGATCTCGGCGATCAGGTCGCCGGCAAGGACGCCGGCCTTGTCGGCGGGCGTGCCCTCGAAGGGCGAGACCACCTTGACGAGCTCGTCCTGCATCGTCACCTCGATGCCGAGCCCGCCGAACTGGCCGCGGGTCTCGGTCCGCATCTCGGCGGCTTCCTTGGCGTTCATGTAGCTCGAATGCGGATCCAGCGAGGTCAGCATGCCGTTGATCGCCGTCTCGACCAGCTTCTGATCGTCGGGCTGATCGACATACTGGGCGCGCACGCGCTCGAAGACGTCGCCGAAGATCGCAAGCTGGCGATAGGTATCGGACCCGGCGGCGTTGGCGACGCCCGGGCTCTGGCTGACCACGGTCATCGCCGTGGCTCCCATCAGCACGCCGGCGAAGAGTATCGAGAGCTTACGAATCATTCCTCGTCCTTCCAGAGGGTTCTTCCGTCCACCAGGGGGTCGGATCGACCGGTTTCCCGTCATTTCGAAATTCGACGTAGAGCGCGGGTTCAGCTGCACCGAACTCCGCCACCTGAACACTTGCCAGCCGCCGCGCACCCATCAGCGCCACCGGCTCGCCTGCCGAAACGAACTGGCCACTCGCAACGTCGATACGATCCATGCCGGCCAGAACGATATGATAGTCATCGCCGGCATCGAGGATCAAGAGTTGTCCATAGGAGCGGAACGGACCGGCATAGAGAACCCGTCCATCCGCCGGCGCGATGACGACGTCGCCGGCCCGCGCCGCGAAGGACACGCCGTTCGAAGGCCTGCCGATGTCGTCTTTCTCGCCGAATCCAATGATCTGCCTCCCGAGCACAGGCTTCGACAAACGAGCCTTGAGTGTCGAAAATGCGGCGGCCGGCTCCAATAACGCCGTGTTGTTTCGCAGCGCGGCGATATCGTAGGCCGGCTCGGCGGGCTTGCGATCCTCGAGCGCGGCGACGCGGGTGTCGCCGCCGGATGTCGTTTCGGTGGGCGTCGCAGCGTCGCCGTCCGCGTCCTGCGACAAGCCGCTCTGCGCCGCAGCTACGTCGCTCGGCGTCGTCTCGCCCGCCTCGCTCGCCGCGATGTCTCGCTCGCCGCCAAGGCCCGGGCCAGAGCCTGGGCCGGTTCCCGCCGCGGTGTCGTCCGCCCCGCCGGCCATTGCTCCGTCGCCGTCTGCCTGCCCGGATGCGGCGAGGCGGCCGGTCTGGCCATCGGCGGTGCGCGCGTTCTCGGCGTCGTCGTCCTCGCGCGATCGTGCGAGGGCCAGCTCTTCCCGCGCCGCCGCCGCCTCGCGCTTTTCCTTCGCCGCAAGCGCCTCGGCTGCGGCGAACTGGCGCGCCTTCTCCTCGCGCTCGGCCGTCTCGCGCTGCCTGGCCGCGTCGGCATCCGCCTGCAGGGAGGCGATCAGTCCCTTGAGATCGTCGGCCTGGCGGGCGAGTTCGGCGGCACGGGCGGTCTCGGCCTCGCGGCGCTCGCGATTGGCGGTCTCGATGCGCTGCTTTTCGGCGAACAGCCTCTCCAGCCGCGCCTCTTCCTCCCGATGGTTCTGCATCTGGGCGGTGAAGCGGTCCTTCTCCGTCACGATCGACGCCTTGACCGTCGAAAGTCGCTGCAGATCCGCAACCAGTGTCGCGGCTTCCTGGCGCATGGTCGGCACCACCGCGCCGAGAAGGATGGCGCTGCGAACCGCGCCGAGCGCGTCATGCGGGCGAACCAGCAGCGCCGGAGGCGGCTTGCGCCCCATCCGCTCCAGCGCCGCCAGCACTTCCGCGAGAAGGTCGCGGCGCGCGGCGAGCGACGCCTTGATCGTGTCTTCCTCAGCGCCGAGAGCCGTCAGCCGCGCCTCGGTGCCGGCGAGATCACCGCTGATCCTGCGCTGGGCCTCGGTCGCGCTCTTCAAGGCGGCGGTCAGCTTGTTGCGATCGGCGGCGATCGAGACGATCTCGTCGTCGAGGGAGCGGATCGTCGCCTCGGACAACTCGATGCGGGAGGAGAGTTCGGCGAGTTCGGATGCGGTCTTCTGGCGCCTCGCCTCGATGGCGCCGGCGGATCCGGGCATGGAAGGTCCGGCTAGGCCCGAGGCCTGCGCGATCGCGGCGACTTCGGTCGGATCCGTCTCACTCGGCGTCGCCGTTGCCGCCGACACCGACGCCGCGACGAGTACGGACGTCAGGATCGAGCCGACCAGCAGGGCTGCCCGGCGGGCACCGCTTCGGCGCTCCACGAGGCATCGTCCGCCACCGCCGCTGATCCGTCGTCTGTTCAAGCCGCTTCGTCCTGTCCTCGCATCGCCGACGATAGAATCGAGCCGTTAACAATCGATCAACCATGCCTGTCGTGCCCGGTACTTGGCACCAGGTGTCGGACTCGCGACCGCTAGCGAAGCGCCGGATGATCGAAGAATGACGATAACACGGATTGACCGTCGGGGCCTGTGGTCACAAGGCGACAGCGGCAAAATCACGGCGAGTTGACGACCGCAAGTGCCGGCGGCTCCAATGCTTCGGCGTCCTCGGGCAGGACCGGAACGTGCCCGATTGCTTCGCCCGCTCGACGGTCAGTCCCCTTGCGGAAGCCGGATCGCCGCTGCACCGCTGCGCGAAGCCGCAGCATCTCCCGGCCCAGACCACGCGACCCGGCTGCCGGAAGGGTGGCCGCCCATGGGAGGATCAGGCGCGATGGTACGGATGGCCGGAGAGGATAGTCGCCGCGCGATAGAGTTGCTCGGCCAGCATCAGGCGGGCGATCTGGTGGGGGAACGTCATCTTGCCGAAGGACAACAGCCTGTCGGCCGAGGCGGCGAGGTCGGGATCGTGGCCGTCCGGGCCGCCGAGAAAGAAGCACAGCTCGCGTCGGCCGTCGTCCCGCAGGCCGCCGAGCAGCGCCGCGAAATCCGCAGATGACAGGCTCTTGCCGCGCTCGTCGAAGACGATGCGAACGCAGCCTTCCTCAAGGCCGGCGACGAGCTTGCCAGCCTCCTCCCGGCGCCGTTCGGCGACGGTCTGGAGACGCGATTCGACGGCTTCCTTAAGGCCGCGATAGTCGAGGCCGACCTGGCCACCGACGGAGGTCAGTCGGCCGAGATACCGCTCGACCAGCGCCTTGTCCGGACCCTGTTTCATCCGCCCGATGGCGGCAATCGAGAGACGCATCCGCCGCCCTCCTGACAAGGGCCTCGCATGCGCCCGTTGATGCCTCGCGCGATCAGTGGATCGTCGCGTCTCCCGTATCGCCGACGGTCCACATCTTCTCGATGTTGTAGAAGCTGCGGATTTCCGGGCGGAAGATGTGGACGATGATGTCGCCCGCGTCGATCAGCACCCAGTCGCCGTTCTGGAGACCCTCGACCTTCGCATTGCCGAGGCCATGCTCCTTGAGATGGCGCAGGAGATGATCCGCGATGGCGGTGACATGGCGGTTGGAGCGTCCGGAGACGACCACCATGAAATCGGCAAGCGCCGACTTTCCGCTCAGATCGATGGAGACGATGTCCTCGCCCTTGGAGTCTTCCAGACTCTGGGTGACGAGGTCGATTGCGGTCCCGCCGGCCGAGATCTCGGTCGCAGGCGCTTCAGAAGGAGACGTCTCGAAGACTCCCTTCGCTTGAGCCGCTTGTCTCAGTGTCGTTTTCCCTTTCCGTGGGGCAACTTGCGGACGTCCTGATGACGCCTGCAACAGCAATGTAGGCAGTGTTCCGTGTCCGTTTCAAGACGTCTCGGTCGCAGCACTGCGAAGTTGTGTCGAAGAGGCCGCGTTGCGCGGCCCGAAGAGAAACGTCCAGGCCGGCGCCTGACGGTAGGGCAGGATCCTTGCCCGTTCCTGGGGAATCCGGGCGAAATCGTAGCGCCGTGCGAAGGGCGAGGAGAGCGCGGCGAAGGTCTTTTCCGGCCGGTCGACGACCGCGATCGGCACGTTCTCGGCGATCCACTGCCACTCCTGCCAGCGGTGGAACGTCGCCATGGAGTCCGCCCCCATCACCCAGACGATCTTCATGTTCGGTCGCCGCCGCCGGACCAGAGCCAGCGTGTCGGCGGTGAAGCGAACCTTGTAGCTGGCCTCGAAGGCGGTAACGTCCGACCGCGCCGGCGAGGCGAAGTCGCGCACCATCGCGATGCGCTCGTCCAGCGGCCGCAGGACGCCGTGGTCCTTGAGCGGATTGCCCGGCGTGACGATCCACCAGACCCGGGTCAGCCCGAGGCGGCGCAGCGCTGTCTCGGCGACGAGGCGATGGCCCTCGTGGGGCGGGTTGAACGAGCCCCCGAACAGGCCGACGGTCATCTGGCCGTTACCCGGGGGCATCGACAGCACCGCCCCCGCCGTCGCCGCGCCGAACGGTCCGGCGCCCGGCAGCGTGGCCGGGCCCGTCCCCTCCCCGCTCATCCCCTCCGGTTCGCTCAAGGCCGCGTCTGGCCGCTGCCGCGAACGCGGTAGTTGAAGCTCGTCAGCTGTTCGACGCCGACCGGGCCGCGCGCATGCATCTTGCCGGTGGCGATGCCGATTTCCCCGCCCATGCCGAACTCGCCGCCATCGGCGAACTGGGTCGAGGCGTTGTGCAGGAGGATCGCCGAATCGATGCCGTTCATGAAGGCCTCCACCGCCGCCGCATCCTCGGCGAGAATCGCCTCGGTGTGATGGGAGGAATAGCGCTCGACGTGGGAGATTGCGCCCTCCACCCCGTCGACGAGCGCAACAGAGATGATCGCGTCGAGATATTCGGTGGAAAAGTCGGTTTCGTCCGCCGGCAAGGCCCCGGAGAAGAGCGTCCGCACCTCCTCCGTCGCGCGGATCTCGCAGCCCTTGTCGGCGAGCGCCTGGAGAATCGGCACAAGGTGAGTCGCGGCGGCCGCCCGGTCGACGAGGAGGGTTTCGGCAGATCCGCAGATGCCGGGGCGCCGCATCTTCGAATTGACCGTGACGGCGACGGCCATGGCGAGATCGGCCGATCCATCGACATAGACGTGGCAGATGCCTTCCAGATGGGCGAAGACCGGCACCCGCGCCTCGTCCTGGACCCGGGCGACCAGCGACTTGCCCCCGCGCGGCACGATGACGTCGAGATTGCCGGACAGCCCCTTCAGCATCTCGCCGACCGCCGCCCTGTCCGTGGTCGGGACCATCTGGATCGCGTCCTCGGGAAGACCTGCGGCCTTCAGCCCCGCGACGAGGGCGGCATGGATCGCGCGGGAGGAATGGGCCGAATCCGACCCGCCACGCAGGATCACCGCGTTGCCGGCCTTGAGGCACAGCGCGCCGGCGTCGGCCGTCACGTTGGGCCGGCTCTCGTAGATGACACCGATGACGCCGAGGGGCGTGCGCACCCGCTCGATCCGCAATCCGTTCGGCCGGCCCCAGGCAGCGATCGTCTGGCCGACCGGATCGCCGAGCTCGGCGATCGCGCGAAGCCCCTCCGACATCGCGACGATGCGGGCCGGGTTCAGGGTCAGGCGGTCGACGAAGGCGGCGTTGGCGCCGCTCTCCTGAGCCTTGGCGAGATCCTCGCCATTCGCCTCGAGGATCGCCGGAATCGCAGCGTTCAAGGCATCGGCCATGGCCTGCAGCGCCGCATCCTTGCGGGCGCGGGGCGCCAGCGCCAGCTGGCGGGCGGCGGCGCGGGCGCGGCGGCCGAGCCCATCCATCATCGCGCCGATCCCGTCGGCGCCCGTATCGGCCCTGTCGAGCATCAGAGGTCTCCCTTCATTCTGCGCCGACCGCGGCACGGCGGGCCTTCTCGGCCTCTTCGTCCTCGGCGATCAGGCTGGCGACTTCCGCGGCGATGCTCTCGGTCACATGGCCGAGCACCAGGTCGTCGCGATGGACCATGGCGGCGCGCGCCTCGTAGCCGAGCGCCTCGCTTACCGCCGAGCTCCGGAGGCCGGCGATCTTGGCCGCGTCCCCCGCATCGTAGGCGACGATGCCGCGCGCGACTTCCGAGCCGTCCGGCCGGGTGATCAGGATGGGATCGCCGCGCGAGAAGGCGCCATGGACCGAGACGACGCCGGCGGCGAGAAGACTCTTGCCGGAGGTCAGTGCGGCCACCGCGCCCTCGTCGACAACCAGCGCCCCGTTCATCTGGAGATGGCCGGCGATCCAGCGCTTGCGGGCGCTGCGCGGTGTGCCCGAGGCGAGGAACATCGTCGCCCGCTCGCCGCGCTCGATGGCCGACAGCGGATAGAGCCGCTGGCCGGCGGTGATGATCATCGCCGTACCGGAATCCGTCGCGATCCGCCCGGCGTCGATCTTGGTCTTCATGCCGCCGCGCGAGAGTTCCGAGCCGGCCGCTCCGGCCATCGCCTCGATCTCCGGCGTGATCTGCTCGACGAGGGGGATGTGCGTCGCCGTCGGATCCTCCAGCGGCGGCGCGGTGTAGAGGCCGTCGATATCGGAGAGGAGGATCAGGAGGTCGGCCTCGACCATAGTGGCGACGCGCGCCGCCAACCGGTCGTTGTCGCCGTATCGGATCTCGCTGGTTGCGACCGTGTCGTTCTCGTTGATCACCGGCACGGCGCCCATGTCGAGCAGCGTCGAGAGCGTGGCGCGGGCGTTGAGGTAGCGCCGGCGCTCCTCCGTGTCACCGATGGTGAGGAGGATCTGGCCGGTCTCGAGGCCGTGCCGGCCGAGGATCTCCGAATAGGTCCGCGACAGCGCGATCTGGCCGACGGCCGCTGCCGCCTGGTTCTCCTCGAGCCGCAGGCCGCCCCGCGGCATCTTCAGGAGCTTGCGCCCCATGGCGATGGCGCCCGACGAGACGACCAGCACCTGCTTGCCCTGGGAAGCCAGCCGGGCGATGTCCTCGCCCAGCGATTCCAGCCAAGTCCGCTTCATGCCCCGCTCGCGATCGACGAGCAGGGACGAGCCGATCTTGACGACGATGCGGCGGTGGCCGTCGAGGAGATTGGCCATCAGGCACCGCCCTCGGCAAGGTCTCCCGCCCGGCCGAGGCTGACGCCATCCTCGCCCTCGTCGTCGCCCGGTCCGTTGAGGCCGACGATCTCCGCCCGCATCCGGCGCAGGGCCTCGGTCATGCCCTCGCCGCTCACCGCCGACAGCGCCAGCGGCTCGACCTCCGCGGCGTCGCGGAGTTCGGCCATCTTCTCGGCCCTCGCCTCGCCGGCCAGCGTGTCGATCTGCGACAGGGCGACGATCTCGGGCTTCTCGGCAATGCCGTGGCCATAGGCTTCCAGCTCGCGGCGCACGGTCCGGTAGGCCTTGCCGACGTCCTCCTCCATGGCCGAGACGAGGTGGAGGAGGATCGACGTCCGCTCCACATGGCCGAGGAACCGGTCGCCGATGCCGACGCCCTCATGGGCGCCCTCGATCAGGCCGGGAATGTCGGCGATGACGAATTCGGCGTCGTCGACCTTGGCGACGCCGAGGCCGGGATGCAGCGTCGTGAAGGGATAGTCGGCGATCTTCGGCCGCGCCCGGGTCACCGAGGCGAGGAAGGTCGACTTGCCGGCGTTCGGCAGGCCGACGAGGCCGGCGTCTGCGATCAGTTTCAGCCGCAGCCAGATCGTCAGCTCCTGGCCGGGCAGGCCGGGATTGGCGTGGCGCGGCGCCTGGTTCACCGAAGACTTGAAATAGGCGTTGCCGAAGCCGCCATTGCCGCCCGCGGCGATCTTGTGCGTCTCGCCGATCGTCGTCAGGTCGCAGATCAGCGTCTCGTTGTCCTCGGCAAACACCTGGGTCCCGGCCGGAACCTTCAGGACCACGTCGGCGCCCCGGGCGCCGTTGCGGTTGCGGCCCATGCCATGGGTGCCGGTCTTGGCCTTGAAATGCTGCTGGTAGCGATAGTCGATCAGCGTGTTGAGGCCGGCGACCGTCTCGATCCAGACGTCGCCGCCGCGACCGCCGTCGCCGCCGTCCGGTCCGCCGAACTCGATGAACTTCTCCCGCCGGAACGAGACGGAGCCCGCACCGCCATCGCCGGAGCGTACATAGACTTTCGCCTGGTCGAGAAACTTCATCGTTCTACCGTCTTCGGTCCGTCGCGAACGCTCTGCGCCCGCTTCGTTTCGTTCGAGGTCGCGCCCGGCACCCGGCCCGGCACGGCCCCATATCGATCATGATCGCGACCCGGTCATCGCCCGGCATGCCGGAAGATGACGTCGGATGAGGCGAGCGCCACCCCGAACTTCGAGATCGTCACCCGGTTTCGCACCGTTCCCGGCGCGATCCTCCGCATGACGTGGCGAAATCCGAGCAGCGTCCGCCCGCCGCCCGGCGCATACCCGTCATAGGCAAGGACGACGCCGCCTGCAAAGGTCCAGCCGGTGACGGGCGCCGGCGGCGCCATCGTGCCATCGCCGAGTTCGGTCGTCACGGTGCCGCGATAGCGTCCGTCCCGCGACCGCGTCAGGTCCCAGCGCTGCAGGCGTTTCCCGTCCTCGAACCGGAACCGTTCGTCCAGCTTCAGCCGGTTGCCCGTCACCCTGCCCGAGAACCGCGCGGTGAACCGCTCCCGAAAGACCAGCAGCGTGGTGATCGTGCCCTGCGACGTCGCCCGGCCGTCGAAGAACGCGTCGAGCGCCAGCGCTGCGTCCGCCGCAGGCCGCGAGACCGCCGCCGGACGGGCTCCGCCACCATCCGCACCTGCGAAGGCGACGTGCGGCGCAAGGATCAACAGCGCCGCCGCAAGCGCCAGACGCGCCAGATGGCGAGCCGGCCGGCGCCGGCCGCAGCACGCCACGCCCCTCGCCGGTGTCGGTCGTCCGGCGGCTCTCGGCGCCCGTTCGATCATCGCGCCTCACCCCAGGACTTCAGCGACTGCCAGCAGTTGCGATCGAGGCTGAAATGCTCCGAGGCGACGCGTCCGGCGGCGACCGTATCGATCATGCCCGAGCCGATGAATCGGAAGCCGCACTTCCAGATCACCCGGCGGGAGGCCTCGTTTATCACCCGGCAGTTGGCCCTGATCTCGCCGAGTCCGAGGGCCGTGAAGCCGTAGTCGATCGCCGCATGGGCCGCTTCGGTGGCGTAGCCGTTGCCCCAGAACGGCCGGCCGACCCAGTAGCCGAGTTCGCCCCGGTCGGAGCGCCTGGCATCGGGATGAACGCCGCAGATGCCGACGATGTCGGCGGTCGTCTTCAGGCAGATGACGAAGACCGTCTCCTCGCCGTGATTGCGGATGAAGGCCTCGGCATCCTCGACGGTGTAGGGCCAGGGGACCCGGGACAACATCTTGACCACGTCGTGGTCGTCGAGGAGCGCCGCGATCGCATCGGCATCGGCAGGCCCCGGGGGCCGCAGTCTCAGCCTCGGGGTGACGACGGCGCGAGGCGCGCCCGTCGGCGATCTCGGCCTTTCCGTCATCTCTTCGGTCATCGCATCGTCCTTCCTCACAAGCGAAAAGGGGAGACGGCGATCCATCTCCCCTTCCGCTCGATCCGTCAGGCGATGCCTTCTGGCTTCTTGAGCGCCGGGTCGTTGGAACGCCGGCGCTGAGAAGCTCCGGTCATTCGGCGGCTTCTGCTTTCGGCATAATCGCGACGTAGGTTCGGCCATTGGCCTTCTTCTGGAAGGCGACGACGCCTTCCGACTTGGCGAAAAGCGTGTGATCCTTGCCAAGGCCCACATTGGCGCCCGGATGCCAGCGCGTGCCGCGCTGACGGACGAGGATGTTGCCCGCGATGACGGCTTCGCCGCCGAACTTCTTCACGCCGAGGCGCTTGGATTCCGAGTCGCGACCGTTGCGCGAGGAACCGCCTGCTTTCTTGTGTGCCATCGTTCAATCTCCTTGCCTGCTCAGGCAGCGGACCATCCGAAGAGGTCCTGATGAAGTGCGTTTGCGACCCGTGCCTTACTCGGCGGCGAGCATCTTGGCCTGCTCGCGCCAGTCGCTGATCTGTGCCGCGCTGAAAGGCATGCCGGCGTCGATCCGGGCGATGTCCTCGTCGGTGAAGGCGGCGATCTGCGCGAAGGTGGTGATGCCCTGCGCGTTCAGCTGCTTCTCCGCGACCGGGCCGATGCCCTTGATCTTGGTCAGCTTGTCGTTGTCGCCCTCGGGCGCCGAGAACATCGGCGTCTCGGGCGTCTCGACGAGGACGTCGGCCGCATCGTCCTTCTGCGGCTTGGCCGCAGCCTTGCCAGAAGGCGCCTTGCCGTCGGTCAGGATCTCGGCGACGCGGATCATCGTCAGGTCCTGACGGTGGCCGCGGGTGCGCTTGGAGTTCTGCCGGCGACGCTTCTTGAAGGAGATGACCTTCTTGCCGCGGGTCTGCTCGACGATCTCCACGGAGACGCTGGCGCCGGACACGAACGGCGCGCCGATCGTGGAGCCGACCATCAGCACCTCGTTGAGCGTCACCAGATCACCGGCTTCGCCGGGGATGCGCTCGATGGTGAACTTGTCTTCGGGGGCGACGCGATACTGCTTGCCACCGGTCTTGATGACTGCGAACATTTTTTCTCCGTTCGTCAGACCAGCTCTCGTGCCGCGAGGGCGCGGGCCGTCTTCTTGTTCAGTCGGTTGCGGAATAGGCGGAAAGGGCACGGACGAGCCTGCCCCAAGAATGGCGTTGCTATAGTGACAGATTTCCCGATGGTCAAGGCGCCGAGGGGCCATTTAGCGGGCCGAAGTGACCGAAAACGCCTCCGCGCGTTCGATGCCCCAGACGCCTCCAGCGCCGGCAGAGCGGCATCTTCGGACCCGACGTCAC
Organism: Fulvimarina sp.; assembly: GCA_002700095.1. Classification (GTDB taxonomy): domain Bacteria; phylum Pseudomonadota; class Alphaproteobacteria; order Rhizobiales; family Rhizobiaceae; genus Jiella. The sequence continues at coordinate 3,281 of PACL01000088.1, read as the reverse complement.
CGCACGGCGGTCCGGAAAGGGATTGCCGAATCACCCGGCTATCCACATTTGCCGTTCGACCGATTTCGCCCGGAGCGCCCATTCCCATGAAGATCGACCATCGGCCGACCCGCAGCACAGTGCAGCGACCGGACAAGCCGGCATGTGCGGCGGGCAACGCCGCGGTCCCGGTCTCGGGCCTTGCCCTGGCGCGGCCCTCGCCCACGCGGCGGCAGGGCAACTCGCTCCCGGGAGCTTCCTTCTTGGCAGCGCCCCTCGCGGCCGTCGCCGCCGGCGTCCTTTCGGCCCTGTTGCCCGTTCCGGCCAGCGCCGCCGACTGTACCTACCAGCCGCGGCCATCGATCGACTGGAGCGACTGCAACCGCCAGAACCTGATGCTCGGCGGTGCGAACCTCGCCAAGGCCAATCTCAGCCACGCGGATTTCGGGCTGACCGATCTCCGCAACGCCACGCTGACGGCGGCGAACCTGTCGGAGGCCAAGCTCGTGCGCGCCTCCCTCGCCGGCGCCAATGCCGATTCCGCCGATTTCTCGAAAGTGGAAGGCTACAGGACGGACTTCTCCGGCTTGTCGGCCGAGGGAGCGTCGTTCCAGAGCGCCGAGCTTCAGCGAGCGAATTTCTCCGGAGCAACACTCTCGAATGCCGATTTCGAAAAGGCCGAGCTCGGACGGGCCAGCTTCGACGGCGCCCGGCTCGGTGGCAACAGCTTCGTCTTCGCCAACCTCGCCCGCGCCGACTTTTCCGGTGCTGACATCACCGGTGCCCTCGACTTCAGCAACGCCTATCTGTTCCTGATGCGCATCGAGGGAGCCGACCTGTCGGCGGCCACCGGCCTCGCCCAGAGCCAGATCGACATCGCCTGCGGCAACGCCGAGACCAAGCTTCCGCAGGGCCTGTCGCGCCCGGCGAAATGGCCCTGCGCGGAGGACTGAGCGCCGCCGCATCGTGTCGCAGCATCGTGACGGCGGCGACGCCGGAGCGCCGCCGTCACGATGGGACCGGCAACCTCAGCCGTGCTTGATCGAGATCGTCTTGAGACGCGAGAAGCCGTAGAGCGCCTCGAAGCCTTTCTCCCGGCCGTGGCCCGACTTGCCGACGCCGCCGAAGGGCAGCTCGACGCCGCCGCCCGCACCATAGTTGTTGACGAAGACCTGGCCGACAGCGAGCTTGCGGGCGAGGCGCATCTGGCGCGCGCCGTTCTCCGTCCAGACGCCGGCGACGAGGCCGTAGTCGGTGCCGTTGGCGATGCGGATCGCGTCCGCCTCGTCATCGAAGGGGATCAGCACCTGGACCGGGCCGAAGATCTCCTCCTGGGCGAGCGGGTGCTCCGGCGGCACGTCGGAAAACAGCACCGGCGCCACGTAATGGCCGGCCTTGGGCGCATCGGGCAGAATCGCGCCTTCGCCGGCGACGGTGAGATCTTCCTTGCCGCGGGCGATGTAGCGGGAGACGATGTCCTTCTGCTTGGCCGAGACCAGCGGTCCGAGATCGTGATTGCCCGAGGCAGGCCCCACCTTCAGGCCGTTGTAGACCTTTGCCATGCGGCGCTTCACCTCGTCGTAGATGCCGCGCTGGACGAGGACGCGGGAGGCCGCCGAGCAGGTCTGGCCGGCGGCCTGCATGCAGGCGCCGACGAGGGTCGGCAGCGCCGCTTCCAGATCGACGTCGTCGAAGACGATGTGCGGCGACTTGCCGCCGAGCTCCAGCGTCACGGGCACGACATTCTCCGCCGCCGCGATCTGGATGCGCCGGCCGGTCCCGACCGAGCCGGTGAATGAGACGTGATGGACGCCCGCGTGGCCGGACAGCGCCGCGCCCACGTCATGGCCATAGCCGGTGACGATGTTGAGGGCGCCGGCCGGCAGCCCTGCCTCCACCGCCAGGGCCGCGACCGCGAGCGCGCTGAGCGAGGCGTCTTCGGCGGGCTTCAGGACGCAGGCATTGCCCATGGCAAGCGCCGCGCCGACCGAGCGCCCGAGGATCTGCATCGGGTAGTTCCAGGGGATGACATGGGCGGTGACGCCATGCGGCTCGCGCAGCGTCAGCACCGTCGAGCCGCTCTGGTAGGGAATGGTTTCGCCGGTGATCTTGTCGGCCGAGCCGCCGTAGAATTCGAAGTAGCGCGCCAGCGCGACGGCGTCGTTGTGGGCCTGAACCATCGGCTTGCCGACATCGACCGATTCCAGATGCGCCAGGGTCTCGGCGCGCTCGGTGACGAGAGCGGCGAGCCGCATCAGGACGCGGCCGCGCTCGGTGGCGGTCATCGCCCCCCATTCGCCGTCGAGGGCCGCCTGCGCCGCCGCGACGGCGGCATCGACGTCCTCGGCCGTGCCCCGGGCGATGGCGGCGATCACCTCGCCGGTCGACGGGTTCTCGACCGGGATCGTCTCGCCGCCGCCACCGGCGCGCCAGCCGCCGCCGATGAAGAGTTTCGCCGGGTCGAACCACAGGCCGTCCTGGATGGTCATGTCGCAAGTTCCTCGATTGTCGGATGGATGTTCCCGGCGGGCGAAGGGCGGAGCCCTTCCCATGGCACGGGGAGAAGTCGTGTCATCGGCCACACCGCACGAACGGCTCGATGCGCTCGCGGGCCCGGTCGACATGCGCGCGCATCCGCGCCTCGGCGGCCTCTGCGTCCCGGCCCTCGATGGCGGCGAGGATCAAGAGGTGCTCCTCGATCACCGCATGGGCGACGTCGGCATGGTAGCGCAGGCGGAAGATGTGCATCTGGGTGAGCAGCCGGTCGAGCGCGTCGGTGATGGCCGCGTTGCCGCAGGCCCGGGCGATCGCGGAGTGGAAGCGGCTGTCGAGCAGCACCAGCCGAGCGGTGTGTTCGGCAAGGTCGCCGGCCGCCAGCTCATGCATCTCCGCGGCGAGCTCTGCGATCTCGGCACGCTCGGCGGGCGAGGCGCGACGGGCCGCATGGGCAGCGCTTGCCGGTTCGAGCAGGAGACGCGCCTCGATGATATCGGCAAATCGCCGGGAGCTTGGGATAGGCGCGACGCTGTAGCCGGAATAGTGCTTCTTGACGACGAGCCCCTCGGCCTCGAGCCGGATCAGCGCGGCCCGGATAGGCGTCTGCGACACGCCGAAGCGCCGCGCCAGCGCATCCACCGACAGCCGCTCGCCCGGCGGAATCCTCAGGGACAGGAAATCGGAGAACAGCCGCTGATAGACCTCGTCGCCCAGCGACGGCCGCTGGACGATGTCGTCCGCGGATGCCGCCACGCCGCCATGCGGGCGCTCCCTGCCGGATCAGGGGGGCGACCGGGGCCGCCAGC
>PACL01000087.1 GCA_002700095.1 Fulvimarina sp. | reverse complement strand
AAGTTCTTGATGTCGGTGACCGACGCCGAGGTGATGTCGATCGTGTCGACAGCCGCAGCACCGGCGGACGCCGCGCTGGTGGTGGTCGCCGTGGTGTTCAGGCCGATGCTGGCCGCGGTGATGCCGGTGGTGCCGGAAGCCGCCGCGTCGCCGAGCGAGAAGGTATCGGTCGAGGACAGGACGACGTTGTCCGATGCGTCGATCGCGACGTCGATGCCGGTGATGTCGGCATCCTTCAGGGCCTGGGTCAGGACGGCCGCCAGGTCGGCGTTCGACCGGATGGTGGTATCGGTGAGGCCGGCGTCGAGCAGCGTCTGGTCGGTGATCTCGACCGTCTTGGCCGCACCACCGCCGATCTTCACCGAGAAGGTCACGAGGTCGTCGGCAGCGGCGAAGGACACCGCAGACGTCTCGACGGTCGCGGCGACGCCCGACGTGTTGGAGTACTTGGTCAGGTCGATCGTCTTGTTCAGGATGCCGGTGTCCGTTCCGGCACCGTCGTCGGCGAAGAGGCGGACATTGGTGATGTCGACGGCGATGGAGCCGACGGTCAGCGAGCCGGTGGCGTCACGGGCGATCGAGGAGACGATCTCCTTCGACAGAGCTGCCGAGGAGCCGGTGGAGAGCCAGTTCTGACCCGAGAAGGAAGCCGATTCCGCGATCGTCTGCAGCTGACCCTGGAGGGCCGTGATCTCGGACTGGACCTTCGACTTGTCGACGCCGTCGGAGGTGGCGGTGGTCAGCTTGGCCTTGATCGTGTCGAGCATGTCCTTGGCCGAGTTGAGGCCGGTATAGGCAGCGTCGACCGTGGCGGCACCGATGCCGAGGGAGTCGGAGACGGCGGACAGAGCGTTGTTGTCGGACCGCATGGTGGTCGCGATCGACCAGTAGGCGGCATTGTCCTGAGCTTCCGAGACCCGGTAGCCGGTGGAGATGCGGGCCTGGGTCGTGTCGAGGGCGTTGTTGATCGACTGCAGGCTCTGGAGAGCCGTCATGGCAGAAGTGTTGGTGATGATGCTGGTCATAATCTGCGTCCCATACGCGAATATACAATAACTGGGACAATCCGGGTCGGCCGGGATAGCAAAACGGCATCATGCCCGTGGTCTACTTCGCTTGATATTCGACCACCTCGCTATGAAAGCTAAGATGCGCCCTCACCCCTTCCGACTAGTTAATTGCGGCACTCAAATAAGCGACCTGCCATTAAGACTAAATATCGTGGTTAATTTATGTAAAAACCGCGTAGTTAACTGGAGTCTACTAAGAAGTACGTCGTACGAATTGATTTTCAGGCATAAAAAAAGCCGCCCCGAAGGGGCGGCTCGATACGAGGTATGGAAGAAGCTGGAGAACGATCAGTTCTGGAAGAGCTGCATGATCGCCTGGCTGGAGGAGTTGGCGATCGAGAGCGCCTGGACGCCGAGCTGCTGCTGGGTCTGCAGAGCCTTGAGGCGGGTGGACTCTTCCGTCATGTCGGCGTCGACCAGCGTGCCGACACCCTTGTCGATCGTGTCCATCAGCTTGGAGACGAAGTCCTTCTGCATGCTGACGCGGTTCTGGATGGCGCCGAGGGTCGAGGCTGCGGTCGTGACCTGGGACAGCGCGTTATCGACGACGCGGATGTAGTTGTTCACGTCGGCCGCGGTGATGGTCGACAGCGAGATGTCGATGTCCATCACCGAGATCGCCCCTGCCGAGGCAGGCGAGGTCGTGGCGGCGGTGGTGTTGAGGCCGAGGCTCGTCGCGGTGATGCCGGTGGTGCCGGAGGCGACGGCGTCACCCAGCGAGAAGTCGTCGGTCGAGCCGAAGACGACGTTGTCCGTGGCATCGATGGTGACGTCGATGCCGGTGATGTCGGCATCCTTCAGGGCCTGCTTGAGGACGGCCGCCAGATCGGCGTTCGACCGGATGGTGGTGTCGGTGAGGCCGGCGTCGAGGAGCGTCTGGTCGGTGATCTCGACCGTCTTGGCAGCAGCGCCGCCCTGCTTGACCGAGAAGGTCACGAGGTCGTCGGCAGCGGCGAAGGACACCGCACTGGTCTCGACCGTCGTCGCGACGCCCGAGGTGTTGGTGTACTTGGTCAGGTCGATCGTCTTGTTGAGGATGCCCGTCTCCGTGCCGGAACCGTTGTCGGAGAACAGCCGGATGTCGGTGANGTCGACGGTGATCGAGCCGACGGTCAGGGCGCCCTCCGAATTGCGCGACAGCGAGGAGACGATCTCCTTCGTCAGCGAGGACGAAGAGCCGGTCGACAGCCAGTTCTGGCCCGAGAAGGAGGAGGAGTCGGCGATGGTGCGCAGCTGCTCCTGGAGAGACCTGATCTCGTCCTGGACCTTCGCCTTGTCGACGCCGTCGGCCGAACCGGCCGTCAGCTTGGCCTTGATCGTGTCGAGCACGTCCTTGGCCGAGGAAAGGCCGGTATAGGCCGAATCGACGGTGGCCTCACCGATGCCGAGCGAATCGTAAACGGCGGACATCGCCGAATTGTCGGAACGCATGCCGGTCGCGATGGACCAGTAGGCGGCGTTGTCCTTGGCTTCTGCGACGCGGTAACCGGTCGAGATCTTGTTCTGGGTCTCCTCCATTGCCCTGTTGGTCTGCTGGAGGGTCTGCAGGGCCGTCATTGCAGCGACGTTGGTGATGATACTCGTCATACTAGTCAACCTTTACAGGCAAGCTGCCCGTTCATTGGGCGCCACCGTCTCCAAAGGCCCTCGCTTCATGCCGGCGCCGATGAAGTTAACCTAGTTTTTTAACGTTAAACGCCGGTTAAAGCAGCGACGCCGATTACCGTTCGTCAGAAGAACGAACGCACCAGCGAGCCCACCAGCATGTTCCATCCGTCGATCAGGACGAAGAACAAGATCTTGAAAGGCAACGAGATAATCGTCGGCGGCAGCATCATCATGCCCATCGACATGGTCAGCGTCGCGACGATCATGTCGATGACCAGAAACGGCAGGACGATCAGGAAGCCGATCTCGAAGCCCCGTCGCAGCTCCGAGATCATGAACGCCGGAATGAGGACCCTCAGGTCGACGTCGCGCTCGTCGGCCGCCCCCTGCTCTTCCGGTTCCACCCGGTCGCGGCTGTTGTTGGCCGCGAGGCTGTCGAACAGAGCGAGATCCGACGGGCGGACCTGGGTCAGCATGAAGTCCTTGAACGGCTCGGAGATACGGTAGAACGCCTCCTCCTCGGTGATCTCGTTGGACAGCATCGGCTGCAGGCCGTCGCGCCAGGCCTTGTCGAAGGTGGGGGCCATGACGAAGAAGGTCATGAACAAGGCGAGCGAGATCAGGATCAGGTTGGCCGGCGTCGTCTGCAGGCCGAGCCCGGTGCGCAGGATCGACAGGGCGATGACGATGCGGGTGAAGGACGTCACCATCACCAGGAGGCCCGGCGCGATCGACAGGACGGTGACGATGCCGAAGAGCTGGACGATGCGGCCGGAGACCGAGGCGTCGCCTTCGGGCAAGAGGTCGGACAGCGTCTGGACGACGTTGTTGGAGGTCTGCGCGAGGCTCGGATGAACCGCCAGGAGAAGGACGCCGGCCGCCAGCGCGCCGGCGAGAAGGCCGCGTCTCATTCTGCCACCATCGTGCGGATGAGATAGTCGACCACCGCCGGCGAGCGCAGCTTGGCGCGCTCGCGCAGATCGTCGCGAAGGTGGAGGAGGCCGCGCGATCCCTCGACCTGGGCGAGCTGCACCGACCGCAGGAAGGCCAGCGTATCGGCCTCGATCTCCGCCGCCAGGACCTCGGCGTTGACGGTGCCGTCCTGCTTGACGACGAGGGAGGCCTCGATCCGCAGCCAGGAATCCGTCGGCGAGTAGATGTTGGTGAGGACGGGCTTCAGCTCGACCAGCTGCAGCGGCGTCGGCTCTTCNTCCGCCTTGGCGATGTCCGACTTCTCCGGCGCCTTGGCGTCGGCCGCGGCGTGCGGATCGGGCTCGGCGGGTTTGGCGGGCTCGGCCGGCGGCGGCGCACTGGAACCGAGCACGGAGCCGAGCCCCGCACCGGCGCCCGCCGCGATCAGCGTGACGACCACCGCGGCGATGATGGTCGGCATCATGCCGCCCTTCTTGCTGCCGCCCGCATCCTGTTCCGAATTGTCCGTCTCGGCCATCGAGCAAAGCCTTTTTAGCTCAGGGACCGGTCCGGGCGGTTCGTCATGTCCCGCGACCCCGACCAGTCGCCCTTTGCGTAAACCGGCTTGCTATCGCGAGACTTGCGCGGCCCGGGAATCCCTTGCCCGAAACGGATCGACCTCCGGCCGGGCGCGAGCCTGGCCGGAGGTCGAGGGTCATGGGTCGAAGAACGTCGAGACGGGCTTCGGCGTGATCAGCAGGCGTGGTCAGTAGGGCGCGACGATGTCGTAGACCTGCTGGCCCCAGCCCGGCTGCTGCACCTCGGTGAGCCGGCCGCGTCCGCCGTAGGAGATGCGCGCCTCGGCGATCTTGTCGTAGTCGATCGTGTTGTTGGGCAGGATGTCGCGCGGCCGGATGATACCGGCGATCGACAGCACCCGCACCTCGAAGTTGACCCGCATCTCCTGCTGGCCGGAGATGAACAGGTTGCCGTTGGGCAGCTTCTGCGTGACGACCGCGGCGACCGACAGGTTGATCTTCTCCGAGCGCGAGACCTTGCCCTTGCCTTCGGCTTCGGACGAGCCGTCCGCCGACAGGCTGGTATCGACATCCGGCAGCACCCAGTTGCCGAGGAAGCCGCCGAGGCCGAGCGTCGCCCCGACGCCCGAGGTGCGCGAGCGCTTCGAGTTGTTGTCGAGCGAGGCCTGGTCCTTGATCTCGATCTTGACGGTGACGATGTCGCCGACGTCGAGGGCGCGCGGATCCTGGTAGAAATCCGCCCGGTCGTCCGACCACAGCGAATGGCGCGAGCTCGGACCGGCGGCCGGGAACGCGGCCGGCTGGACCGTCACCGGCGGGTATTCGTAGAGACCGCTGCCGACCGGCGACAGCTGCGGCTCGCGCAGGAAATCTTCCTTCGTGGTCGAACAGCCGGCGAGCGCCGCGAGGACCGATACTGCAACCAGCGTCTTGTTCACGAACGCGTCTCCTACGCCGGCGGCGCGGCGGTCGTGCCGGCGGCCGTCTTCTGCACGATGCGGCCGGCGATTTCGGCGGCGGTGTTGGTGTCCATCTCGGCCAGGATCGAGCTGGCCTGACGCGGCTTCAGCTTGACGAGGACCGAGGCGGCGGCGTCGCGGTCGAGCTTGCCGAGCTGGGCTGCGGCCGACGAGGCGTTCATCTTCGCGTAGATGTCGACGACGATGACCGAGGCGCTGTCGAGGAACTTCTTGCGCTCGGCGAGCCACTCCTTGTAGTCGGCGCGCCGCCGTTCCAGCTCGTCGATCTGCTTGCCGACCTCGCTCTCCAGTTCCATCAGCTTGGCCCGCTGCAGGGAGTAGCGCTGCTCTTGCGCCTTGTCGGCGATGTTGAGGCAGTATTTCTCCACCTCGGTCGCCGGCGCCGGTGGTCCGACGGGATTGCCGTTCTCGTCGAGGACGCGCAGCTCCTGGGGCGGGATCACCGGCCTCTGGGCGGCAGCGTCGCCATGCCCGCCGCCGCCGGCGGCGACGGCGCCCACGGTGGAGAGGCACAGGATCGCACCGGCCAGAAGCGCCCTGGGGGCAGCGAGGGTCGTCTGGATCGTCATCGTCATCATTGCACCACGAGTTCCGCCTGAAGAGCACCGGAGGTCTTGATCGCCTGCAGGATCGCAATGATCCCGGTCGGCTTCAGGCCGATGCGGTTGAGGCCGCGAACGACCGTTTCGAGATCGGCACCGCCGACGAAGGCGAAGTTGCCGCCGTCCTGCTGGACCTCGACGAGGGTTTCGGACGTCACCACCGTCTGGCCGTCCGACAACGGGGCCGGCTGGGAGACCGATGGCATCTCGGTGACCCGGACGGTCAGGTTGCCGTGGGTGAGTGCGACGGTGGAGATCTGCACGTCCTTGCCGATCACCACGGTGCCGGTGCGCTCGTCGATGACGACGCGAGCCGGCTGGTCGGGCGCCACGCGCAGATCGCCGAGTTCGGCGAGGAAGCGGGTGGCGGAAACCTTCTGCGGCCGGTGCAGATGGACCGTGCGCAGGTCCTCTTCCTGGGCGACGGCGATGCCCCAGCGCTTGACGGCGTAGTCGTTGATCACGTCGACCATGCGGATGGCGGTCTTGAAGTCCGGGTTCAGGAGTTCGTAGGAGAGCTTGCCATCATCGTTGAAGGAGCCTGGCACCTCGCGCTCGACGAGGGCACCGTTGGCGATGCGCCCGCTGGTCGGCACGCCCTGCGTCAGCTTCTCGCTGTCGCCTTGCGAGGTGAAGCCGGACACTGCGACGGCGCCCTGCGCGACGGCGTAGATCTCGCCGTCGGCGCCGTAGAGCGGCGTCATCACCAGCGTTCCGCCCATCAGCGAGGAGGAATCGCCCAGCGACGACACGGTCACGTCGATGCGCTGGCCTGTACCGATGAAGGGCGGCAGCTCCGCCGTCACCGTGACCGCCGCGACGTTCTTGCCTCTCGCGCTCTGGGAGCGGATGTTGACGCCCATGCGGTCGAGCATCGACTGCAGCGACTGCTCGGTGAAGGGGGCGTTGCGCATGGAATCGCCGGTGCCCTGCAGGCCGACGATCAGGCCGTAGCCGACGAGCTGGTTGGGCCTGACGCCCCGGACCGAGGTGATGTCCTTGATGCGCACGGTGCCGACGCCGGCAGCGGGATCGCCGCGCACGGGCCGGAACGGTTCGGCGTAGCTGCGCTCGCCGGCCATCCCGCGACTGGCGACCATGTCGGCCGCCTGCGCCGTTGCGGCTATCGGGCCGGTCTGGGCGAGGAGGGCTGCGGCCAGAATCGCGCGGGCGATGGAAAACAGCCTCATCCGACGATCCTGATGGTTCCGTCCTGCTCGACCACTCCGGCGACGACGATGCCGCTGTCGAGGTTGCGGACCTTGACCAGGTCGCCGGCGGCGCCGGAGGCGAGCGCCGTGCCGAGACCGGTGATGACGAGGCCGGATTCCCGATAGACGAGGGTGACCTGCGACCCGGCCTTGACGAGGTCGGGCAGCGCAATGTCGGTCAGGCGGATGGCGTTGCCCGGCAGAAGCGTGCGCTTGGCGACCATGCCCGCGAGCATGCTCTCGTCGAGCACGAAGAGGTCGACCTTGTCGTCCTTGACGATGAAGTCGCCGAGCGACAGGCCGCGCTCGACGATGTTCTGGCCCGGATAGACCATCGCCACCGGCACCGGCATCTGGAGCTCGGCGGCGATCGCCGGAAGCCCCTTCGCCCCGACGGCCGCCAGCGCGAACGCGGCGAGAGCGCAGAGGCGGGCGACCCGGGCCGCCAGCGTTCTCGAGCGGCTGTTCATGATCTTACCTCATGCCCTTGGAGATGACGCTCGACATCTCGTCGGCGGCGGTGATGACCTTGGAATTCATCTCGTAGGCGCGCTGGGCGGAGATCAGTTCGGAGATCTCCTTGACCGGATCGACGTTGGAATCTTCCAGATAGCCCTGGTTGATGGTGCCGTAGCCTTCCTCGCCGGCGACACCCGCGACCGGCGCGCCGGAGGCGATGGTCTCGCGGAAGAGGTTGCCGCCCTGGGCCGACAGGCCCGCATCGTTCGGGAAGGTGGAGATCGTCAGCTGGCCGAGCAGCTGCGGGGCGACCTGGCCGTCGATCGAGGCATAGACCTCGCCGCTGGCATTGACCGTCACCTCGGTGGTGTTCGCCGGCACGGTGATGCCGGGATCGACGGTGAAGCCGTCGAGGGTGACGAGCTGACCGGTGGCGCTGGTGTTGAAGGCGCCGTCGCGGGTGTAGAGCGTCTCGCCGCCAGGGCCCTGGACCTGGAACCAGCCATTGCCGTTGATGGCGAGATCGAACTTGTTGCCGGTCTGGTTCAGGGTGCCCTGGAGATGCACGTTGCGGATCGCGGCGAGCCGGACGCCGAGGCCGAGTTGCGCGCCTTCCGGCACGACGCCTTCGCCGCCGCGATTGGGAACGCCCTGCATCCGCTCGATCTGGTAGAGCAGATCGGTGAACTCCGCCCTCGCCCGCTTGAAGCCGGTGGTGTTGATGTTCGCGATGTTGTTCGCGATCACCTCGACATTGGTCTGCTGGGCATTCATGCCGGTCGCGGCAATGGCTAGCGCACGCATGGAAAACTCCGTGGATTGTTGTCGTCCACCAAAGTGGCGGGAGCCGCCGGCGGATTGGGAATGATGGCCGCGAAGCCGGATCGGCAAGTCATCGCCGACGGCAGAGTGTGCCGCCGTCAGGGCGATCAGATCGCCATGCGGGACAGTTCGAGATAGGCGGCGACGGCCTTGTCGCGCACGGCGATCGCCGTCTGCAGGGTGCGTTCGGCGTCCATCACCGCTTCGACGACGGCCTGGGTCGAGGCTTCGCCGGAGACGCCCTTGATCGAGGTGGCCTCGGCGGTCTTCATGGTCGAGACGGCGTCGGTGGCGAGCTGGGTGAGGACTGCGCCGAAGTTCGGGCCGCCCACGTCTGCGACACGCGGTGCGCCGGCGGCACCGACATTGCTGGTAGGGGCGAGCTCGACCCTCGGAAGGCTCGATCCGATAGCAGGGATCATGGTCAACTCCTCAGGAGATCGATGGTCATGTTGATGAGTTCACGGGCCTGTTTCACCACCTGGAGATTGGCCTCGTAGGAGCGGTTGGCCTCGCGCATGTCGGCCATTTCGACCAGCATGTTGACGTTCGGCATCTTCACGTAGCCGTCGGCATTGGCGGCCGGATTGCCGGGATCGTGCTCGACGATGTACGGGCTGTCGTCGCGCCCGACCTGCGACACCTTGACGAGATCGGCGCCGATCACGCGGTCGAGTTCCGCCCCGAAGGTGACAGTCTTGCGCTGGTAGGGGTCGGCCCCGGCGGTCTCGCCCGTCGTGTTGACGTTGGCGATGTTCTCCGAGACGACGCGCAGGCGGGTCGACTGGGCGGAGAGGCCGCTGGAGGCGATCTTCAGCGAGGAAACGATCGGATCGATCATGCCGGTCAACCCTTCACTGCGTTGAGCATCATGCGGTGGAAGGCTTTGACGATCGAGGTGTTGAGCGAATAGGAGCGGGCGATCTCGCCGCCCTTCAGCATCTCTTCCTCGATCGTGACGTCCTTGTCGCTGGTCTCGACCGTCCAGTCCCGCTGGCCGGTGCGCGCGACGCCTTCGCTGGGCTCGCCGCCGATGGAGAAGTGGGCGCTGTTGTCGGTGACGAGGCGCACGCCGATGTCGTGCAGCACGTCCTCGAAGGGCGCGATGTCCTTGGTCTTGTAGTCGGGCGTGTCGGCGTTCGCGACGTTTTGGGCGACCACGGACTGGCGAGCCGTCAACCATGCGTTCCGCTGGGAGGCGATCCCGAAGATGTAGGCGTTATCCATTGCGAAACTTCCATATGCTTCGACAGACCCGCTTCTACGCTGGGCCACTTGTCCGAAACTTGTAGGAGAACCGGCTTTCGCCCCGGAAAATCCTAAGTGGGACAGAGCATATGGCGGGATCCGGCCCGCCCCGGGACGGCCATCCTCTTCACATTGCAGGCGAAGTCCGGCGCAAGTGGAAGCGGTGGGAAGATCGGGGAAGGTCGGGGAAAAAGCGGCCCTGAAGAAAACCTCATGCCGGCAGGGCTGATGACGAAGGGCCTGGCGCCGAGAGGATCAGCGCGACGCCTCGGGCGGAGGCGATACGCCGCCGGGTGCAGACCCCGCCCCGGATGCCGCGGCATGGCGCGGCCGCCGGGCGAGGAGCGGCGGCGGGCGGCGAAGCGGCCGGCGCGCCGGCAACGCCGCGACAGGCCGGCGCTCCGCAAGGGGGAAAGCGAATCGGGAGTTTTTTAGCGGGATGGGATATCGGCGCCCCAGCAGGGCGAGCGGCGGGTGAAAACCCATGCCGCGGCCATTCGACGGCGCGACTGGCCCGGCGGCTGCGGCCGGGCGTTCATCATCCCGATGGTCTCGCCGGAGGGCCGGTCGCCCGCCCCGCCCGGCGACGCGCTAGAGCGGGATGAGACCAGCTTCGATCGGCATCCCGCTCTACTCCCCTAGTGCCGCATGATCTTTTCCGAAAACCGGTTCCTATTGTTCGGGATCGTGCTCTAGCTGGCGACCTTGAGATGGGCGTCGGCGATGGCGTTCATCAGGAACACCACTTCCTCGTCCGGGGTAGCCGGGCGCTCGTCGAAGCTCACATGGATGATGTCGACGGCAGCGGTGGTGGCGCCGAGCTCCAGGTGGAGATGGGCGGTGACGCCGGCATGGCGAAATTCCAGCGCCAGGATGATGACCGGCACCTCGCCCCATTTGAGACGGACCTCGCCGCCATCGGCAAAGCGCAGCACGCCCGGCTTCAGGTAGAGTTCCGCCGAAGAGGTGACGATGTCGGCCAGATTGCCGAAGCGCTCCAGCCGAAGGAACGCGATGTAGTCGACGACGTCGACGAGCCGCAATTCAGCGGCGACTTCCTTGATGCCATCCGCGAGCGCCCGCTCGCGCGACATGGTCGATCTTTTCCTGATATCGAGCATGGCTAAGCTGTGGCAACTCCCATCTTGGTCCCAGACCGAGTGTACAGATAATAGATGATTTCGGCGACGGCCTTGAAGAACTGTGGCGGGATCATCTGGTCGATCTCGACATGATCGTACATCGACCTTGCCAAGAGCTTGTCCTCGATGACGGGGACGTCATTTGCCTCGGCGATTTCGCGAATCTTGAGGGCCAGGAGGTCGGTCCCCTTGGCGACGACGATCGGCGCGCCGCCGTCCTCCCGCGTATAGCGAAGCGCGATGGCGTAGTGGGTGGGGTTGGCGATGACGAGCGTCGCCTTCGGCACTTCCGAGATCATCCGGCGCCGGATGCGGTCGCGGGCGATCTGGCGCTGGCGGGCCTTGATCATCGGATCGCCCTCCATCTGCTTCGATTCGTCCTTGATCTCCTGCTTCGACATCATCAGGTCGCGCTTCCAGTGCATCCGCGACAGGGCGATGTCGGCAGCGACGAGGACGATCGTGGCGATCGACACCGCCGACAGAAGCTTCATCGCCATCTGCAGGATCAGCTCGGGCATCAGCACGGGGTCGGCGTACATGGTCTTCATCATCGTCGGAAAGCCCGAGACGAGGATGGAGCTGACGATGACGCCGATGGCGATGAACTTGAACATGGCCTTGCCGAACTCCGTCACGCCCTTGAGGCCGAATATTCGGCGGAAGCCGGAAGACAGAGAAACGTTCGAAGCCTTGGGAACGATCCGCTCGATGTTGATCTGCGGCGGATTCTGCAGGACGGAAGCGACGACGCCGCCGCCGATGAACAGAAGCAGGGCCGGCATGACGAAGCGGCCCATCTCGATCGACAGCATTGAGAGAACGTGTAACGCATCGGCCCCCGTATCCAACTCCCACTGGAGCGGATTCTCCATCGTCGACTTGAGCGCGAGGAGCAGGTGTGCCGATCCGTCCTTCACCTGCAAGGTGAAGAAGGCCATCGCCGCCAGGAGAGAAGCCAGGATCGGAGCTTCGCGCGAGACCGGAAGGTTGCCCTTCTCGACCGTGTCGCGGATTTTCTTCTCCGTCGGCTCCTCTGTCTTTGACGACCGATCCTCGTCCGACAACGATCTACTCCCTCAAGCCGTTGACGTCGGATGAACCGGGGCGGGTCCACGTTCGATTAAGGTTGCGCATGTGTTACGAGGCGAACCGGCGGGGCCGGCGGCGGGCGTCTCAGATGAAGCCCGCCCGATTGCCGCGCGGGCTCGCAACACCGCCCGATCCGTTCGATCGGGCAGCGCCTCAGTCTTCCAGCTGCTCGCGCAGGACCAGCTTGCCTTCGCCGGCAAGGCGCAGAGCCTGCTT
The DNA here is from genome assembly GCA_002700095.1 of Fulvimarina sp. Taxonomy (GTDB): domain Bacteria; phylum Pseudomonadota; class Alphaproteobacteria; order Rhizobiales; family Rhizobiaceae; genus Jiella. Next base: position 41,299 of record PACL01000087.1, on the reverse strand, counting down.
GGCGATCTCGCGCCTCGCGCCGTCGATCTCCGCCTTCTGCAGCGTGACCTCCTGCTTGAGCTCGGCCTCGGCCATGCGCCGGGCTCTGGCGCCGAGCGCGGACAGGACCAGCTCGACGATCTCCGGGCCGGCGCCCCTGAGGGCCCGCACCATGACCTCGGCATCGACCGCGTCGAACAGAGTGAGACGCGACTTCAGCGGCAGGGACGGCAGGTCCTCGAAGGCGAAGAGCAGCTTTTCCAGCGCCTCGGCGTCCTTCGGGCGGGAGGCGCGCAGGGATTCCAGCACCTCTTCCGACGAATCCTTGTCGAGCCGGTTGACGATCTCGGCGAGGAAGGCGTGGCTGCCGCCCTCCTCGGTGTCGCCGCCGGCGGTCACGAAGTTGCGCCGGATCTGCCCCTCGAGGACCGTCTGCACCGTGTACTGGAGCGGCTTGAGGGTGAGGATGCGGCGCATGACGTCGTTGCGCATGGCGGGCGCGAATTCGCGGATCATCGCCGAGGCCATCTCCGGCGGAAGCCGCGCCAGGACGATCGCCACCAGCTGCGGATGCTCGCCGAGGAGCTTCTGGGCGAGCGGCACGGGCTCCATGGCCGTGATCGCCTCCCAGACGTCGCCTTCGCGGTTGTTGTCGAGGAGATCGGCAAGCGCCGGGTCGCGGCTGTCCGGATCGAAGATCGAGACATACTCCTCGCGCGACAGCGCGTTTTCGAGGAGCTCGACCATCTCCTTGCCGGGGCCGGTGAGCGCCGCCCCCTTCTTGAAGTAGCTCTGGAAGTCGTCGACGACCTCGTCGATGTGTTCCGGGCCGACGGTCGGGAGGCTTGCGGCGCTTTCGCGGATGATGCGGATCTCGTCCGGCGAAAGATGCTTCAGGATGCGCGCCGCCCCCTGGGAGCCGAGGGCGAGCAGAAGGATGGCAGCGCGCGCGCCGCCGCTTTCGTGCGCTCCGGATTCGGCGTCATAGGCGGCGATGATCGACATGGCGGATCAGGCGGCGCGCGACTTGCGGGCCTGCAGCTTGGAGCCGGGCTTCGCAACGTCGGTGAGGGTGATGCCGAAACGCTGCTCCTCCTTGTCGATCACCACGATCTCGCCGCGGGCGACGATGCGCCCGTTGACGACGACGTCGACGGGATCGCCGACCTTGGTGTCGAGCTTGACGACGGCGCCGCGGCCGAGCTTCAGGATGTTGGCGACGGTCATGGTCGCCGAGCCGAGAACCACCTGCATGGTTACCGGCACGTCCATGACGAGATTGAGATCGACCTGGTCCTCGACCGGCTCCTCCTCCTCCTCCTCGACGGCCATCCGCGACGGGGCGGCGCTCGTCCGGCCCATCGCCGCGGCCGGATCGAAGCCCGTGGGCATCTCGAATCCGCCCAGATCGGATTCCTCTTCGTCGGAATCTTCGAGATCAAGGTCCAGTTCGGAATCGCTCATGGATCGGTCTTTCCAGGTCTTCGGCTTCGATGGGGACGCATCGTCCCCGTTCGGCTCGGATCTAGGGATTAACGGGCCAGACTGGCGTGAAGCCTGTCATGGGCAGCCGCGAAGAAATCACGGTAAGGGTCGGCGTCCGACGGCGCCGTCGACGCCGCTGCGGGAATGGCCTGCGGCGCGCCGACGCCGACGTGATGGTCGGCACGGCTGACGAGGACGGTCAGCTGCTCGATGACGCGGCGGGCCTCGACGAGCTGGCGCTCCAGTTCCCGAACCGTCTCGACCCCTTCGTAGCGGGCTCCGACGATGGCCTCGGCCGCTCGGTTGAGCGAAACCTCCGACTGCGTCAGCGCCTCGGCGAGGTCGGCCTGGCGCAGCGCGCGCAGCTCCTTGTGCATGCGGCCGCAGCGCAGCGCCGTGACGACCAGCGCGACGACGAGAAGCAGGTCAATCAGATAGGATGTCATCGATGAACTCCTGAGCCGGATCGATGCGTTCCTCGATCCGCACCACGTAGGATTCGCGCGAACGCCCGACCTGGGCGCGGAACATCGGCCGGTCCTCGCATTCGAGCGGAATGAGGCTGGTCAGTCCGACGTCGAGTTCGATCGTGGCGCCCACGCGGAAGCGAGCGACCTGGGACAGCGGGATATTCTTCTTGCACAGCACCGCCTCGATCTTGAGGTCGCTCTGGGCGAAGCTCGCCTCGATGCCTTTCTTCCAGGCCTCGTCGGACGCCATTTCCGGCTTTTGCGGCGTGCCGCTGAGGAACCGGCGATGCGGCGACAGGAAGCTCTTCGGCAGGGCCAGCGCGAAGGGCGCCTGGAAGTCCCCGGCCGTCATCTCGAAGCGGAACACGAAATAGCGCTCGGCTTCCTCGCCAAGCGTCTCGGCGAGGTCTGCCGCGGTGCCGAAGCTGCCGAGGGACATTTCGAAGGCGGCCATCGGCCGGAACACCTTCGCCGCCGTCTCCAGCACCTTGGCAAAGAACAGGCGGACGAAATGCTGGTCGAGGGCCGTCGGCTCCCGGCTCTGGGCGAGGTCGGCGGACGGCTCGCAGCCGAGGAAGGTGGCGACGACCAGCTCGACCACCTTGCGGTCAGCCAGGACGAAGCTTGGCCGGGAAAAGCTGTTAGACAGCAGCGGCGCGATCACCGCCTTGGCGAGTTCGGCATCCTCCGGATCCGGGGCGTCTTCCACCTCGCACTGCTGATATTCGATCTCGATGACGCCGGGCGCGAGTTCCCGGAGCCGGGCGCTCAGTTCCTCGGTCCAGTCCGCGCAGATGTGCTCCAGGCGCGGCAGGCGGGCTGGATCGAGTTCGGTGGCGCTCTTCAGGCGGGCGTGGATCTCGGCCGGATCCGAGGCGATCGCAGTTTCGCTCATGCGATCAGGCTCCCGCGCCGCCGCCGATGGTCTCGTTCTCGACCTGGTCGATGGTCGGGCGATCGGCCGCGGAAATGACCTTGCGGCCATATTCCAGCGCCACCTGCGGCATGGCGCCGTTCATGTAGGCGATGAGCGTCGACTTCACGATGACGAAGACGCGGACCTGCTTCTCGCGCACGTATTTCACCTTGGCACCGATCGGGCCGAACACACCGTAGGAAAAGAAGATGCCCGCGAAGGTTCCGACCAGCGCGGCGCCGATCAGGTGGCCGAGGACTTCCGGCGGCTGGTCGAGGGCACCCATGGCCTTGATGACGCCGAGAACGGCGGCGACGATGCCGATCGCCGGCAATCCGTCGGTAATGTCCTGGAGAGCGTGTTTGGGCTTGAGCAGATCATGGTGAATGGTCTGGATTTCCTCGTCCATCAGCGACTCGATCTCGTGCGGACGGGCATTGCCGATGATGATCAGCCGGGCATAGTCGCAGATGAAGCTCAGCATCGCGGTGTTCTTGAGGATGTTCGGATAGGCCTGAAAGATCGTCGATTCCTTCGGGTCGTCGATATGGGCCTCGACCTCCGACCGCGACTTCGAGCGCATCTCGCGCATCAGATTGTGCAGGAGCCCCAGAACCTCGAGATAGTCCTTCTGGTGAGGCACCTTGTTCTTGAACGCCTCGCCCATCGCCTTGCCGGTGTCCTTGATGGTCTTGGCGGAGTTCGAGATGATGAAGGTGCCGAGCGAGGTGCCGAGAATGATGACGTATTCGAAGGGCTGCACCAGCACCTCGAGATGACCACCCATCGCGACGAAGCCGCCGAGCATCGCGGCGAGTGCCACCACCAGGCCAATCAGGATTCCCATTGTCGTCCTCGAATACACGTTTCTGCGGGGACTGGCCTACGGCAGAAGCGCTTGCGCGAGCCTTATCGTCCCGGCCCGCCCGCCTCCTGAAATTGCGGGGTTCGGGCCTGTCAGTCTGAGACAAGCCTCCTTGGGCAGTTTGCGGACCGACCACGGGTCCGGCCGGGCGAAGGCATGCGTCTCGCAGCGCCGCCGGCCAATCGCGAAGAGGATGATCATGGAGGCCACGCTTCCGCCGGCACTGTCGGCCCAGCTCGCCATCGAACGCCGTCTCGATACCCTGGCCCACAATCTTGCCAACCTGCGAACCGTCGGCTTCCGCTCCGAAGAGGTGAAGTTCGACGAGCTGATCAAGCCCGGCAACGGCTTCGGCGCCGAGCCCGTCAGCATGGCGTCCGAGGGCACCAGCTTCCTGTCGACGAAGACCGGCGAGCTGACCCAGACCGGCAATCCCCTCGACATGGCGGTCACCGGCGACGCCTATTTCGGCTTCCAGGGGCCGAACGGCGTCGTCTACACCCGCGACGGCCGCATGCGGGTCAACCAGGCCGGCACGGTGGAGACGCTTACCGGCTATCCGCTGGTCGATGCGGGCGGCGCCCAGATCCAGATCGACCCGAATGGTGGCGCCCTGACCATCGCCCGCGACGGCATGATCACCCAGGGCGGACGGCAGCTCGGCGCGGTCGGCCTGTTCACCATTCCGCAGGCCGCCAAGCTGACCCGGTTCGACACCTCCGGCGTCATTCCCGACCAGGGCGCGCAGCCGGCGCTCGACTTCTCGCAGGTCGGCGTCATGCAGGGCTTCGTCGAAGGCTCGAACGTCAATCCGGTGCTCGAGATGACCCGCCTGATCGAATTGCAGCGGGCCTTCGAAAGCGCCGCCAATCTCGTCCAGTCCAACGAGCGCAGCATGAGCGACGCCATCCAGACGCTGGGGAGCAACAAATGAGCCTCGCCAACGAGAAGGCCCTCGACCTGTCGCCGCTCGACGCGCCGCGCATTTCGGTTTCCGGCCGAATCGTCGACGTCGGGCCGCAGGCCTTCCGGGTCGCGGGGCTGTCGCCCTTTGTCCGGCTCGGCGACTGCATCGCCTGTCCCGGCTCTGCCGGCGACGAGATCGGCGAGGTAGTGCGGATCGAATCCGACAGCCTGACCGTCAAGCCCTTCGGCATCCGCTCCACTCTCGGCGTCAAGAGCCCGGCGCGGCGCATCGGCCCCTATACCGTCGCCCCCACCCCCGAGTGGAAGGGCCGCGTCGTCAACGCCTTCGGCCAGCCGGTCGACGGGCGCGGGCCGCTGGTCAGGGGCATCGAGGAGCGCATCGCGGACGGCTCGCCGCCGCCGGCGCTGAAGCGCGGCCGGGTCGGCAGCCCGGTGCAGACCGGCATCCGGACGATCGACATCTTCACGCCGCTGGTCAAAGGCCAGCGCATCGGCATCTTCGCCGGCTCCGGCGTCGGCAAGTCGACGCTGATGGGCATGCTGTCGCGGGCGCAGGGCTTCGACACCGCGGTCGTCGCGCTGGTCGGCGAGCGCGGCCGCGAGGTGCGCGAGTTCCTCGAGGAGACCATGGCCGGCGGCCTCGACAAGCTGGTCACCGTCGTCGCCACCGGCGACGAGAGCCCGATGATGCGCCGCCTCGCCCCGAAGACGGCGACTGCCATCGCCGAATATTTCCGTGACAGGGGCGAGAACGTCCTCCTGATCATCGACAGCGTGACACGCCTTGCCCACGCCGCCAGAGACGTCGCGCTGGCGGCCGGCGAGCCGCCGGTGGCGCGCGGCTATCCGCCGAGCGTCTTTTCCGAACTGCCCCAGCTCCTGGAGAGGGCGGGACCCGGCCTCGAAGGCTCGGGCACGATCACCGGCGTCTTCTCGGTGCTGGTCGACGGCGACGACCACAACGACCCGATCGCCGACGCGATCCGAGGCACGCTCGACGGCCACATCGTCCTCGACCGGGCGATCGCCGAACAGGGCCGCTTCCCGGCCGTCGACGTCCTGAAATCGATCTCGCGCCTCGCCCAGCGGGCCTGGAACCTGCAGGAGCGCGAACTCGTCACGCGGCTGAGGGCGATGATTTCGCGCTTCGAGGACACCCGCGACCTCAGGCTGCTTGGCGGCTACCAGCGCGGCTCGGACGGAACCCTCGACCAGGCCGTCGACCTCGTGCCGCACATCTACGACTATCTCGTCCAGAACCCCGGCGACCCGGTCACGGAGAAGCCGTTCAAGGACCTGTCGAAGAAGCTGAAGGAAGCGTTCGCGCCGCCGGCGGGGTGAATGAAGGGGCGGCTTCGGGGCTGGCCGAGCGGCGTTGCGGCAGCGGCGCCGCTTTTACCCTCATCCCTCAATACAGCCAGCGCACCAGGAACAGCGTGATCACCGGGAAGACCGCCAGGATCACCGTCCTGACGATGTCCGAGGCGACGAAGGGCGCAGCGCCGAGGAAGGTGCGGATCATCGGCGTGTCCTTCGCCATCGAATTGATGATGAAGAGGTTGAGCCCGACCGGCGGGGTGATCAGCCCCACCTCCACGACGATCAGGATCAGGATGCCGAACCAGATGGCGAACTCGTCCGGCGACAGGCCGAAGTCGAGGCCGGAGACGATCGGGAAGAAGATCGGCACGGTGAGGAGGATCATCGACAGGGAATCCATGACGCAGCCGAAGACCAGATAGGTCAAAAGGATCACCGTCAGCACCATCCAGGGCGAGAAGCCCTGCTCGACCACCCAGGCGGCCGATTCCTGCGGCAGCTGGCTGAGGGCGAGAAAGGAATTGTAGACCCCCGCCCCGAGGATGATCAGGAAGATCATGCCGGAGGCGACCGCCGTCTCGCGGATCGAATCGCCGAGCGCCCCGCCCTTCAGCCCGCCATTGAACAGCGCGATCAGGCCGGTGCCGGCGGCGCCGATGGCGGCGCCCTCGGTGGGCGTGAACCAGCCGAAATAGATTCCGAAGACGACGAGGAAGAAGACCAGCAGCACCGGCCAGACCTCGGCGGTCAGCCGCAGCCGCTCGGCCATCGGTGCCTTGTCGCGCAGGCCGCTCGATCCCGGCTTCAGCCGCACGTAGATGGCGATGGTCAGCATGTAGCCGAGCATGGCGAGGATGCCGGGCACGACGGCGGCGAGGAACAGCTTGGCGATGTTCTGCTCGGTGAGGATCGCATAGATGACGAGGATCACCGAGGGCGGGATGAGGATGCCCAGCGTGCCGCCGGCGGCGAGCGCTCCGGTAGCGAGGCCGCCGTCGTAGCCGAAGCGCTTCAGTTCCGGCAGCGCCACCTTGCCCATGGTGGCCGCCGTCGCGATCGACGATCCGCAGATGGCGCCGAAGCCGGCGCAGGCGCCGATCGCCGCCATGGCGACGCCGCCCTTGCGATGGCCGATCCAGCCGTTGGCGGCACGGAACAGCGCCTGGCTCATGCCGCCCTTGGCTGCGAACTGTCCCATCAGGAGGAACAGCGGGATGATCGACAGGGAATAGCTGGAGAAGGTCGTGAAGGTCAGCGTCTTCATCTGCGCCAGAATCGGCGTGAAGCGATCGAGCACGAGATAGTTGCCGAAGAAGCCGCAGATCAGCATGGCGAGGCCAATCGGCATGCGCGCGAAGATCAGGACCAGAAGGACCGGAAACGACAGGAGGGCGATGTCGAGATTGGACATGGGATCGCGGTTCCGCCGGTTCAGCTGGAATGCGGCGCGGCGGATGCCTTGCCGGTGGAAAGTTCGCGGACCGAGCGCAGCACCGTGTAGACGCTGACGAGGGCGAAGGCGGCGGCGCCGACGAGGGACGCGGCATAGCCCCACCACAGCGGGATCGCCAGGATGAAGGTGGTCTCGCCGCTTCTCAGCTTGTCCTCGAAGCCGAGTTCCAGCCGCCAGAGGATGACGATCGCAGCCGCGCTCATCAGGACGTTGCCGACGAGATCGGTGAGGCGGACGCCGCGCGGCCCCATCAGCCCGGCGAAGATGTCCACCGTCACATGGCCGCGCTTCAGCTGGCAGAAGGGCAGGAACAGGAAGACGGCGATGGCCGAGGCGATCTCGATCATCTCGACATCGCCGGGCACCGGCCCGCAGCAGACGCCGAGCGTCAGCAGCGAGCGCCCGGCGATCGAGAGGCATGTCAGGACGACGATGACCAGCAGGAACAGCCCGCCGACGAAGGCCAGCACCGAGGCGAAGCTGTCGACGATGCCGCCGAGCCGGCCGGTCTCCCGCGTGATGTCGCCTGTCTCGCTCAACCGTCAGTCCCTCCGTTCGAAGTGTCCGGACATTCCAGGTGTCCGCGGGGGCCTCGAGCGGGATCCTTCCCGCTCCGCACGCCAGTCCCGAACGTCCGCTCGCGCCGCATGGAAAGGCGGGGCCGGCTGGGCCGGTCCCGCCCCTGGAGATCGCCGATCGGATACGTGGCGCTACTGGCTCTTGGCGGCGGCCGGCGCGGCGTCCGTCGCCATGCCGTCGCCGCCCTTGGCGGTCTCGGCGGTGTATTTGGCGATCAGCGCGGTGGCGTCGTCGAGCAGCGCCTGACGGCCTTCGCCCTGCGCGACCCATTCGGCGATCACGGTCTGGCTGGCATCCTTGAAGCGCTGGGTCTCCTCGTCGCCGAGGGTGACGATGCTGTTGCCGGCGTCCTCGGCCTTCTTCAGCCCGACCGCATCCTGCCGCGCCATCGCCTCGCCGGCCATGGTGGCGAGCTTCATGCCGGAATTGGCGTCGATCACCGCCTTCAGATCGTCGGGCAGGCCGTCATAGGTGGCCTGGTTCATGGCGATGGCGAAGGTCTGGGTGTAGAGCCCGTTCTCGCCGGAAAATCCGGTGTGGTTCGTCACCAGTTCGGAGATGCGCAGGGGCAGCGTGACTTCCCACGGAATCGTCGTGCCGTCGATGACGCCCTTCGACAGCGCCTCGGCGACGGCCGGCACCGGCAGGCCCACCGGCGTCGCGCCGAGCTTGGTGAGGAGCTCGTTGATCACCCGCGAGCCACCGCGGATCTTCATGCCCTGGAGATCCTCGAGCTTGGCGATCGGCTGCTTGGTGTGGAACAGGCCGGGGCCATGGGTGTGGACGGCCAAAAGGTGGACACCGGAAAACTCGTCCATGGCGTTCTTTTCGACGAATTCCTGGAACGCCTTCGACGTCGAGACGGCGTCGGTCATGATGAAGGGCAGCTCGAAGGTCTCAGATTTCGGGAACCGGCCGGGCGTATAGCCGAGCACCGTCCAGATGACGTCCACGACGCCGTCGCGCGCCTGATCGAAGAGCTCCGGCGGCGTGCCGCCAAGCTGCATCGAGGGGTAGAGCTCGACCTTGATGCGCCCCTCGGACTGCTTCTCCACCGCCTCGCCCCACGGCTCCAGCACGTCATGCGGGATCGTCGCCTGGGGCGGCAGCATCTGGTGGACGCGCAGGGTGACGTCCTGAGCGCCCGCATGGCCCGCCGCGGCGACGCAGATGGCGCCGGCCAGAGCGGCCTTGAATATCGTCTTCAGCATGTATCCTCCCATGTCGCTGCCGGGGCCGCGCCTCGTGGCGCAGCCGTCCGCAGTGCCTGGAGCCAGCGTGGTCGAAACTTCACCGCAAGGCAACGCCACGGCGACCGGGCACTCCCCTTTCCGGCCGCGAAGCAAAAATGATATGAACAAAGCGGCCGGTAAAATGACTTTGCTGGCGGTTTTCATATCCAAATGGTTATAAGCCTGGAGAAATATCGCGCGGCGACCATGTGCCGAACCCTGGCGGCAGGCCGCTCTTCGCCCGCCCCCGACAGGCCTGCGATCGCAGCCGTTCAACCCGAGAAAAGGCAGGAAACGACGATGACGACACCCCCCTTCAAGGCCGACCACGTCGGCAGCTTCCTGCGGCCGGAGCGGCTGCAGACGGCGCGCGCGCAATTTGCCGAGGGCAAGCTCGCCGCCGAGGAGCTGCGCGGCATCGAGGACGATTGCATCCGCGAGGTGGTGAAGCGCCAGGAAGACGTCGGCCTCAAGGGAATCACCGACGGCGAGTTCCGGCGCACCTTCTTCCACGTCGACTTCCTCGAGAAGCTCGACGGCGTCGACGTCACCTATGGCGAGTTCAAGACGCATTTCAGGAAGGACGACGGCTCGGAGGTGGGATTCGCCCCGCCGACCATGCATGTCAACGAGACGATCGCCCACTCCCAGTCGATCCAGGGCGCCGACTTCGACTTCCTCAAATCCGTCGTCACGCAGACCCCGAAGGTCTCGATCCCGGCCCCGTCGATGCTGCATTTCCGCGGCGGACGGGACGCGATCTCGGCGAGCGTCTATCCGGACCTCGAGGTTTTCTACGACGATCTGACGGCGGCCTACCGGGCCGAGATCAAGGATCTCGCCGACCGAGGCTGCCGCTATCTGCAGATGGACGACACCAATCTCGCCTATCTCTGCGATCCGGAAATCCGCGAGCGCACCGCCAAGCGCGGCGACGACCCGGACGACCTGACGCGCCTCTACTGCCGCCTCGTCAACGACGCGATCAGGGACCGCCCGTCCGACATGGTGATCTCGGTGCATCTGTGCCGCGGCAACTTCAAGAGCGCCTGGGTGGCGTCGGGCGGCTACGAGCCGGTCGCCGAGATCCTGTTCAACGAGATGGCCATCGACGGCTTCTTCCTCGAATATGACGACGAGCGCTCGGGCGACTTCGCGCCGCTGCGGCACATGCCGAAGGGCAAGACCGTCGTGCTCGGCCTGATGTCGTCGAAGTCCGCCGCCGTCGAGCCGGCGGATCTCGTCAAGAAGCGCATCGACGAGGCGGCCCGCTTCGTCGATCTCGACCAGTGCGCCCTGTCGCACCAGTGCGGCTTCTCCTCGACCGCCCACGGCAACGATCTCACCGACGACGACCAGTGGCGCAAGCTGGAGCGCTGCGTCGAGGTGGCAAACGCCGTCTGGGGCTGAGCCCCCGGGAACGCGCCGCCGGCGGATGGCTGGCGGCGTATCGTCCGGTCCAAGACGCCGATGCGGACACGGTCCTGCATGGGCTGGAACAATGGCACCGGGCATATTTTCAAAGGCGCGGCTCGATCACAGTATCGGCCGCGCCCTTTTCATTTATTGCCGCGAATAAATGTCGCATGAGGCTGCGATATAACGCCGCATAGTTGCGCGATGCAATTATATCACAGCCGGATATTACCGGAGATGCTCACGAAATTGCGAGTTGAGTTCAATATAACTCATGATGTCCTTGCGACCACGGAGACAAGTGATGTCTTCGCGAACTCACATGGGGAAAACGAGTTGATGAAACGTTCGATCGTCACCGCTGCCGCGGTCACCGCCTTCGCGGGCCATGCCTTCGCCGCCGACGTCATCTATGACGCGCCGCCCGCCCCGGCTCCGATCGCCATGGCTCCGGTGTCGTCCGGATGGACCGGCCTCTATGTCGGTATCCAGGGCGGCGGCGCCTTCAACCCGAGCGATCCGGACGACGTCAACCTCCAGACCAACGGCTTCGCCTTCTCCGGTTCGGCCATCGAGACCGCCTTCGGCGACAATTTCGACTCCTCGTTCGAGTCCAGCTTCGCTGGCGGCGCGCATATCGGCTACGACTACCAGATGGGCAACATCGTCCTCGGCGCCGTTGCCGACATCAACGCCCTCGACATTTCCGAGACGACGAGTGGCTTCTCCAGCACGCCGGCCTTCTACACCGGGACGCGCAGCCTCGATTATCTCGCCACCGCGCGTCTGCGGGCCGGCTATCTGGTGACGCCGACGACGCTCGCCTACGCCACCGGCGGCCTCGCCTACGGCAAGGTCGACTACGGCTTCTCGACCAACTCGCCGGCCGTGGCTGCGCCGAACCCGGCCGCCATCGTCAACGAGGACGAGGACGACTTCGGCTACACGGTCGGTGCCGGCATGGAGGTCATGTTCACCGACAGCCTCTCCTTCGGCGCGGAGTATCTCTACACCAATCTCGGCGGCGGCGATTCCTTCACCCGCCTCTCCGGCGGCCCGTTCGGCGGCGGCGTCGGCGGCTCGACGGATTTCGAATCCCAGGGCGACTTCGACTTCCACACCGTGACGGCCAAGATCTCCTACAAGTTCAACTGATGCAGCGCGGGCGAGGCCCGCTTGCACCGATCAAGACATGCAACGGGGCCGGCAGAACTCTGCCGGCCCCGTCCGTTTCGACCATGCGCTCGCTGCGTCCCGCCGGTTACGCGGCGTTGGCGTAGCGGGCCTTTTCTTCTTCGGTCAGGGCCGGATAGTCGGTGTAGCCCGTCTCGTCGCCGCCATAGAAGGTCTTCTCGTCATAGGCCGCAAAGGGCGCGCCGAGGCGGATCCGGTCGACGAGATCGGGATTGGAGATGAACGGCCGGCCGAAGCAGGCGAGGTCGATCTCACCCTTTGCCAGCCGCTCCTCGGCGAGATCGGCCGTGTAGTTGTTGTTGCCCATGTAGGCGCCGGAAAAATGCTGGCGCAGCGACCAGGCCTTGAAGGCGTGCGGGTCGCGGTTGCCGCGGGTGGCGCCCTCGATGACGTGGAGATAGGCGAGCCGGCGCGCCGACAGTTCCTTCACATAGGCGGTGAAGACGGCCTCGGGATCGCTGTCGGAAAGATCGTTGGCCGGCGACACCGGCGAGATGCGGATGCCCGTGCGCTCCGGGCCAAAAACCTTCGTGACGGCATCCACCACCATCAGCGGGAAGCGCAGCCGGTTCTCGATCGAGCCGCCGAATTCGTCGGTCCGCTGGTTGGCGCCGTCGCGCAGGAACTGGTCGAGGAGATAGCCATTCGCCGAATGGATCTCGACGCCGTCGAAGCCCGCGGCCTTGGAATGCTCGGTCGCCTTGACGAAGTCCGCGACCACCCGCGGCAGTTCGTCCGCGTCGAGCGCCCGCGGCGCCACGGCATCCTTCATGCCGGTCTCGGTGAAGGCCTGCATCGCCGGCGCGATCGCCGAGGGGGCCACGGGCAGCGCGCCGCCGGGCTGGAGGTCCGGATGCGACACCCGGCCGACATGCCAGAGCTGCAGCACGATCTTGCCGCCCTCCTCGTGGACCGCGTCGGTGACCTTCTTCCAGGCGTTCACCTGCGCGTCGTTGAAGATGCCGGGCGTCCAGGCGTAGCCGCGGCCTTCCGGCGAGATGTTGGTCGCTTCGGTGATGATCAGCCCGGCGCCGGCGCGCTGGCGATAATAGTCCACATGCATCTCTTTCGGCACGCCGTCGCTGGTCGCCCGGCTGCGGGTGAGCGGCGCCATGACGACGCGGTTCGAAAGCGGGATCGGGCCGAGGTCATAGGGCTGTAGAAGATGGTCGTGTGTCATGGTGGCGGGTTTCCTTCGTGAGGCAGGCCGGAACGGGGCGTTGCGGCCGCATGTGACACGGCATGTGGTGCGTCGCAGCAAACCGAACAGCGGGATGAACGTTGCGTTCGCGCCTGGAAGACGGTTCTAAGGGGATTGCCGCCACAGCTCTTGCACGGACATGACGCGTTGAACTACCGCCACGCCTTCCACGCCGGCAATTTCGCCGACGTCGTCAAGCACGCCCTGTTCTGCCGCCTCGTCCGCTACCTGCAGCGCAAGGACGGGGCGATCCGGATCTACGACACCCATGCGGGGCCCGGGCTCACCGACCTCTCCGGCGACGCGGCCTCGCGCACGCTGGAGCATCAGGGAGGAATCGCGGCGCTCGCCGCCGCCGATCCGTCCGTCCGGGCAGACCCGCTCCTCGCCGACTATTGGGAGACAATCGCGCCGGATCTCGCCGAAGGGCGCTATCCCGGCTCGCCGCTGATCGCGCGGCGGCTCCTTCGGCCGCAGGACAGGTTGTCGGCCTACGAGCTCCACCCCGCCGACGGCGATGCCCTGAAGGCGCTGTTTGCCGGCGACACGGCGGTGAAGGCGATCGCCCTCGACGGCTGGCTGGCCCTCGGCGCCCATGTCCCGCCGAAGGAGAAGCGCGGGCTCGTGCTGATCGATCCGCCCTTCGAGAAGGTGAGCGAGGTCGAGGACATTGCCGCCGCCCTCGGCCGGGCGCTGCACCGCTGGCGCGGCGGCATCTATGCGGTGTGGTATCCGATGAAGCGGCAGGCGACGGTGGAGCGGCTGCGCGGCGCTTTGGCCGAGGTGGCCCCGGGCGAGGTCGTCTTCGCCGAATTCCTGGTCGAGCCGATGTCCGCCGAGGAGCGATTCGTCGGCACCGGGCTGGCGGTGATCAACCCGCCCTTCGTCTTCGCCGCCGAGGCCGAAGCGCTACTCTCACGCCTCCTGCCGGTGCTCGGGCGCGGCAGGACGGCAACATTCGCGGTCAAACAACGCCCCATGGGCGGTTCGTGACATACGCCGCCCGCCAATCGATGCTAGCGTGCGGCGGAAAAACGTTCGGATTGAACTTGGATTCCGGACCTGTCCGGTTTGTACGGGAGTTGTCATCATGACCCGGCTCGGTGCCCTTTTTCTCAGCCTCTGCGTCCTGCCCGCAATCGTCGCGGCGCCGGTTCTGCCGGCGGCGGCCGCCGACTTCCAGGCCTATCGGTCCGACGCCATTCCGGCGAAGGTGCCGGCCTGCGACGACGCGGCGGTGCTCGGCGAGGTCGAGGACCAGTTCGAATACGGCGCTCCGCGGGTGCTCGAGGCCAAGCTCGAGATCCTCGAATTCAAGGGCATGTTCGAGAAGGCCTACCAGCCGCAGGTGAAGGACGATCCCTATCCGGCGCCGAACCCGATCGAGCGGCGCTACTGCCAGGCCAAGGCGCTGATCTCCGACCACCAGTGGCGCACCATCTACTATGTCGTCGAATATCCGATGGGCTATGCGGCGGCCGGCGACTATCTCGGCATGTTCTCGCCGGTGCGCGGCTGGAAGGCGGAAGGCTGCGTGCTCGGCCTCGACGCGTGGCATGTCTACGGCGCCAACTGCCAGTCGCTGCGGCGCTTTCCGCCGGAGGCTGCGACCTTCGACAATCCGGGCTTCATCTCGAAATACTGATCCTCGTTCCGGCGCGGCGTTCCGCCGCGCGGCCACCGGCTCCGGCCTCGCCCGCCGCACACGCGGCCCGGGCGGACCGGCGCCGAACTGACCTTTGATCATCGGAAAGACATCGATGCGCGTCTTCTATTCCTCCGCCTCCCCCTTCGCCGCCAAGGTGCGGATGGCGGCGAGCCATTGCGGTCTCGCCATCGAGAGCGTTGCCGCCGACACCACCGCCGAGCCGGCCGATCTCCTCGCCGCCAATCCCCTCGGCAAGATCCCGGCGCTCATCCTCGACGACGGGACGGCGCTCTACGACAGCCGGGTGATCTGCGACTATTTCGACAAGCTGACGGGCGGCCAGCTGCTACCCCAGCGGCTCGAGGCCTTCGCGACGGTGAAGCGCATCGAGGCCACCGCCGACGGGATCGGCGACGCTTTGATCCTCGTCGTCTACGAGGAGCGGTATCGGCCCGAGGAGCGGCGCCACCAGCCTTGGGTCGACAAGCAGATGCGCAAGGCGAACCGCGGCCTGGCGGCGCTGGAACCCATGCTCCCCGAGCTCTCGGACGACCTGACGGTCGCCGATTTCGCCGTGGCCGGCCTCGCCGGCTGGATGAGCTTCCGCTTCAAGGGCAAGCTTGAAGCCGAATATCCCGCCCTCGCCGCCTGGCTGGCGGCGTTCCCGGCCAGATTCCCGGCCTATGACGAACTCGGGCCACGCCCCGCCTGAGGCAGGCCCGATCTCCTCGCGGACGCGCGGCGCAAGCGGAGCAGCGTCGCGACGATCAACGGACGAGACGCATTGCGTGGACGCGCGCGAGCCGGTATGAACCCGGCCCACGGCCATCCGCGCCACTGGGGCGTCGCCAAGCGGTAAGGCAGCGGCTTTTGGTGCCGCCATTCGCAGGTTCGAATCCTGCCGCCCCAGCCATCGCCTACTCCTTCAGTTATTTTAATGACTTATCAAAACGTCGCTTGCACCAAGTGTAGCAGTTTTGGGGATGATCCACCTGTGGAGAGAGAATCCCACGCGGGTCAGTGGGCGGTATCGGATACATGCCCCTCTTTCCAGTTCCACGACGCCACTTCATCTGGCCCGCAGCTGGAAGCCGCGATCCGGGCCTCCATCGACCACGACCGGCCGATCTATTTCCGAACAGGTCGCGGGCGCGAGCCCGACGTCTACGATCCGAAGGCCGACTTCGTCTTCGGCAAGGCGATCGAACATGCGGTGGGCGGAGAGCCGACCATCATCGCCTGCGGCCTTCCCGTCCACCCGTCGATCGCGGTGGCCCGCAAGCTGGCGGGCGAAGGGCGCAGCGTCGGCATGCTCGACATGGCGACGGTCAAGCCGCTCGACCGCGACGCCGTGCTCGAAGCGGCGGCCCGTTCAAAGGTGATTCTCACCATCGAGGAACACAACATCCTTGGCGGCCTCGGCTCTGCCGTCGCCGAAGCGCTGGCCGAGGAAGGCTCACCGGCGCGGCTGGTGCGCCACGACATCAAGGACGAGTTCGCCCTGATCGCGCCGCCGAGCCACCTCTATTCCCACTACGCGCTGGACGAGGCCGGAGTGGAAAGCGTCTCACGGGAAATCATCGACGCCGGCTGAAGACGGGTGGTGCGATCGGCTGCTGCGATGCGGGTATCCGTTGGGAGTATATGGCAGGGATGCCTCGACCCTGAGCGTCGGATCGCACGGCGCGCGCTCAGGCCCGCAGGCGGCAGGCCTTTTCGAGCTCGGCGACGGCCTCTTCCCGGCGCAGGGCGGCGAAGCGTTCGATCGCGCGGGCGGCGTTCGCGTGGTTGCGCAGCACGTAGGCGGCGTTCTCCGGGTGTCGCTGCGCCCGCCATTCGCTGATGGCGATGGTCATCGCGTGCCGGGTCGCGATGAGGTCGAAGAGCAGCGGGATCTCGTCCTCGGCCAAGGGATGGACGGCGTGACAGGCTAAGAGCAGCCTGGCGGCCAGTCCCAGCGGCGGCCCCTCGGCGGGGACATGGTAGGCGCAGGCGACGGCGACGTCGAAGATCCGCGGCCCCTCCAGCATGTCGCCGAAGTCGAGAATGCCCACGATCCGGCCCGGTTCATCGGCCGCGACGAGAAGATTGGACGGGTTGAAGTCGTTGTGGACGATCTGCCGCTCCAAAGACGCCTGCCGCGGTGCGATCTCCGCGGCAAATCGATCGAGGATCGCCTCGACCTGTCGCCGCAGATCCGGACTGGAAATGCTTCCCGCCAGCGGCAGCAACTTCGCCGCTCGCTGCATGTCCCACAGGATCTCGTCACCCGGCACGGGATGCGAGAACGTCGACAGGGCCAGGGACAGCTCCCCGAGCAGCCGCCCGATCGCCGTCACCTGCGTTGCCGTTCTCTCGACATTCGCAAGGACATCTCCGGGCAGATAGGTCAACAGCCGCACCATGTGCTCCCGGCCATCAGCGAAAGCTGCGAACTCGCTCTCCTCTTCAAGGGTTTCGACGACCCGCGAGACCGGCAAGGTCGGTGCAACGTGGGCGATATGGAGGAAGGCCGCGTTCTGGAAGCGGACCACCGCCGGATCCTCGGCCGAATTGGCGATCTTGAGAACGAAGCGGCGGCCGTCGCTCGCCTCGACGCCCATGGTGAGATCACGCTCGCTCGCCAGCGGCCAGACATCGCCCTCGATCCCGTAGCGCTCCCGCAGCAAAGCCGTGATGTCGGCCCGGGAAAACCGCGGTGTCATGACGGTGAAGGCGGCGGGGGCATCGGCGGCATCGGCGATGGTCATGCGCGCTGCGGTCCTTTTCGAAAGGCTTTATCTGAGGGGTGGCAGCCATGGGCGCGACACCAGCGGCCCGTACTGTGACGCTCGCCCCATCCGGTCAATCCAAACCTCATGAGATGATATACCACGACAGCGCTCAAGGGGTCCATAAATTGTGACTTCGGCGACGAAACGGCGCAAATTTGACAGGAAATGGCAACTGGCAACCGATCTATGATATATGTTACGAGGAGATACCGCGTGGCGCCGCGAGCCGCCTCTCGGCGCTGACGCGCCAGAGCGAAATGACGGTTCGTGGCCGCATCGAGAATGCGGGGGTCGGCAACATGGCCATGTCGCGTTTCTCTGGCCGTCGTGCTTCGTCTTCTGGCACAACGCGGGTGAGATCTTCGCGAATGGGCAGAACCGAAATGGTCGCCTCGAACAGCGCACGCGCGCGAGCAGCTTGCGAACCGGAGAAGCAGCGATGAGTGCCAAAGCCGATCTTTCGATGCCGAACGCCTATGTCCCCGGCATCGGCAATCTTTCGGCGAAGGACGAGGCGATGCTCGAGCGGCGCGCCCGCGTGCTCGGACCTGCCTATCGCCTGATGTATGAGACGCCGCTGCACCTCGTGCGCGGCGACGGCGTCTGGCTCTATGACGAGGACGGCCGAGCCTATCTCGACGCCTACAACAACGTCGCATCCCTCGGCCACTGCCATCCGCGCGTCGTCGAAGCCATCCGTGAGCAGGTGGGCATTCTCGCCACCAACACCCGCTACATCCACGGCCTGATCCTCGACTATGCCGAGCGGCTGGTCGCGACCTTCCCGGCCGAACTGTCACAGGTGATGTTCGCCTGCACCGGCAGCGAAGCCAACGATCTCGCCATGCGGATCGCCCGCGCCTTCACGGGCGGCACCGGCATCGTCGTCACCGAAAATGCCTATCACGGCATCTCGGAGGCGGTCGCCTGCTTCTCGCCATCCCTCGGCAAAGCGGTCGATCTCGGCCTGCATGTGCGCACCGTCCCTGCCCCGGATGCCTATCGCACAGGCGGAGGCGACGTCGGCAAGACGTTCACGGCCGATGTCGAAGCGGCGGTCGCCGATCTCAGACGCCACGGGATCAAGCCGGCAGCCCTCATCGTCGACACGCTGTTCACCAGCGACGGCGTGTTGCCGGGACCAAGGGGTTTTCTCGCCGGCGCCGTCGATGCGATCCACGCGGCCGGCGGCATCTTCGTCGCCGATGAGGTCCAGCCCGGTTTCGGACGCACCGGCGAGGCCATGTGGGGATTTCAGCGCCACGGCGTCGTTCCAGACCTGGTCACCCTCGGAAAGCCGATGGGCAACGGCCATCCGGTCTCGGCCGTCGTCATGCGCCCCGAGGTATGTGACGAGTTCGGCCGAAACGCGCGCTATTTCAACACGTTCGGCGGCAATGCGGTGTCCTGCGCGGCGGCGATGGCGGTGCTTCGAACGATCGAGGAAGACGGGCTGATGGCCCATTGCGCGGCGGTCGGCGGCTATCTGCTGGAGGGCATTCGCCGCATATCCGCTGGCCATGACGCCGTCGGCGAGGTTCGCGGCGCTGGCCTCTTCATCGGGGTGGAGATCGTCACCGATCGCGCCAGCCGCTCTCCCGACCGCCAGCGCGCATCCCGGATCGTCAACCGGATGCGCGACCTCGGCGTCCTGATCAGCGTCACGGGAAAATTTCACAACGCCCTGAAGATCCGCCCGCCGCTGGTCTTCACGCAGGCGAATGCCGATCGGTTCGTCGCGGTGATGGACGAGGCGCTGACGACGACGGACTGACCGCACCAGAAACAGGCGGGCCGCGAGGCCGGCCGGCCCCAGGACCTACTGCGCCGCGTCGCCTTCCGGATGGCCGGCCTTCGCCGGCGGCCGCCGGTGCCTCGTTGACCGTTCGGCGCCCATCCGCAAGAGCTGCGGCAGGATGTGCCGGCTGGCGATGGTGATGTCGGCGACGAGGCCGTCGCGGGCGTCCGCTCCGTCCCGGCTTTCGAGAGCCCTGAGGATCCGCTTGTGCTCGCGATTGGCCTCGGGGCCATACTGCTCCGAAACGAAGAGTTCGGACACGTAAGGTCCGGCCTGGCCCCACAGATCCTGGATGATGCCGACGAGACGCGGCGAACGCGCTTCGTCGTAAAGGGCGAAATGGAAAGCCTGGTTGAGCGCGCGATAGGCGGCGTGGTCGTGCATCTCGACAGCGACGTCGATGTCGGCAACGATGCGCCTCAGGCGTTCCAGCCCGGCGGCGTCGACACGGGTGGCGGCAAGGTCCGCCGCAAGGCCCTCCAGCTCACAGCGGATCCGGAGCAATTCCACATAGGCGTCGAGCTCGAGTTCCGGCACCGCGATCGAGCGGTTCGGCTTCATCACCAGAAGCCGCTCGGCGACCAGTCGCTGCAGGGCTTCGCGCACCGGCGTCGCCGAGACGCCGAAAGCGGCGGCCAGCGCGCGGATGACGAGCGTTTCGCCCGGCCGGAACGTCGCGGCCATCAGGCCCTGCTTGATCCGGTCATAGGTCTGATCATTCAGCGAGCGATATTCGGGCTTGTCCACGCGGCCTCCTGAAGCCGCTGATATCACACCTGCCGGAGGAGATCAGCGGCCATGGGAGACCGGCTTGGAATGTCGCCGCTCAGCTGCCGAGACATTCGGCGAGCCGGTTCAGCCTCGCCTTTTCGTCCCGCCTTGCCGCAAGCGCCCCCTCCATGTCGATGGATTCGAAGCGCACCGGCTGGTGCGGCTGGAGCTGGCCGATCAGGTCCATGTCCGCCGAGATCACCGTGCCGACCATGAAATAGCCGCCGCCCGACACCGCGTCGCGGTGGAGCACGATGGGCTCGGTGCCGCCCGGCCCCTGGATCGAGCCGTAGGGATAGCAGCTGTCGACGATGTTGGAAGGATCGGAGCCGGCGCCGAAGGGCGGCTCGCGCGGGACGAAATCCAGCGCCCTGCCGCCCTTGAAGCGGTAGCCGATCCGGTCGGCCTCGGGTGCGACCTTCCAGCTGTCCTCGAAGAAGGTGCCCTGGGATTCTTCGGTAATCCGGTGCCAGTAGAGGCCGGGCATCGCCCGCAGCACCGTTCCCGATTGCGGGGCATTGCGGCGGATGTCCTCCGGAATGGTGGCGCCGAGCCTTGGCGACCCCGTCGGCGCTGCGAACTTCACCTGGTCGCCGGCCTTCAGCGCCCTGCCTTCGAAGCCGCCGAGGCCGCCCAGCGCATAGGTCGAGCGGGAGCCATGGACCTCCGGCACGTCAATCCCGCCGGCAATGGCGATATAGGCTCGCGCCCCGGCCTTCAGATAGCCGAAGGAGAGCTCCTGCCCGGCCGAGGCCGCAAAGGCCGTCCACAGCGGCTGCTCGACGCCGTCGAGCTTCGGGGGCATGGTCGCGCCGGTGATGGCGATGACGGCATCGGCCACAAATCTGAGGACCGGGCCGAGGAACACCGCCTCGAGGCCCGCAGCGCCGTCGGGATTGCCGACCAGCCGGTTGGCGGCGATCAGGGCGAAGCGGTCCATCGCGCCGGAGATCGGCAGGCCGAGATGGTAGTAGCCCGGCCGGCCGAGATCCTGCACCGTGGTGGCGAGCCCCGGCTTGACGACTTCGAACATCGCAGCAGCATCAGCCATCGAGCGCCTCCAGCAGCTTGGCATTGTTGCCTTCGGGATCGGCATTGAAGGCATCGAGGGAGAATTGGACGGAGGCGATCTTCGGCTCGTAGCGCCCGGCCTCGACCTCGGCGAGCGTCGCGTCGTAGGTCTCCCGGTCGATCGGCTTGAAGCGGATGATGTCGCCCGGCCTGAACAAGAAGAGCTCCTTCAGATAGCTCCGCTCGCCCTTCGGATCGTAGATCGGCATCGGCGTGATGCCGAACATCTGGTAGCCGCCGGCCCCGCGCACGGAATAGACGCAGCCGAAGCAGCCGCCATAGCCGACCGTCAGGCGCGGCGTGTCGGTGCGGGGCCGCAGATATTTCGGCACCTGGATCTGCCGCGCGCGTTCGACCAGCTGATAGGTGAAGGGCAGCCCGGCGACGAAGCCGACCATCGAGACGAACCACGGCGCCCCGGAATGGGCCGCAATGAAGCTCTCGACATCCGGATAATTGTTGATCCGCGCCGCATATTCGAGATCGGTGGAAGCCGGATCCTGATGGCGCTCGCGAAACCGCATCAGCGTCTCGTGGGTCCAGGGATCGTTGTAGAAGACGGGCATCTCGATGATGCGGGTGTCGATCGTCTTCTCGGCGTTCTCGGCCGCCGCCTCGAAGCCCTTCAGCCGCTCCATCAGCGCCTCCGGCGCGATCACGTCCGGGTCGAACTTCACCTGGAAGGAGGCATTGGCCGGGCAGATCTCGGTGATGCCGTCGATCCCGGCCTCGCGGATCGCCGTCGTCATGGACAGGCTCTTGAAGAACGCCTCGAGGGACATTTCCTCATCCACCTCGACGAAGATGTGCTCGTCGCCGCCGAAAGAATAACGCGTCTTCATCGGCTCTCTTTCCCTGCTTCGGTTTGCCCTGCGTCGGTTTGGCCTGGCGGGGCCCCTCCCGGTTCGGCTCGATCGCCTGCGAGCGGACGGCCCTTCAGCCATTCCTCCAGCCAGCCGGTGTGGAACGTGCCGCGGCGGACGTCGTCGTTGCGGGTCAGCGCCAGATGCAGCGCCGCCGTCGTCGGCAGCCCCTCGACCGTCAACTCACCCAGCGCCCGGGCCAGCCGCGCGATCGCGGCCTCGCGGGTTTCGGCATGGGCGATCAGCTTGCCGAGCAGCGAATCGTAGAAGGGCGGCACCTGGTAGCCGGCATAGAGCATCGTATCGAAGCGCACGCCCATGCCGCCGGGAACCTCCAGCGCCGACACGGTGCCCGGATGCGGCCGGAAGTCCGCCGCCGGATCCTCGGCGTTGATCCGCGCCTCCACCGCATGGCCGCGCAGCGTCACGTCTTCCTGCGAGAGCGACAGCCTTTCGCCGCCGGCGATGCGGATCATCCAGGCGACGAGATCGACGCCGGTGACCATCTCCGTCACCGGATGCTCGACCTGGATCCGGGTGTTCATCTCGATGAAGAAGAACTCCCCCGTCGCCTCGTCGAACAGATATTCGAGGGTGCCGGCGCCGCGATAGGCGACCCGCTCGGCAAGCTTCACCGCCGACGCACACAGAGCCTCGCGCTGCTCATGGGTCAGGCAGGCGGCGGGTGCTTCCTCCCAGACCTTCTGGCGGCGGCGCTGGAGCGAGCATTCGCGCTCGTAGAGGTGGATCGCCCGCGTCCCGTCGCCGAGGATCTGGACCTCGACATGCCGGGCCCGGCGCACGAAGCGTTCGAGATACAGCCCGCCGTCGCCGAAGGCGGCCTTCGCCTCGGCGCTCGCCTGGGGAATGAGGGTCGCGAGTTGATCTGCGTCGTCGGCGATGCGGATGCCGCGCCCGCCGCCGCCAGCCGCGGCCTTGATCATCACCGGATAGCCGACCGCCTCGGCCGCCGCCTGCGCTGCGGCGACGTCCGTCACGATCCCGTCCGACCCCGGAACGGTCGGAACGCCTGCGAGCTGCGCCTCGCGCCTCGCCTCGGCCTTGTCGCCCATCCTGGCGATGGTCTCGGCCTTCGGGCCGATGAAGATCAGGCCGGCGGCCTCGACCTTTTCGGCGAAGGCGGCGTTTTCCGAGAGGAAGCCGTAGCCCGGATGCACCGCATCGCAGCCGGTTTGGAGAGCCGCGGCGATCAGCGCGTCGGCATTCAGGTAGGATTTCGACGCATGGGCGGGGCCGACCTTCGCCGTCTCGTCGGCGAGCCGGGCCGCCAGCATGGTCTCGTCCGCAGCGCTCACGGCCTGCACCGTTGCGATGCCGAGTTCCTGCGCCGCACGGACGATCCGCACGGCGATCTCGCCGCGATTGGCGACGAAGATCTTCGCGATCGCCATCAGGCTTCGAGGTCGTAGAGCGGCTGGCCGGCCATCACCGCGTCCTCGTTCTCCACATGGAAGGCGACGAGGGTGCCGGCCGTCTCGGCCACGACGGGGGTGAAGGACTTCATCACCTCGATCAGCCCCACCGTGTCGCCGATGGCGACCGCGTCGCCCGGGTTCTTGAACACCGGCTCCTCGGGCGAAGGCGCACGATAGAACGTTCCGGGGATCGGCGCCTCGATGGTGGTCTTCGGCATGGGGCTCGCCTGTGCTGGAGGACAATTTCGCCGAGCCTTGCAAAACTTCGCGTCGGCGTAAAATTGCAAAACCGAAAGCGTCACATCAAGAAAACAGATACCCTCGCTTCCGATCGGCGGCGGTTGCGCAAATCCCCGCTGCAGGGGCACTCTGGCGCGGTCCCGCCGATCCGGCCGCGTCGCCATCGCCGCCCCGAAGAGAGCTCGCCCGTTGTCGATATCGCTGAAGCAGATCCGCTATTTCGTCGCCGCAGCCGAAAGCGGCCGGATCAGCCGCGCCGCAGTGGAACTCAACGTCTCCCAGTCGGCGGTGACGACGGCGATCCAGCAGCTCGAGGCGCTGCTCGGCGCGCCGCTGCTCGAGCGCACGCCCCAAGGCGTGCGCGTGACGATCGAGGGCGGGCGCTTCCTGCCCCAGGCCAAGCAGATCCTCTCCTCCGTCGCCGAGGCGATCCGCAGCCCGCATATGAGCGGCGACCAGATCGCCGGGCGGGTTCGCGTCGGCGTGACCTATACGGTCTCCGGCTATTTCCTGCCGCCGCACCTCATCCGCTTCTATGCCAACTATCCCGGCATCACGCTCGAACTCTTCGAGGCGCCCCGCCCGGTGCTGGAACAGGCGATCGTCGACGGGGCCCTCGACGTCGCCGTCATGCTGGTCTCCAATCTGGAGAACCGGGGAGACATCGCCAGCGAAATCCTCAAGCGCTCGCCGCGCCGGCTGTGGCTGGCGCCCGGCCATCCCCTCACCCGCGCCGACCGGGTGGCGCTCGCCGATGTCGAGCCGTACCCCTACCTCATGCTGACCGTCGACGAGGCGAAGGTAACGTCGATGCGCTACTGGGTGAACGCCGCCCTCGAGCCGAGGGTGATCTACCGCACGGCATCGGTCGAGGCCGTCCGGTCCATGGTCGCCGCCGGCATGGGCGTGACGATCCTCTCCGATATGGTCTACCGGCCCTGGTCGCTCGACGGCCAGCGCATCGAGACGCGGGTGATCGACGAGGGCGTGCCGAGCATGGATGTCGGCCTCGCCTGGAAACGCGATGCAAAGGCCGACGCCGCCTGCGGGGCGTTCAGCGACTTCATGCGCTATGCGGCGGCCGGGCTGGCCGAGGGGCCGCACTGATCGTCCCGAGGCGGTCCGACGCTGCGACGGGCGAGACACGTCCGGCTGCATGGGTCATCGGTTTTGCAGATATCGCGCCGCGATTTATTCGATTTGACCTGACCGGCCGATCCCGTCCACGCTTGGAACCACTGCAAAGACGGCGGTTGAAGCAAAGGGGCGAGCATCTTGGGCGTCACCATCAATTGCGATATGGGCGAGGGCTTCGGCCTCTACCAGTGCGGCGACGATGCCGGGCTGATGCCCTATGTCGACATCGCCAACGTCGCCTGCGGCTTCCACGCCTCCGACCCGTCGGTGATGCGCGCGACGGTCGCGCTGGCCGCCGAACACGGCGTCGCGGTCGGCGCCCATCCGTCCTTCCCGGACCTGCAGGGTTTCGGGCGCCGGGAAATGACCATGGACCGGGAGGAACTCGCCGCCTGCCTGATCTACCAGATCGGCGCCTTGCGCGGTTTCCTCGACGAGAAGGGCCTGAAGCTCAACCACATCAAGCCCCACGGCGCGCTCTATGGCGCGGCGATGCGGCACGAACACGTGGCCGAGGCCATCGCCGACGTGGCGGAGATCTTCGACGTGCCGCTGTTGTGCATGCGCGGCACGTTGCAGGAAACGGTCTATGCCGGACGCGGCGTCGCTTTCCTCGCCGAATACTATGCCGATCTCGACTATGACGGCGAAGGCCGCCTGATCATCACCCGCAAGCACGACGCCAAGGATCCGGACGAAGCCGCAAGACGGGTCAGGCAGGTGGTTCTCGAGAACAAGGCGACGACCATCGAGGGCACGCTGATCGACATGCACGCCGACACGATCTGCGTCCATTCCGACACGCCCGGCGCGGTCGAACTCGCCGCCTCCGTGCGGCGCGCTCTGGACGCAATCGCCTGACATTCGCGGTCTGCGCGATGGACTCGACCGCGGCTGTGGCGTCCACTGCATCGACCTGACGAAAAGACGACGGAGCGCCGGCAGGTCACGGCAGCCATGGGGGAAGTCCACGCCGCACACGGCACGTTCGACGACGATCGGAGTGAGTGCAATGCCGCTGAGATTTTCGACCCGCGACCTCCCCCCGCCCCAGCGCCGGCTGGGCTGGCAGAAGGCCGTCTCCGACATCTACTTTCCCCTCGACCTCGCCTTCGCCGGGTCGCGGCTGTTCGACGGCACCCTCGAAGCCTGGTCCCTCGGCGCCGTCTCGATCTCCCGCAACTGCTCGAACGGGATGCTGTACCGCCGGCATCAGCACCACCTCGTCGAGGAGCGGGACGAGAGCTACCTGATCACCATTCCCGAGCTAGCCGAGGTGCGCTTCGTCCAGGACGGCCAGGACGTCTCCTGCGCGCCGGGCGGCTTCCTCATCGAACGCAGCCACCTGCCCTACGAGTTCAGCCACGCCGATCCCGCCTCGCTCTGGGTGCTGAAGGTGCCGCGCAGGGTGCTCGAGGCGCGCATCAGCCGGCCCGAACGCCTGGCGACGTTGCGCTTCGACGCGAGATCGGGCGCAGGCGCCCTGTTCGTCGACATGCTGCGGATTGCGGTGGCACGGATCGCCGAGTTCACCGAGGCGTCGCGCCACCTGATCGGCGGGCAACTGGTGGAACTCCTTGCCGCTGCGGTGACGCAGGACAGCCGGGTGCTGTCGGGGTCGTCCACCTCGGTGCGCAACGCCCATCTCTGCCGGGCCGAGGAGATCATCCGCAGCCGGCTCGGCGATCCGAACCTGACGCCCCAGACCGTCGCCGACGCCTGCGGCATCTCGCTGCGCTATCTCCAGCAGATCTTCGAAGCCGAGAACATCACGGTCGGGGGGCACATCCGCAGCCAGCGCCTCGCTCTGTGCGACCAGCGGCTGCGCGATCCGCGCTTCCGCGGGTCGATCTCCGAGATCGCCTATGAGTGCGGCTTCGGCGACCAGGCCCAGTTCAGCCGCAGCTACCGGGCGCGCTTCGGCTGCACGCCGAGCGAGGCACGGGCGACGGCCCGCGATCCGGTGACAGGCAATCTAAGCCGATAGTTACAAGACGGGCCGCCGACGCGGCTCAGGACACGTGCGGCCGGCCGCGGAGGGTTGCGTGGTTGCGCCGCGCCGATGCCCAATCGATACGCGAGGCTCGACGATGGTGCTGCGCAGCAATTGAGCATCCTTCGCAGGCGCAAAAAAAGCAGGCCGCAAGTTCGTTCTGGCGCAAGATTTCATGCGCCAATCGTCAAGAAGCGCCTCGTGAAAGCTGTTTAGCTCGCCTCACAGACCGATGGCCAGGCCCGCCGCAGTTCGACGGCCCGGCGCATGAGCGGGAACGAGCCCCTTGCAAAACCTCCGCATAGCCGTCGACGTCGGCGGCACCTTCACCGACATGTGCATCATGGACGAGACCACGGGTCTCATCCGGATCGAGAAGACGTCGTCGACCAGCGACCCGATCGAGGGGATCATGACCGGCGTCGCCAAGGCCGGCATCGACCTTGCCGATGTCGCGCTGTTCTCGCACGGCACGACGGTGGCGACCAACGCGCTGATCACCCGACGCCTGCCGCGCACCGCCCTCGTTTCGACCAAGGGCTTCCGGGACGTGATCGAGATTCGCCGCGCCAACAAGGAAGACCTCTGGGACGCCTACAAGGACGTCGTCAAACCCTACATCCCGCGCCGCGACCGGTTGACCGTTCCAGAGCGCGTCGACGCTTCGGGCGCGGTCATCGAGACGCTCGATCTCGATGCCGCCCGCGAGGTCGCCCGCATCCTGAAGAAGCGCGGCGTCGAGGCCATCGCCGTCTGCTTCATGAACGCCTATCTCAACGGCGAGAACGAGCGGGCGATGCGCGACATTCTGGTCGAGGCGATGCCGGACATTCCGGTCTCGATCTCTTCGCAGGTGCTGCCCGAGATCTTCGAGCACGAGCGCTTCTCGACCACTGTCGTCAACGCCGCGCTGAGCCCCGTCGTCGTCAGCTACACCAACCGGCTCGGCGACCGGCTCGCGGCCGACGGCTACACCCGCGACCTTCTGCTCCTGCACACCGGCGGCGGCGTGATGACGCCGGCAAGCGTCAAGGATTTCGCCGCCCGCCTCGCCGGCTCGGGCATTGCCGCCGGCGCCATCGCCAGCCGCCACATCGCCGGCCTCTGCGGCTTTCCCAACTCCATCGGGCTCGACATGGGCGGCACCTCGACCGACGTGTCGCTTGCCTATGAAGGCCAGTCGCGGGTGACCAAGGACTGGTCCATCGAGTTCGGCTACCCGATCCGCTTCTCCTCGATCGAGGTGATGACCATCGGCGCCGGCGGTGGTTCGCTCGCCTGGACCGACGAGGCCGGCTCGCTGCGCAACGGCCCGCAATCGGCCGGCGCCAATCCCGGCCCCGCCTGTTACGGCAACGGCAACGAACAGCCGACCAACACCGATGCCAACGTCACCCTCGGACGCCTCGGCACCAGCCTTGCCGGTGGCTCGGTGCAACTCGATCCGACCCTCGCCCGCAACGCCGTCGCGACGGTGGCGGAAGCCTTCGACCTCTCCGTCGAAGCCGGGGCCGACGCGATCGTCAGGGTCGCCAATGCCAACATGTCCGACGCCGTGCGGCTGATCTCGATCAGCCGCGGCTATGACCCGCGCGACTTTGCCCTCGTCGCCTTCGGCGGAGCCGGCGCGCTGCATGGCGCCGACGTCGCGCGCGAACTCGCGATCCCTGTCGTCATCGTGCCGACCAATCCCGGCGTCACTTCGGCGCTCGGCTGCCTCCTCGTCGACATGCAGCACGACTTTTCCGAAAACTGCATGGTCGAGGCCGCCAATGCCGATCCCAAGACCATCGAGGCACAGTTCGCCCGCATCGAAAAAGAAGCGCTCGACCGGCTGACCCACGAGGGCGTCAAGCCCGAAGACATCGTCTTCCAGCGCTCCATCGACATGATGTATCGCGGCCAGTGGCGCTCCCTCGCGGTCACGGCGCCGAGCCCGATCCGCTCGATCGAGGTCCTGGTCGAGGACTTCCACCGCGAGCATCACCGGGAATACAATTTCCGCCGCGACGACACGCCGGTCAGCCTGTTCCGGGTCAATCTGAAGGCGACCGGTGTCGTGCCCAAGGCCGACCTCAAGGTGCACGAGCCGACCGGCGAAACGCCCGGCCCGGCCAGCCGCCGCACGGTCTGGTTCGACGAGAAGCCCCACGACACCCCGATTTACGATCGCGCGGAGCTGCCGGCCGGCTTCACGCTGGAAGGACCGGCCATCGTCGAGCAGGTGGATTCCACCACCGTCGTGCCGCCTTGGGCCAGGGCCGAAGTCGACAAGTATCTCAACATCATCATCCGGGCGAAGGGCTGAGACGATGGCGACAGAACCGCTCGATCCCGTGACCTTCGAGGTCCTGAAGAACTCCTTCATCACCGCCGTCGACCAGATGGGCGAACAGGTGCTGCGCACCTGCTACTCCTTCGTCATCTACAATCACGACTTCTCCAGCGGCCTGCACGACGCCAAGGGCGAGTGCGCCGCGCAAGGCAACCAGGACATCGCCGTCCATGTCGGCACCCTGCACTTCACCTGCCAGGACGTCATGCGCCACTTCGAAGGCGACATGCATGAGGGCGACGTCTACGCCATCAACGACCCCTATGCCGGCGGCACGCATTTCTCCGACGTGCGCCTCGTCCGGCCGATCTTCTCAGGCGGGAAAGTGATCGCCTATGCCCAGTCGAACGGCCACTGGTCCGATGTCGGCGGCTCGGTTCCTGGCTCCTTCGACGTCTCGGCCAAGGAGATGTTCCGCGAAGGGCTGCGCATTACCCCGGTCCGGCTGTTCTCCAAGAACGAGCTGCACCGGGACGTCGCCGGGCTGATCGCCCACAATACGCGAGATCCGGCCTCGATCATCGGCGACATGCAGGCCCAGGCTCAGGCGACCCGGGTCTGCGAGCGCGAGATCCTGCGGCTCGTGGACAAATACGGCCGCGACACCATCGAGACCGGGCTATCCGCCGTCCAGGACTATGTCGAGCGCGCGGTGCGCCAGCGCATCGCCGCGATGCCGGACGGCGAGTGGGAAACCGTCGACTACATCGACCGCGACCCGGCCGGCGGCGAAGGCATGATCCCGATCAAGATCAAGATGACGATCAAGGGCGACAAGGTGATCTACGACTTCACCGGCAGCCACCCGGTGATTGGCTCGATCTACAATTCCGCCTTCGGCACGACGTTCTCGGGCGTTGCCGCCGGGATGAAGACCTTCTTTCCGGATCTGCCGCTGAATTCCGGCTTCTACCGCGCCTTCGAGATCATCGCGCCGGAAGGCTCGATCGTCGACGCCCGCTGGCCGGTGGCCGTGACCGGCTTCCTGATGCCGTTCGAAAAGATCATGAACTCGATCTACGAGATGTGGTCGCGGCTGATGCCCGAGCGGGCGCTCGCCTGCGCCTTCAATCTCGAATATCTCCTGACCGGCGGCTGGGACAGGCGCGCCTCGGACAAGTCGATGTTCATGTTCTACGACTGGCTGCCCGGCGGCTGGGGCGGGCGCAACGGCAAGGACGGCAACAACTGCACCACCGCCTCCTTCGGCACCGGCATGATGGCCCAGCCGGTCGAGGGACAGGAGCGCGCGAGCCCGATCATCTGCACCGAGATGGAGATCGTCACCGACTCCCCCGGCCCCGGCAAGTGGCGGGGCGGATCGGGCCTCAAGAAGACCTCGCGCATGCTCGCCTCGGAGGGCGTCGTCATCTCCTATATCTGCGACCGCGAGCGGGCGGTCGTCTGGGGCATCGAGGGTGGCCTGCCCTCCATGCCGCACGGCCTGACCCTGACCCACAAGGACGGCGGCAAGGAAGAGCGCCTCGGCGCGATCTTCTCGGACGTTCCGATCGTCGAGGGCGACGTGTTCTCACGCCCGACGGCGGGCGGCGGCGGCTTCGGCGACCCTTTGGAACGCGATCCGAAGCGCGTCCTGGAAGACGTGATCGACGACTACGTTTCGGTGGATCGCGCGGCGAAGGACTATGGCGTCGTGATTTCCGAGATCGACGCCGAACTCTGCGAATACGGGATCGACGCGGCAGCGACCGAGACCCTGCGTCAGGATATCCGCGCCAAGCGGGTTGCCTGGGCTCGGGAAGATCCCGAAGGCGTCGCCGCGCGCTACCGGGCCGGCGAGATCGACGTCTTCGACGTCATCCGCCAGCACGCCGTCATCCTGGAATGGCAGAGCGGCGAGCTGCTGCCGGAATCCACCCGGCAGTTTCGCGAGATGTTCGAGCGGCGCTCCGTCGGCGAATGGGCGCCCTGCATGACCCATTCCCCGGCTGCTCCCACGCATCGATCCCATGCCCCAGACAATGCCCCCGCAACCCCACCAAGGACCTGAGATCATGGCCGCCAGCACGAAGACCCGCATCGCATTTGCAACGGCGAGTTCGCTCGCCCTCCTCGTCGGGGCGACCCAGCCGGGTGCCGCCGCCGAAGGCTCCGCATCCTGGTGGCCTTTCCCGGTCATGGACGCCTCGTCCGGCACCCCGACCGAGGCCGAATACACTCCGCTCGAAAAGGCCGAGAAGGCCCACAATATCTGCGTCCTCTTCCCGCACATGAAGGACAGCTTCTGGGTCGCCGTCGCCTACGGCATCGTCACCCAGGCCAAGGCCGCGAACGTCAACATGAACCTCTACGAGGCCGGCGGCTACGAGAACCTGCCCAAGCAGATCTCCCAGTTCGACGACTGCATGGCGAGCGGGGCCGACGCGATCGTCGTCGGCGCGATCTCCGGTGCGGGCCTCAGCCAGAAATTCGCCGAGGCCAAGGAGAAGAACATCCCCGTCGTCGGCGTCACCAATCCGCTGCCCAAGGATGCGCTGCCGGCCGCCAACTACGTCGACTTCGTCGCCATGGGCGGCGTCACCGCCAAGGGCCTGCTGGCGGCGATCGGCGACGAGGAAGCCAATGTCGTCACCTTCCCGGGACCGGCGGGGTCGGGCTGGGCGGAGGACTTCAACACCGGCTTCAAGGAGACGGTCGCCAGCCACGACAACGTCAAGATCCTCGACGAGAAGTTCGGCGATTCGGGCGTCGCGGTGCAGCTCAAGCTGATCCAGGACGCCCTCCAGACCTATCCGAACATGAACGTCATCTGGGGCACGGCGCCGACCGCCGAGGCCGCCGTCGGCGCCGTGCAGCTGGCCGGTCGCCCGGACATCAAGATCATCTCCTCCTACGAGAACCAGGCCATGCTGGACTCGCTCAACCGCGGCGAGATCCTGGCCTTTGCGACCCAGTATCCGGTCGCCGAGGGGGCCATGGCGATCGACCAGGCGGTGCGCCTGATCGAGGGCAAGGACGTCATGAAGCTCGTCCAGCCGAAGGCCGACGTCATCGACGCGACGACGGCGAAGGATCTCAACATGGATCTCGTTTTGGCACCCGCCGACTGGAGCCCGGAATATTCCGTCACGGCCCAGTAACCGCGTCTCGACCGACAATGGTGGACAGGCGGAAAGCCTGTCCACCCTCCCGTTTCAGGAGTGGGCAATGACAGCGGCCGCCATCAGCCAGACGACGCCCCCGCAGACCGCCGAACCGCTGCTCGTCCTGTCCGGCGTCACCAAAGAGTTTCCGGGCGTGCTCGCCCTCGACGGCGTCGATCTCGACGTCAGGGCCGGTGAACTCCACGTGCTTTTCGGCGAGAACGGCGCCGGCAAGTCGACCCTCATCAACGTCATCTCCGGCACCTTCCCGCCGACCAGCGGAACCTTCCGGTTTGCCGGGGAGGAAATGCAGGGCCTGACACCGAGCGCCGCGCGCGCCGTCGGCATCAGCCCGGTCTTCCAGGAATTCTCCCTCGTGCCGAGCCTCACCGTCGAGGAGAACCTCTTTCTCGGCCGCGAGAAGTCGGCGGCGGGCGTCCTCGACGCGAGCGGCATGCGCCGCCGGGCCCGCGAACTCATCGCCGAGCTCGGCTTCGACCTCGATCCGAAGGCGCGGGTCGACCGGCTCGACCGCGCCCACCAGCAGATGGCCGAGATCGCCAAGGCGCTGCTCGGCAATGTCCGGCTGCTGATCCTCGACGAGCCGACCGCCTCGCTCACCGAACGCGAGACCGGCCGGCTGTTCGAGCTGATCGCCAAACTGAAGAGCGACGGCGTCGGCATCATCTACGTCTCCCACCGGATGCGCGAGATCCGGGCGCTCGCCGACCGCGTCACCGTCCTGCGGGACGGCCGCCACATCAAGACGCTGGATGCCGCCACCGTCACCGACGGCGAGCTCGTCGAGCTGATGACCGGCCGCAAGATCGACGTCCTGTTTCCGGCGATCACCCACAAACCGGCCGAGACGGCCATCGCGGTCGAGAATCTGTCGACAGCCGACGGGCTGGTGAAGGGCGTCGACTTCTTCGCCAGGGCCGGCGAGATCACCGGTATCGCGGGCCTCGTCGGCTGCGGCAAGTCCGAACTGGTGCGGGCGATCTACGGCATCGCGCCGATCGCCTCCGGGACCGTGACCTTGCGCGGCGAACCGCTCCACAGGCTCGACCCGCGCACCAGCCTGCGCTCCGGGATCGCCTATTTCCCGGCCAATCGCGGCGTCGAGGGCCTCGCCCTCTCCCGGCCGATCCGCGAGAACGTCTCGATGGCGGCGCTCGATCTCGATCGCTACCAGCGCCGCGGGATCATCCGGCGCGCCGCCGAGCGGGCGCTGATCGGGCCGATCATGGAGACGCTGAAGCTCCGGCCGCCCAACATCGAGCGGCCGGTCGGCAACCTGTCCGGCGGCAACCGCCAGAAGGTCATGCTCGGCCGGGCGATGGCGCGCGACCTCGACATCTTCCTCTTCGACGAGCCGAGCGTCGGCATCGACGTCGGCGCCAAGGTCGAGGTCTACGAATTCATCAAGCGGCTGGTGGAACAGGGGGCGGCGGTGGTCGTCGTCTCCTCCGAGCTGCCGGAGGTCCTGGCGCTGTCGAACCGTCTCTACGTCATGCATCACGGGCGCATCGCCGCGCTGCTCGAGGGCCCGGCCAAGACCGAGCAGAACGTCCTGTCGAGCTTCTTCGAGGAAGAGGCCAGGGAGAAGGCGGCATGAGTTCGGCGACGACCCTCTCCACCCGGAGCGGCCATGCATCCTCGCAGGAGATGCTCCATCTCGTCCTCAGGATCGGCCTGCTGCCCATCCTGATGGCGATCGTCATCATCGGCACGTCGCTCCTGTCGCCGTATTTCCTCGGCTGGATGAATGTCGTCAACATCCTGCGCATGGCGTCCTTCCTGGCGATCATCGCCTGCGGCCAGGCGCTGGTGATCATCGCCGGCGGCTTCGACCTGTCGGTGGGGGCGGTGGTGGCTCTCGCCAGCGTCGTGACGGCGAAGGCGATGGCCGCGGCGAGCGCCGCGATCGGCGGGCCGGAGATCGTCGCCATCGCCATCGGGATCGCCGCCGGCCTCGGCTCGGGGATCGCTGTCGGCCTGTTCAACGGCCTCTGCGTCTCGATGCTGAAGGTCTCCGGCTTCGTCGTCACCCTCGGCACCATGTCGGCCGCGGCTGGCATCGGCCTGCTCCTGACCAACGGCATCCCGGTCTACGGCATGCCCAACAGCTTCGTGCAGGCGATCGGCCGCTCGCAGTTCCTCGGCTTTCCGCTGGCGATCTACATCGCGCTGGCCGTCATCCTCGCCATGGTCTTCGTCCAGCGCCGCACGCTGTTCGGCCGCTACGTCTACGCCATCGGCGGCAACCAGGAGGCGGCCGTGGTCTCCGGCGTCTCGATCCGCCCCCATCTCGTCGGCACCTATGTCGTCTCGGGCGGCCTCGCGGCCCTCGTCGGCATCCTTCTCACCGCCCTCGTCGGCTCGGGCCAGGCGAGTCTGGGCGGCGACGCGATGATGCTGCAGTCGATCGCGGCGGCGGTGATCGGCGGCGTCAGCCTGCGCGGCGGCATCGGCCGGGTCGAAGTCGTCGCGGTCGCCGCGCTGTTCCTCACCATCCTCGGCAATGCGCTGAACCTTCTGCACATCGATTCCCGCATCCAGCCGATCTTCCTCGGCCTGATCATGGTCCTCGCCGTCGCCCTCGACGAGTTCAGCCGCCGGAGAACGGCCCGTGTCTGACGCCAATCTCACCGCCACCGGCAAGGCCCCGGGGCTCGAAGGCAAGGCGGGCGGCGAACGGCCGTCCGCCCGGGCGTCCGGCCTGTCCTTCGGCAACACATGGCTGCGCAAGCTCGCCCTGCCGATCGCGCTGGTCGCCCTGCTCGGCGGCTTCGCCCTCGCCGACGACCGGATCCTGACGAGCTACAACCTCCTCAACATTGCCCAGCAGGCGAGTTACCTCGCCCTCTTCGCCATGGCGCAGATGGTGGTGATCCTGACCCGCGGCTTCGACCTGTCCCTCGGCCCGACGGTGTCGATGGTGTCGGTCGGCGCGGCGCTGGCCATGATGGGGATGGGCGGCGGCGAAGCCAACGGCCTCGTTGTCGTCGCGGCCGCGATCCTTGCCGGCTTCGCCCTCGCCGTCGCCTGCGGGCTGTTCAACGGGGTCGTCGTCGCGCTGCTCGGGGTCAGCCCGCTGGTCGCCACGCTCGGCAGCATGAACATCGCCATCGGCGTCGCCACGACCATCTCCGACGGCCGCCCGGTCCAAGGTGTCCCTGCGACCTTCTCGCAGACCTTCTACACCGGCTCGATCCTCGGCCTGCCCATCGCCATCGTCATCGCCATCGTCGTCGGCGGCGCCCTCGCCTTCGTCCTGTCGCGCACGGTATTCGGCCGCTCGCTCTACATCATCGGCACCAATCCCCAGGCCGCCGCCGTCGCCGGCATCCCGGTGAAGCGCCTGCTCGTCTTGGCCTACATCCTCTGCTCCGCCCTCGCCGCCCTCGGCGCGCTGATGATGACGGCGCGTACCGGCTCCGGCGAGCCCAATCTCGGCGGCACCCTGTCGCTGCAATCCATCGCCGCCGCCGTCGTCGGCGGCACCAGCCTTGCCGGCGGGCGCGGCGGCGTCGCGACGGCGGTGCTCGGCGCCCTGTTCATCACCATCCTGTCGAACGGCATGAACCTCACCCGCATCGACGGCTACGTGCAGATGATCGTGCTCGGCGCCATCGTCATCCTCGGCGTCGTCCTCGACCGGCTGCGCCTCGACACCCGCTGACCGAACCCTTCCGGCGAAGGGCGCCATCGCCCCTGCCGGCCCACAGGAAGAAGGCTTTGCCCGGCATGCTTCCCATGACAGCGCCATCCGTCGCCATGCCGACCAGCCTCACCGAGGCGCTCGGCGCACTCGCGGACCATGGCCCCGGCGCCGTGCCGCTCGCCGGCGGCACCTGGATCATGCGGTCGCCGCTGCGCCGGGAAGGCTTCGCGCCCGCCTATGTCGGCCTCTCCCGGGTTGCGGAACTCGGGAAGATTAACGTCACGCCCGACACGATCGAGATCGGCGCGGCTGTCACCCATGCCCGTCTGGCGGAGGCCCTCGAAGGCTTGCCGGAGGTCGCGGCTCTCGCCTTCGCCGCCGGCAACTCCGCCAATCCGGCCATTCGCAACGTCGCCACCCTCGGCGGCAATCTTTGCGCGCGCGGCTTTGCGGCGGCCGATCTCGTTCCCGCCCTCCTCTGCCTCGATGCCTTGGTCGAAGTTGCCGGCGCCTCCGCCACCAACCGCGTCGGCCTTGCCGACTTTCTGATGCATCGAGACCGGCTCCTGCAGGGCAGCGTGCTGACGAGGATGATCCTGCCCCGCTGCGGCCGCCCTTCGGCTCACGCCCGGCTGCCTCTCCGAAAGGCCGGCGACTATCCGGTGGCGATCGTCTCGATGGCCGCCGGGATCGACGGCAGCGGCCGGATCGAGACCTCCCGGATCGCGGTCGGTTCGGTCGAGCCGGTCGCCCGGCGCTGGACGGCGCTGGAGGACGCCCTCGCCGGACAGCCCCTCGACCCAGCGCGGGCCTCCGACATCGCCCGGTCGCTCACCACCGGGTTCAGCGGCCGGGAGGCGGTCGAAGCCCCCGGTTGGTACCGCGTCCAGGTGCTTCCCACCCTCGTCGGCCGCGCCGTGGCGGCGCTGGCGTCGCAAGCGTGAAGGAAGGAGCCCGGGCCATGACCATACGCCTGACCGTCAACGGCGAGGAGCGCGACATCGCCGCCGCGCCGATGACCCCGCTCGTCGATGTGCTGCGCGACACGCTGCATCTGACCGGGGCCAAGCCCGTCTGCCGGGAAGGCTTCTGCGGCGCCTGCATGGTGCTGGTCGACGCCGTGCCGACCGTCTCCTGCCTGACGCCGCTCGTCCTCGCCCAGGGGCGGGACGTCGAGACCGTCGAGGGCCTGACCTCGGCCGACAGCCCGATGCCGGTCCAGGCCGCGCTGGAGGAGCACGACGCCGTCCAGTGCGGCATGTGCTTTCCCGGCATGGTCGTGACGCTGACGCACCTGACCACCGCCGGCCGCTGCGAGCCGAGCCGGGAGGCGGTCAAGGCCGGGCTCGTCGGCAATGTCTGCCGCTGCACCGGCTACGAGCGCATCGTCGACGCGGCCCTCGCCGTGATGGAGGACCGTCCATGAGCGAGATCGCCGAGCGTGCCGTCCAGAACTTCCGCCGGCGCGATGCCCGCGACAAGCTGATGGGGCGCACCCGCTACACCATCGATCGCGGCACGGCGGGCATGCTGCATGCTGCGCTGTTGCGATCGGAGGTTCCGAGCGGGCGGATCCTGCGCCTCGACACCACTGCGGCGGCCTGCATGCCGGGGGTGCGGGCCATTGTCACCGCGGCCGATGCGCCGGGACGCGCCGGCCTCGGCATCGCCGACCATCCGCTGTTCGCCATCGACACCGTGCGCTATTGCGGCGAACCGATCGCCGCCGTCGCAGCCGACAGCGAGCGCCAGGCGCGGGACGCCCTCGCCGCCATCGAGGTCGAGATCGCGCCGCTGCCCGCCGTACTCGACATGGGCTCGGCGCTGGCAGACGCCGCGCCGCTCGTCCATCCCGGCTGGGAAAGCTACGAAGTCCTGACACCGGGCGGCATGCGGGGCGGCAATGTCGCCTGGGAGGCCAGCGTCGACCGCGGCGACATCGATGCCGCCTTCGCCCGAAACGACGTGACGGTGGTCGAGAGCTCCTTCCGTGTCGGCCGGCAGAACCATCTTTCCTTCGAGCCGCGGGCGGTTCTGGCGCATTTCGAGGACGGCCGATACCACATCGAAACGTCGACGCAGGTTCCCTGGACCGTGCGCAACACCGTGGCCGCGCTCCTCGCCGTCCCGGCGTCGTCGATCCGGGTGACGGTGCCGCCGGTCGGCGGCGGCTTCGGCCTGAAGTTCGACTGCGCGCTGGAACCCTTCGCCGCCCTCCTTGCTCGAATGTCGGGCCGGCCGGTGCGCCTCGTCAACAGCCGCGAGGAGGAGATGACCACCTGCCTCTTCCGCGAGAACGCCGAGATCTGCATCCGCTCGGCGATAACGCCCGAGGGGTCGATCGCCGGACGGGAAGCGGTGGTGCTGATGGATTGCGGCGCCTATGGCGGCGAGCAGGTGTTCCTGACCACGATGACCGCCCATACGCTCGGCGGCAACTATCGGCTCGGCGCCGTGCGCATCGTCTCGCGGGCCGTCTACACCAACACCGCACCCAACGGCGCCTTCCGGGCCTGCAACGGCGTCTACAACACCTTCGCGCTGGAGCGGCACACCGACGAGATCGCCGCCGCGATCGGCATGGCGCCGGGCGAGTTCCGGCGCCGGAACGTCATCGGCGACGGCGACCTCGGCGCGACCGGACAGGTCTTCGAGGGCGACGTGCTGGCGCCCATGCTGGCAAAGATGGAGGCCCTGCGCGAACGCACCCCGGCGAGCCTGCCGGGCGACGGCCGCCTCTACGGCCGGGCGACCACCGTCGGCACCTGGTTCGTCTTCACCGGACCGTCCGCTGCCACCGTCAACATGAACGCCGACGGCACCGCGACCCTCGTCACATCCGGCGTCGAGATCGGCTCCGGCTCGATGATGCAGGCACTGCCGCAGATTGTCGCGGCCACCCTCGGCCTTTCCCCCGACAAGGTGGTGGTACGCGCCGCCGATACCGATGCCGCCGGCTACGACGTCGGCGTCGGCGGCGGGCGCACCACGGTCTCGCTCGGCGCCGCCAGCCGATCCGCCGCGATCGAGGTCCGCACGAAACTCCTGAAGGTGGCCAGCGACATGCTGGAAGCCTCGGCGGAAGACCTCGTCATGGAGGACGGACGCATCGACATCGCCGGCGCCAGGGGATCCGGCGTCACCATCGCCGAGGTCGCCGCCCGCGCCCAGGCCCTCCTCGGTCCGGTGGCCGGCACCGGCTCCTTCACCGGGGCCGGAACGCCGGCCATGGAGGGTTGCTGCGCCGGCCACTTCATCGAGGCGCTCGACATCCCCGTCTTCGCCGTCCACGACTGCGACGTCGCCGTCGATCCGGGCACCGGCCATGTCGAGGTGCTGAGATACCGCGTCGTGCAGGATGTCGGCCGGGCGCTGAACCCGAGCGCCATTCATGGCCAGATCCAGGGCGGTGTCGTCCAGGGGCTCGGCTATGCGCTGCACGAGGAGGCCGATGTCGGCCGCAATGGCGCCATCCGCCAGACGAGCTTCGAGACCTACCGCGTACCGCTCGCCGGCGATGTCGTGCCGGTCGAGATCGAGCTCCACGAGGGCGCCCCCTCGATCGGCCCGCTCGGCACCAAGGGCGCCGGCGAGGTGCCGATCCTCAATGTCGGCGCGACCATCGCCTGTGCCGTCGCCCATGCGACGGGCAAGCAGATCCGCGAACTGCCGCTGACGCCGCCGCGGGTGCTGGAGCTGCTCCTCGACAGGGCGCAGGCGCCGGATTTCCCCCACATCGGCAGCCGCCATTCGGACAACCGCCTGGCGACCGGCACGATCGCCTGATTTTTCGCACCGACGCCGCATCAAGAGAGAGAAACGTCCGATGAGCGACATGCCGAATTCCATCGAGGCCCGCGACCGCGCCTATCAGCTGCATCCGCTGGTCGATCTCAGGCAGCACGAGAAGACCGGCTCGCTGGTCATCGATCGCGGCGAGGGCGTCTATGTCTACGACATCGACGGGAAGCGCTATTTCGAGGGCCTCGCCGGGCTGTGGTCGGTGGCCGTCGGCTTCGGCGAGACGCGCCTCGCCGACGTCGCCAAAGCCCAGATGGAGAAGCTGCCCTACTACCACATCTTCTCCCACAAGACCCACGGGCCCTCGGTGGAACTCGCCGAGAAGCTGATCCAGATCGCGCCCGTGCCAATGTCGAAGGTGCATTTCACCTCCTCGGGCTCCGAGGCGAACGATCTCGTCGTCAAGCTCTGCTGGTACCGCTCCAACGCCCTCGGCAAGCCCGACAAGAAGAAGATCATCGGCCGCATCAAGGGCTATCACGGCGTCACCATCGCCGCCGGCTCGATCACCGGCCTCGCCCGCAACCATGCGAGCTTCGACCTGCCGCTCGATCGCATGAAGCACACCAACTGTCCCGACTACGGTTCGATGGCGCTGCCGGGCGAGAGCGAGGCGGAATTCTCCCGCCGCATGGCGGACGATCTGGAAAAGCTGATCATCGAGGAAGGCCCGGACACCATCGCCGCCTTCTTCGGCGAGCCGGTGATGGCGTCGGGCGGCGTCTATGTGCCGCCTCAGAACTACTGGCAGGAGATCCAGAGGGTCCTGAAGAAATACGACATCCTGCTCGTCGCCGACGAGGTGATCACCGGCTTCGGGCGAACCGGCAACATGTTCGGGTCGACGACCTTCGGCATCGAGCCGGACGTGATGGTGATCTCCAAGCAGATGGCCTCGTCCTACATCCCGATCGCGGCGATCCTGATGAACGAGACCTTCTACGCCCCGATCGCGGACGAATCCTCGCGCATCGGCGTCTTCGGCCATGGCTACACCGCCTCGGGCCATCCCGTGGCGACGGCGGTCTCTCTGGAAAACATCAAGATCATCGAGGAGCGCGATCTCGTCGGCAACTGCCGCAGGCTCTCGCCGAGGTTTCTCGCCCATCTCGACGAACTTGCCCGCCATCCGAAGGTGAAGCTCCGACGCGGCGTCGGCCTGATCGGTGCGCTGGAACTGCATCCCGACGGCGAGCCCGGCAAGGCCGGCGCGGCGATGGCCGCGGCCGCGCTGGAAGAAGGCGTCATCGGCCGCTCGGTCGGCGATGCCTTCTGCCTCTGCCCGCCGCTGATCATCACCGCCGACGAGATCGACGCGATGTTTGCGGCAGTTGGAAAGGCGCTCGATCGACGGGGATGACGGCAAAGAGGAGCCGCGGCTGACCGGGGCCGTTCATCGTGGCCCTCGTGAACCCGGCACGCGGCTATCCCGCTCCCGGCTCTTCCCGCAAATCTTTCGCCTGGTGCCTTTCGGTGCGTCCAGGGCATCCCCTCGAGCCCGCGGAAATCAGCGCTGCCGCCGGAATGCTAGAGCGGGATGGCTTTTCTTCGAATCGCCATGCCGCTCTAGCTTTTTGATCCCGCATGATCTTTTTCCGAGAGCCGGCAACCACCTCTCGGGATC
>PACL01000086.1 GCA_002700095.1 Fulvimarina sp. | reverse complement strand
CCGCGCGGATCTACGGCTTCGATCCCGAGCGTCTCGCACCGCTGGTGGCGCGCATCGGCCCCGAGCCCGGCGATCTCTCGGGTGGAACCGGCTGACGCTTCGACTCATTGACGGCGTCGAGCTGCGGCGTCGCAGTCCAGTGGAATCAGGGCGAAGCGGCGGCGATGCGAAACCGGGATCATCGCGAGGGCGGGCACTTTTTGGCGAGGAGGCCGGCGGCGCGGCGTTTCCAGGGCCCAGAAACGACGAAGCCCGCCGGGGGAGGACCGGCGGGCAACATCGAATGGTCTACCCTATCGGGAGGAGAGCGGCAGACCGTCTTTCGCCTCGGCCCGGGAGGAGGTGGGCTCCGGCGAAACTCTGAAACTTTCTGGCCCCCAAATGCGCCCGCCGGGGGAGGACCGGCGGGCGACATGGGAGTGGTCTGCCCTATCGGGAGGAGATCGGCAGACCGGTATTCGCCTTTGCCCGGGAGGAGGTGGGCTCCGGCGAAACTCTGAAACTTTCTGGCCCCGAATGCGCCCGCCGGGGGAGGACCGGCGGGCGACATGGGAGTGGTCTGCCATATTGGGAGGAGGTTGGCAGACCGTCTTTCACCTTTGCCCGGGAGGAGGTGGGCTCCGGCGAAACTCTGAAACTCTCTGCCTCAGACGACCGTGCGACGGGCGACGGAGGGGATGTCGGTGCGGGCGATGCCCAGATCGGCGAGCTCGCGCTGGGACAGGCGGTTCAGCTCGTTGACCGTCTCGCGGTAGCGGCGCCAGGACTGGTAGGAACGGACAAGGTTCATTTCAGAACCTCCTTTCAATCGTCATCTCGAATTCTGCGGAGAAGCGCGTCGCTTCGTCCGTCGTGTTGATTGCAAAGTAAGTCCGGCGAGCATTGCGTGCTAGCGGCCTGTCTGCATGGCAGCAATGCGAATGGTGCAACGCAACATGAATTGACAATTCGTCAACAAAGACAGGAGCTTGTCTGCGTCATGCCGCTTTCTTGCGCAGGCCTGACCCGACTATTGATCAACTAGTGTGCTGAATTCGCGGGGCCCGATGCGCAGATGATCGCGGGGCCCGCCGAGGCGCAGGTGTCCGGCCGCGCGGGGAAGCTGCTTCCCAAACCCTCGGTTTTGCCCTTTCATGGTCGGATTCGCGGTGATATAGAGGCGCGCGCTTCGCAAACGTCCGTGGCCGATGCGCCTCGCGGGTGTGGCGGAATTGGCAGACGCACTTGGTTTAGGTCCAAGCGCCGAGAGGCTTGGGGGTTCAAGTCCCTCCACCCGCACCACTGCCGAATTCAACGGCCGAATTCAACGAGAGTGCGCACGGCCAGGCTTCCGGATCGCGGCCGGCCCGCGCAGCAAACAGGATCGAGAAGGTATTAAAGTATGCAGGTTACGGAAACCAAGGCCGAGGGCCTCAAGCGCGAGATCGAAATTGTCGTGCCCGCCTCGGACCTTGAGGCGCGCCTTCAGACCCGCCTTTTCGAGGCGAAGGACAAGGTGCAGCTGAAGGGTTTCCGTCCCGGCAAGGTGCCTGTCGCGCATTTGCGCAAGATGTACGGCAAGTCGCTGATGGCCGAGATCGTCAACGAGATCCTGAACGAGACGCCGGGTTCGGTGATGGCCGAGCGCAAGGAACGCGCCGCCATGCGTCCGGAGATCGCCATGAGCGAGGACGAGGGCGAGGCCGAGAAGGTCCTGAACGGCCAGAGCGACTTCAAGTTCACCCTGTCCTACGAGACGCTGCCGCAGTTCGACGTCAAGGAGACGAGCGGCATCAAGATCGAGCGGCCGATCGTCGAGGTGTCGGATGCGGAAGTCGACGAGCAGGTCGAGCGGCTCGCCGAGAACGCCCGCACCTATGAGGAAAAGGACGCCGCTGCCGAGAAGGGCGACAAGGTCACCATCGACTTCGTCGGCAAGATCGACGGCGAGCCCTTCGAGGGCGGCTCGGCCGAGGACGCCGATCTGGTCATCGGCTCGAACCGCTTCATCCCCGGTTTCGAGGAGCAGCTG
Source organism: Fulvimarina sp. (assembly GCA_002700095.1). Taxonomy (GTDB): domain Bacteria; phylum Pseudomonadota; class Alphaproteobacteria; order Rhizobiales; family Rhizobiaceae; genus Jiella. The sequence continues at coordinate 28,911 of PACL01000086.1, read as the reverse complement.
ATCGGTGCCGCGAAGGGCGGCGAGAAGCTCGTCGAGGTCACCTTCCCGGAAGACTACGGCGCCGCGCATCTCGCCGGCAAGCTCGCCACCTTCGACGTCACCGTCAAGCAGGTGCAGGGCCCGACCGAGACGGCAATCGACGACGAGATGGCCAAGAAGCTCGGCCTCGAGTCCCTCGACAAGCTCAAGGAGATCGTCCGCGATCAGATCCAGAGCCAGTACGGCATGGCGACGCGCCAGAAGGTCAAGCGCCAGCTCCTCGACGCCCTCGACAAGGAATACGACTTCGACCTGCCCGAGAAGCTGGTCGAGGCCGAGTTCGACAACATCTGGAATCAGGTGCAGCGCGAGCTGACCGAGAGCGGCAAGTCCTTCGAGGACGAGGATACGACCGAGGAGAAGGCCCGCGCCGAGTATCGTCGCCTCGCCGAGCGCCGCGTCCGTCTCGGCCTCGTCCTGTCGGAGATCGGCGAGAAGGCCGGTGTCCAGGTCGGCGAGGAGGAGCTGCAGCGCGCCCTGTTCGAGCAGATGCGCCGCTTCCCGGGCCAGGAGCAGGAGATCCTCAAGATGTTCCAGGAGAACCCCGAGGCGATCCAGAGCATCCGCGCGCCGCTGTACGAGGAGAAGGTCGTCGACCATCTTCTCGCCCAGGTCGACGTCACCGACAAGACGGTGACGAAGGAAGAGCTGATGGCCGAGGACGAGGCGGACGAGACGGCCGCCGCCTGAGACCGTCGGCCCCGGTCTTCGGCCGATTCGATGAAATGACGAAAAGGGCCGGCGACCACCGGCCCTTTTTCCTTGTCTGCCGCACTCTGGTCAAAGCGATTGGCGATAGGCGGGCGGTCTCACCCCCTTGCCGCCGAACCCGGCCCTGCTGCCGGTGCTCCGCCGTCCGACCCGACCCCGAGAAGAGATCCTTCCCCATCATGACGTTTCGTTGCCTGCGTTCGCATCTCGCCCGCTTCCTGACGGGCGCTCTTGCCGCCGTCGTCATCCTGCTGGCGGCGATGCCGCAGATCGCGTCGGCGCAGAGCATTCCGGGGCTCACCGGCGGATCGGGAACGGCCGCCGAGGGCGAGGCGAATGCCGACGCGGCCCAGCCGTCGATGGACGAGCTGATCAAGATCCTCGAGAACGACGAGACCCGCAAGAAGCTCGTCGAATCGCTGAAGGCGGCGGCCTACAGGGCGCCGGCGGGCGATGGTTCGCAGGCGGCGGCCGCGAGCCCCGACGAACCGGGCGAGATCGTCCGCTCGCTCCCCGGCCGCGTCGCCGAATACACCCGCATGTTCATCGGCGCGATCGCCGAGACGGTCCAGCAGGTGCCGCAATATGTCGACCGGTCGCTCGACATGCTGGCCGGCGCCGGATCGATCGACCTGCCCAACATCCTGCAGGCGATCCTGCCGGTGGCCCTCGTCGCCCTCGTGGTCTTCGCGATGCTGTTCGGCGCCCGCTTTGCCGAGCGCGGCATCTTCCGGCGGCTGTCGGAGCGGGCCGAGCATGCCGGTCCGCTGGGAAAGCTCGGCTATCTGATCGCCTCGGGCGTGATCGAGGCCTTCGTCGTGGTGGCCAGCTGGGCCTGCGGCTATCTGGTGGCGACGCTCTACAGCGGCACGAGACCGGTGTTCAGCCAGGCGCTCTTCCTCAACGCCTTCCTTCTGATCGAGATGATCAAGGTCGGCCTGTCGGCCTTCGTCGCGCCGAACTATCCCTCGCTGCGCCTGACGCCCTTCTCCAACCGGCAGGCGAGCTACTGGTATTTCTGGCTGTCGCGGCTGGTCTCGATCCTCGGCTACACGTTCCTGTTCGTGGCGCCGATCGTCCAGTGGGCCTCGACCCAGGCGGCGGCGGCGGCCACCGAGTTCATCGTCGCCTTCGGCTCGCTGTGCCTCGCCATCGGGCTGATCCTGAAGAACCGCGGCGTCGTGCGCGAGCGGCTGAAGCGGGCCCGCAAGCACGGCGACAAGAGTTTCAGGGCCCTCGTCCACTCGGTCATCGGGCAGATCTGGTGGGCGCTGGCGATCCTCGCCGCCATCGCGCTGTTCGTCGTCTGGCTGCAGAGCCCGGATGACGGGCTGACCTTCGTCGCGACCGCGACCGGCAAGTCGATTGCCGCGATGGCGCTGGGCGGCCTCGTCTTCTCGGTTCTCGCCCGGATGATCGCCCATGGCGTGAAGCTGCCGCAGGAGCTGAAATACCGCCTGCCGCTTCTGGAGCGGCGGCTCAACGGCTTCGTGCCGAAGCTTCTGACGGTGCTGAGCTTCGTCGTCGTCTTCGTGGTCGTCACCTACATCATGGATACCTGGGCGCTGTCGGACTTCCGCAGCTGGTTCGCCTCGGCGATCGGCCAGCGCTACGCCGCCAGCCTGATCGGCGCGCTGCTGATCGTCGTCATCGCGGTCGCCATCTATCTCGGCGTCTCGTCCTGGATCGAGTATCGGCTCAACCCGAACTACGGCAGCGTGCCGACAGCCCGCGAGCGCACGCTCTTGTCGCTGTTCCGCAACGCCTTCACCATCACCCTCGTCGTGGTCATCTCGATGCTGGTGCTGTCGCAGATCGGCATCGACATCGCGCCGCTCCTCGCCGGTGCCGGTGTGGTCGGCCTCGCCATCGGTTTCGGTGCCCAGAAGTTCGTGCAGGACATCATCACCGGCGCGTTCATCCAGATCCAGAACGCCATGAACGAGGGCGACGTGGTGGAGCTGAACGGCGTCTCCGGCGTCGTCGAGCAGCTGACCGTGCGCTCGGTCGGCCTGCGCACCGTCGACGGCACCTGGTACCTGATCCCGTTCTCCTCGGTGGACCAGGTGGCGAACTTCTCCAAGGACTTCGCCTACTATGTCGCCGATGTGGGCGTCGCCTATCGCGAGAACGTCGAGGACGTGAAGGCGATGATGATCGACGCCTTCGAGGAGCTGAAGACGACCAATGTCGGCGAGAACCTGATCTCCGGCTTCGACATGTGGGGCGTCAACGAGCTCGGCGATTCGGCCGTGGTGGTGCGCGGCCGGGTGATGACCAAGCCGGGGACCCAGTGGGGCGTCGGCCGGGCCTATCGCGAGATCGTGAAGCGGATGTCCGACGAGCGCGGCATCGAGATCCCGTTCCCGCACATGACCGTGTGGTTCGGCGAGGACCGGGGCGGCAAGGCGCCGCCGATCCGGCTGCGCAACGAGCCGGCGCAAAAGCCGAAGATCGTCGAGGCCGAGCCTGCGAAGGCAAAGAGCCCGGCAGGAGACCGGGACATGACCCGGCACGGCACTACCGAGGCGGACGGCAGGCCGATCCCGCCGGATGCGACCGACATCGACAGCGCCGGCGGAGGACGCGGGTAACCGCGCCGCCGTGGTCGAGGGGGAGGGGCGGTCGAGTGTGCCGCCCCCGGCCCCGCCGCGCCCGAGCCGGCGACTGTTAACCGTTCGAGCCCCGCTGGAGGGGCATCGGGCCCGCAGCGTCAGCGGCCCGGGGGCGATCGGTCGGCAGGCTTCGTATTTACTCAGAAACGACGCAGAGGCCGCCACAATCTTCGGACGGGTTGCGGAGCCCCGGCGCAACGCCCTATCTAGGGGGAACGCTGGCGTCGCTGATTCTCGGCGGATAGCCGGCCCGTCCATTCCTTCATTCGTGACCTTCGAGACAAGAACATGAATCACCCGATGACGACCGCGATGAACCTCGTTCCGATGGTGGTCGAGCAGACCAACCGCGGCGAGCGCGCCTATGACATCTTTTCGCGCCTCCTCAAGGAGCGGGTGATCTTCATCACCGGTCCGATCGAGGACTCGATGGCGACACTGGTCTGCGCCCAGCTGCTCTTCCTCGAGGCCGAGAACCCCAAGAAGGAAATCGCCCTCTACATCAACTCGCCGGGCGGCGTGGTTACCTCCGGCATGGCGATCTACGACACCATGCAGTTCATCAAGCCGGCGGTCTCGACCCTGTGCATCGGCCAGGCGGCATCGATGGGCTCGCTGCTCTTGTGCGCCGGCCACAAGGACATGCGGTTCGCGACGCCCAACGCCCGCATCATGGTGCACCAGCCCTCGGGCGGCTTTTCCGGCCAGGCCTCGGACATCGAGCGCCACGCCCAGGACATCATCAAGCTGAAGCGCCGGCTGAACGAGGTCTATGTCGAACACACCGGTCAGGACTACGAGACCATTGACCGGACCCTCGACCGCGACCATTTCATGACGGCCGGCGAAGCCCAGGCATTCGGGCTGATCGACAAAGTCTATTCGTCTCGCGAGGCGCTCGAGAAGGAATTGTCCTCGTAAGGACCGATTCCTGCAGCTTCGTCACTTGCCGGCCACAGTTGAACGCCGATAATAGTGGGATTCGCCGTTAAGGGCCGCACAAGCAATTGGCGCTATGCCGTAGTATGTGGGTTGCTGTGTGAGATCTGACGGGATTCGGCGTTCCCGCCACGGGTGCCGTCCGGCTGCGGCCGGGCGTGGGATCGCAGATGAGACGCTAGCGGGTGCCGTATACCCGATTGGAAGGAAAGACGCATGAGCAAAACGAGCGGCGGCGATTCGAAGAACACGCTCTATTGCTCTTTCTGCGGAAAGAGCCAGCACGAAGTCCGTAAGCTGATCGCCGGGCCGACGGTCTTCATTTGCGACGAGTGTGTCGAACTCTGCATGGACATCATCCGCGAGGAGAACAAATCCTCGATGGTGAAGTCACGCGAGGGCGTGCCGACCCCGCAGGATATCATCGCGGTCCTGGACGACTACGTCATCGGCCAGTCCTACGCGAAGAAGGTCCTGTCGGTCGCGGTGCACAACCACTACAAGCGGCTGGCCCATGCGGCGAAGAACAACGACGTCGAGCTGGCGAAGTCGAACATCCTCCTGATCGGCCCGACCGGCTGCGGCAAGACGCTGCTCGCGCAGACGCTGGCCCGCATCCTCGACGTGCCGTTCACCATGGCCGANGCNACNACGCTGACCGANGCNGGNTANGTCGGCGAGGATGTCGAGAACATCATCCTCAAGCTGCTGCAGTCGGCCGACTACAATGTCGAGCGGGCGCAGCGCGGCATCGTCTACATCGACGAGATCGACAAGATCTCGCGCAAGTCGGACAATCCCTCGATCACCCGCGACGTCTCGGGCGAGGGCGTCCAGCAGGCGCTTCTGAAGATCATGGAAGGCACCGTCGCCTCCGTGCCTCCGCAGGGCGGCCGCAAGCACCCGCAGCAGGAATTCCTGCAGGTGGACACGGCCAACATCCTGTTCATCTGCGGCGGCGCCTTCGCGGGCCTCGACAAGATCATCTCCGACCGTGGCCGCAAGACCTCGATCGGCTTTGCCGCCAACGTCTCGTCCCCCGAGGATCGCCGTTCGGGCGAGGTGTTCCGCCTCGTCGAGCCGGAGGATCTCCTGAAGTTCGGCCTCATCCCGGAATTCGTCGGCCGCCTGCCGGTCCTGGCGACGCTGGAGGATCTCGACGAGATCGCCCTGGTGCAGATCCTGGAGCAGCCGAAGAACGCGCTGGTCAAGCAGTACCAGCGGCTGTTCGAGATGGAGAACGTCGAGTTGACGTTCCACGAGGACGCGCTGAAGGCGATCGCCCGCAAGGCGATCGAGCGAAAGACCGGCGCGCGCGGCCTGCGCTCCATCATGGAAGCCATGCTGCTCGACACGATGTTCGACCTGCCAACCCTCGAGGGCGTGCAGGAGGTCGTCATCTCCGAGGAGGTGATCGATGGAAGCGCCCGGCCGCTCTACATCTATGCCGATCGGGCGGACGAAAAGGAAAACGTCTCGGCGTGACGCACTGTCCCGCCCCGGCGATTGCGATGCCCGCTTCGGAACTCCGGAGCGGGCATTTTGCTGTCATGCAGCTGTCTTGCGTGGATCTGTCGCTGCACGGCGGGGGGCGCCCCGAGCGCTTGAATTTCAGGGCCTCCGACGCCAGATTGGTCTTGGCGAATGGCCTCTCGTGCAGACGCTTGCGTCAAGGTTTGCGCCTGAGGGCCGCAAACGGCTTCGGCCGTAGAAAGGAAAAATGATGTCCCATACGCCAGAACGCCCGGAGGCGGACGAACCGGCACTGTTCCCGGTGCTGCCGCTTCGCGACATTGTTGTGTTTCCTCACATGATCGTGCCGCTCTTCGTCGGCCGCGAAAAGTCCATCAAGGCGCTCGAGGAAGTGATGGGCGCCGACAAGCAGATCCTGCTGGCGACCCAGAAGAATGCCGGTGACGCCGATCCGGCGCCCGACGGCATCTATCCCGTCGGCACGGTGGCGAACGTCCTGCAGCTCTTGAAGCTGCCCGACGGCACCGTGAAGGTGCTCGTCGAAGGCATCTCGCGCGCCGAGATCCGCTCCTTCACCGACCGCACCGAATGGCACGAGGCGGAGGCCGAGCTGGTCGGCGACGGCGAGGACGATCCCGTCGAGGTCGAGGCGCTGGCCCGCTCGGTCGTCTCGGAGTTCGAGAACTACGTCAAGCTGAACAAGAAGATCTCTCCCGAAGTGGTCGGCGCCGCCGGCCAGATCGAGGACTATTCCAAGCTCGCCGACACGGTGGCCTCGCATCTCGCGATCAAGATCCCCGAGAAGCAGGAAATGCTCTCGCTGTTCTCCGTGCGCGAGCGGCTGGAACGGGCCCTCGGCTTCATGGAGTCGGAGATCTCCGTCCTGCAGGTGGAGAAGCGCATCCGCTCGCGCGTCAAGCGCCAGATGGAGAAGACCCAGCGCGAGTACTACCTGAACGAGCAGATGAAGGCGATCCAGAAGGAGCTCGGCGACGGCGAGGACGGCCGCGACGAGATGGCCGAGATCGAGGAGCGCATCAAGAAGACGAAGCTCTCCAAGGAAGCCCGCGAGAAGGCCAACGCCGAGTTCAAGAAGCTCAAGCAGATGTCGCCGATGTCCGCCGAGGCGACGGTGGTGCGCAACTATCTCGACTGGCTGCTGGGCCTGCCCTGGGGCGTCAAGTCGAAGATCAAGATCGACCTGAAGAAGGCCGAGGAGATCCTCGATGCGGACCATTACGGCCTCGACAAGGTCAAGGAGCGGATCGTCGAATATCTCGCCGTCCAGAGCCGGCAGAACAAGCTGAAGGGCCCGATCCTGTGCCTCGTCGGCCCTCCGGGCGTCGGCAAGACCTCGCTGGCCAAGTCGATCGCCAAGGCGACCGGGCGCGAATATGTGCGGATGGCGCTTGGCGGCGTGCGCGACGAGGCCGAGATCCGCGGTCACCGGCGCACCTATATCGGCTCGATGCCCGGCAAGGTCGTCCAGTCGATGAAGAAGGCGAAGAAGGCCAACCCGCTCTTCCTGCTCGACGAGATCGACAAGATGGGCCAGGACTTCCGGGGCGATCCGTCCTCGGCGCTGCTCGAGGTGCTCGATCCCGAGCAGAACTCGACCTTCATGGACCACTATCTCGAGGTGGAATACGACCTGTCGGCGACGATGTTCGTGACGACCGCGAACACGCTCAACATCCCGGCGCCGCTGATGGACCGGATGGAGATCATCCGCATCGCCGGCTACACCGAGGACGAGAAGGTCGAGATCGCCCGCCGGCACCTGTTGCCCAAGGCCATCCGCGACCATGCCCTGAAGGACGGGGAGTTCTCGGTCTCGGCCGATGCCCTGCAGGAGATCGCGCGCCGCTACACCCGCGAGGCGGGTGTACGCAACTATGAGCGCGAGCTGATGACGCTTGCCCGCAAGGCGGTGACGAAGATCCTGAAGGGTGAGACCAAGACCGTCGAGGTGACGGCCGCCAACATCTCCGACTATCTCGGCGTGCCGCGCTATCGCTACGGCGAGGCGGAGCTCGACGATCAGGTCGGCGTCGTGACCGGTCTCGCCTGGACCGAGGTCGGCGGCGAGCTGCTGACGATCGAAGGCGTCATGATGCCCGGCAAGGGCAAGATGACGGTGACGGGCAACCTGAAGGACGTCATGAAGGAGTCGATCTCCGCGGCGGCGTCCTATGTCCGCTCGCGTGCCCTCGACTACGGCATCAAGCCTCCGCTGTTCGAGAAGCGGGACATCCACGTGCACGTGCCGGAAGGCGCGACGCCCAAGGATGGTCCGTCGGCCGGCACTGCGATGGCCACGGCCATCGTCTCGGTGATGACGGGCATCCCGGTGAGGCGCGACATCGCCATGACCGGCGAGATCACGCTACGCGGCCGCGTGCTGCCGATCGGCGGTCTCAAGGAGAAGCTGCTCGCCGCGCTTCGCGGCGGCATCAAGAAGGTTCTGATCCCCGAGGAGAACGCCAAGGATCTGGCGGACATCCCCGACAACGTGAAGAACCAGCTCGAGATCGTGCCGGTCTCCCGCATGGGAGAGGTGCTGCAGCATGCGCTGATCGAGCCGCTCCAGCCGATCGAATGGTCGGAAACCGAGGAGCCCCTGAAGGGCCCGGACCCTGCGGATGAGGGCGCAACGGCTGTTGCGCACTGACCTCACTCCGCTGATTATGTGAAGGAATGCCGCCCTCAGGGGCGGCATTTTCATGAGCATTCCAGGAATTACCGGTTGCGGACATTGCCGAGAATGTGGCTTTCCGCAAAAGTGAATGCTGGTTCTTTCCATGGAATCAGATGGGCGAAGACGCCCGATCAGGAGGATGCACATGAATAAAAACGATCTCGTCTCCGCCGTTGCAGAACATGCGGAGCTTTCCAAGCAGCAGGCCGGTGCCGCGGTGGACGCCGTGTTCGAAGCCATCGAGTCCGCCATGTCGAAGGGCGACGACGTTCGTCTCGTCGGCTTCGGCACCTTTTCCGTCTCTCACCGTGCCGCTTCGAAGGGACGCAATCCTTCGACGGGTGCGGAAGTCGACATTCCGGCTCGCAACGTCCCGAAGTTCGCTGCGGGCAAGGGCCTGAAGGACGCCGTCAACAAGTAAGCGACGCGACCTGCGGATCCGGCCTGGCGCAGCGGGCGGTAGGCTGGACCCTTCGCGTCTCTTCGCACGCGGGCCTTCACCCACGTTCCGGCCCGCGGGGCCTCGACCTCGGGACTTCGATCCCAACCTTCGACCGGGGCCCACGTCCCGGCCGTTACCCGGGAGCGCTCCGAACCTGCCGCCCTTCGGGGCGATGGCCCGCCGGGCGAAGAAACGGGCAGGCGTGACTACAAAATTTCATCAACGACCGCACCCAAGCTTCCCTTAGGTAGCTTATTGCCGGCGCCAGATCAATCGGCTGGATGGGCGCTGATCGAAGCGCCGGGATCGAAGCCGGGCCGCGCCGCGAGCTCGCCCGGCTTCGGCCTGCAGCCGCTGCCGCGTCGCGACCCGCTCCGGCGAGCCTTCCGGCCGTTCCGACCCTCTCGCGAGACGTTCTCCGGGCCGGCCGGATCATGCCCCCGGCGGCCGCTTGCAGTGCCGGACGGGTACGGATGTGAAGCGTTGCATCCGGCTGCGCATCTCACCGTCCGGCTTCGGCGTGCAGCTCATGCACGCCTCTCCACCCCATGACACATCCTTGAAACGAAATGCCCGCGAGCTGTCCGAGGCTGGCGTGGCGGGCGCTTGTCCAGCATATAGAGGCATGGTGGGCGTCTCGGTGGAGCGGGCGCGTTCCGTGCCGATCGCGCTCGAGGCTCGGTCGGACAGGACCACCCATGGGAGGAACTGACCAATGGACGACACGATCAAGGCCGCCGGGCGGAGGACGCCGAACGTCCTTATGCTTGATCCGGCCGACACGGTGGCGGTGGCGCTGCGGCCGCTGGCGATCGGCGAGATCATCGAGGGGATCACGCTGAGGAACCCTGTTCCCGTCGGCCACAAGCTCGCCCTGACCGACCGGGCCGAGGGCGATCCCATCGTGAAATATGGCCAGGTCATCGGCCGGGCGACGGCCCCGATCGCGGCGGGGCAGCACGTCCACAGCCACAATTGCGGCATGGCCGACCTGCGCAATGCGGCAGCCCCGGCGCCGGCGCCGATTCGCGAGCTGCCGGCGCGCCGGACGTTCCAGGGGTTTCTGCGCCCCGACGGGCGGGCGGGCACCCGCAACTATATCGGCATCCTCGCCTCGGTGAACTGTTCCACCACGGTCTGCCACGCGATTGCCGCGGAAGCCGAGAAGCGGCTCTTGCCGCGCTTTCCCGGCATCGACGGCTTTGCCGCCATCGTCCACGACCAGGGCTGCGGCATGGCCGGATCGGGCGAGGGCTTCGACACGCTGGTGCGCACTCTCAAGGGCTATCGCGACCACCCCAATTTCGGCGGCATCCTGATCATCGGGCTCGGCTGCGAGGTGAACCAGCTCACCCTCTATCAACCGACCGAATGGACGAAGGAACGCTTCGCCACCTTCAACATCCAGGAGGTGGGCGGCTCGGCCTCGGCGGTGCGCCGGGCGCTGGAGATCCTCGAGCCGATCGCCGCCGCGGCGGACAGGGACCGGCGGACCGAGCTGCCGGTGGCGAAGCTGACGCTCGCCATGCAGTGCGGCGGCTCCGATGCGTTTTCGGGCATTTCGGCCAATCCCGCCCTCGGCGTCGCCTCGGACATCCTCGTCGCCGCCGGCGGCACCTCGATCCTGTCCGAGACGCCGGAGATCTTCGGCGCCGAGCATCTGCTGATCGCCCGCTCGAACGCCGAGACCGGCGGGCGGATCGCAGCCATGATCGACTGGTGGCGCGACTACGCGGCCAAGAACGGTGCCGAGCTCGACAACAACCCGTCCCCCGGCAACAAGCGCGGCGGCCTGACGACGATCCTGGAAAAGTCCCTCGGCGCCGTCGCCAAGGGCGGGCGGGCGCCGGTCGCGGGCGCCTTCGCCTATGCCGAGAGGATCGACCGGCCGGGCTTCGTCTACATGGACAGCCCCGGCTACGATCCCGTCTCGGCGACGGGGCAGGTGGCGAGCGGCGGCAACGTCATCGCCTTCACCACGGGGCGGGGCTCCTGCTTCGGCGCCAAGCCGACGCCGAGCCTCAAGCTCGCCTCGACGACGGCGCTGTTCAACGCGATGCCCGAGGACATGGACATCGACTGCGGCCGGGTGCTCTCGGGCGAGGCCGATCTCGAGACGCTCGGTCTGTCGATCTACGAGACCATCCTCGACGTGGCCTCGGGCAGGAAGAGCCGGTCGGAGGAATTCGGCTATGGCGATCACGAATTCGTGCCGTGGAAGATCGGGGCGACGCTGTGATGCTGTCGACCCCGCTGGTCCATCGGCGCCAAGGGGTGGACGCTTGATCGCCGCGGGCTCGACACCAGCGGCCCGCGGGTCACAGCCTGGGAGTCATCGTCCCGGGCTGTTGGTGTGACAGCGCCCGCCCAGCTTCAGGTTTGTCTCGTCAAATGATGGTGCGACGCGTAGTTGACTGAATATGTAGGCGTTTTGTCGCAGCAACTGTTCGTGTGACTGAGCGGTTTCAGCATCATCTTCAAGCCACTCGAAAGGTGATGTCATGAAACTCCTCGTCGCAGCTGCCGCCGTCAGCCTCTTCGTCGCTCCGGCCTTCGCCCAGTCCGGCTCCAGCAGCTCGGACAGCTCGCGCTCCGCCGAAGAGGCGCCGACGACCTCCGGTTCGCAGACCGATTGCGCTGCCAACCCCACCGCTGCGCAGTGCAACGGCGCCGCGACGTCCACGGACGGAATGTCCTCGACGATGGCGCCTTCCACCGACTCCGGCTCCTCAATGTCGGGCGGTACCATGAGCAACGACGGCGCGATGAACTCCAATTCAGCCGGCTCGTCGACCGCCCGCAGTGGCGACATGGGCAATGGCAGCGACACGACCGCTCCGGCGGGCGGCCTGGTTCCCGGCCAGAGCAGCAACTGATCATCCGTTTCCCCGCACCGGCCGGCATTGTCGCGTCGGTGTGTGGAATAGCGTGACCGCCACGGACCGCACGGCATCAGCCGGGCGGTCTTGGTGTTTGTGCCAAGACGAGACCGCTTGCGGTCGCCCCTTTTGGTCTCGCCGGTCTCAGGCGCTCCCATGGCGGCCGCGGGGGACGTTTTTTGAGTCGATGACGACTCGCCACTCTTCAGGTAGCGTCGGCGGCGGTGTCCGCGCCCGGGATCGACCTGAAGCGCGACGTCGGTAACGCGTTCTGGGAGAACAACGATGACCGAGCCGTTTCGCGCCCTGATGATCGTCGATCACGAGGGCAAGCCGAAAGCCGAGTTCCGCGAGCTGACGCTCGCCGACCTGCCGGATCATGACGTCCTCGTCGAGATCGCCTTCTCGACGCTGAACTACAAGGACGGGCTGGCCGTCAGCGGCAAGGGCCGGATCGCCCGACGGCTGCCGATGGTGGCCGGCGTCGACTTCGCCGGGACGGTGGTGGAGAGCCGATCACCGGAATGGCAGCCCGGCGACAAGGTGGTCGGCAATGGCTGGGGCATGTCGGAGACGGAATGGGGCGCCTATTCGCTCTATCAGCGGGTGAAGCCGGAATGGCTGATCCGGCTGCCGGAGGCCTTCGATTTCAAGCAGGCGATGGCGATCGGGACGGCGGGCTATACGGCGGCGCTCTGCGTCGACGCGCTGGAGGACTGGGGCAGGATCGCGAAGAAGGATCTTCCGGTGCTGGTGACGGGGGCGGCCGGCGGCGTCGGTTCCACCGCGATCAGCCTCCTTGCGGCGAAGGGTTACGCGGTGACTGCTTCCACCGGCCGGCCCGAGACCCACGACTATCTCACAGGCCTTGGCGCGACGGGCTTCATCGAGCGGGCCAGCCTCGCCGAGAAGGGCAAGCCGCTGGACAAGGAGCGCTGGTCCGGGGCGGTCGACACGGTGGGCTCCACTACGCTTGCCAACGTTCTCGCCCAGACCGCCTATGGCGGCGCGGTGGCGGCCTGCGGCCTCGCCGGCGGCATGGACCTGCCGGCCACCGTCGCGCCGCACATCCTGCGCGGCGTGACGCTGATCGGCATCGACAGCGTCATGACGCCGCGCGACAAGCGCGAGCGGGCCTGGGCGACGCTGTCCGGGCATCTCGACAAGGCGCAGCTGGAGACGATCGCCCATGTCGAGCCCCTGTCGGACCTGCCGCGGCTCGCCGAGGAGATCGTCGCCGGCCAGGTCCGCGGCCGGGTGATCATCGACGTGCGGGCCTGAGGCCGGGCAGGGAGGGACACACGAGGGAGCCCGCGCCGCGCCGCGACCGGGACGAACCGGCGACGACCTGTTCTGCCGGCGTTGCGGCGCGATATCTCCGTGGCCCGGGAGCCCTTTTTGGCGATGCAGCGGCAGGGTGAGGGCCGCTGCGGGTTCGCCGATACGAGACTGAATGGAGGACACTGCACATGAACGGCGCCGATCTTCTCTGCGAGACGCTTCTCGCCAACGACATCGACGTATGCTTTGCCAATCCGGGGACGTCGGAGATGCATTTCGTCGCCGCCCTCGACCGCCAGCCGAGGATGCGCTGCGTGCTCGGGCTGTTCGAGGGCGTCGTCACCGGCGCGGCCGACGGCTATGCGCGCATGGCCGACAAGCCGGCGGCGACGCTGCTGCATCTGGGGCCGGGCTTTGCCAACGGCATCGCCAACCTGCACAACGCCCGCCGGGCAGCGACGCCCATCGTCAACGTCGTCGGCGACCATGCCACCTTTCACCTGCCCTATGACGCGCCGCTGACCTCGGACATCGAGTCCCTGGCGCGGCCGGTGTCGCACTGGATCGGGCGGGCCGACCTCGCCGACAATGTCGGGCAGCGGACCGAAGAGGCGATCAGCGCGGCCACCCGGAGCCCCGGGCAGATCGCGACGCTGATCCTGCATGCCGACGCCGCCTGGAGCCCGACCACCGTCAAGACGGTTGGCCGGGCACCGCGCCAGGTCCTGCGGCAGCCCGACATGGGCCGCATCGACAGGGCGGCGAAGGCACTGCGCTCCGGCCGCCGGACCACCATCATCGCCACCGGCCCCGCATTGCGGGAGGAACCGCTGAAGCGCCTCGACCGGATCGCCAACACGGCGGGGGCGCGGCTGATGGCGCAGCAGGCCAATGGCCGCATCCGGCGCGGGTCCGGGCTGCCCGTCGTCGACCGGGTGCCCTATGGCGTCGACCAGGCGCTGGAGGCCTTCGCCGAGACCGAGCAGGTGATCCTGATCGGCGCCAAGGCGCCGGTCGGCTTCTTTGGCTATCCGGGCAAGCCGAGCTCCATGCTGCCCGAAGCCTGCGAGGTCATGGACCTTCTCGCGGACGGCGAGGACATGGTGGCGGCGATCGAGGCGCTGGCGGAGGCGGTCGGCGTGCGCCCGGATCTCGCCGCGCGGCTGGCCGAACGCCGTAGCCCGGCGATGCCGTCTGGCCGGCTGACGGCGGATGCGATCGCCGCCGTCCTCGCCCACCACATGCCGGCCGAGGCGATCGTCTGCGACGAATCCGTCAGTTCCGGCTTCGGCTCCTTCCTGATGACCTCCGGCGCCGAGCCGCACGACTTCCTGCAGCTGACGGGCGGGGCCTTCGGCCTCGGGCTGCCGATGTCGACGGGGGCGAGCGTCGCCTGCCCGGACCGCAAGGTGATCGGCCTGCAGGCGGATGGCAGCGGCATGTACACGGTCCAGGCCTTGTGGACGCAGGCTCGCGAGAAGCTGGACATCGTGACGGTCATCTTCGCCAACCGCCGCTACCAGATCCTGCGCAAGGAGTTGGAGAATGTCGGCGCCGGAGCGCCCGGCGAGAACGCGCGGCGGATGCTCGACCTCGACAATCCCGATCTCGACTGGGTGCAGATCGCCGCCGGCATGGGGGTGGAGGCCGCCCGTACGGATACGGTGGAGGGTTTTGCCGACCTTCTGGCATCGGCCTGCGCCCGCAAGGGACCGTTCCTGATCGAGGCGGTCATCTGAGGGCTGTCGCGAGGCCCGCGGGAGCGGGGAGAGAAGGCAGGGCGGCTCGCTCTCTGCATTCCCAGTTCGCGGCTGCTGGGGCGTCTGCCGGGCCGTGACGGTGGGGACCGGCCGGGATTACGGAGCCGAACCGACTGCGGCGAGCCATGCGCCGCAACGACACGCGCAACTGGCCGCGGAACAGAATATGCAACAGGGAGTGAGACCATCATGACCGACCGGCCCGTCAGCCGCTTTCCGGTGCCCGATCTCGACGCGATGCCGGAGGACATCCGGACGAGGATCCTCGCGGTCCAGGAGAAGTCGGGCTTCGTGCCGAACGTCTTCCTGACGCTCGCCCACCGGCCCGACGAATTCCGGGCGTTCTTCGCCTATCACGATGCGCTGATGGACAAGCCGGGGCCGATCACGAAGGCCGAGCGGGAGATGATCGTGGTGGCGACCAGCGCCGCCAACCAGTGCCAGTACTGCGTTGTCGCCCATGGGGCGATCTTGCGGATCCGGGCGAAGGACAGGCTGATCGCCGACCAGGTGGCGATCAACTACCGCAAGGCCGACGTCACGCCGCGCCAGAGGGCGATGCTGGACTTCGCCATGAAGGTCTCGCAGCAGGCCCACACGATCGACGATGCGGACATGGAAGTCCTGCGCGGGCACGGCTTCACCGACGAGGACATCTGGGACATCGCGGCGATCTCGGCCTTCTTCGGCATGTCGAACCGGCTGGCCAACGTCACCAGCATGCGGCCCAATGACGAGTTCTACGCCATGGGGCGCTGAGGCCGGCGAGGGCGCGGCTCTGGCTGACGCGCGGCAGCCGCCGGCAGGCCCGGCTTTGTTGCGCCGTCCGCCTGGGCTCTCGGGCTTTCGCGGGGCGCCGCGCCCGGCCAAGTCCGGGCGAGGGCCTTCAGGCCGCCGCGCTGGCGAGGAAGGCGGCTTCGGCGAGCGGGATCGCGGCGGGGGTGCCGACGGTGATCCAGACGCCGTCGAGTCGCACGCCGAACAGGCGTTCCGACTCGATCGTCTGGTCGAAGATCCGGTTCAGCGAGAACTTCCCCGGCTTCATGCCGGCGAAGAGCTCCGGCTTCAGGATCGCGCCGCCGGCATAGATGTAGGGCGAGACGACGCGCTCGGGCACGCGGGCGAGGCGGCCCGACGGGTCCATGACGAAATCGCCGTCGCCGTCATAGCCGGTGGAATGGCGCATTTCGGCGATCAGCAGCGAGACGTCCATCTTCGCCGGATCCCAGAGCTCGGCGAGAAGGTCGAGATTGTCCCGGTAGCCGTCGATCCAGAAGGTGTCGGCGTTCAGCAGGTAGAAGGGATCGGCGCCGAGTTCGGGAAGTGCCTTCACCACGCCGCCGCCGGAATCGAGGAGCGCGTCGGTCTCGTCGGAGACGACGATCTCCATGTCCTTGCGCTTCCTCAGATGGGCGCGCATCAGGTCGGCCATGTAGTGGACGTTCACCACCACCTTCTCGACGCCGTTGCGGGCCAGCGCATCGAGGCCGTAGTCGATCAGCGCGTGGCCGCGGATCTCGATCAGCGGCTTTGGCATGGTCGAGGTGATCGGGCGCATGCGCTTGCCGAGGCCGGCGGCGAGGATCATCGCGGTCTTCGGCTTGAAACGGGCATGGAGGCTGCGAAGGGTCATGGTGTCTTCAGTCGTTTGAGCGATGCCGCTCGGCGGCCCGTGCGTCGAGGATGCCCCATTCGCCATAGAGATGGCGAAGGGCCGACAGCGACGGGTGGCCGAGCGTGCGGGCGAGATAGCCCTTAAGCCGGGGTATGTGACGTAGATATTGCGGCTTGCCGTCTCTTTTGAGGAGGCGGACGAAAATTCCGAGAATCTTGGTGGCGCGCTGGGTCGCCATGATGGCGTAATCGCGCTCGAATCCGAAGGGGTCGAAGCCCGGATCGTCGCTTCGGCGGCGGGCAACATAGGCGGCGGTCAGGGCGGCTTCCAGCTCGCCGGAGACGTCGACGCGGGCATCCTGGGCGAGCGAGGCGACGTCGTAGGCCGCAGGGCCCATCATCGCGTCCTGGAAGTCGATGAGGCCGATCCTGAGGACGCCTACGGCATCCGGCCGCCAGATGACGTTGGGCGAGTGGAAGTCGCGCAGGACGAGGCTGCGCTCGGCGGCCTCCAGTTCGTCGAAGAGCGCGGTCCAGCATTCGGAAAACAGCGCCCGCTCATCGGCGGAGGCAGGCCGCCCCAGAAAATCGGGCAGGTACCAGTCGATCAGGAGTTCGACCTCCGCGGTCATCGCGCGGCGGTCGTAGGGCGGGAGCTGGTGGACCGGGCCGCCGGGGATCGGCAGCTGGGAGGGCCAGGCGACGCCGTGGAGATCGGCGAGGCAGAGGGCGCATGAGTGGTAGCGCTCGGGAATCGGCCGGTGCTCGGCGTCGATGATCTGGCCGTCGCCGAGATGTTCGATCAGGAGGAGGCCTGCGTCGAGATCGGCCTTCAGGATCGCCGGCGCGGCGAAGCCGGCCGTCCGCAGCGCCGTCGCGACGGCGACGAAGGGCGAAACGTCCTCGGCGAGATGGGCGATCCGGCTGTAGGGCAGGCCGTCGCGGATCGGTGTACCGTCCGGCTGGCGCGGCGCGTCCATCAGGACGAGGGTCGCGCCGTCGCCGGGAACGGTCTCGTAGCGCCGGGACGAGGCATCGCCGAAGAAGCGCGTGCGCGGCGCTTCCGGCAGGCCGGCGGCAGCCAGGAAGTCGCGCACCGCGAGGGTGCGGCGGAGGCGGTCGGCGGCGTTGCTGGTGGCGGAAATGACTGCCAGGCGTCCGCCGCCTGCCGGCAGCGACAGCTCGATGGCGATGGTCGCGGCGCGTGCGACCTCCGGGGCGCGCTCCGGCCATTCGACAACGACGATGCCGGCCTCGATCGCCTCGGTGAAGCCGAGCTCGTCGAGTTCCTCGCCGGAGGACAGTCGGTAAAGATCGAAATGGGCGACCGGCGGGTCGCTCTCGTAAGCCTGAACGAGCGTATAGGTCGGCGAGGGGACCTCGAGGCCGTCATCGGCGGCGAGTGCCCGGATGAGCGCCCGCGCCAGCGTCGACTTGCCGGCCCCGAGATCGCCGGAGAGCGCGACGACGTCGCCCGGCCGCAGCACCATGGCGAGGTCGGCGCCGAGCCGCTCCGTGGCCACGGCATCGGCCAGCGGCAGACTGGTAACGGGCGTGAGGGCGTCGCCTGCCTGGCTCATTCGGCGGCGCTCCGGAACCGCGACGAGGAACCGTCCTCTTCGTCCGGCACGAGACCGTCGAGGGGAAAGTGACAGGTGACCGCGGTGCCGGAACCGCGTGACGAGCGGACCTCGACATGGCCCTGATGCAGCTCGACGAAGCTCTTCACGATGGAGAGGCCGAGCCCGGCGCCGGACTGGCGGCCGCCGCTCGGATTGGCCTCGAAGCGCTCGAAGACCTTCTCGACCTGTTCGCTGGCGATGCCCGGCCCGTGGTCGGACACCTCGAAGGACAGCATGCCCTGGTGACGCCAGGCCCGCACGCCGACGGTCGACCCGGCCGGGGCGAAGTTCGCCGCGTTGGAGAGAAGGTTGAAGAGGATCTGGATCAGCCGGTGGCCGTCGGCGAGGAAGCTCGTGCCGGCCTCGCCGAGATCGATCGAAAGGCGCAGGTCCGCCGCCTCGAAGCGGTCGCGGACGCCGTCGACGGCCTGCTCGACCGTGCGGGCGATGTCGACCTCGGAGAGTTCGAGCTCCATGATGCCGGCATCGACGGTGGCGAGGTCGAGGATGTCGTTGACGATGGTGAGCAGCGTCGAGGTCGAGGAGGAGATGTAGTCGAGATACTCGCTCTGGCGCTCGTTGAGCGGACCGGTCTCCGGCGAGCGCAGCAGCGCCGAGAAGCCGATGATGTTGGTGAGCGGCGAGCGGAGCTCGTAGTTCACGTGCTGGACGAAGTCGGTCTTGATGCGGTTGGCCTGCTCCAGCGCGTCGTTGCGCTCGCGCAGCACGAGCTCGGCGGCGCGGGCCTCGGAGATGTTGGAGAAGGTCAGCATCGTCAGGCCGTTGGGCAGGGGGACGATGGCGTAGTTGAAGATCCGGCCGTCCGTGAGGCTCATCTCGCCGCGCAGGGTGTCGCGGCCATGCTCGTCGAAGGAGGTGACCTGCTCGCAGAACAGCTGCCAGCCGCGCGAGATTTCGCACAGGTCCTCCTGCGCGCCGCCCTGGGTGGCATCGACCTTCGCCGTTGCGATTTCGGAGAGGGCGCGGATGCGCGGGGCCGCCTCCAGCAGGTCGGCGGCAAAGCCCCACATATCGGCGAAGGCGGGATTGGACAGGCGCAACCTGCCGTCGCTGCCGAACACCGCGACGGCCTCGTTGAGGAAGTCGATGGTTTCGCGCTGGAGCTGGGAGGTCGACTTCAGCTGGCTTTCGAGTTCGAGTTTCTCGGTGATGTCCTCGAACACCCAGGTGGCGCCGCCGCGCGGCTGCGGGGTGGCGATCACCCGCAGGGTGCGGCCGTCGGCGAGGTGCCACATCGTCTCGGTCGGCTCGGTGGCGCGGTAGGCGGCGAGGTCCTGCTCGCGCATTTCCGAGCGCATCAGCTTCTCGATCGGCAGGGTGCCCCGGGTGCGCAGATGATCGAGGAGCGCCACGTGATCCGGCTCGGTCTCCAGATAGGCGTTGGTGAGGTCGAACAGGCGCTGGAAGGCGGCGTTGTAATAGCAGAGGCGCGTGCGCTCGTCGAACCTGGCGACGGCGGTGGCGAGCTGGTCGAGGGTCTCGGACTGGCTGACGATCGTCTGGTGCAGCTCCATGCGCACCTGCTCGGTCTCGGAGACGTCGATGGCTAGGCCGGCCGAGCCGTCCGTGCCGATGGTCTCGACGACGTTGAAGTTGCGCCGGTCGGCCTCGACGACGGTCGACAGCTTGCCGGTGAAGATGCGGGACTTCTCCAGGTCCCTGGCGATGCGCAGCCGGTCCTGGGCGCTGAAGAACTCGATCTGCCGTTCCAGCGCGTCGGCGACGGAGGGTGCATCGACGGCTGCCGCATAGGCGCGGTTGACCCAGGAGAGCCGGTTGTGACGGTCGCGCAGCCAGATTGCCAGCGGTGCCTGATCGAAGAGATGCTGCATCGCCTCGACCGTCGCCCTGGCGCGGGACTGGGAGGACGACAATTCGTCGAGGCGCTTGCGCAGGCCTTCGAGGACGCTGAAGCGGACCATGGCGAGGCCGCCCGAGGTGCGGCCCGTCGCCTCGACGACGCATTCGGCGTCGAGATCGAGGGCCATGCGGAAGGGCTTGGCGGTCTCCAGGAGTTCCGCGATGGCGGCCTCCAGCAGCGCCACCTGCTCCGCCGGCATCCAGTCGGCGAAGATCAGGAAGCGGTCGGGATCGGTCGGGATCTGTCGGATCGCCGCGATCTGACCCACCACTTCCGGGACTGGTTCGCCGGAAAAGACCAGAATGCGCTCGTCGCCGGAGAGGAGCAGCGCGGTGCGGGCGTCGGCCTCGAGCCGGGCCTGATGAAGGTCGCTGCGCAGGGCCTCGTTCTCGGCGCTGAGCCCGGCCCGCTGACGGACCATGAAGGTCGCCGCGACCATTGCAGCGCCGATCAGGAAGGCGATGGCGGACAGATAGAGGATGTCGATGTCGGTGAGCATCCGGCCGACCTCGACGGCCAGATCCGGCTCGCCGCTCTGGGCAGCTGCCGGGCCGGTCGAGGCCGCCAGGGAGGTCGTCAGGACCGCGGCCGTCGTCGTCGCCCACCACGCCCCGTGGAGGATGACGGCTGAGGCCAGATTTTGGTTAGAATCCGTGCGCGACCCGTTTGCGCCGCCGCGCCCGGGTTCGATGTCTCTCGACATATGAGTTTGCCCTCGTCTTTGCCGCCGCTGTCGAGACTGAACTCAACGCATCTCGTTCAAAGCTCTCGTTTCCGCATCGGAAAGCCTTGATTCGGTCATATTAGCGGCTGGTGAATCGGGCGCAATCCGTAATATTTAACTAAAGCTGAAATGAAATCGCCCGGCGAGGCTTGCGCTTCGCCGGGCCATGTGAGTCGGCCGTGGGGCCGGCTGCAAATCAGTAGCGATAGTGCTCAGGCTTGTAGGGGCCCTGCTGCTCGACGCCGATATAGGACGCCTGTTCTTCCGTGAGCTCCGACAACCTTGCGCCGAGCTTGCCGAGATGCAGGCGCGCGACCTTCTCGTCGAGATGCTTGGGCAGGACGTAGACCTGGTTCTCGTACTGCTCGCCCTTGGTGAACAGCTCGATCTGGGCCAGCGTCTGGTTGGTGAAGGACGCCGACATCACGAAGCTCGGGTGACCGGTCGCGTTGCCGAGGTTGAGCAGACGGCCCTCGGAGAGGAGCAGCATGCGGTTGCCCTTGGCGAACTCGATCATGTCGACCTGGGGCTTGATGTTCGTCCACTTGAGGTTCTTCAGGGCGTCGACCTGAATCTCGTTGTCGAAGTGGCCGATGTTGCCGACGATCGCCATGTCCTTCATCTCGCGCATGTGCTCGATGCGGATGACGTCCTTGTTGCCGGTGGTGGTGATGAAGATGTCGGCCGAGGCGACGACGTCCTCGAGCTGCACCACCTCGAAGCCGTCCATCGCCGCCTGCAGGGCGCAGATCGGATCGACTTCCGTGACCTTGACGCGGGCGCCGGCGCCCTGGAGCGAGGCGGCCGAGCCCTTGCCGACGTCGCCGTAACCGCAGACGACGGCGACCTTGCCGGCCATCATCACGTCGGTGCCGCGGCGGATGCCGTCGACCAGCGACTCCTTGCAGCCGTACTTGTTGTCGAACTTCGACTTGGTGACGCTGTCGTTGACGTTGATCGCCGGGAAGGGCAGGAGGCCCTTCTTCTGCAGCTGGTAGAGACGGTTGACGCCGGTCGTCGTCTCCTCGGTGACGCCCTTGATGGCATCGCGCTGCTTGGTGAAGAAGCCCGGGGTCTCGGCCATGCGCTTCTTGATCTGGGCGAAGAGGATGGTCTCCTCCTCGTTGCCGGGGTTGGACAGGACGTCCTCGCCGGCCTCGGCGCGGGCGCCGGTGAGGATGTACATCGTGGCGTCGCCGCCGTCGTCGAGGATCATGTTCGACGGCTGGCCGTCCGGCCACTGGAAGATCTTGTCGGTGTAGGTCCAGTATTCCTCGAGGGTCTCGCCCTTGATGGCGAAGACCGGGATGCCCGCGGCGGCGATCGCGGCGGCGGCGTGATCCTGGGTCGAGAAGATGTTGCAGGAAGCCCAGCGGACCTCGGCGCCGAGCGCCACCAGCGTCTCGATCAGAACGCCGGTCTGGATCGTCATGTGCAGCGAGCCGGTGATCCGGGCACCCTTGAGGGGCTTGTCGGAGCCGAACTCCTCGCGGCAGGCCATCAGACCCGGCATTTCGGTCTCGGCGATGTCGAGTTCCTTGCGGCCGTAGTCGGCGAGGGCGATGTCCTTGACGATGTAGTCGGTCTGTTCGCTCATGGCTTGGGAATTCCCTTCCTGAAGGCAGTTGGTCGAAATGTCGTTGTCGAAACGGGGCGGGGACCGCACCCGAACGTTGGCGCAGGCTTTAGCAGGCGGAACCGAGTGCCACAAGAGGATATAAACATTTGTTTATGTCTTGATCGGTATTTTCGGCATTGGGAATTCCGTTTCGTGCGGGTTATCGTCCTCGCCGGTGCCTGGCGTGATTTCGGCCCGCGCGGCCCGGCCGCCGCAGCCGGAAGGGGCAGCCGCAAGGGGAGGAAGAACATGTCGCGAAGGATCGCAGCGCTGGTTGCGGCGACGCTGATCTGCGGTGCGGCGGTCCCGGGGCGGGCCCAGACCGCGCAGCCCCCGAGCCTGGGAAACGAGGATGCGGGCGGGCTTTCCGGCCTGATCCTGCCCTATACGCCCACTCTCTTCGATCTCGCCGTCACTTCTTTGCGCAGCCTTGCGGCGATCACCTATGACGGCCGGCGCTACGATCCGATCACCCGTTCGCTGGTGGTGACGGGGCTGGAGGTCGACCGGGACAGCGTGAATTTCCGGATCGGGCAGATGCGCATCGGCGCCGACCAGCTGATCCTCGACGACGTCGCGCTCGACACGAGGCCGCTGCCGCTCGATCCCAAGGTGCGCGAGGTGCTGACGAAGCTCGACCGGCAGACCGTGACCGGCAACATCACTATCGGCCTCGTCCTCGACGCCCCGCGCGCCGACTACCAGGTCCAGGCGAGCGCGCGCCTCGACGGCATCGGCGCCTTCGATCTGGACGCCGACCTCCGGGGCTTCCACCTGCTCGTCCCGCTGGACGACGTCGGAGGCGGCGGGCCGGCGGCAGGCGGCGACAGGCCCGAGATCCGCGGCCGGCTCGCCTCGGGCGACCTCGCCTTCGTCGACATGGGGCTCGTTCCGGCGCTCTACGACGTCCTCGGCCGGGAGCAGGGCCTCAGCCCGGATGCTGCGGCAGGGGCCGCGGCGCTGATCGCAGGGGCCGGGACGGCGGGCCTCGTCGACAGGCTTGCCGGCGGTGCGACCCCCGGACTGCGACAGCGGGCGCAGGGGTGGTCGGCCGCGGTGCAGGCCTTCCTCCGGGCGCCGGACCGGCTGTTCGTCGCCCTGCGGCCGGCCGAGCCCTTCGATCTCGCCCGGCTGACCGACGGCGCCGTCGACGCGCGGGACGTCGAGGACCTGGCGCCCGAGGTGGTCGCCGGGCAGGTGGCGCGCCAGCCGCTGCTGACTGCCCAGCAGTTGGAGCTTGCGCCGGATGCGCCGCTGGAGGACGTTCTCGCCCTTGCCGAGGTGCTGCTCCAGGGCCGCGGCACGCCCCAGGACGCGGGCCGGGCGCTGGGGCTGATCATGCCGGCGGCGATGGAGAACAACCGCGCCGCCGTGGCGCTGCTCGCCCGGGCGATCGCCATCGACCCGTATGTTCCGATCGCCCAGGAAAGGCTGGCTCCGACCTATGTCGCGCTCGATCTGGCGCTCGCCGAGGGGCTGCCTCATGCCGGCGAGAGCCTTGCGGCCATCGGCCGCCGCCTCAGCCCGGCGGAGATCGTCGCGGCCGAGGACGAGGCGGTCGCCACCTGGCGCGAGACGCCCGTCGGCCGGCGCCAGCGCGCCGCCGAGATCGAGGCGTTCCGCAGCCGCGACTGGGGGACGATCCGCCAGCTCGCCTTTGCCTATTACGAGGGCTCGCAGACGCCCCGCAACATCATGCGGGCCTATGGGTGGGCGGCGATCGCCGCGGCGGGCGGCGACCGGTTCGCGGCGAAGCTGCGCGACGAGCTGACGCGAGCCGCCGGCAGCGGCAAGCTGGTGCTGCCGCTCGAAAGAGCTCGCCAGGCGACCGACGATCTGTGGGCGCGGATCCTCGGCGACGGAGAGACGTCCGGCGCGAGCGAAGGCGGGCAGGCCGGCGCGGACGGGGCCGGTTCCGGTGCCGGCACCGGCTCAGGCTCAGGCTCAGGGGAGGGCGCCGCCGCCTCGGCGCCGAGCGCCCCACCGGCGGCTCCCCTTTCTGCTGGCGAGCCGACAGGCGGCGAAGCGGCCGGCGACGATGAAACCGGGGATACGGGCGGGGATGATCCGGACAATGACGCGGCCAGCGGTCCGGAGGCTGGACCGAGCGCGGCAGGGGCGGACGGCGTGGCAGCGCCTCCGGCCGATCCCGCCGGTCCCGCACCCGAAACGCCCGAGACGCAGGAAGCGCCGCGCGCCAAAGATGCCACGCCGATGGAGAGCGGCGAGGCGGAGCGGAAGACGGCGATGATCGGGGCGATCCCCTCGCAAGCGGGCCGGGAGTCGCATTGAGCCGGCCGGCGCGCCGCGCACGCTCTTGCTGCGCAAGGCGGATCGTCAGGCAGGGCTGCACTTTTGTTGTGCGCCGGCAACGACTGACGAGGAATTCATCGGCTCGCTGCTTGCAAGGGCCGGCCGCTCGGCCTTTAATCATCGAACCGGCGTCTTTGCCACGCCGGGAGTTAATGGCTCGTTAAGGAAAGCGGCGCAGCATCGATCTTGTCGAAGCTCCAGATCATCCGACATTCCGGAAGTGGGTGGAGCTGTAACACGGGGCCGATGAACAACAGTCCGGCGCCGCTCGAAGAGGTGTGCCGATGACTGCGAGACAAGTCGACGCGTCCTTTCAACGGATGCTTCAGGGTTACAGCCTGACCTCCGCCGAGGTGCTCTACCGAATGCCGGATCATCCGACGTTGCTGCAGACGTTCTTCTGGCAGTTCGAGGATCTGGCGCCGGACTATCCGCGGCTGAAGCGCTTCCTCGACCATTGGGAACGCGAGATCGAGGCGATCATCCACTCCGTCCGCGTCATGCATCAGGGGCTGATCAGCCCGAAGGAAATCCGCATCGTGAAGGATGGCGGCCAGCTGCATTGAGGGTTGCAGCCGCGGGCGGACGCCCGGCCGCTTGCGGTGCGGCAGCCTGCCACCTTGTCGCGGCCTGCCCTGCCACGGCATCGGCATAGGCAGACAGGCCGACAGGCGGGAATGGCGCCACGGCGGCGCGCTTCTTGCTTCAGGCGCGGTTTTTCCGGTTGTCGTGAGCGCGGCGATGGGCGGCTCTCAGATCAGCCGCAGCCCCTTGAGGCTGGCGTGGCCGTTCCTGCCGATGATGATGTGGTCGTGGACCGAGATGCCGAGGGGCTTGGCCGTCTCGACGATGGTCTTCGTCATGTCGATGTCGGCGTGCGACGGCGTCGGGTCGCCCGAGGGGTGGTTGTGGACGAGCCACATGTGCTTAAGCATCGCCAATGGCTTAGGCTCAGAACTGCGACGCACTACGGGGCGCTAAGGGCTTGCACTGCGGGCTACGGGGCAGGGCGGTGAAGACTGGTGCGAAGCATTTGCGAGACATCAATTTAGGCGGGAATTCTCGCCTGCAGCGACTTTAGATTTCACTAGCTCTAAAGTGATGACACGTCCAATTCGCCCTACCGTGGTTTTTACGGTCCATTTAGTAGCAATAATACTCTTATAAATATTGTTTAGCCTTGAGATAATACGTACAACGCAACAAACGACATGCCAACCAATATAATGATCCTTAAGCCGTTTTCACTGGGTATGAACTTGGTGATCCCTAAAGCATCACCTAATTCTCTAAATGCATCTCTCCATGCGCCCTCTGGCGCAGCAGATCGTGATAATCCGTCAACCAACGACGCAAAGACCGCGAAAAATAGGCCCAAAGCGACAAAGCCTATAAGCAAACCAAACAGTACAGCTATGATCATGTCTGCTCCTCATTCGTTGCTTGAATTTGCATATATGTGTTGGGAATACGTCTAATGCCGCAAGGCTTGGGTGGCGAGAAATTATTGCGATTGCACTAAATCGGGCGTCAGTGTTAAGCGCGCGCCGCACCGGCGACGCCTAGCGCATATTATTACACCAAGCCTCGACCGCCGCCGCAAGGGTCTTTGTCAAAATCCTTAGTTCGCCAGGCGCAAAGCGGCTGATGCAACTTGATGCCTATGTAAATCGCTGATGAGGCATCGTGGCGGTTCCGGGTCCAGATGTCGGTCGTCCTCTTCAGTCTTCGCTCTTTGCGGCAAAGCTAGCTTCGAAATTTACGTTCGGAACTCACATTCAGCCGCGTAAATCGGTAGGCCGGTGTCGTCCAGCCCGGCGATGTTGCCAAGCTTGGCGAGGATGGCGCGGGCGGCGTCACCCGCGCGTGAGGTGAACTCAATCTCCTCACCGTCGGCATCGTGGGTGGCTCCGCAAAGCGCCACCGGCTCGGAAAAGCTGGCGATTATGCGCCCACCATGTGGATGGGACCAGCTGAAGCCTGTGAGCACCGCGCCGCTGCGGATGATGGGGTGAGCGGTATAGGAAACCATGTCACCATACATCGCCGGGGCCTCAACATAATCATCATGCTCGGTCTGGATGGTTTCGAGGGTAAGGTTACCCGTCATGTCGAACTCGGTTTCGAGGTCGCGGATGAATTCATTGTGGCGTTCGGAGGTATTCACGGGGTAAGGCTTTCTCTTGGTTTAACTAATACTCTCACATCCCCTTTAAGTTGTAAATACAAATTAACAACTATTTATCCACAGGCGGAAGGGGAATGAGGCTAAAGCGAACCGCGCCGCCCCACATAGCTGGGCGCGTGTTCGCGTGGAAACGTCTCACTCTTGAATATAAAGCCGGCAGGGAATAGGGAGAAACATGGCAACACGTTTTAGCGGGTGATGTATGGCGCATAATCTTAAATTGGATGGCATGAGTTTGCAGGAATTGCAGGCGCTGCATGACGAAGTAGGCGGCGTGCTGGCTCAGAAAAAAGCCGCACGGCGTCAAGAGCTTCTTGAGGAGCTTGATAGTTTGGGCGGCTTACCTGCCAACACGCGAAGCCGGGCAACCGCGGGTGATGGGGAAGGGCGGACACGCGCGAAGCCCAAACCTATGTATCGAGCACCTGACGGCCGTGAATGGTCAGGCCGTGGAGCTATCCCAAGGTTCTTCAAAGAGCTTGGCGTGACCGACAAAGCCGATTTAGAGAAATACAAGATCGCAGCAGAGGGATAAGATTCGCCATCCCCTTGGAATAGAGGCCCGCCCACATGGCGGGCTTTT
This sequence comes from Fulvimarina sp., assembly GCA_002700095.1. Taxonomy (GTDB): domain Bacteria; phylum Pseudomonadota; class Alphaproteobacteria; order Rhizobiales; family Rhizobiaceae; genus Jiella. Next base: position 1,530 of record PACL01000086.1, on the reverse strand, counting down.
TTGTGTGCGGGCGGCGCGTGACGCCAGCGGTGACGGATAATGCGCCTCCGGTTCTGGCAAGCGCGGGTGCGGTTGTCGGGTGCAAGGCACGAGGCGTAAAAGAAAAGGCCCCCTGCATTAGCGCAGAGAGCCAGTTTGCCACGGACGGAGGGAGGAAGCCGCCGTGGGATTGGTATTCAGGTCACTAAGCGACATTGCTGTCGTCCAGCGGGATTGGTCGGAGATATTAGCAGCCTCTCCGTGGGCGGCGGGTCACTCGCTTGCCGAAGCCTTTCCCGCAGCGAGAGAATGGACCACCCCCTTTCAGGCTGCGGTTCGTTTGCACTTTCCGCAGAGGGTGCTCTGCGCCTGGATCATCCGCAGCAGGCCGGGGCCGAACTCGAACACCACCTGCGGAGCAAGCAGAAGCGCCATGCTCTGCATCCGGCGGAGGGTGAGGTACTGCTGTCGCGTGAATCCGGCAGCGGAGCGGAGCACACCCACTGACACATCGTAGAGGCAAGGGCGGCAGTGCGTGCAGTCGACAGTGCCGTCTGGCATGACGAAGTGCGTGTATCTCGGCTCTGTGCCAGCGAAGGCCAGATTAAAGCGTAAAGTTGGAGACATGGTGTTTCTCGCGGCTGTTTAAGCCTCACCATGGTGCGCTGCTTAATGGTATTCATCAAGAGTATTTAACGAGGCTTAACGGGGCGCAAAAGTTATTGCGCGTTGTTATTCTTTACGCGATATTATCGCAGGGGCGCTGGTTTCCTATGCGCCACGCCCCCAGCCAAAAGCTAATAAACATAGGTGGCAATAATCTAGGAAAGCATAGGATTTGCGATGCATTAATTCAGATGGCGACTTAACTCATAAAGCTTTATGTCAAAGGGCGGTAACGTGGCTTAAGGGTACCGGGGGGTGTTTCATAACCGCCTCGGAGATTGTCACGCACGCCACCTTCGAGATTCCTGACGCAATAGGTTGGTGCAGCCAATCGTCTATTTTGATAGAGGTTAAGGTAAGCCGTGCGGACTTCCTGCGAGACAAGAGAAAGTACTATCGGCGCAACCCGGCATCGGGTTTGGGCGACTATAGATATTTTTTGACACCCAAAGGTCTGTTGAAGCCAACTGAAATACCGTTGAATTGGGGGCTTTTGGAAATACACGGAAAAACGATTGCAAAAATCAAGGTGGCGAAAGCGCAAGAAAAGAACCTTAGAGCCGAGATTGGCTACATTGCAAGTGTGCACCGGCGTCAATGCGACCTATTAAAAAAGGTATATGAGGTGGAGCGCTATAGATGCCGCACGATGATTGATGGGCCATACCCGCCTGGAATGCCGGAACTCGATTCAATCAAAAGCATGGGGTATGGCGCAAAAGACTGCCTTGATAACTTCGCGGAGAAATTCTGTTTGGAGGAAGTGTAATGAGCTACTTCTTCTCCTGGCAGCACGCCATCAGGAAATCGAAGCTCGATTCCTCAACTAAGCTCGTCCTCTATACCATCGACACGCACATGGCAGCTGACGGCTCCGGGTGTTTC
>PACL01000099.1 GCA_002700095.1 Fulvimarina sp. | reverse complement strand
CGAATGCACCAATCTCGAGACGGTGACGATGGCTCGAAGTGAGGCCGTCGGCATTTGAATTGGTCCATACGGTGATCACCGTTCGGGAGTGGTGGACAAGGCTTTCGCGGCCATACGAGAAGCATTGTCAAAAAGCTCGAGTTTGAGATGGCACCGAGCATGGCATGGGACCTCAGTGATAGGTTCCGTCCAGGTTGCTCCGTCAGCATCCGCGTCAGACAGTTTGTCGCACATAGTTCACCGCTCTCGTTGGCAAACTCGAAACGAGCTGACCTTTACCATAAGTCATGATCGCGATTCTTGCACAGTTGGCTACCGACCATTCGCTGGCCACAATCTTCGCCGCACTCATCATCTGCCTCGCAGCAGGATGGCTTCTCACGTCGTTGCGTGATCGGGCGGCGGCATCCGTCGGCATCGTCCGTCTGCAGTGGCTGGCCGGCACTGCGTTCGTCGCGGGACTGGGGGTGTGGACCACTCACTTCATGGCCATGATCGGCTACCGCCCCGATCTCCCCCTCGGTTACGGGGCGGGCATCACCACCGCGTCCGCCGTGATCGGAGTTCTTGCGGTCGGTATGCCGCTCGCGGCGACGGCCGTCGTCCGGAATGCCGCAGCACGGGCTGCGCTCGGCGCCATGGCCGGCCTTGGCATCGGTGCCATGCACTACACGGGGATGCTCGCGCTGTCGGGCTGTCTCCAAAGCCAGCATGCGGGTGCGACGGTTGCGGCCTATGGCGCGGGGGCCCTCCTCATGGCCATCGGTTGCGGCTCGTCACGGATCTCGTCGTCGACTGCGAGTTTCTGTGTCGCGTTCACGCTCGCCGTCTGCGGCGCGCACTTCGTGTCCATCTCGGGCACCACGTTAACACCCCTGCCCGACATGGCTGAGGTGGCCAGCGACAACGTCACGCTCAGCATCTTCACGGCGATGGGGGCCGCGGTACTGCTGATCGGTGCGCTCATGACCATTCTCGCGGCGCGGCGCTTCGATGCCCAGGGCGAAGCCCATACCGCGATCCTTGCGACAGCGCTCCACAACATGTCGAACGGGCTGGTCTTCATCGAGAAGACGGGCAAGCTCGGTCTCTTCAACGAGCGCTTCGTCGAGATGTTCGGCCTTTCCGGAATGGGGCTTCGCCTCGGAATGACGATCGACGAGGTCATCGGCCTTGTTTCGTCCGCCGCCGGATGGAACGCGGATCAGCGCAAATGGGCTGGCGAACGTATCGAGGAGCGTCTCCGGACAACCAAATTCGACCCCGTCGACTACGTCCTCCCGAACGGGCGCACTGTCGAGATCGAGAGCAAATCGGTGGTGGGCGGCGGAACCGTTATAACTTACAACGACGTAACCGAGGAACGGGCGGCGCGAGCCAAAATCTCGGAGCTGGCCTACCACGACTCGCTGACCGGTCTACCGAACCGCCTGGCCTTCCGGGAACGCAAGCTCGCCTTGCTTGCTGGTGAAAAGCCGTTCCATCTCCTTCTCATCGATCTCGATCGCTTTAAGGCTATCAACGATACCTTTGGGCATGGGGTCGGAGATGAGCTGCTGGTGCAGGTCGGCCGACGCGTCGTCGCCATGGTCGGCGAGAACGGGTTCACGGCCCGCCTTGGCGGCGACGAGATCGGGGTGTTCGTCTACGGCAGCGCAGACAAAGCGTCTCAGATCGCCGAGGGAGTGGTCGAGGCCGTTTCCAAGCCGTTCGTTCTTGGCGATTTCACGGTCTCCATCGGGTGCAGCATCGGCCTATGCTCCGGCGAAGGGATCGATTCTCACGATGTTCTGATGCAGCACGCCGACGTCGCGCTCTACGATGCCAAGCATCAGGGCAAGGGACGCGTCGCTGCTTACCGCACCGGGATGCTCGAAGCAGCGACCGAGCGACACAAGCTCGAGGCGGATCTCCGTCAAGCCATGTCCCTTGGCCAGTTCCATCTGGCCTACCAGCCGGTCATGACACTCGATACCGACGAGATTGTTGGCTACGAGGCGCTCCTGCGCTGGGAGCAGCCCGAGCGCGGTATGGTACCGCCCGCAACGTTCATCCCGCTCGCCGAGGAGACGGGGCTCATCGTTGAGATCGGACGTTGGGTCTTGGAGGAGGCATGCCGCGAGGCGGCATCATGGCCGAACGAGCGGCACGTTGCGGTGAATGTCTCGGCGGTCCAGTTCCGGTCTCCGTTGCTCCTGTCGCATCTGACTACGGCACTGGGCAAAAGCGGGCTGCCAGCTCGACGTCTGGAGGTCGAACTGACCGAAACGGCGCTGGTAGAAGACGGTCCGAAGATCGCCAGCGTGCTGGCGGACATTCGGCGCCTCGGCGTGAAGGTAGCGATGGACGATTTCGGGACGGGCTACTCGTCGCTTGCTCACCTCTGCGACTTCCCGCTCGACCGCATCAAGATCGACCGCAGCTTCGTCGTGGCGGCGCAGGAGAACTCATGCGCCCACGGTGTCGTGATGGCCGTGGTGGCCCTTGGGCGGCACATCGGAGTGCCGACGCTTGCGGAAGGCATCGAGACGGAGGAGCAACTGGAACTTCTTCGCGGCCTCGGATGCGGAGCGGTTCAAGGCTACCTTATCGGGAAGCCCGCCCGCCTGCGGGACGAGGATTTTGGGTCACAAGGGTCTTGGCGAGCAACTGCCTGATCCTTTGCCTCTGAAGTGGAGCGCAATTGTTTGCTGCCTATCGTCATATGGCAACTAATTCAGCTATGGGATCAAACCGTATGGTGAATCAATCATTGCGCTTAAAAGAAGCTTTGGAGGCGAAAATGCCGAATTTCTTTTTCGATCTAAGGGTGGGCGATCGGTTCATCGTGGATGATAAGGGCACCGAATGCGAAACGGCTGAGAAGGCCCGCGAAGAGGCGCTCCACTCGATGGTTGAGGTCGCAAGCAGCTATATGGTCAAGGGGCGGCAAAGCGCCATCGTGACGCAGGTGCGTCGGGACGACGGAACAGTGATTTTTCAGGCGAGATTGGCGCTCGAAATAGAAGGAATGACAGTCGGTTGAGGAGCGACAGGGATTACTGACTTCCAATGCCAGATGACCTGCTTTTCGGTTGATATGACCCTGCCAACATAGAACGGGTCGGCAGAGCTACCACCCTAGCCATCTACATAAGACATTTCCTTTAGCCGGTTAGCAAGCTGCCGAGGAATATTCTTTGCCCGGAGTAACACTTGAAATTGCCGGACATTGAAACACTGTTGTCAATTCTGTTGCAGCCATCATTACGGCCTACCAATGGCCATCGGATGATGTGCTCATAGCTAGACATGTAGTTTCTGCAAAATCGAACATGAACTTTGACGGCCAGTCCTCGTTATGGGGTTGAGGCACATACCCCAAGGGAGTATTTTGGAGTGCTCACCTGTGAGTGCGGTGCCTCTTTCACAAGAGGGACGAAATCCATGTTCTATATCGACAAACGCCTGCAGTACCCGGTTAAGGTCGAAAATCCTGATCCTCAGTTCGCACGTATGTTGCAGCAGGCGATCGGCGGCGTCGAAGGCGAGATTCGAGTCGCCATGCAGTATTTCTTTCAGGGCTGGGGCGCGCGTGGTCCCAATCCTAAGTATCGCGACATGCTTCTCCATACCGCTACCGAAGAGCTCGGCCATGTCGAAATGCTCGCAACGGCCGTCGCGCTGAATCTCGAGAAAGCACCGACGTCGCTGCAGGAGGCGGGCGCAGCGGACGCCGTTGTTGGCGCCGTGATGGGCGGCGAGAATCCGCGTCACGTCATGGAGGGGATGCTCCACCGGCACGTCCTGTCCACCGGGCTTGCCGCCTATCCGGCCAATTCCGACGGTGTGCCTTTCGACATGTCGCACATCTATGCTAGCGGCAATCTTGCCGCCGACATGTACTGCAACGTCGCCGCCGAAAGCACCGGCCGCGTGCTGGCGGTGCGGCTCTACAACGCCGCGCACGACCAGGGCATGAAGGACATGCTGCATTTCATGATCGCCCGCGACACGATGCATCAGCAGCAATGGCTGGCGGTGATCGAGGAACTTGGTGGTCAGGAGGCTGTCTTCCCGATCCCCAACAGCTTCCCGCAGGAGAAGGAGAACCAGGATCACAATTACGATTTCTTCGGTTCTTCGGCTGACGGAACTCCGCCGATGGATGGCCGCTGGACCAGCGGTCCGTCGATCGACGGCAGGAGCAACTTCACCGTCTTCCAGAACACTCCGCTCGGCCAAGAGCCGGACCTCGGCCCGGCGCGCCCTGACAGTGGTGCACAGAGCGAACAGATCGGCTAAGGCATGAAGGCATGGGGCCTCGCGGTAAGCGCGGGGCCCGCTTCATGAAGGAGCCCTTCGCTCCTCATCGACGCTCCGGCAGAACCGGCGCTGTCGCGCATAGGAGCAGGGCGGGCTTTGGAAGGCGAGATTAAGGACAATCGAATTGAACTGCGGCGTACAGAGAAGGAGAAGCGCCCGATCCTGCAGCGTCTGAAGCGCATCGAGGGCCAGGTGCGGGGCCTTCAGAACATGATTGCTGAGGACCGCTACTGCCTTGATGAGGTCCAGCAGATCAACGCCATGACTGCTGCGCTGCGCGAGGTGGCGCTCCTGATTATCTCCCAGCATGTCAGCTGCGGCATTCACATTGCTCTCGAAGACGACCAGAGGAAGCTGGCTGTCGATGACGTTATGCGCTTACTTCGCTCAGCAATGAAACCCATTGGATAGCGGTGCAACAGAATGCGTAATTCTGTTTCACGTAAAATGGTTCTCGTGCGAAAGCTGCGTTCTCATACCTGTCTGCCGCGTAGAAAGCCCTAGTCGGAAATCGTCATGCGGCAGAGTAATGTGTTGTCCCGCACCAGATCTGCGCTCCACACCAGCTTCGCTGACTGATCCCAAGCAATCTCCTCGTATCCCTCTTTCGGACTGACTTCGCCCGAACTGTGTTCGACAGCCATAGGCCAGCTGCTGTCATCGAAATTGGACGCTGTCCAATTTTCCGGGAAAGCTGTTTTGTTAAAGTTGCAGACGCCCTGCCCCGCAACCGGGGTCTTTTCATCGGCGCAGGCACGGTCCAGAGGCGCACGGTGCACGACAAGGCAACGCATGGCCTTGTCAGTGACCCCAAGTATCTTGTCTGTTGCCGCGTCACGAAACTGGGCAATCATGCCACCATCGCCCATCTGCTGTCGGTCTGTTCCAATATATTCAAGGCCGGTGTCGTTCTCCTTGAAGTCCCGTAATTCAAAGGCCAGCGTCATCGGCAAAGTGGCGGGGAAGGTGACCCGTTCGGCGTTGAACGACCGTTCGGTGTTGTAGGCCACGCTGTCTTCAATCAATGGCTTTCCATTGAGGGCGAGGCTGAACCAGTTGTCGACCCAGATTTCGCCGATGATCTCGATATCGCCTTCACCTTCGATCACGCGCTCATTCAAAATCTTGCTGTCGTTCTTGGGTTTGTCATTGCATCCGGAAAGAGGTCCGACCATCAAAGATGCAACACCTAATAGAATAATGACTTCAATGATTTTGCGCATTATTTTCCTGCTTGATCAATTCTGAAACGAAATGTGGGAAGATGCGACAATCTTGCCGTTCATTGCTTTGGTCATAGCTGGCCAATCGACATTCGGGTCGTCGTGCAAAGGCAACGTGTCGAGCGGCGCGCTCAGCGCATAAAGTGTGATTGTATATTCGTGTAGGCTGCCAGGAGGGGAACAGGGCGGCGTGTAGCCGGTGCGCCTCTCGTCCTTGTCGGCACCTTCGTCCCCGATCGACGCCGGATTGCCGCGGGGTAGGGCTCGCGTTTCAGCCGGAATATTCCAAAGCAACCAATACTGGCTGGGCGCATCCACGCTTTCGACTCTGCTACGCGGGTAATGATGCATAATGAGCGCAAGGCTTTTTGTGCCATCAGGAACCCCATCCCATGCCAGTGGAGGTGTCACCCCATCGCCGCCATCACGGGTGCATTTCAGGTCGGTGGGCAACATGCCACCATCCTTTATGGCGGGACTGGTCAGCCTGAAACTGCCCTGTGCCGCTACCGTGCCGACGATATTGAGGCTTGGCGAGGCAATGCTCAGCAGCGCAAACAACAAGGGCAGAAAAACTCTGCGGGTCACCGGCAATATTCTCCGGTCTCAACGGAGCCGCCATCGGTGATGGTCCGCGTCTCGAAATCATAACAATCGGGTGTCTGGCTTGGCGTATAGCGCATGTAGTAGGCCTCGCCCTCGTAGACGTAGTCCATGCTCCGCCGACCATTCCCGTCTTGCGTGAACGTGAGGTTCTCAACACCACCCCTTGGCGGCACACCCGCAGATTTTCCGCTCCAGTTGAACCAGCCACCTGCCGCCTTTAACGGGGAAACTCTGGGCAGATCATCCATGTCGCCTACTTCACCCATCAGACATTGGATGATGTAAGGTGCCTTGGTCGAGGTGTGATACCGATAGATGAAGGTGTCATCAGTCTTGCCATTGCAGACATCAAGCTCGCCAATAGCGATTGGCGTGCCGTCAGGATTGTTGTCGCCATAGATCGGAAAGCCGTCGAAAGCCCAACCGATAATGGCGGCATCGCCGGCATTCTTCATCTGTTCAATCATGCAGCTCGGCTTGACGTGATAGTGATAGTCGTCGCCCCGCCCTGCGTGCCCGCCACAAACGTCCAACTGCTCGGTTTGCAGCGTGTCATGCTGCTCTTGATGATGCTTCAGGTCGTCCAAAGTCATCTCGCCGCCGCCGGTATAATCGTAGATGGGGACGCCATTGACGGCGACACCCAGAGCGGCATCACGCGTCTTTGGCGTGGTTCCCAAAACAGGCTCCAGGAGAATGGGAGCAGCGTAGTCCTTGGCAGGCACCGGCACTTGTTCATTTGTGCCAACAATACCCGTCATCAAGGTATGATTAGGATACGTGTTTGACGTGATGATCGCCTTGCCGCTCTCGCATGTCACACGGACGACATCAGAAAACCCTGCGTCTGCAACGGATGCTTTTACCGCCTTACAATGATCTGCGTCATCGTGGGCAAGCGCGAAATTTGGATATAGTGCGAACAGCAAGGGAATGAGTTTGGCGGCTTTTGCTGCAACCGAAATCAGGTCCGTCTTGTGCAAATCAAGCTTCATTTGCTTGCCGGTGCAATTTAGGATCATGAAAGTTCCTCTTGTGGGTCTAGCGTCTCAAGGGGCCCGCCCGCCGGGAACGCGACCGCCTAGGCCTTCGCGCAACTCACGGGTCAGCCGTGACAGCGTCGCTGCATTCTCCGCCCCGAGCCGTTCCGCGATCAGGGTGTCGATGTCGCGCCAGGCGACGTGGATGTCCGACACGAGCCCGCGCCCGCGCTCAGTGAGACGCAGAAGATTGCTGCGCGCCTCGTCGGGATGCGGTTCGCGGGAGATGAAGCCCGCCTCGATCAGCCGGACGGTCATCGTGCTCATGCTGGCGGGCGTGATGCCAAATTCCCGCGCGAGGCTTACCTGGGACGCAGGTTCCATCTGAGACAGAGCTTGGATGATGCGGGCCTGCCGGGGTCCAAGGCCAATTACGTTGAGGCGTTCGCGCAACTGCTCCTCCACCAGGGCGGCCGCGTGCAGAAGGAAATGCAGGGAGAACGAGTCGGCTGTCATGCCGATAGTTAGTATACTAATTATGGTGAGACGGCAACCGCCTGGCGCTCGATAAGGAACATCTGGAATGACCCAGACGACCGTGGTGCATAATTTGAAACAGAATCATGGTATTCTGTTTCATCAGGCCTCAAGCGAAATCGGCACGCGAGCCGCCTTCTCGTCAGGCGTAGCCGCGGCGCTCTTTCACCCGGCGAAGCCGGGTGAACTCTCCCAGGGCAGCGTCGACTGTCGGGAAGAACTGGCGCATGACCCGCCCACCGCCGCCGATCCGGCCAATAGCCGCCGAACAGCGTCGGCTCGATCCAGGACGTAGAAACGCGATATGCGGCGCCGGGGATTGATCCGGCACAGATAGAGGCGCGGCGGCAGTGAGGCCGCGAGGCAGTCCAGGAGGTCGATTTGCGCCGTCATGGCTGCAGCCTTGCAATGGTCTGGTGACTGACATTGAACGAGCGCGCGATTGATGTGTGCGCCTCGCCGTTGGCCCGGCGTTCAAGCGCTTCGGCCTTTTGTGCCGCCGTCAGCTTCGGCCGTCGCCCCATTTTCACCCCGCGCGCCTTCGCGCGGGCACGGCCTTCGGCGGTACGGGTCTTGATCAGATCGCGCTCGACGTCGGCGAGACCGCCGAGCACGGCGAGCATGAGACGCCCGGTGCTGTCGTTAGTATCAGCCCAGGGCTGGGCAAGCGATTGGAAGCGCCCGCCCGCGTCAACGATGCGCTTGACGATGGCGAACATGTCGAAAGTCGAGCGGGCCAGACGGTCTATGCGGGTCACCACCAGCTCGTCGCCGGGGCTGAGGGTAGCTAGGAGCTTCATCAGCTCCTTCCGGTCGGCCTTGGCACCGGAGATCTTCTCCCGAAAAACGGTCGTGCATCCGGCAGCGTGCAGCTCCTCGAGCTGGGCCTCGAGCGTCTGGCCAACGGTCGAGACACGGGCATAGCCGAAAGAGCGGAAAGGGGCGTGACTTTTGTCCATGATTTATGGACACTGTAACCCACTGAGCGAACTACGCAACCAAAACTGTCCATAATTCTTGATTTTTGCACAGATGTGTCGGCAGCTTACGGGTCGTCTCAGACGTTCTGCCGATTACAGAAGATGCGCAGGATAAGACGAGCGCAAGGAACCGGCGACAGATCCATCTATCGACGGAGAATGCCGGATGATGCCGCCAACCAGATTGCCGCCGTTAGGAGACATGATTGTCGTCACATTCGCAAGCGCGCTTGTTGTTCTCGGGTTGATCCTCTTGCTCGTGTTCTTTCTTCGTTGACAGAGGGGCCGCCCGAAGTCTGGCTGCCGGAGCGCCGCGTGTACCCGTGCGATCCGCATCGGTCGGGAAGTTCGCCCCAGCCAATTCACCGGCGCAAATATTTGACCAGGGCGGCGATCACCAGGACGAGAATGACGAGCCAGAGGAGGCCCCATGCTCCCATGCCGAAAGGCATCCATCCGCCCATGCCGTATCCACCGTCCATCATCAAAGTTGTCCTTTCCCGCCTTCGACCGGACGTCCGGCCTCGCGCCAACCCTTTAAGCCTCCCTCAATCGGTCGAGCGACGTAGCCCATCTCCGTGAGGGTAGCGGCGGCAAGGCTCGCTCGTGCGCCGGATGCGCAGAGGACGTGGACGGGCCGGCCTTGGGCATGAGCTTCGTGAAGCGCCTTCTCGCCGCCGTCGTTGGTGAGATCGGCTTTGGCTTCCAAAAATCCGCGGGGTACGTGGAGGGCGTCGGGCACGCGGCCGTCGTCAGCGAGTTCATGCGCCTCGCGAACGTCGAGAACGAGGCCGTGGGCATCGGTCGGCGAGATCGAACCGCCGGTCTTCTCGCGTGCTTCGGCTACGAAGTCCTTCATCGTCTTGGACATTGGTTTCTCCTTCAAAGGCGGTTCACGGGGATCTTGAGATAGACGTGGCCGTCGGCCTCGGCGGCCGGAAGCCGGCCAGCCCTCAGGTTGATCTGCAATGCGTGGAGCATCCGGTCCGGAAGTGAGAGGGTGGCGTCGCGCTCGGTCCGCGTTCTGACGAACTCATCCTTCGTGATGCCGTCCCGGACGTGCTTGTTGGCCTTCCTGTGCTCTGCGACCGTGGCTTCCCAGAGAATCTCGTCGCGGTCGTCGGCCCCGTAGTCATGACCGACGAAGAGCCGGGTCTCGGGAGGGAGAGCGAGAATATCCTTGATGGAGTCCCAGAGCATGCCGGCGTCGCCGCCGGGAAAGTCGGCGCGGCTCGACCCCATGTCGGGATACATCAGCGTGTCGTGCACAAAAGCGGCGTCCTTACCAATGACATAGGTGATGGAGCCGAGCGTGTGCCCCGGGGAGAGGAGCACCTGCGCTTCGATCGAGCCGACGGAAAACGTCGCACCGTCCGCGAACAGATCGTCGAAGTCGGTTGCCGGATCAAACGCGTCCGGCAGATTGTACAGGTCTCGCCAGAGGTCAGCGATTTCCAGCACTTTCTCACCGATCCCGTTCGGCACGCCCAGCTTCTCCTTCAGATAGGAGGACGCCATGACGTGGTCGGCGTGCGGGTGGGTGTCGAGCACGCGCTCGATCATGATCCTCTCCCGTTCGACGAAATCGAGGATCTCGTCGGCACTGTCGAAGCTTGTCCGTGCCTCTGCCGGGTCGAAGTCCTGGACGACGTCGATGAGCACGCCCTTGCGAGTATGCGGGTCCGCGACGAGGTACTGGATCGAGCCCGTATCTTTCTCGTAGAAGCCCCAGACGTCAGGGGATCCCGGGCCGTTCGAAGGACTGTGGCGGGTCAGCATGAGCGTCTCCTTCTTCAGTCATTGCATCGGATTGTGTTGAGCGCCATGTATGAATCATGTCTAATTTAGCAAGTGTTGATATGAAGAATTTGGAGCAGCGGTCTGAAGAGGTCGCCTCCACTCTCGCGTTGATCGCGAGCCCCGTCAGGCTGCGGATCCTCTGCCTTCTGGCTAAGCAGGAGATGCAGGTCGGCGCCCTTGCCGTCGCCCTTGGGCTCAGCCAATCGGCTTTGTCCCAGCATCTGGCTAAGCTTCGCGCCGGCGGGGCAGTGGAAACACGCCGCGATCGCCAGGCTATCTATTACCGTCTTGCCGACGGCGAGGTCCGCGCCATCATGGCCAGCCTCTACGAGATTTTCTGCAGGGACCGCGATACGGAGGAAAACAGGGAATCATGACATTGGCCGCACTGGCGACAGGTCTGATCTTCGTTCTCGTTCTTGGGATGGTCCATCATGTCGGCGTCCTGACGATCATCCGCATCACGCCCCATGCCGGCGGCCGCGGCCATGCGGCAGTGCTGGTCACTTTCGCCGGCCTGGCGCTTCTTCATTCGGTCGAGATCGTGGCGGCCGCTGTGGCGCTGGCAGGGCTTCTGCAGATCGAGGGCTTCGGCGGTCTCGCAGGAGCCTACGGCGGCACCTGGGAAGGCCTGATCTATCTGTCAGGCATGAGCTTCGTCACGCTCGGCTACACGGACATCAAGGCCGAAGACTCGATCCGGCTCGTCGTGATGTTCCTGTCGCTTGGCGGTTTCATGGTGCTCACCTGGTCGGCCACGCTTCTCTACTCCGTTTGCGGAAAGGCCTGGCGCGAAGGTGGCTACTCCTCGGACGAGGCGCCCGGTCGCGGATCCTGAACCGCAACCGGACGCCGGATCTGCTTTCTACATCGCTTCCTTGATCCCCTTCCGGATCAGCCACCAGTTCACCGGATAGGAGGTCAGGAAGCCGCAGATCATCGCGATCTGCATGGAGGCCCAGAACTCGACCATGTTCGCCTCGAGCTTCACGCCGAGGATCGCGCCGAAGATCCAGAAGTGCATGATCGCCATGAAGCCGTACATGCCGATCTGCCAGAAGGTGAGGGATAGCGTGTCGGCCTTCACCGCCTCAATGATGCCCTTGCCGGGCGAAAGGCCGCGCATCGGTACGATGGTCGCGTACTGAAAGCCGACGCCGATGAGGAAGGCGAGGATGTAATCGACGATCCACACGGCGAAGATCTTGTCGGGGAAGATGCTCTGGTAGCCGAACCAGACCGCGATCGCCGGGACGATGAAGACCAGCCATTCGGCCACGATGTCGCCAAGCGTGCAGCCGGCGCCGCAGTGCGTTGCGCCCTTGCCGACCTCGGCCGGAAAGGGCGTCAGCTTCTTGTGCGGCATCTCCTCGTCGCGCTGCATCGCCGCGTGCGCCACCTCGTGGCGGGCGAGCCGACCGTAGGTCCAGTAAGCCCAGACCGCGAGCGGCCCGGCATAGAGGCCGGTGACCGGCCAGACGACGTTCATGATCGACATGTGCTGGGGATGGCGCAAAACGTCCGCCAGAATGATTGCGGCCGAGGCGAAGCCGATGATGAGCATCGCGATCGCGAGAATGTGAAGCCATTCAGGGATCATTGCTTACGCTCCCCAGAGGAGCATGCGGACCGGCATCCAGATGCCCATGCCGATCATGACGAGGTTCTCCGTCAGCGAGACGAAGCCGAGTGGTACGTTGGACCCGCCGCCGACGCAGGCGCACTTCAATTCGCGTTTTTGGACGTAGACCGCGTAGAAGACCGAGATCGCTCCGACCGTACCGATGAAGAGAGCGATCGGCGCCGAAATCCAGGTCAGCGTGCCGGCGATCATCAGCAGGCCCGACAAGGTCTCGCCGAAGGGATAGATCTTTCCGTAACGGACCCAGCGCTTGGCGAGGAGATCGTAGTTGAGGAACATCGTGGAGAAGCTCTCGACGTCCTGAAGCTTCTGGATCCCGAGAAGGCACATGGAGATCGCGAAGAACCACTCGATCGCCCGCACCGTGAAGACGGTGTCGTAGACCGCCCATGACACCGCGAGGCCCATCAGGAAGGCGACCGAGAAGATCGCGATGACCGGCTGGTAGGTGGTCTCGTCCTTCGACTTGACGTGCTTGCCGAAATGCTCGCGCAGTTCGGTGTAGCCGCCGACGCGCTCGCCGCCGATGAATGTCTGCGGCGTTGTCTCGACGCCGTGCTCTTCCTTGAACGCGTCGGTCTCGGCACGGGTCGCCAGATGATGGTCCTCGACCTCGAAGCCCTGCCGCTCAAGCAGATCCTTTGACTTCAAGCCATAAGGGCAAACATGCTTCTCCATAACCATCCGGTAAAGAACAGCCTTGCGGTTATGGTCTGTCTGTCCTGTAGCGATGCTGCGCATCGAACGCTCTCTTATCTTTGAAGCGCAAAGACGCTCATGTTTTTCTGAAGTGCCCGCAGATGGAGCTTCCCTTAACTGGAAGGTCAAGCGTGTAAAGCATTGAAGGTTCCCATCAGCGAACGCCACCTAAAGAAGTTGTCGGGAAAACCGGGCGTGTTCGTCTCGCCCGAGCCGGTGATGGACCTGGCTCGGACCAGTTCCGAAGGTCACCCGAGCGTCCGCGAGGACCTAGCTGGACAAACCAGCAGGAGACCAACCGATAACATCGAAATCTGCCCCCCGGCCAAAGCGTCTATGTGGTCGAAGGCGAAAACGCTCAACGTGGTATCGCAAGCGGTAGCCCCAACGGCTGGAAGGTCACAAAGACCATACGTATCGCTCAGACGCAGAGTAACTCGGTGGCGTTCGTTGAATACCGCCCCGACAGATGCTCGCTTCGAAGCGCCCACTCCTTTTTCACTCCGGCCGCGGCAAACGCGATCGACCCGCGCCCATAGCGGCGGTTCAGCTCATCCATGAGCCGCATCAGCTCGAGACGGCCGGGATCGTCGGCCTGGTGAAACAGCGCCCCCTGCAGTTTCGCGGCCTGGTGCAGGTCGAGGCAGATCACCCCCGCCTTCTTGTAGCTGAACCCGGGCCGCCAGATCCGTGAGAGCCCGTACAAGGCCGCTCGGATCAGTTTCGCGGTGTCCGCCGTGGCGATGCCCAGACGCACGGTCTGCGAGCCATAATATTGCGCGTCCTGCTCCCGGAAACGGTTGGTGTTGACGAACACGCCGATCGACGCCGTCACCAGGCCCTGCCGGCGCATCTTTTCGGCGGCGCGGCTCATGTAGGTGGCGACAGCCTCCTGCATCTCCGCTTCGTCCTGGACCGGACGTCCGAACGAGCGCGAGGCCATGATCGTCTTCTTCTCCGGAGAATGCTCCTCGAGCGACAGGCACGACTGCCCGCGCAGCTCGAGCACCACCCGCTCCATCACCACGCCGAAGGAGGCCCGGATCATTTTCGGATCCGCATCACGGAGCGCCAGAGGCGTCCGGATGCCGAGAGCCGCAAGGCGTGCAGCCAGGCGACTGGCAACGCCCCAGATGTCGGTCAGCCCGAGCCGCTGCAGCGCCGCGGCCTGGTCCGCCTCCGAAACCAGCGCCATCNCCCCGCCGCTGTCTGGCGCCTTCTTGGCGAGGCGGTTGGCGACCTTTGCCAGGGTTTTGGTGGGAGCGATGCCGACCGATACCGGAATGCCCGTCCATTGCAGCACCATGGCCCGCATCAGTCGGCTATGCGCCTCAGGATCGGCAAAGCCCGAGAGGTTCAGAAAGGCCTCGTCGATGCTGTAGACCTCGAGCTCCGGCGTGAAATTGGCGAGAGTTCGCATCACCCGACCGCTCATGTCGCCATAGAGCGTGTAATTGCTCGAGCGCACGATCACGCCCTGCTTCTGGAATTGCTCCCGGTGCAGGTGCCAGGGCGCGCCCATCTCGATACCGAGGGCTTTGGCCTCGTTCGAGCGGGCGATGACACAGCCGTCATTGTTAGACAGCACCACCACCGGCTTGCCGCGCAGCGGCGGCTGAAACACCCGCTCGCAGGACGCATAAAAGTTGTTGCAGTCGACCAGGGCAAACAGCGGTGCCACGGGCTACAGCATCCGGATCGAGCGGGAAACCACGCCCCAGATTTCCAGCTCTTGCCCTTCCCCGATGTCGAGGCTTGGGAACGCGGGGTTTTCAGCCTGAAGCGACACGCCGCCGGCGCGCAGCTGGTAACGCTTGATGGTGAACTCGCCATCGAGGCACGCCAGGACGATGCAGCCGTTGACCGGCGCGCGTGATCGGTCGACCACCGCAATGTCGCCCGGGAAGATCCCGGCACCGGTCATGCTCTCCCCACCAACGCGCACTGCGAACGTCGCCGGCGGATTGGTGACGATCAGCTCGTTGAAGTCGAGCGGCCCGTCCATGTAGTCGTCAGCGGGTGACGGGAAGCCACAGGAAGCCGTGGTGCTCATCAGCGGCACGGTCTGGGCCGTCCGGGCTTCCACATCCAGAAACGCGTTCACGTCCCCTGCCCTGAAGCCGCGTTCGTTCATGCGCCTGGCGATGTCCGCCAACGGCACCGGCAGCCGCACAACGCGGGTAGCCGGCCCCGGTTTGCGGCCAGCATTGGAGCGGCGACCGCCGCGGGAATTGATCGGGTTCATGGTCGAGCCGCTTCCTTTGATTTCTGTTACAGAAATTACACGAAAGTGCTCAGTGTTCCAGTTTGCAGTTCCGGTCGTGCCCACAAAAGCAGCGGGCATGATGCCGCAGGCTCGAGGCGGCTGCCTCTTCGTTCCTGTCCAACCCACCAAAATCGCATCGACAGGCACGTCTGGCCTTTGACCATCTGGTTCGTCGCACGCGTCGTCCGTGGGCAGTTTGATCGTCCGGAAAGGATCGCTGTTCCTGCGCCCGGTGTAGCCGAGTTTTGTCCGATCACGCCGAGCGTCGGCGATTGGAGTTCAGCGGTGGTGTCCGTTGGACGTCCTCGCCCCTTCCGTCATGAAGCGCGTGATGCGCGCCGGCAGCCGTCTATCCATGCCCTGCCCGCTCCGATCCGTGTTGAACAGGACATCCGGCTTCAAGCCGCCGCGCCTCTCTCCCGCGCCCTTCGGGGCGAAGACAACCAACGGGAGAACCCCTCATGAACCTCATCACCAACACTCAGCGCGAGCAGATGCTCAAAAACGGCCGTCTTACCGCGCAGGGAAAAACCCTCGATCCCCATCCGGTCGTCAAGCTGTTCACCCCGGACGGTGCCGCAACCTGGCTCCTCACCGAACTGGATCCTAGCGAACCCGACATTGCCTTTGGGCTCTGCGATCTTGGCATGGGTTGTCCGGAACTCGGCTATGTCAGCCTTTCCGAGTTGGCGAGCGTCCGCGGCCGCTTTGGGTTGGCCGTCGAGCGCGACCTGCATTTCCAGGCCGACAAGCCGCTGTCGGCTTACACCGCAGCCGCGCTCAAAGCCGAAGCAATCATCACATGAACCTGGGCCGCGCGAGCGGCCTTTTCCAGTGTCTGCCGCCGCCGGCTCTGAAACGGACTACGATGATTCTGTTCGAAAACGAGCGTCTACGCAGGCACGGAGATCGCGGCGCTACATCGACACTTTCCCTCAGCCATTGGTCATTTGCCCGTCAGCGATCGCACAAAGGGGATGAACATGGCGTGCAATGCCGGTTCCGATGTCATATGCGAATTCACGTCGCCTTCGATAGAGGACAATGTTATTGCTCCTCGTGCCTCACGACAAAGATGGATCGCTACTCGGTTATATTGGAGTGATATGTCCAGTTCAGTTCTTCAGCGCAACAACGTCCGGCAAGCTGGGGCTGGAACCACCTCTATGGTGTTTTCCCATGGCTTTGGGTGCGACCAGAACATGTGGCGTTTCGTAGCTCCAGCATTCAAAGCGGATTTCAAAACAGTTCTATTTGATCATGTGGGTGCAGGCACGTCTGATATAACCGCTTATGACCCGGCAAAATATTCGAACCTCGGCGGCTATGCCGACGATTTGATTGAAATTGGGCTGGAGCTAGGCTGGAAAGAGGCCGTGTTCGTCGGTCATTCCGTGAGCGCCATGATCGGAGTTCTTGCGTCGATCCGGCAACCTGAAATGTTCGGCAAATTAGTGCTTATAGGCCCCTCAGCGCGTTATATCGATGATGATGGATACCATGGAGGCTTCACGTCTGCTCAGATTAACGAATTGCTGGAAGGGCTGGACGACAATCATATGGGATGGTCTGCGGCGATGGCACCGGCCATCATAGGCAATCCCGATCGGCCCGAGCTAGGAGAGGAGTTGACTAATTCCTTCTGCCGAACCGACCCCGCAATTGCCCTGCAGTTCGCCCGCACAACCTTCCTTTCCGATAATCGGGCGGATCTACCCAAGGTAAGAGCAAAAACATTGGTCGTTCAGTGTTCGGATGATATTATCGCGTCTGATGTTGTCGGTGAGTATGTCCGAGATCATATTCCCGGGAGTAGCATCACATACCTCAAGGCGAGTGGACATTGTCCTAATTTGAGCGCGCCTGCGGAGACGATTGCGGCGATTCGCGCCTTTGTGTGAACAGGGTGAGCATCTGGCTCCTATTCTCGTAGAAGACCTAGAGGACCTCTACGAGAATGCCCCTTGTGGATATTTCTCACTTTGTCCAGAAGGAATCATCGTTAAAGTCAATGAAACGTTTTGCTCGTGGACTGGCTACAGTAAGGGCGAAATTTTAGGGCGCCGCCTTCGTGATATGCTGAACATGGGAAGTCGTATATTCTATGAGACGCACTTCGCACCGCTTCTCAGGATGCAAGGCTTCTTCAACGAGGTTGCTCTCGACGTCATTACATCGACGGGAGAGAAATTGCCTGTCCTTGCCAACGCCAAGGAGCGACGAGGAGCTGATGGAGAACTGCTGTTTACACGGGTCACGATATTTCTCGCGTCGGAACGCCGTACCTACGAGCGTGAATTGGTCAGAGCAAAGGCGGCGGCAGACGCACTAAGCCGTGAAGCTAAGGAGCGCCTGGAAGCGGAGCAAGCACAGCGCGAATTGCGCGATCAGTTTATCGCGATTTTGGGTCATGATCTTCGCAATCCTTTGGCCGGTATCAGCGCGGGGATTGGAATGCTTTTGCGGGAACAATCGAAAGATCGGGGACGTAACATCTTGCAGCTCATGCAGGGCAGCGTAATACGGATGAACGGCCTCATCGAAAATGTGCTGGATTTCGCACGGGGTGAGCTGGGCGAAGGCATCAAAATCGTGCCCGATGCCAGTCAAGATATCGTGCCAGTCCTGAAACAAGTAATCGAGGAAATTCGTGCGACTGTGCCAGCGCGCCAATTTACAACGGAAATTGATATAGATCAACGAATAGCCGTTGATCATGCGCGGATCGCTCAACTCCTCTCAAATCTAGTTGGAAACGCAGTTTTTCATGGCGACCCAGATCAACCAATACGCGTTCAGGCAAAGGCATCCAACAACGTGTTCGAGATCTCTGTTACGAATGGCGGAAAGCCCATCTCTCCCGAATCCATAGGTCAACTTTTCCAAGCCTTTTACCGAGCACAGAAGCCGTCAACGCATAAGGGTTTAGGCTTAGGTCTTTTCATCGCCAAGCAGATTGCTGAGGGCCATGGGGGTGATATTTCTGTTCAGTCTGATGAAAAGGAGACCAAGTTCACCTTTGCAATGCCGTTGCAGCCACAACCTACCTCATAATTGCCTAACGCGCAAAGCATAATTTCCAGTGGGTCGTGGGCTTATTTACTATAGTTTCGGTTCCGTTAGGGGCGTCAATACGGGTTTTATGGGCTGCTAATAATCATCCTGCCCGATTATTGACGCAACTACGAACAAATTACTTCAGGTCCGGCGTGTCGCACTCAAAGCCCATGGATTCCGCTTTTTCAATAACCTCATCGCCATACATGCCCTGCTCTACACCACGATGCATCATGACCATTGCGCCCGATCTTTTACCCGAAGCGCAGTGGACGAGCACCGGGCCGGGGAGCCTTTCCGCTTTCTCTCGGAAGCTATCGACGACTTTCTCAGAAAGCTTCTCACCATCCACCGGATGGTGGAGATAGGTCAGCCCCGCCGCTTGGACGTGCCGCTCCTCCTCCTGTGTCACCTCTACTTCTCGTTTTCTGTGCGCATATTGACGACTGATTTGAATCCCTCAGCCGGTGCTTCTCGTACCGTTTCGGCAGTGGGTGCACACTTTGCGACGGTGAACCGGTCGTCAATCATCACGACGTTTTTCATGGCTCGTCCTACTCCTCTTGAGGCTGTTCCGTGTCGAAGCCCACGGCTCTCCAAGCTTTCCAGCTTCCTGGCACGTTGCGCACCTTCTCAAACCCGTTAGCCGCCAGAATGCTCGCCGCCATGCTGGCGCGGAAGCCACTGGCGCAATGGGTGGCTATTTCGGTCGAGGGGTCGAGTTCACCCATCCGCTCGCGTAAATCGCCGAGGAAGATGTGCCTAGCGTTGGGCACGTGCCCCGCTTGCCATTCCTCGTCCTTGCGTACATCGAGGGAATTGCGAAGTCTGTTTTACCGGCCACGCACGTGCGAGATAAAGACGAGGCAGTGAGTTTCAGGCGAAGTTTGGCATTGGAAATGGAGGGATGACGCTCGCTTGAGGAGCGACAGGAATCACTGACTTCCAATACCATGTGACCTGCTTTTCAGACGCTACGGCCCTTCCGACATAAAACGGGTCGCCCGCGCTGCCACGTATGGCCTCGATCACAGCAATCATTCCCGATTGCGGCCCTCGCCGCAGCTCAATGAAATGACCGACGGGCAGAAAACGGTCCGGTACCGGGTGAGATTTCATCTGATCAGCCTCCCTAGCCAGCTACATAAGCCGGTTTGCCTAGGCGGCTAGGGATACTGAAAAGCCTGATAGGCTGGCGGCAGCTTGCGTGACAATCCCCTTAAGCGGACTCCGAGGACCAAGCGTGCGGATCCCCGGTTGGCTCTTCGAGCGGAACCTCGATCTCGCATCGTAGCCCGGTAGGTTTGAAAGCCAGACTGACTGTGCCGCTCATCTCTGCGGCAAGGCTCCGCTCGAGCAGCCGGCTACCGAAACCGCGACGAGCGGGCGTTGCCACAGCAGGGCCGCCCTTCTCCTCCCATACAAACGACAGCCGATCCGGCGCGTCCGCCTCTCCAGGCGCAGTGAACCATGCGATATCGACTGTGCCCGCGTCCGTCGAAAGCGCGCCGTACTTGACGGCATTTGTCGCAAGTTCATGGAGAGCAAGCGCGAGCGACAGTGCGGCTTTAGCCGTCAGACGGACACGCGGCCCCTCAACGTGAATGCGATTTTCATGGTCAAATGGCCGTAGTGCCTCTGCCACGATGTCGGGGAGATCGGCACCGTCCCAGCCCTCGCGGCTGAGGATGTTATGGGCGTTGGCAAGCGCCAGAAGGCGGGAGGTGAACAGCTGACGCGCGCGCTGCGGGTCCTCTCCCGGGCGGAAGCTCTGGGACGCGATGGCTTGAACAGTGGCGAGGGTGTTCTTCACCCTGTGGTTCAGCTCGTTGATGAGCAGTTTCTGGCGAAGCTGGGCCCGGGCCCGGTCTGTGACGTCAAGTCCTTCCACAAAGATACCCGTGATCGTACCGTTCCCATCACGGATCGGCTGGTAGACGAAATCAAGATACGCTTGCTGCTTCGGGCCACCCGGGGAAGGTTGCAGCGCAATCGGAATTTGTCGGCCAACGAAGGCCTCACCGGTCTCGTAGACCCGATCCAGAAGCTCATAGAATCCCTGCCCTTCCAGATCGGGCAAAGCCTCGCGGACGTTCTTGCCAATTAGATCTCTATATCCGACGACCTGCAGGTAAGCGTCGTTGGTTACCTCGAACACGTGCTCCGGACCTCGCACGACGCACATGAAGCCGGGCGCCTGGCGGAATAGTTCGGTCAGGTGATCCTTCTCCCGGCGCAGGGCATTCCTGGCCAGAACCTCGCCTGTCGTCTCCGTGCAGGCGCAGAATACCCCCGCGACCTTGCCTGCGTCATCGTGCGCCGGGCCGTAGGAAAAGGTGAAATAGGTCTGCTCGTCGAAGCCCTTCCGCCGCATCAATAGCGGAAGATCCTCTAGGAATACCGATTCCCCCTTGAGCGCCTTCCGCGCAAGGGGCCCAACATCATCCCATATCTCCGCCCAGACCTCGTGGAATGGCCGCGCCAGCCCATCCGGGTGCTTGGCCCCGAAGATTGGCACATAAGCGTCATTGTAGAGGAAAGTCAGTTCCGCCCCCCAGGCGACGAACATCGGAAACTTCGATGTCAGCATCAGCCCAACGATCGTGCGAAGGCTCGACGGCCAAGTATCGGGGGGACCCAGAGGCGTTTTGGACCAGTCATAGGCCCTCATCCGAGCCGCCAATTCGCCCCCGTCCCTGAAGAAAGAATGCAATGGAGAAGCGTCCGGAAAATCCATGGTCTGGCGGCCTGTATGATGCGTTTCTGAACTACCAGCCCGCCTTCTCCCGTGCTTCGGCATCGCGGGGCAACAGGATTCGGCGCGCAAAAGTGGTTCTTGATCAGGCAAATAGGTCCAGAGTGGGCAACGGGATGAGGACAACGAGACGCAAACAAAGAAAGATGCTCCGGCTCACCAAGGGAATTCCCTCAGAAAGAGCAACCATCTGCGGGTGATCGTCGCACGGGCCGCCAAGGCCGCAAGCCCCGGCCTGACGGCCGCCTTCGGTAAAGGGCTTGCCCCCTTGGCTCTCCGCCCGTGCAACTCAGGCCGGGCGACGGCGGCTCCGAGGGAATTCAAGCCCCACCCCTCATCTTCAACGCGAACAGGCGTCTAGCGCGATACCAATTGCTTGACAAAAATACCAATTTAACCCATATAGGATCCAACATGGTCGGCCCCTCTGCATAACCTGAAACATTGGTTGTGTACGGGCCGGCTTTCTTTTATATACCTCGCTGTGAAACCTTACCCAAAGCCCTATCTAAGCGTTGCGCAGCAAATCAGCAAACTACAGGGCCGCGGCCTTTTCATAGATGACCTTGCAAAAGCCGAGGGTCATCTTAGTAAAATTGGCTATTACCGCCTAAGTGGTTACTGGCATCCCATGCGGGAAAGCCGCATTGTCCGTGATGCATCCGGCGCCCGCCGCGTCGAAATATGCGACACATTCCGCCCAGGCGCTCAGTTTTCCCATGTCGTCGACCTATACGTTTTCGACAAAAAGCTTCGCCTGGTCATGCTCGATGCCCTCGAGCGCATTGAGATCGCCCTTCGCGCCGATATAGCCCTGCTACTGGGCAAACGATCGCCGTGGGCGCATCGCGAAGCCAAGTTTCTCCACGGCCAGTTTTCAAAGCCGCGGCCGGGCAAGCTTTCCAAGCTCGACGACTTCAACAGCCGTGCCGACCAACGCGAGCAGAATGCCAAGGATGATTTTGCCGCCCACTATCGGCGCAAATACAGCGATCCCATGCCCATATGGATCGCCGTCGAACTCTGGGAATTCGGCACGCTCTCGCACTTCGTGTCCGGCATGCGCGTTCAGGACCAGGACACGATCGCCGCGCGCTACGGCATCACCCGTGACACCCTGCGGTCGTGGGTGTGGACGCTCAGTTTCGTGCGCAATATCTGCGCCCATCACGGCCGCCTGTGGAACCGCGCCATGGTCGCGCAGCCCATGGACCCCAAAGGGGCCAGCGTCCCCCTTCTCGATCATCTGGCGGGACAGAGAAGCGCCTTGGAGCGCTTTTATGGAGCCGCCGCCATCACGCGGTACTTTCAGCTGCAAATCAACCCGAACTCAACGTGGGGCGAGCGGTTCGTCGAGATATTCCGAACGTTTCCGGACGCTCCCGGCATAAGCTTGAAGAACGCAGGATTCCCGGAAAACTGGCGCGCGCTGCCGATCTGGGCAACGTGATATATCGTTGCTGCCCTGCCGTATCACCGTAAATACGGCGTTACGGTTTTACGGCGTATTGCGTTTGCGTCGGGCAGCCGCCTTGATCTCCGCCATGCCTTGAATCATGCGCTCGTAATGCACGCCGATCGTCACACTCACAATTCTACACCTCCTGATGTCATTATATCATATATTACATTTACTGACTGCGACTTCGCCGAGGCTGCCGTATTTACGGCGTTACGGTCTTACGGCGGGCAATTGACCGTTGCTGCCGCGCCGCACCCCTTCCCTTCATCCTTTGGTCACCTCTTGCGCGCACCGTATCGCCGTATCACCGTGCCAACGTAAAGCCGTGCTTACGGCGCGCCGTAAAACCGCAAATAAGGCCAAACACCCATGATTATCGGAGTTTTGAACCAGAAAGGCGGGGTTGGAAAAACCACCCTCAGCATCAATCTCGCCGCCGCCTACGCGACGTCGGGTCACCGTGTCCTAGTCGTTGACGCCGACCCTCAAGGCAGCAGCCTGACCTGGTCGAGCGCGCGCGCCGCAGAAACCCCTCCCCTCTTTCCGGTCATTGGGATGGCCAAGCCAACCCTTCACCGGGATTTGCCCGAGGTCGCCAAGGACTACGACATCACGATTATCGATGGAGCGCCACGCGTCAGCGAACTCGGCCGTGCCGCGATTCTAGCCAGCGACATCATCCTGATGCCGGTGCAGCCCTCCCCGTTCGACGTGTGGGCGACCGAGGACATCGTCGGGCTCATCAAGGAAGCGCGCCAATTTAAGGAAAACCTGAAAGCCGTATTTGCGATTAACCGTAAAATCGTAAATACGGCGATCGGCCGCGACGTGCTCGATGCCTTCACTGACGAGAGCTTTCCGGTGCTCAAATCGCAAGTGTGCCAGCGCGTCGTTTACGCCGAAAGCGCGGCCCAAGGCCTGACGGTGATCGAAGTCGCTCCGAGCGGCGAAGCCGCACGGGAGGTCAAAGCCCTGGCCAAAGAATTGCTCCGCTATGAAAACGAAGAAAGGAAGGCCGCATGAACAAGAAGGTCGCATTTGGGCCCAAACCCGCAAAGGCCCCCGAAACTGCTGCCGCGGAAGCGTGGGTCGAGCAAGGCGGCCAAAAGGAGGGCAGGGCACCTCTGAAGGTGGTTTCCGAAGCGGCCGAGGCACCTGAGGCGAAGCCACGCAAGATGGTTCGGTTCACCCTTGATGTGGACGCTGAACTGCATTCCCGCATGAAGGTCGCTTGCGCCATGAAGGGCGAGAAGATGTCCGACGTCCTGCGGGCAGTCCTGGCCAAAGAGTTTCCGCCCGCCGCATGACCGTAACGCCGCATTTACGGCGATACGGCGCGCCGCAAATACGCTTTTGCGGCATTTCGGTTGTCAATGTGGGGGATTCCCTACGTTTTTTGCCCTTGGCAAAGGCACATGCCTTTGGTGACGTGCGAATTTCAGGCATGGTCGGGGCATGAACCAAAGCAGACTCGATCTCATCAGCCGGGCGGAATTCTCCGACCTGTCGCTTGGCGAGAAAAACGCCTACCTCCAGGATCTGGCGGATCGGTTTGCCGAGCAGAACGATCGCGAGCGCGTCACGCTCGACAAGGGTGCTCTCAGCCGCCTGCGGCGCTACTACAGCCGCCGCGTCTGGGCCGACCTCAAACTCAGCCAGGCTCCTGACAATCAGATCAACCGCGCCCTGAACCAGTTGGGCGAGGCGATCCGGCACGATGCGGTCCGCACCGACGTCACCGCGGCCCTGATGCAGGAAACCCGCACACGAACTGTGCTGAGGACCGCGCCGGACGACGATGCACAGCTGATGTTTTTCGTCCCGGCGATCTATGATGCACCAATCAAAGACGACGTGCATCTGATGGACATTGCCCCGTTTTCGCTCAGCAAGCGGATCCGGACAGGCATCATCCAATACGAGCTCAAAGACAGCCTCATCACCATCGAAGGCGGCGCTGAATCCGGCCTTGCGACTGTTTTTGACTACGACATCTTTTTGAACATGGTTTCGGCCCTGGCCGAGGAGGTCCGCCGCTATCGCGTAGAGGAGGGCAGGGGACTACGACCAAGTTTGCCCGCAAAAACCTATCGACCGAGTGTCGCCCACATCCTGAAATTCTGCCGCCGTTCAAGCGGCGGTCGTCAGTACGACGAGATCGAAAGCGCCTTGGCGCGGCTTTCAAAAACGACCATCAAAGTCACCAATCTTTCCGGCGGCAAACGTCGTCAGGTCGATAGCCGCCCTTTGATTGGCGAGTACCGCGTGGTCAGCAAGACCGCCACCGGTAAGGTCGACGAGATCGAAGTCACCATTCCAGACTGGGTCTATTTCAGCGTCGTCCGGAACGACAAGGCGCTGCCGCTCCTCACGTTACATGAGGACTACTTCCTCATCAGCTCAGGCCTTGGGCGCTACATCTACCGAATAGCCCGCAAAGCAGCAGGAAAGGGCGAAGCACGTTATAAAGTCAAGGAAGTCCATAAACGCAGCGGATCGCCGCAGGAATATCGGTTCTTTCTCCGTGATCTGAAAGAGATTGTGACCCGCACTCGGGCATTCCCAATGCCGGATTACGAGCTGGCCCTCGAGGAGGGTAAAGAGGGGGCCATCCTCTCGATGAAGTACCGCGCAGAAGCCAGCACACGCTCGGCCGAAAGAATTGCTCCGTAGCCGGTTTTGTCGCGAACCCGTCTATTACCCACGACAGAATTCTGTCGGGGCATCCGTCTATTACCCACGACAAAAATGGCGCGGTTTTCCGGGCTGATGTCCGATGGCGCCTGTGGATAACTTTTGTCGTATCCGTCTATCGGCCACACAATCCCGTCTATCGCCCACGACAAACCGTCTATTACCCACGACAAGCCGTCTATCGCCCACAAGGGCTCCCCGTAAGCATCTGAATGCAAAGGATAAAAAGGCGGTTTTTCGCTCTAAAACATATTAAAACTAGAAAAACATAGTTAAAACGCCTTACGGCTTATTTTTCAAATTTGTTTTGGGATTTGAAGAGAGATCCGAAGCGGTCGATCCGACTCTCAAGACCCCGTCATACCGTCCAGAGAGGCGCCACAGGGCCTTAGCTACCCCCGAACAAGGGATTAGACGTTTGGATGCCAAAAACGCTTCAGGCGCGCCCTTGTGAAACGGCGTGGAATAAGGACCCCGTTTCAGGGGTGATCGGCGTCCAAACGGGACCCCTCTGAGGCAGGGGTTCAAAGTGCCTTCCGAGATTGATCGGAGGCCGAGTTGGGATGCTTGTTGTGGAGACGATCGCGAAGATCCGCCGGGCGCATTTTGTTCAGGGCAAGGGGATCAAGGCGGTCTGCCGTGAGCTGAAGGTCTCGCGGAAGGTGGTGCGCAAGGTTCTGCGCTCGGATGAGACGGCTTTCGAGTACGAGCGCTCGGTGCAGCCGATGCCCAAGCTTGGCGCCTTCAAGCCGGAGCTCGACCGGATCCTGGCCATCAACGATGCCCGTCCGGTGCGGGAGCGGCTGACGCTAATCCGGATCTTCGAGGAGTTGCGAGGGCTCGGCTACGAGGGCGGGTATGACGCCGTTCGCCGCTACGCCCGAGGCTGGCAGCGGGAGCAGGCCTCGCTATCGGCCGCGGCCTTCGTGCCCTTGAGCTTCGATCCGGGCGAAGCCTACCAGTTCGACTGGAGCCACGAGGTCGTGCTGATCAACGGCACGACGGTGACGGTGAAGGTCGCCCACGTCCGGCTCTGCCATTCCCGGATGCTGTTCGTGCGGGCCTATCCGCGGGAGAGCCAGGAGATGGTGTTCGACGCGCACGACCGGGCCTTCGCCTTCTTCAAAGGCGCCTGCACCCGCGGGATCTACGACAACATGAAGACGGCGGTGGAGACGATCTTCGTCGGCCGGGAGCGCGTCTACAACCGGCGTTTTCTCCAGATGTGCGGCCATTACCTCGTCGATCCCGTCGCCTGCACGCCGGCATCGGGCTGGGAGAAGGGCCAGGTCGAGAACCAGGTCGGTCTGGTGCGCGAGCGCTTCTTCACGCCGCGCCTGCGGGTGAAGAGCTACGAGGAGCTGAACGCCTGGCTGCTCGACCGCACGATCGCCTATGCCAAGGCGCACCGCCATCCCGAACAGCGTGATCGGACGGTGTGGGAGGTGTTCGAGACGGAGCGGGCGAGCCTCGTGCCCTATCGCGGCCGCTTCGACGGCTTCCATGCGGTGCCGGTCTCGGTGTCGAAGACATGCCTCGTGCGCTTCGACAACAATCGCTACTCCGTCGCCGCAGGCGCCGTCGGCCGCCCGGCAGAGATCCGCGCCTACGCCGACCGCATCGAGATCCGCCAGGAGGGGCGGATCGTCGGCGAGCATCCGCGCTGCTTCGGCCGCGACCAGACGATCTACGATCCCTGGCATTACGTGCCCGTCCTGGCGAGGAAGCCCGGGGCCCTCAGGAACGGCGCACCGTTCAAGGACTGGATCCTGCCCGCACATCTCGACCGGGTCCGCCGCAAGCTCGGCACCGCACCTGATGGCGGGCGCCAGATGGTCGACATCCTTACCGCCGTGCTGAGCGACGGCTTGCCTGCCGTCGAGGCCGCGTGCTCGGAGGCGCTGGCTGAGGGCGTCCACTCCGCCGACGTCATTCTCAATATTCTGGCGAGAGCCCGCGAGCCCGCCCGCACGATCACCATCATGACCCCGGACGCGTTGCGTCTTCGCCACGAGCCGGCGGCCGACTGCGCCCGCTACGACAACCTCAGGAGAGCATTGTGATGGAACGCTCCGAGATCCTCGGCGCCATGGGCGAGCTGAAGCTCTACGGCATGAAGGCGGCCTTCGACGAGATCATCTCCACGGCCGTGAAGCGTCAGCATGAGCCGAGCCGTGTCGTCGGTGATCTCCTCCAGGCGGAGATCTCCGAGAAGCAGGCGCGCTCGATCAAATACCAGATCACCATCGCCAAGCTGCCGCTGGCCCGGGATATCGACGACTTCGTCTTCGACGACACGCCGATCAACGAGACCCTGGTGCGCGATCTCGCCGGCGGCAACTTCCTCGCACATCAGCGCAATGCCGTCCTCATCGGCGGCACCGGCACCGGCAAGACCCATCTGGCGATCGCCATCGCCCGAGCCTGCATCCGCTCAGGCGCCCGGGGCCGCTTCTTCAACGTCGTCGACCTCGTCAACAAGCTCGAGGCGGAAGGACGGGCGGGCCGGCAGGGACGTATGGCGGACTACCTCACACGGATGGACTTCATCGTCCTCGACGAACTCGGCTATCTGCCGTTCGCCCAGTCCGGCGGCCAGCTCCTGTTCCACCTCATCAGCCGGCTCTACGAGCAAACGTCGGTGATCGTCACCACCAATCTCGCCTTCGGAGAATGGCCCTCGGTCTTTGGCGACGCCAAGATGACGACAGCGCTCCTCGATCGGCTCACCCACCACTGCGACATCGTCGAAACCGGTAACGAGAGCTGGCGCTTCAAGAACCGCCTCTGATCCATCGTCCCATCGCCGCAGCAACGGCCTCGTGATCGCTCGCCTACGGCTACGCGATAACGAGGCCGTTGCGCATTCGGCACCCGAAGAGGGGTCCCGTTTGAACGCCGATGAGGGGTCCCGTTCCGAAGCCGTTTGACACGCCCTGAAACGACGAAGCCACTCCGTTGAAGGAGTGGCCTCATTCCTTGACGGTCATCGCCGTCCCCGGCTGTACCGTGAGAGGATCCTAGCACGGCTTCCCGCGGCCGAGAATCCCTCTCACACGCAGTGCCAGCGGCACCGCCTGATTGGCTTTAGAAAAGGTCGGTTCGGCGATGTGTATACAACCCTGCCTCATTCCTTGTTCAAATATCCCGGGGGTGTGGGGGCAGAGCCCCCACGGGGTGCGTTTTTGGGTGACTGCGCGTAAGCGATTTCGGCAGCGGTGATGTCCGGCATCGGCTGGGATGGCAGCTGATCCGGCGCCGGCAGATCGAGGTGGTCGATCTTGCGCGCCAAGTGCGGCAACCGGGCGAGGTAGGTCTTGGCGTGGAGCGCCGAAGTCCGCTGCTCGAGCGTCGGATGCGTCGAGAATATCGCCGCCGTTGTGCGGCCACGGAACATGAGGCGCAAGTTGGCGCGCTCGTGACTGGTGAATCCGTCCGCCATCCCGTGGATTTTTTCGAGCGCCGAAATCATTGCCTCCTTGCTGGTCAGCGCCGCGCCGATCGCGTCGGCCCAATATTCGCGCTTGCGGGACAGGCGCAGGATCATCAGCTCGGAAAGCCAGCTGAGAACGTAACGTGCGCCCTTTTGCAGGGTGTTGCTGAATCCGAGATACCAGGTGAGGGCGTTCTGGAATGAGCGGCAAAACGCCATGCGGCGCATGTCGTTGTTGGCGATATGGCCGAGTTCATGGCTGATGACCGCATCGACCTCATCCTGGGTCATATGGTCGAGCAGCGGCCGCCCAATGACCACCAGCGCTTTGTCAGCGCGTGAACCGATGGCGTAGGCGTTGCAGGGATCCATGACGGCCACCCAGGGCCGGGCAGACATGCCCAGCCGGTCGCACAGGGCGTAAACCCGCTGCGTCAGCGGCTCCTCAGGGCCGAGCACGTCAACGCCCTTTGTGCGCGCCTCGCTGTTGCGGGCGCGCGACAAGCCGACGTGCCCGAAAAACGTTCCCCAGGCGGGGACCGCGAAGACTCCGACGAGGCTGCCGAGTACAACGCCCATCCCCCAAAATGGAACATGCGAAGACGCCAATACAGCCCACAGGAGCGCGACCCAGCTGCCGACGACTAAGCCGAGCCAGGTTAGTGTCGTGCCATTTTTAAGACGCCGGTAATCGAGCACCGGCGGATGTGTGATGCGGCTCATGTGTCATTCCCCTCTCGAACAAGCGCTCCCCGGCGCTGCATGCAGATCGGACTGTTTTCGTAGGACGCGAGCCGTACCCGGATGGGGTGCGGCGGGTTGCGCAGGCGCACGATGGAGTGGCGGGTGCCGCCTGGCTGCCATGCTGAAAGCTCGTCAATCACCTCTTCCGGCGTCATCAGTGGACGCCCCATGAAGGTGATGTTTTCCGCGGTGGAGGAATTGAAGCCGTAGGAGCCGCTGTCGGCGCCGGCGTTGGAGGACAGATTCGAGGTCTCCGAGATGCCCCGATAGGCCACGGTGCGGTTGCTCAGCTGCTTGCTGATCAGCTCGGCGGTGAAGAACTCGTCGGTGCCGAAGAACTGTTTGACCGAGCAGTTGAAAAACGCCTGCCAGCTGGCCCCGGGATAATTCTGTTGCAATGTGCCGAGATCCTGGAGGAAGAACCACAGACGCACACCGGCCCCGGCATGGGTGCGGATGGCAGCCTGCATTTTCGGAAACTCCTGCAGCGCCAAAAACTCGTCGAGGACGAACAGCACCGGAATATCCGGCACGTTCGGGTTCTGGATCATCGCATCAAGCGCGGCCTGAAGGATGACCCGGAAGACGGGTGCGTAAGGGTCGATCAGGTTGAACGGCACCTCGATGTAGACGGTGGCGGTCTCGTCTTTGAGGCGCCGAAAATCCACCTCGTTGCGATCGGTGGCGGCGAGCACGCCCTCGTCGCTCCACAGCGCCAGCTCGCTTTGCAGCGTGTCGCGCAGGTTCGGTAAGCCGGTGGCGCCGGACTTGCCGAGGACGTTGTTGGCGACGTCGCGGATAGAGGGGTTGCGCGCGGCAGCCATGCGCTTGACCAGGGAGGACTTGAAGCTCTCCACATCGGCGCCGATCGCGTTGACGATGCTGCGGATAGTTCGGAACGGGGGCGGGGCTTCCTCGAGCAGGTACTGAATGAGCGCGGTCAGGAATGCGGCGCCGTCCTTGTTGAAGAAGGCTGGACTGCGGGGGTCTTTGGGCAGCATCAAATCGGCGAGGGCCCGGGCATCCGATTGGCGCTCGATGAAGGCAAGGGGGTTGTAGCTGTGGCTCACCCAGCCGCGTGTGCGCGGATCGCGCCCGGTATCGAAGGGCGCGATCCGGTAGACCGGGCCAAGCGTGCTCCGCCAGCGTGAGGTTTCTCGGTAGAGTTCGCCCTTGGGGTCGAAGACGACGCAGCTGCCCTGGTAGCGGAGCAGGTTCGGAATGATCGTTGTGACGGCCTTGCCGGTGCGCGTCGGGGCAAGGGTCATCAGGTGCCCGTCGTCATCCCAATGCAGAAAACCCGCCAGGCGGTTTTGCTCACTGACGACGGCGCCAAGAAGGATGGAGCGGGGATCGTCGAAAGCCTCGCGGCCACGGACAGAGGTTCCGAGATCGTCGAGGGATGCCCAGTGCGCCGACCCGTGCAACGGGGGCGGGGAGGCGAGCAGGGCCTCGCGTTCCTGCCGTTCCTTGCGTAGCCGATCGGCGCGCTCGAAGATCGGCTGAGGATTGCGACCCGCGCGCACGGCGCTGGCGGCGGCTTCCGCCGTCTCATGGTCGTAGCGGGCGAGGGCATCGTTGTAGACCCGCCTGGCCTTGATCCCCCGACCGATCCTTATGGCGTCCTTGCCGAGCTTGACCCCATCGAGATTGGTCAAAAACGAAAAGTCGAAAAGGTCCTTTGCCATCGGCTTGCAATCCCCCACCAATTCCATGAGAGATTGCGGAAACAGTTGACGGTTGCAAGCGGGATTTGAGGGTATCTAACAGCGCACTTACGCATTGCCCGGACGTGTACGCATCGGGCAATGCCGCGCGCTTCCGTTGCCGATTTCCCACGGAAAATCGGACGGAGAGCGGCGGTGCGCCAGGGAGATCCCTGGACCCCAACCGTGCCGGGGAGAGAAGGGTGGCGATCTTCCATTTGCATGTGAAGAACATCAGCCGGGGGGCTGGGCCACGCATTCGCTCGGCCGTTGCGGCCGCGGCTTACCGTGCCGGGGAAACCCTGCCGAATGATGCCGAGGAACGGGCGAGCAAGTTCGGCGGGCGCCGGGATGTAGTGCATGCGGAGATTCGTTTGCCGGAGGGCGCGCCCGACTGGATGGGCGATCGGGCTCAGCTTTGGAACGCCGTCGAGGCGGCGGAGAAGCGACGCGACGCGCGCCTTGCCAAGGAGATCGAGTTCTCCTTGCCGCGTGAGCTGGGTCAGGCGGACTGGATCGCTTTGGCCCGGAAAATGGCCGATGCGTACACCTCGCAGGGACACGTTGCCGATTTCGCCATCCACGAGGACGGCCGCGGCCATAATCCGCATGCGCATATCATGCTGACGACGCGCACGATCGGCCCCGAGGGGTTTGGCCTGAAGATGCGCGAGGCGGATGGCAAAGCGTTTGTCCGATCGGCGCGGGCGCTTTGGGAAAAGATCGCCAATGAGGCCCTCGGCACGGCCGGATCGGCCGTTATGATCGACGCGCGCAGCCATGCGGCGCGCGGCCTCTCACACGACCCCGGCCGACACCGGGGGGCAGATCCGGAAGAACGTCGTCTCAATCGGGAGCAAGCCGCCATGGCACGAGAGAACACCCTCAGTTCCGAAATCGAGCAGGCTTATGGAGAAGCCATGTCGGCGTTCGAGGCGCCGGACCACGATCGCGATACCGCTCTTGATCGTGCGCGCGACATGTTCGACCGCATGCGCGATCGGTTGAGCGATCAGATGGTGCGCATGGGGGTGATGTCGCCGCAGAATGCCATGCAGCTGCGCGAGCTCGAGGCACGGCTTTATCCGACCCGCTTTGACCGGGACTTGGCGCGCGCCCGCGAGATCGAAGCCAAGCGCAACGAGACCGGCCACATGCCGAAGGCGACGACTGCGCAGCGGCGCGAGGCCGAGGAATATGAGCGCCAGGAGATGGAGCGCAACACGATCGCTTATGAACCTGATCGGGACTTGCCGCGGCCCGATCCGGACGGGCGTCCGATTCCTGTGACGGAATGGGAGCGTGCCCAGGATCGCATGGTGGAAGAAGTGGAGCGCCCGGCGGAATGGATGGATGCGCCTTCAGCCCCCGCGCCAGAGCAGGAGCGCGCCGCCGCCGAACAGGCGGTCGAGCGCGCTGCGGAATTGCCGGTTTCCGATCGGGACGCCGATGCGTACCGCGTCGCGCCCCAGGAGAGCTTTATGGACTGGATGCGGTCGACGCACGGTTCGGAGTCGCAGCGTTCATCCGAACAGGAGCGTGAACGCGACAGAGACCGGGACATCTTCCGAGACCGATAAGGGTCAGCTGACTGGCGCGATGCGCCGGGTGCCCCAGCGCACGACAAGGTCGACGGCAGTCTTGCCGTCCGGTGTTGTGCGGCGCGCCCATTCGGTTTCGAGGCCTTCCTTGGTCAGCCGTTCGACGATCGCCTGGGCGGCGGGTGTCTGGCTGAGATCGAGGGGCTTTTCCGGGGCGAAGGTGCAGGTATCGTATCCCTCTCCCGCGGCACGCAGCAGGGCGTGCTTGACGCCGTCAGGATCGAACAGCGCCGCGGCCGCGACTTCCAGAGCCTCGCGGGTGCTTTGTTCGAGGGCGATCTTAAGCGGGGGAACCGGCGACTTCATCGGGTGCCCTTCGGTCGCCAGCGCCCGCCGAGATAGGCGTCGGTCACGTCCAGGCGGCTGTGACCGAGTTCGCCGCTGATTTCCAGGCGGATTGCATCAAGGCGCGCGCGTTCGACCGCGTCGAGATCGTCGTGCAGCGGGCCACCTTCCGCCGGCGCCTTGACGCCGGCGAGGGTGCGATAGCGCCAGCAGGCATACCAATGGCGATGCTTGTGCACATTGGTGATCCCGGCCTTGAGAATTGCCCGCTCCATCTGCCGTCGAAAGGCGATGTAGGTGGTGCCGGTGGGGATCAGCGAACCATCGCCGCACACGCCGTGAAGCTCCTCGAGGAGCCCGCGTTGCCGATCGTGGACGATCGGCACCAGGCGGGCGCGGCCGCCCTTCGTCCAGGACGCTTGCAGGGCCAGCTGGTCGCCGTGATCGGCGACGGCGACGCGCAGCTTGAGGCTTTCCTCGAAACGCAGCCCAAAGGCCATCTGAAGCCGCAGGGCGAGCTGCATGCGTTCCGGCAGGGCCGCCATGGCCTCCGCATCCGTCGCCGCGGCGCGGATGCCCTTGAAGGTGATCCTGTCGCCGATGCCGAGCGCGGCGTTGTCGCGTGGCACTAGGCCCGGTTTGTGGACCTTCATCGCCCACCAGCGCACCCAACCGAGCCGGTTCTTGATCGTGGCGTTGCTGAGTTTTTCCTCACGCCAATGCTCGACGAGGCGCTGGACGTGTTTGGGTTTCAGGGATTGGGCGGTCGGCAGCCGAAAGCCGAGTGTCTGCAGTTCCCCAGCGATCATGTTGAGGCCGCGCGCGCGTTGGGCGCGTGTCATGTGGGAGCCGTCGACGTTGTGCGTGCACATCGTGCGCAGGCTGAAGGCCAGATCATTCATGGCCCGGGTCTTTCATTGAATGGTTAGTGTTGTTGGCCTGCCGTTATCCCCGCGGGGAAGAACGGCGCGCTCCATAGAGCGCAAAAGGCCGGGATACTTTGAATGATCAGTTCGTTTCGTCGGCCTCCTCGCCTGCAATCGGACACCGCGCGATCCGCGCGGCCGTCCTCTCAATTACGGTTGATGCGCGTTTGTCGCTGAAATGCGGCTCCTGTCGTTGCTTGCCTCCTTGCGGCAACCTTGGCCGAACCCGTGGGGTCGAGCTGTTGGCGGGAATCCGGCCAGGTGGCCGGAACGGAATGGTCAGCCCATGCGGGCGGGGTTTGATGAAATGGGCGCTCCTTTGCTGGATGGATGTCACCTGCCGGTGTCGGGCCCGCGCGGCGAACATCGCTCGGACAGCACTTTTATGCCCCGCACGGCTGAACGGTTCCCAGCATGCCTACGGCGCGGGCAAATTCCAGCAAGGGCAGGGGTTTCAGGCGCCAGAACGTCATACGAATCCGGATCGAATTTGCGCCGTCACTACCCGGATGAATCCCGGTAGTGACGGCGGGCTTGCGCCTGCCAAGTGGCCCGATCACGGTGTCGAACCCTGACCGGCCTCGGATAGGCCGCGCCTCCCCGAACCCCACCGCTGCGCCGGTTTCACCGGCGGGGGTGCGTTGCACCCCTTCCTGGTTGGGCGGCTCCGGCTCACTACAGCGCACTATGGGGGCGCGTTCGCCTCCGCCGCTGGCTTGCTCCACCGTCAGCATCTTCGAGATTGAGCGATTGTGCCCTGCAATCAGCGCTATTCTCAGAGTGCAAAATAGCTAAAGTTGTAGGACGAATCAGCTCAGCCCTTGTTCGGGCTGCTCTTCCACCCCGCACCGTCGCCCCTTGGTGAACCGATGAAGCGTTTCGTCCTTGCCGCCGCGGTCACCTTCAGTGCCGCAACCAGCGTTCTGGCCCAGGCGCCAGATGCTAACACCCAAGTCATTCTGGACGCCCTGAAAGGGATCAACAACCGGCTCGATAGGATCGAGAGGCGCATCGACGCCATTGAGAGCAGGGGAGCGGCCGCAGAACAGACATCCACAGCAGGCGGCAAAAATCCGCCGGCAGAACCGGCAGAATCGGACGCGAAAAGCGGGTGGAACGCGAGCGCCCACATGGTGACCAACGGCACCATCGAACCAGACGCGCTGGTGTATTTCACTCTCCCACCCTCGGAGATCCGGCTCAACGCTCATATGACACAGACGAAATCGAGCAGTGTCCTGGCGTACGAGGCCGAAGCGACGTTCAACGCATCCGAAGACGGCCGATATCTCTTTGTAATCGAAACGGAGGGGAGAGCGCATAACGTCGGCTGCAGAGGAGGGCTGTCATTTGGCGCGCAGCAGATCATTGCTATCGGGAAGCCGACCAGCCCAGCATTCGCGTCCGATGGTCTGACGCTTACCGGCTCTGCCGAGCTTAAAGCCGGGCCTCACGACATCAGGTTCACGGCACTTTGCCAAAAGGCAAATCGAAGCGGCTACTCCCGACCCATCCCAACCGACGCGAGCTGGCGGGATACCGGCTTTAGAATCTTCGTCCGTGGGCCGAATGAGCGCGAGTTGCGGCCACTCACCGACAAGGAGCTGTTTCACTATGAGAAACCATCTCAATAAAATAACAATATAAGCAAAATTAGTTCATGCAACGAGAAAATTTATCAGCATAATATATAAAATTAGGATGATATTATATGATGGATTTATTTTAAATCATTCGCATGAGCATTGGCGGCGTCTTTGACGATTGCTTTGACTAAGCGCACAACGCCCCGGCGCACGTCACCATCGGAAATTGCTGCAAAAGCGCGGTTGAGGTCGAGACCCTCCCTGCTTGTGACGAAGTCAGCCAGCCCGTCACTGCCGATCTGGGAAATGCGCGCCTCGTCGAAAAACGCACTGACCGGCAGCCCGAAGACGTCTGCCGTTTGCTGCAACCGGCTGGCGCTGACCCGGTTCGTCCCCTTTTCGTATTTCTGCACCTGCTGAAAGGTGATCTTCAGCGCGCGCGCCAGGTCGGTCTGGCTCATGCCTCGCGCAAGCCGGTGCATGCGAATGCGACGGCCCACCGCCGCATCGATCACACCGTCAGTCTGTCGCTTTGCCATAATCCCTCCAATTGTGGCGGATGCTACCTTGCTGGCCAGATCGGTGGCAACCGGGACGTGCTGCCGTTAGCCGAGGGAGGCTCGGGTGTCGCTCTCCGAGGACTTGCCGTCCTTCTGGCAGGATCGCGTATGCCCGTCGGCATCCGGCCGTCCATGCCCGGCCCGCCCCGGACCGTGTTGGGCAGGACTGCCGGATTGAAGCCGGCGTGCGCCCTCTCCCGTGCCCATCAGGGCGGAAGACCATTGCGGGCGATTCAGTCGGGTGGTGACCGACCCCGTGATCGCAAGACCAGCTGAAAGGGCTCTCAAGGTTCAGTCTACAATGCGGGAGGTCGCTTTTCAGCGCGATGTCGCTGGTGATCCCGAGAGGTAAGCCCGATTAGCCTTGCATCACTTGGCATCACGTATTTCATGATCAGACTCCAACCAGCATCCGAGAGGAGAACGGACTGGCTTCGTCGTTCGACATAACCCTGCCCGATCAGTTGATCGATAATCTGTCGGTTCGGGCACCTTTCAGCGGAACCGCCGGCCCCAAGAGAGAAGAGGACACGCCACTCAGCTGCACTCAGATTTGTGGTCATTGGCAAATATGGCTGAAGACTTCTGTGCAAAAAGTATTAAACTATCGATCCCTATGGAGGAAGAGCCATATTGCGTTATTAATAAAATTGAATTGAAGTTTTTGCTATTTGGTCGGTATTTTTATAACCGCGGTCGCATGTATAATCTTTTGTTCTTATTTTGATCGTTATTTGTTCGACAAATATTCTTATTTACTGCCCGTAATCTTAAATTATGCTGAACTGATAACCGCCAAATGCAGTTAATATTATCTGCTGAATTTCACTTCAATTTACACTTTATGCACGTTTCTCCTGCGTCTGGGCGCCCGATAGCGTTTGGAGACAATCGCTTTACAGTTGCTTATAGTCTTCATTCCGAAGGATGCTGCTCGCAGTCTTGGCTACAAGCATAGACTTTTACGCCAAGGCAAATCCTATGTCGGCGTCAGTGCATTAAGCCTCCTCTGAGGCTCCCCCCCTCGTAATCACGGCAGGAACGAGCGACAGGCGCGAAGACTGCACTTGGTTGCGGCCGAGCAGTTTGGCCTTATAGAGCGCCCGATCGGCATCTTTAAGGAAGTCGTCGGTCGTGACGTTGCCCTTCTTGTTTGGCCAATAGGTCGAGACGCCGATGCTGACCGTCAGATGCTGTTGCGTGTTGCTGTCGCGATTGGGAATTTTGAGCGCCTCAATGG
>PACL01000085.1 GCA_002700095.1 Fulvimarina sp. | reverse complement strand
AGCCTGATCCCGGCGGAGGAGAGGAGATAGTTGACGGTGTCGTTGCCGTCGCCGCCATTGTAGGTGTCGGCGCTGGCGTCGGTATCGGCGAAGAAGCGATCGTTGCCGGCCTCGCCATAGAGGAGGTCGTTGCCGCCGCCGCCATAGAAGGTGTCGTTGTCGTCGCCGCCGAGGAAGCGATCGGACAGCGAGCCGCCGCGGAAGGTATCGTTGCCGGCGCCGCCGGCGATGTCGCCGGTGACGGTGCCGGAGCCGAGCATCGTGAAGGTGTCCGCTCCGCCACCGAGATCGACGGCGCCGAGGATCGTGCCGGAGTTGACGATGCTGTCGGTGCCGGTGCCGAGGGTCACGTCACCATCCGTCAGGCCGGCATTGGTGAAGGCGAGCGCCGGATCATTGGACGAGTTGACAACCGCGCCCCCCGTGCCGCCGAGGATCGTCCCGTGATTGACAAGGGTCGATTGGGTACCGAGATCTCCACCGAACGCATAGGCCACGCTTGTGCCCTCGAGCACGCCACCGGCCGTGATGCGAACGGTGTTGTCGTCGCCGCTGCTGTTGTTGATACCGCTATCGCCCCCAATGACGTGGCCGGCGATGGTCACGCTGTTGCCGGAATTGGATGAGCCCAACAGGATGCCGTCGAACTCCGCGTCGATGAGACCGTCGACGACGAAGACGTTGCCTCCGTCAAAGCCCGTGGCGAAGAGCCCGTAGCTGCCGAAGATCGAGCCGGTCGACGTGAGGACGATGCGGTCGCCGCCGTTGACCTGAACGCCATCGTCGGCGGCGATCAGCGTGCCGGCGACGTTGACGACGGCATTGCCGGCGGTCGCCGTGACGCGGATCGCGTCGCTAAACGATCCAGCGTCCGACTGGATGGAAACGTTGGGCAGGACGAAGAAGGGTGCATTCGCGACATTGTCGTCGTCGATGACAAGGCCGACGGCCTGGCTGGTGGAGATGACGGTGGGCACGGGGGCGCTCCTGGCGAGGCAAAGGGGGATCCTGACCGCAGCCTCGGATGCGGCGAGACAACACATTACCTTAAGTAATTTTTTATTACATCCCAAGCCGGTGTTTTCGGCCCGAAATGCCTATCCCATCTCAGATCGCTAGGCGGCGGCAGATACAAAAACAATAAGATACATTATTTTATGAAACTACCTTTAGGTCATGAAAATCGTTGACCGAGCCCGCGATCCTGATGTGGGCACCTTCGCTTGCGACAGGGCGACGGCGCCGGTGACGCGGGCGAACGCTCGGGCCCCGCACGAGACGGATCGTCGCGCCGCCGGCGGAGCCCCCTGCAGAGGCGAGCAACCACTCGTCCGGCGTGCCCCCCGCGGATCCGCGATCAGCG
Source organism: Fulvimarina sp. (assembly GCA_002700095.1). Classification (GTDB taxonomy): domain Bacteria; phylum Pseudomonadota; class Alphaproteobacteria; order Rhizobiales; family Rhizobiaceae; genus Jiella. The sequence continues at coordinate 32,919 of PACL01000085.1, read as the reverse complement.
CGGCGCGGCGAGCCTCGCCGCCAGACGCTCCCTCCCGATCAGCGGCAGCAGGGGCCCGAGCTCCGGGCCGTGATCGAGGCCGGTGAACGCCCGGCGCAACGGCAGGAACAGCGCCTTGCCCTTGGCGCCGGTCTCGGCCTTGATGGCCGATGTCCATTCCTTGAAGGTCTGCAGGCCGACGTCGCCTTCCGGCAGGAGCCGCAGGGCGGTGGTGCGGAACGCCGCCTCGGCTTCGTCCTCCGGTGCAGGAACCGCAATGTCGCCGAAGACGATCTCGGCCCATCCTTTCGCCTCCGGCACCCTGTCGCAGTTGCCGCGCACCGCGAGCCAGAAGGTCTCGCCCTCCGGCTCACCCACGCCCATCGCCGCCAGCCGTCCCTCGACTGCCGCATAGGGCAGCCCATGGACGATCTCGCGGTTCAGCCGGTCGAGTTCGGCCGGATCGAATTTCGAGGCGGACGGGGAGACGGCCGCAAAATCCAGTCGTCCGCCCAGCGTTTCAAGATCGGCCATCGGCTCGATCGAGCCGGACATGCCGACGAGGACGGCGAGGGAGGCGACCGCCATCGGCTCGTAGCCCTCCTCGCGCAGCGTCTCCAGCGACAGGGCGCCGGAGCGCTTCGACAGCCCCTCCCCGCCGACGGTGGTCAAGAGATTGTGGTGGCCGAAGCGTGGGACGGCCGCTCCGAGCGCCTTGAAGATCGCCGCCTGCACGGCCGTATTGGTCACATGGTCGTCGCCGCGAATGACATGGGTGACGCCCATCTCGGCGTCGTCGACCACCGAGGGCAGCGTGTAGAGATAGCTGCCGTCCTCGCGGATCAGCACCGGATCCGACAGCGAGGCGAGATCGATCGTCGTCTCCCCGCGGATGAGGTCGTCGAAGACGATGTCGGTCCGCTGCGGCGCAAACGGATCGGCGCCGAAATTCGGCAGCAGGAAGCGCCAGTGGGGCTTGCGGCCCTCGGCCTCGAGGGCGGTCCGCTCGTCCTTTGACAGCTTCAGCGCCTCGCGGCCGTAGACCGGCGGCAGGCCCCTGGCTGCGAGCCGCTTGCGCTTGCGGTCGAGCTCGTCAGGCGTCTCGTAGCAGGGATAGAGAAGGCCGGCGGCCTTCAGCTTCTCGGCGGCGGCGTCGTAGAGGGCGATGCGCTCGGACTGGCGGATGGTCTTGTGGGGCGAAATGCCGATCCAGGCGAGGTCCGTCGCGATGAGATCGGCGAATTCCCGCTTCGATCGGTCCCTGTCGGTGTCGTCGAAGCGCAGGATGAAGGAGCCCGCCTCGCGGACCGCGAACAGCCAGTTGAACAGCGCGGTGCGCAGGTTGCCGATATGGAGCCGGCCGGTGGGCGACGGGGCGAAGCGGAGGATGGCGGTCATGGCCCGGGCCTACACCAAAGCGGCAGCGGCCGGAAGGTCGGGGCGACGTTGCTCCCCGCGTCGTCGTTTTCGGGCGCCGGTTCTACGGCATTCACAAATCTTGTCCGGTTCTTCGTCGGCTGTTCATGCCGGCGGCATCGGAGCTGGACGAAGGTCGTGGAGATCGAAGCGTCGTCATCCCGGGCTTGACCCGGGATGACGAAGCTCTGTTGCTTTGGCCGGTTCTGCGACGTCGAATCGGAGAACAGGCGGCCGCTCGTTCGTGTCGAAAGGAGATGCGATGCCGGGATTCTCCGCACGGGGCCGAGACGACGACACTTCGATGTTGGCTCCTGCCGATTGCGCGTTCGGGCGGCGGGAGACGGAGTGCCCCGCGTCTTCACCGTTCCCGCGGCTGCGGATCCACCCGGTCGGTGCCGCGTTCGGCGAGGCCGGCGGTTGCGGCGACATGGGCGCGGCCGGCCGCCCGATGGCGCAGGGCGACCATCGCCATCACCACCGAGATCGCCACGCAATAGAGCCCCATGACGCCGATCTGCAGCGGATAGGAGACGCCGCGGTCGATCAGGACACCGGTCACCCCCGGCCCCAGAGCCGAGGCGAGCACCATCAGCGCCACCGTCACCGAGCGCACCGCGCCGAGATGCTTGGTCCCGTAGAGCTCCGGCCAGAGGGCGCCGAGAAGCGTCGAGGAAAAGCCGTTGGAGATGCCGAGCAGGATCATGAAGACGAAGATCGATGCGACGCCCGTGAAGCCGAAGACGACGAAGCAGGCGAGCGCCATCGGGATCAGGAAGAACGGCAGCAGCCGCACCGCCGAAAAGCGATCCACCAGCCCGCCGCAGACCAGCGCGAAGACCACGGTGGTCGCCGACATGACGGCAAAGCCCGAGGCGAAGGTCTCGATCGGCCAGCCGCGCAGCTCCGTCAGATAGACCTGGTGGAAGAACAGCGTCGTGCCGATGAAGGGCGGCGCCAGGACGGCGGTGGAGACGAGCCAGAAGGTCGGCGAGGCGACCACCTGGCGCAGCGTCCAGTCGGGCACGTCCGGCCGGCTCTTCGACTTCGGCTCGGATTGCGGATCGCGGTCCTTCAGCATCGTATAGGCGACGACCGGCAGGGCGACGAGGACGAGAAACGCCCCGCAGGCAAGCCAGGTGCCGCGCCAGCCGAGGGCGCCCGCGACGAGGACGAAGATCAGCGGGAACAGCCCGGTGCCGACATGGAAGCCCAGCGAGATGATCGCCATCGCCCGGCCGCNATTGGCCGCGAACCAGCGGCCGGTGGCGGTCATCGCCGTCTCGGTCATCATCCCCTGGCCGAACAGGCGCAGGAGATAGAGCGACAGGAGGAGCAGCGGCAGGCTGGCGGCGAGCGACATCACCATGGTCGCCAGCGCCAGGCAGAGGACGGTGACGACCGCCACCTGCCAGGCCTTGAACCGGTCGAGCGTCCAGCCGAGAGCGGGGAGCGTTGCGGCGCTGGCCAGCGTCGCCGCCATGTAGAGCAGCCCGAAATCGCCGTTTGACAGGTCGAATTCCCGGCGGATGTCGCCGTTGGAAAGCGAAATGTAGAAGGTCTGCCCGAAGGACGAGAAGAAGCAGAGCAGGAAACCGCCGGCCAGCCAGCGGGCGTTCCGGCCCATGAAGGTGAGGAAGTCCATGATGGATCCGATGGGGCGGGGACGGGGCGCCGCCGGGAGAGGATCGGGTTGCTTAGCATCGAACGGGGGAGAGGGTAAACGGGCGTTGGCGCCGGTCATCGATTGTAAGGCGCCGCCGGAAACCGGAAGCCCCTCATCCTGAGATGCCGCCGCAGGCGGCCTCGAAGGTCGAGGGGCTTCCGGCGCTCCCACGTTGTTTCTCGATGGTTCGACCATCCGCCGCGGAGGCATCCCCCTCGCCCTTCGAGGCTCGCCCGGTCTTCGACCGGCCGAGCACCTCAGGATGAGGGGGTGTCGCGCTTCACTTGGGACGGTTCGGGAGCGACAGAACGCTGCCATTGCGCGATTCGAACTGTTGCCCGAAAATCGACTCCCTACGTCAAAGCATGAAATCGCCCCCGTGAAGGCAATCCTCAAACGCCGCAAGGAGATTCTGCCATGAGCAGCGAACAGGAAGACATCGAGATCATCCGGGGCAGCGGCAACGTGTTCCGGGATTTCGGCCATGCCGATGCCGACGCGGAACACCTCAAAGCGGTGCTCGCCGCAAAGATCATCGGCCTTCTCGACGACCGGGCGATGAGCACCCGCAAGGCCACCGAGATCACCGGCATCGCGGCGGCCGACTTTCCCCGGGTCCGTCAGGCCAAGCTCGACCGTTTCACCGTCAACCAGTTGATGACGATCCTCGGTCGTTTCAAGCAGGAGGTGGACGTTACAGTTTCGGCCTTTCCGCGCGAGGCCGAGCGTAGTGTGAAGGCTATTTCCTAATAAATCAGAGTAATAAGTGCTGCAAGAGAAAGCATAATAACGACTGCTAGGTGTGTCTCAGCTGAAGCGCCTCCAGAAGACGTTCCGCTTGCAGAATCTTTGCATCATCAGCTTTGGACGCCTTACGCCTCTTCAGCTCATCTCTCCAATCAGCGACATTCTCTTTTTCTTTGAGCCAATGAATTGTAGCCGCCAGCTCAATTATCACTGACTGCTCCTCTTTCATGCGGGAGATGAGGCGGTGGGATTCATCAAAGGTCAACGCACCAACATTTTTGGTTTCTGATGCGTTATCAGAAGCCAAGTAGATACTAAAAGGGTTCCCATAAGCGGTATGTCCGGTTTCTTCCAAAATTGACTTATCAGAAAACTGCGCTCGATCGACAGCTTCAGCCAACTCTTCAGAATAGGGGCCATAATGGTAATATGAAAATTTAAAACCGCTATTAAGACCAAGCTGTTCAAGAAGGTATACAATTTTCTGCAGACGTATTCTTCCTACAATCTTGCCATCTGCGGCATCAATAAGTTCGCGCACCAGACGCTGGCCTCGATCAGTCATAATTCACCTCCCCCTAAGCGCCTTACCGGCCTCCACGCGTTCTGATTCGTTTAAGAAATATTACCTTGATAACTTGCGTTTTGGAACGAGCTTCTTGCTTATAATTGTATCAGGAAAATCAGTAATTTCCTTCGGCACGCCATTGCCGGCGAGCACTCTGACCATTTTATGCGCCTTCGTTGTCTCCCCTCCCATTCGGGAATACAGGTTATAGGGCGGCTCATCCTTAAATACGGTTATTCCGAGCCGAACACGAGCGAAGTCGTCGAGCCGCTTCTCTGCGTTCAACATCGCTACCGGATCATGGCCATATTCCGCAGAAATATCGAGAACGGACAATCGTTCTCGATTTAACATCCGCCTTGCCAACAGACTTACCCGTTCGTCACTACAATGCGCGAACTGCCCCATAGCTCCCCAGATAGTCGTGTCATCCAATCTTCGATATGTCTGAAGATCTTCGCCGCCCACACAGAAAAAACGCCATAGCGGATGAGAATCCGAAAGCCCGATTTGATCACTCGAGACCTCACCGCTACCAATGCGTTGAAAAATCGCTGAAAGGATTTTCTCAAACCCCCTAGTTGTTTTATGAAGATAAACCTGTGAATATAGGCGGTAACGTGCAAGTAGAAAATCCTCTGCCGCTTGCCGACCCTTTGCTCGAAATACAAATGTCGGAACCAACCGAATTTCTTCATCATCGTCTTGTGCGACATTTATGTCGTACTTAGTCAGATTATCAATCAGCCATTCTGAATCGATAGAGCCGGCGCCAGTGCCGGTCATATATCGATCTCGGACAAGGTAGTCGAGCCGATCAGCGTCAAATGAGCTGGAGACAACAGCATGATAAATGTCGATGGGGTCTTCCGCTTCAATTAGACTTGCGACATCTTCGGCCAAGCCGCGATCCAAACTGTCAAGGATGGGTCGAATTTGCCCATCCGGCGCCCGGATGATTGCAGCTGAGAACTTCTCGTGTTTGTCGATCGCTTGATCGCCTCTTTGCTGCGCTAACGCCTCACGCGCACCCTCAAAGGTGTGGCTGAACGGACCGTGACCGACATCGTGAAGAAGGGCTGCAGTTAGAGTTACTAGCGTACGCGTATGATCGAGCTCCCCTTCCTCTCGCCTGACCACTTCCATCAGCTTTCTGGCGTTGTGAAAAACCCCGATGGAGTGTGCGAAACGAGTGTGGGTGGCGCCTGGAAATACAAACTCTGAAACACCGAGTTGCTTGATGCGGCGCAATCTCTGAAGCTCAGGAGTCTGTATCAACTCCCAGGCGATTCGATCGATAGGATTGTCTCGGTGGAAAACGATCAAACCATGAATCGGGTCTCGCAGACGCTGCTTTTCAGCCATATAAACCCGCCCAAATAGAGAATCATTTTTTTGCTACNTGTTAGCAGGTCATGTGGGTCTGCGTATATACCGTGCCCGCTCACCCCCCCTCCCGAAACCGGTTCGTGATCGGATACCGTCTATCCCGCCCGAAATTCTTCCGCGTCACCTTAGTCCCCGGCGCCGACTGCCGCCTTTTGTACTCCGCGATGTAGAGCAGCCGCTCGATATGGGTGACGGTATCCCGGTCGAAGCCCTGCGCCACCAACTCGTCCACCCCGCCGTCATGTTCCACCAGATGCTCGAGGATCGCGTCCAACACCTCGTAGGGCGGCAGGGAATCCTCGTCCTTCTGGTGTTCGCGCAGTTCCGCCGAGGGGGCCTTCACGATGATCCGCTCAGGGATCACCTCGCCGGCCGGGCCGAGGAGGTCGTCCGGGTGGTTCTCGTTGCGCCAGCGGGCGAGGCAGAACACCTCGGTCTTGTAGAGGTCCTTGATCGGGTTGAAGCCGCCATTCATGTCGCCGTAGAGCGTCGCATAGCCGACGCTCATCTCGCTCTTGTTGCCGGTCGTCACGACCATCGCGCCGAACTTGTTGGAGATCGCCATCAGGATCACGCCGCGGGCGCGGCTCTGGAGGTTCTCCTCCGTGATCCCTGCCGTCGTGCCCTCGAACATCGGGCCGAGGGCGCTCAGGAAGCCTTCGACAGGGTCGGCGATCGGCACCGTGTCGTAGCGCACGCCGAGGGCCTTCGCGCAGGCCGCCGCATCTTCGAGGCTCGTCTCGGCGGTGTAGCGATAGGGCAGCATGACGCAGTGGACGCGGCTGGCGCCCAGCGCATCGACGGCGAGCGCCGCGCAGATCGCCGAATCGATGCCGCCGGACAGTCCCAGCACCACCGAGCGGAAGCCGTTCTTGTTCACATAGTCGGCAAGGCCGAGGACCAAAGCGCGCCACACCGCCTCGTCGTCGTCCGGGATCGACGCGACCGAACCGCCCTCGCAGCGCCAGCCCTCGCCGCCCTGCACCCAGTCGGACAGGAAGATCCCGGTCTTGAACTGCGGCAGCTGGAAGGCAAGGCTCCGATCGGCATTGAAGGCGAAGGAGGCGCCGTCGAAGAGGAGTTCGTCCTGGCCGCCCACCTTGTTGGCATAGACCACCGGCAGGTCGGTCTCGATCACCTGGCGCAGCACCACCTGGTGCCGGACGTCGAGCTTGCCGCGATAGAAGGGCGAGCCGTTGGGCACGAGCAGGATTTCCGCGCCCGATTCGGCCAGCGTCTCGCAGACGCCGAGATCGCCCCAGATGTCCTCGCAGACGGGAATGCCGAGCCGCAGGCCCCGGTAGTTGAGGGGCCCCGGCATGGGACCTGCCTGGAACACCCGCTTCTCGTCGAACTCGCCGTAGTTCGGCAGGTCGACCTTGGAGCGCCAGGTCAGCACCCTGCCCTCGTCGAGCACGGCGACGGCGTTGAAGAGGCCGTCCGCGTTGCGCAGCGGGCAGCCGATGACGACGCCCGGCCCGCCATCGGCGGTCTCTTCGGCCAGTCTCTCCACCGCCTCCATGCAGGCGGCGACGAAGGCGGGCTTGAGGACCAGATCCTCCGGCGGATAGCCGGCGATGAAGAGTTCGGTGAAGAGGACGAGATCGGCCCCGGCCTCCGCCGCCTCGGCGCGGGCCTTGCGGGCGAGCTCGAGATTGCCGGCAACGTCGCCGACGGCCGGATCGAGCTGAGCGACGGCGAGCCGGAAACGATCGGTCAAATGGGGCATCGGGGCAACTCCTCGGCACGACGCCGATCCGCTATGTGTCACGACGGTTCAAAACAGGGTGATCGGCGAGATAGCAAGGGCTACCGCACGATCGAGGCCGCACCGGCGCGCAGGACGGACGACGACGATGACGAAACATGACTTGCATGACGTTGCCGAACGCTGGTTCGGCCGGTCGGCGGAGAGCCTTGCGCCGCGCGAGAAGCGGGTGCTCGAACTGATCGGCCTGCGCCGCCCGATCACCTCGGAATTGAAGCCTCCGGCGCCCCAGAGCGCGAGCTTCGGCGACCGGATGGCCGACAGGATCGCGGAGATCGGCGGGTCCTGGGGCTTCATCGTGTCCTTCCTGGCGTTCCTGCTCGCCTGGGCGGTGATCAACACCCTGATTCTCGCCGGCGCGGCCTTCGACCCCTATCCCTACATCTTCCTCAACCTGGTCATGTCGATGCTCGCCGCCATCCAGGCGCCGATCATCATGATGTCGCAGAATCGCGCGGCGGCCCGGGACCGGCGCGACGCGGGGCGCGACTATGAGGTCAATCTGAAGGCGGAGATCGAAATTCTCGGCCTGCACGACAAGCTCGATCGGCTGCGGGATCTTGAAATTGCCGAGACCAAGCGCCTTCTAGCGGAGATCGCGGAGCGCCTGGAAAGGCTCGAGCGTCGCGGCGGGAGCGGCGAGGCGCCATAGGAAGCGGGTGCCAGCCTCGCGCGTTCCCCGCCGGCCGGGCGACGGCGTGCCACTTTCTTGTGCCGCAAAGTTCTGAAACAAGGCGGCGCCGGGTGATGGACGTGATCGATCCCCGGCAAAACCGCAGTTCCCGGGACCGCTCCGGGAAACGACAGCCAGCGGATTCGGAGAATACGTGTACGAGATCCTGTCCCTGATCGCCCAGTTCGGCCCGGTCATCGTTCTTGCCGGGACATTCTTTGAGGGCGAGGTCTTCGCGATCATCGGCGGGTTCCTGGCCTATCGCGGCTCCTATCCGTTCGAGATGATGATCGGGCTCGCCTTCACCGGCTCATTCTGCGGCGACCTCGCGGTCTTCCTGTTCGCGCGGTTCTCGTCCAACCATCGATGGGTGCGGGCGTGGCGCGAGAAGCCCCGCTTTGCCAATGCCCTGTTGCTGGTGGAACGCTACCAGGCCTATTTCGTCATCGTGAACCGCTATGTCTATGGCCTGCGCATGCCGGGACTCGTCGCGCTCGGGATGTCGCGAATCTCGGTGACGCGCTTCACCATCCTCAACTTCTTCGGCGCCGCGCTGTGGGCCTCGATCTTCACCACGATCGGCTATGTCTTCGGCTATTCGATCTGGTCGGTCTTCGCCAATCTCCAGGTATTCGAGCAGGGGGCGCTCTACGTCCTCTGCGGCGTTGCGGTGCTGATCACCGTCTATTTCGGCTGGCGCCAGTGGGGCCCGGTGGTCGCCGCCTGGTGGCGGCGCCCCCGCCGCGGGCCGCAGGAGGAGGATGAGAACAGCCCCGGCGCGCCGCGCCGCGTGCGGCTCATGCCTCGAGGCCCGCGTCTCCGCGATCAAGGATCAGAGGAATGACGAGGTCCTCTTCGTCCTCGAGGTGGCGCAGCAGCCGGATCAGGAGCCTCTCGCTCGCCATCGAATAGGCGTCGCGGGCCCTTCGCGTGGCGTCCGAGCCCGCCTCTTCCGCGGCCGTCGCAGCCAGGAAGCCGTTCGCCGTCGCCGCCACCTGCTCCAGATCGTGATGGATCGTCACATGGTCCGCGTCGAGCAGCTCGAAGCCCCGGGCGAGACGCGGTTCGGCCCGCTGATAGGCGGGGAAATAGTGCATGTCCTCGATCTGGTGGTGACCTTCGAGCTCTTGCAGGAAGAAGCCGAGGCGCGGCACGAACCAGCGCTTGAACGGCTCCATCGCCACCTGCCCTTCCCGCTCCTGTTCCAGCGCCGCGGCCAGCGCGCGGCCGAGCTCGCGGAACATGTCGTGGCGCGACAGCCAGAAGCGCGCCGTGCCCTCGATGTTGGCATGGCCCTCCCAGGTCTCGCGGGGGTATCTTCCCAGGAGATGGCGCAGGTCCGCCGGCAGGCCGGGGCGCGCATCGAGATCGAAACTCTCGTTCATCATGTCCTTTCGCGCGTGAGGGATGGAGTTCGTGCGAGGCGTCAGGCCGCCTTGGAAAAGGCGAAGGCTTCCATGGCGAGAACGCCGAAGTCGCGGCTTTTATGCAGCATGGTCGAAGTCCCGGCTCCCGCTCCCGAACCGGCTCCGAGCGCGACATAGAGCGGCATCAGATGCTCGTCGGTCGGATGGTTTTCGCGGGCAAAGGGCGCCCGCCGTCGGTAGTCGAGGAGGGCCTCGACGTCGCCTTCGGCCAGCCGCTCGCCCATCCAGGCGGCAAACGCCTCCACCCAGTCCGGCACCTCGGCCTTGCGCCGGCCGGCGCGCAGATTGGGGAACGCTTCGCGCAGATTGTGGGTGAGCGAACCGGAGCCGACGACGAGGACGCCTTGCCCGGCAAGACCCGCCAGCGCCTGGCCGAGCCGGTAGTGGTAGGCGGCGTCGCGGCCGGGATCCACCGAGACCTCGACGACGGGAATGTCGGCCGCCGGATAGGCCAGGATCAGCGGCACCCAGGCGCCATGGTCGAAGCCTCGCCCGGTCGCGACCCCGGCCGCAAGGCCGGCAGCGGCGAGCCCCTCGGCGACTTCCCGCGCCAGGGCCGGATCGCCCGGCGCCGGATAGCGCATCGCATAAAGCTCGGGCGCGAAACCGCCGAAGTCGTGGATGGTTTCGGGCTGCGCGTCGCCGGTGACGAGGACGCGGCCCGTCGACTCGAAATGGGCGCTGGCGACGACGATCGCCCGCGGCCGCGGCAGGCTCGCCGCCAGATCCCGCAGGAACGCCGTCGCCGGCGTCTCGGCCACCGCGATGTCGGGCGAGCCGTGGGAGATGAACAGGGTCGGCAGCATGGTGGGCGTCCCGGATCGTTGCTTCGCCACGAAGATACAGCCGGGCGTGTCGTCCCGTCAGACACATCCGGGGAGACAGACAGTCACCGTGCGCCACCTGCTCATCCGTCTGCGCAACGATGGCGGGATCAACAGGAGCGCGAGCTAGCCACCGTGGTCCGCGATCAGTTCGCCGTCAAAGGCGGTTCAGCCCCGCGAGGGTCTATAGGAGCGCAAGCTGGAGCCCTGCCTCTCCCGACTTTCCACGCGCCGCCTGATGACTGCGGACCCGCCTTTCAGGACCCCAGAAGAGGTCCGAACAACCGCGGTGCCCGAGCGGACACCCTGGGGCCGGCCATCCATCTTCCTCCATCGCTTGCTGACGTCCGCATGTCCGGGCTCACCATCAGCTCCCGCGCTTTGCGAGAGAACCCGCCGTTTCGGCGGATGCCGCCGCATGTCGCGCCGCACGGCCCAGACGAGCGCCAGCGCTGCCGCTGGCACCACGAGAAGTGAGAGGAAATCGATCCACATGGCGATCAATCCAATGCATCGAGTTCGCGCTTGGCGAGCAGGTGGATGCGATAGCTCAGACCGCAAAAAACCAGGACACCCACGAGAGCCATCGCAAGGTAGCCATCGCGTTCAGGACGTACAAGTAACGTCACCGGGACGGAGATCCCACCAATGCCGAACAAGCTGATGGCCAGACCATTGAAATAGCTGGCCGACAGCTTGATCTTCTCTTCACTGCTCCTGGTCAGCGGCTGGTCCGGCACGGCGGTCACATGGCTGGAGTGTCAAATCCAGCCTATCCCAAGCATGCTGGTCTCACGACCGCAAGCCTGGGATGCGCGCCGAGCCGGTGCAGGAGGGTACCGCGCTCCCTTACCCCGCCGCCTTGACCTTCTGCTGCGCCGCCGCGTGGTCCTTCTTCAGGAGCTCGGCGACGAGGAAGGCGAGTTCCAGCGCCTGGTTGGCGTTGAGCCTCGGGTCGCAATGGGTGTGGTAGCGGTCGGACAGGTCCTCGGCGAGGATCGGCCGGGCGCCGCCGGTGCATTCGGTGACGTCCTTGCCGGTCATCTCGATGTGGATGCCGCCCGGATGGGTGCCTTCCGCCCGGTGCACCGCGAAGAAGGCCTCCACCTCGGCGAGGATGCGCTCGAAGGGCCGGGTCTTGTAGTGGTTGAGCGTGATCGTGTTGCCATGCATCGGGTCGCAGGACCAGACGACCTTGCGCCCCTCGCGCTCGACGGCGCGGATCAGCTTCGGCAGACACTCTTCCACACGCTCGTGGCCGAAGCGGGTAATCAGCGTCAGCCGGCCGGCCTTGTTCTCCGGGTTGAGCCGGTCGATCAGCCGGATCAGCTCGTCCGGATCGGAGGTCGGGCCGCATTTGAGGCCGAGCGGGTTCTTGATGCCGCGGCAGAACTCGATGTGGGCGTGGTCGAGTTGGCGGGTGCGATCACCGATCCAGATCATGTGTCCAGAGGTGGCGTACCAGTCGCCGGAGGTCGAATCGACGCGGGTCATCGCCTCCTCGTAGCCGAGCAGCAGCGCCTCGTGGCTGGTGAAGAAATCGGTCTCGCGCAGCGACGGGTGGTTCTCGGCGTCGATGCCGATCGCCCGCATGAAGGCCATGGTCTCGGAGATCTTGTCGGCGAGTTCCTTGTAACGCGCGGCCTCGGGGCTGCCGGCGACGAAGCCGAGCATCCACTGGTGGACGTTGTCGAGATTGGCATAGCCGCCCTGCGCGAAGGCGCGCAGGAGGTTCAGCGTCGCCGCCGACTGCCGGTAGGCCATGATCTGGCGTTCCGGGTTCGGAATGCGCGACGCCGCATCGAACTCGATGCCGTTGACGATGTCGCCGCGATAGGCCGGCAGGGTCTGGCCGTCCTTGGTCTCGGAACCGGAGGAGCGGGGCTTGGCGAACTGCCCGGCGATGCGGCCGACCTTCACCACCGGCTGGGCGCCGGCGAAGGTGAGGACGATGGCCATCTGCAGGAAGGCGCGGAAGAAGTCGCGGATGTTGTCGGCGCCGTGCTCGGCGAAGCTCTCGGCGCAATCGCCGCCCTGGAGGAGGAACGCGCGGCCGTCTGCGACTTCGGCCAGAGAGCGCGTCAGCTTGCGCGCCTCACCGGCAAAAACCAGCGGCGGATAGCTGGCGAGACGCTTCTCCGTCGCCGCGAGCGCTTCGGGATCCGGATAGTCGGGCATCTGCAGTACGGGAAGCGCGCGCCAGCTCGACGGTGTCCAATCCTTCGCCATCACAATGTCTCCTGACCAGGCCAGCCGGTCGTTCCTCGCCTCGGTGTCTTCGTGGGTTTGTGCGTGTGGAACCGGCCCTGATCACGCCGCGCTCGACACGTGGGCGGCGTTTAAGCACTTATCGACCAGTTTGTCATCATGGATGACGCTAGCCGCAGCATCTGCCCCATGCAGCGGGCAGACCCGGCGATCGAGACCGCCGGAGGCCGCCGCGTCCTCTGCGTCAGCCGACGATCTCGTCGGTCCAGACCTTGAAGCCGGTCAGCGTGTTCTGGCCGAAGGTGTGGGTCAGCGGCACGTCGGCGGCGTCGCGCCCTTGCGCGATCAGGATGCGGCCGATGCGCGGCTTGTTGTTGCGCGGATCGAAGGTCCACCAGCGCCCGCCGAGATAGACCTCCATCCAGGCGGCGAAATCCATCTCGCCCCAGGGCGGCGTCTCGCCGATGTCGCTGATATAGCCGGTGCAGTAGCGGGTCGGGATGTTCATCGCCCGGCAGAAGGCGACAGCGAGATGGGTGAAGTCGCGGCAGACGCCGCGGGCTTCCGAATAGGCCTCGGCGGCGGTCTTGGTGGGCCGCGAGAATTCGTAGCCGAAGGTGACGTGGTTGTGGACGAAGTCGCAGATCGCCTGGACCCGCGCCCAGCCCTCGGGCGTCTGGCCGAACAGCCGCCAGGCCTCGTTCGAAAGGAGATCGCTCTCGCAATAGCGGCTCGGCAGGAGGAACAGGATGGTCTCGGCCGGCAGGTCCTCGACCCGGTGCTGCATGGCGTTAAAGCCCTGCTCGTCGGCAAGGCCGTCGTCGCCGATCACCGTGTCCGTGCCCATCACGAAGGTGCCGGCGGGGGCCACCAGGCGGTTGCACCAGTTGCCGAAACTGTCGCGATAGCTCTCGACCGGCACGTGCGGGGTGGTCTGCAGGTGATCCGGCCGCTCCAGCCGGCCGACGCGGGAATAATGGACGTTGAGGATGACGATCATCGGCGTCGGCGCGGGAAATTCGTAGGTGAGCCGGCAACCGAGGTGAATCCGCATCGCTGCAACGCTTTCTCGGGCAAGCGCCCGACTGGAGAATGACGGCGCGGATCCGGGCCGCCCGGACGGCAGGGCCGGCCCGACGCCACGTCCATGGCCTTGAGCGACCATGACAGAGCCGGACGAAAATGACGATAGGGCGAAAGTACGGGCGGCTGAGCGTTCAGAGCGGGACGAGATCGGCTTCGACCGGCCTCCCGCTCCATCCTCCGACGGCCGCATGATCTTCTCCGAAAACCGGTTCCCACTTTTCGGGATCATGCTCTGGTGCCGCATGATCTTCTCCGAAAACCGGTCCCCACTTTTCGGGATCATGCTCTAGCCGGCCGGCTTGCCGCCCGAGCCTAGCTGGCCGACCGCATGGCCGGCGGTGCGGGCGAGCTTGTCGAGGATGTCGTAGAAGATGTCGATGCTGAAGCCGAAGATGAAGGCGAGGAACAGCGAGCCGAAGGACAGGCTGACGATCCCCGCATCGCCGAGCACCGACGGCGTCATGAACCAGACGACGAAGATGCCGGTGAAGGCGGCGAGGATTACCCGGAAGACGACGACGCTCGGAGCGGGGTCCGGATAGGTCGGCGCGATGAAGATCCGCATGAAATACATGATGGCGCCGAAGGAGCCGTAGAGCGCCGGCAGGATCCATTGGGCGACGACCGGATAGAGCGCCCGGATCGAATCGACGTTGCCGGTGATGAAGCTCTGAACCAGGGAATACTGGCTGTCCGAGGCGGCGAGGCCGATCTTGCATCGGATGAGATATCGCGCGTATTTCATCTTGTCGATGCCATCGGCGAAGACCTCGATACTGCTCTTCGCGGCGATCTCGATCATCCGGCCGGCGGCCGGCGCGGTGAACAGGCCGCAGTCGCCCTGTGGCAGGGAGAGCCTTCGATCGTCTCGGAACAATCGGGCCAGCGACAACACCGAATAGCTCACGCGCTGGAAGACGTTGAAATCCTGCATCAGGCTGGCGGACTTGGCGGCCGCGGCTCCCACCACGGAATCATAGCGGCGCAACGCCTCGATCCGCTCGTTCAAGGCGGCGACCGCCGAATTCTGGCCGGCGTCGGCGTCATCGAGGTCGAACAGGTTCTTCGCGCCATGGGCGGTGAAGACGATCTCGTCGAGAATCGCCGTCGCCCGCTCCCCCTCCAGTTCGGCCATCGCGGCGAACAGCTTGTCGGCCTCCCGCTGCCAGCTGGTATAGTAGGCGCACAGGAACGCCAGCAGCAGCGCGCCGACGATGAAGGCGGTCTTGCTGACGAAGGCGAAGCGTGAGCGTGTCACGGGGACCGGGTTGCCGTCGCACGACCGGGCGAAGGGATCGAACCCTTTCTGCAGGTCGATCAGCGTCACTGGCTGGATCTTCTGCAGCGCCAGCCGAAACTCGTGCTGCAGGGCGAGGGCCTCGGGCGCGGCGAGATCGATATCGGGCCTCGCCGCGACATTCGAGATTGCCGCCGACAGGCCGTCGTCGTCGAGCTTGCCGCTCTTCAGGCCGAAATTGAGGACGAGAAGCGCGTCCTGCTGCAGATGGCGAAGATATTCCACGGCACCCTCCCGGCCGCATGCGGAGCGCGATGAACCGGCCTCGGCTCACGCGGCATGGGCCCGACGTCGCATGCTCTCGCGCGGCACCCGCTTCGGTCAGCGGATCCGCTTCAGGAGCGGGACGCCATCGCTGCGACCACGATCCGGCTCGATCGCCGCGCCCTCGCAAGATCCCGCCGGAACACAGGTTCCGGCATGTCCCGGATCAGGCCTAGCCAAGCTTGCCCTTCTGGGGCCCGGCGACGGACTGGCAGACGCAGTCGGCTCCCGGCGTTCCGGGGGGCAGCGCCCAGCACCAGAACCGCTCGGTGAAACAGATAGTGCCTGGCACGTGGTCCGGCACCTGGGCGACCGCCGGAGCGGCCAGCGCCGACGCGAGCGCCAAGCCCGCAATCAGGACCCGGACGAGCCGCCCCCTCGGATCTGCACGACATGATGCCGACGCCATGCCCCGCACTCCACTCCGACGATCCGTGCCGGGACCCGCGACCGAAGCTCGGCGTGGGAACCTTCGAGCTACGAAAACCCGGGCCCGCAAGTGCCGACAGAGCCATCTAGGCCCGAAAGCTCTGGGCGACAAATCTCCGGCCATCATCTCCCAGCCAGCAATCTCGCCGACCAGCGGGCGGAGGCCTGGCAACCACCTGACCCTGCGGAATATCTGCTAGCAGCACGGTGGGCGTGTAAACAAAATTCCTCGTGATGCCTGAAGAGATGCGTGGCGGGCTCGCCTGGCCGGTCGAGTCGCCAGACGCCCCGCCTCGTTCGCTCGCGGTCTTCGCCCTCGCCCCTCGTCAATCGTCAATCGTCAACGGTGATGTCGCGCAGGCCGCGCAGGGCGAGAAGCCGGTCGAACAGCGCCGCCTCCCCCTCTTCCAACGTCACCGACCTCGGATAGAGCGGCTCGTGCCGGTCGGCGAAGAGCCACGTCTCGAAGCCATGGGTCTCCTCGACGAAACGCTTCAGGCCGGCCTCGCCATAGAGCATGCGGAAGCCCTGCATGACCGCGTCGAGATAGCTCTGCAGGATCGCCGACTGGCGGTCCTCGGCGGTCGGCGCGGCGGGATGGGCCTCGTAGATGTAGACGGGAATGTCGGAGAGCGGCGGCGTCTCGACGGTGAGGCGGGAGAGATCGACGATGCGGCGGGCATAGCCGGCCTCGCGCTCGTCGACCGACGGCAGGTGATCAACGAGATCGTAGACGACGACGCCGTGGACGCCCGCCGCCTCGTCGCGCTTGACCGAGAGCAGCGACATCTCCTCGCCGGCCTCGCGCGGCAGCCAGGTGCGCCGCCAGCCGGCCGCCTCGGCGCGGCGGATGCCGAGGAACTTCGTGCGCAGGGTGCGCGGATTGACCAACGAGCCGTAGCCGAAATAGGCGACGACGCGCCCCTCGGCCGCCAGCGCTTGAAGGTCCGGATGGTCTTCGTGGAGCGGGGGATGCTGCATCGTCGGCCTCTGGGGCAAGTGTTCAGTCAGGGCGTCGGCCCGGTTCTCGGCTATGTTCTCGGCCATGTCGTCGGCCGGGTTCTCTGCCGCCTCATCCGGGCAGGGCGAAGACGGTCAGCACGCCGCCCGCCGCGGTGTAGCGCGACAGGCTCTGATAGGCGCCGACCGCGCCGGATCCGTCGTCCGGGTTGGTCAGGCCGGCCGCAAGGCCGATGCCGGCCCAGCCGCCGATTCCCGACAGGACGGCGACATATTGCCGGCCCTTGTGGGCATAGGTGGTGACGTTGCCGACGATGCCCGACGGCGTCCGGTAACGATACAGCTCCTCGCCGGTGCGCGCGTCGACGGCCTTCAGGTTGCCTTCCAGCGTGCCGTAGAAGACGAGGTCGCCGGCGGTCGCCAGAACGCCGGACCAGACCGAGAAACGCTCCGGGATCGCCCAAATGATCTCGCCCGCGAGATTGTCCCAGGCGGTGAGCGAGCCCATGACGCCCTCCGCCTCGAACCCCTGGCCGGCCGGCGCCGGATAGAGCCGCAGGGTGGCGCCGACATAGGGCTGGCCGGCGGTATAGGCGACGCGGAACGGCTCGTAGTCCATGCAGACATGGTTGGTCGGCACGTAGAACAGCTGCGTCTTCGGCGAGAAGGCGGCGGGCTGCTCGTTCTTGGCGCCGAGCGCCCCGGGGCAGATGCCCTCGGTGACGACGTCCTCGCCGTCGCCGTCCTGGTCGGTCGAATAGGCGGGGTCGCGGACAGGCTCGCCATAGGTGTCGCTGGCGGGATCGGTGTCGATGCCTTTCGCCCAGTTCACCGCCGGATCAAATTTTTTGGCGACGAGAAGCTCGCCGCTCTCCCGGTCCAGCGTGTAGCCGAAGCCGTTGCGGTCGAAATGGGTGAGGAGTTTTCGCGGCGTCCCCTCGACGGTCTGGTCGGTGAGGATCATCTCGTTGACGCCGTCATAGTCCCACTCGTCATGGGGCGTCATCTGGTAGATCCACCGCGCCTTCCCGGTTTCGAGATCGCGGGCGAAAATGCTGTTCGACCATTTGTTGTCGCCCGGCCGCTGCACCGGATTCCAGCTCGCCGGATTGCCGGTGCCGTAATAGACGAGGTCGAGCTCCGGGTCGTAGGCGAACCAGCCCCACGGGCACGCGCCGCCGATCGTCCACTGGTCGCCCTCCCAGCTGTCCTGCCCGGTATCGGCGCCGACGGGCCTGCCGAGGACCGTCGTCTGGTCCGGATCGATCAGCATGTCGGCGTCCGGCCCGGTGGCATAGGCGCGCCAGAGGCGCTCGCCGGTTTTCTCGTCATAGGCCGTCAGATGGCAGCGCACGCCGAACTCGCCGCCGGCCGTGCCGACGATCAGCCTGCCCTTCGCCGGCAGGACGGTGGCGGTGTTCACCATGCCCGTCGCCGGATCGCCGTTCTTCGCCTGCCACCTCACCGCGCCAGTCGCGGCATCGAGGGCGACGACGGTGGTGTCGGCCTGGTGCAGGAAGACCAGGCCGTCGTCATAGGCGAGGCCACGATAGACGGTGTCGCAGCACATCACCTCTATGACCGAGGGATCCTGCCGCGGCTCATATTTCCAGACGATCTCGGCGTCCTTTGAGAGATCAAGCGCATAGATCGTGTTGGGGAACGGCGTGTGGACATACATCATGTCGCCGACCACCAGCGGCCCGCCCTCGTGGCCGCGCAGGACGCCGGTCGAAAAGCTCCAGACCGGCCGCAGCTTGCCGACATTCCCGGTGTTGATCTCGTCAAGCTTCGAATAGCGGGTGTTCTGGTAGTCGCCGGTCTGGATCGGCCATTCGGCGGGATCGGCGATCAGGGCGTCAAGGTCGCGGTCTTCGGCGCCGGCCGAGGCGCAGAGACTGAGAAGGACGGCGAGGAGGAGAAACAGGCGGGCGGCCATCGGCGGCGCTCCATTCATGCGGACGGATCGGGCGATCGGTGCTGGACCCGTCGAAGGCGGACGAACGGGAGCGTCCTAGCAAAGCCGCCGCGCCGACGCGACCCGGATCGGGCGAAACCGGCTTCTGCGGTTGCGAAGCGCCGACACGCCGCTGCGGCGGGGAACGGCCACCGTCGCGGCTCACATAAGGCCACCCGAGCGGGCTCTGCTCGAAGAGGGCGCACCACCCCGTTCTACATGCCTTGACGTGAACGTAAGCGTCCGTCAGCTTCGCCCTGTGCCAGATCTGACGCCCCATTCAACAACCGCCGCCGAATCGGCCTTCTTCCCGGTCACGGCCCGCGAAGTCTCCATTGAGACAGAGGACGGCGTCGTCCTGCCGGCGACGCTGTTTTCCGGCGAGGGCCGCGGCCCGGCCGTGCTGGTCTCGGCCGCCGCCGCCGTCGAGCGCCGGTTCTACCGGGCCTTCGCCAACCATCTCGTCGAACAGGGTGCGCGCGCCGTCCTCACCTACGACTATCGCGGCGTCGGCGCGGCGGCCAAGGCCAGGGCGGCGCGCCGCTACCGGATGAAGGACTGGGGCGTCCTCGACCTGCCGGCCGCGCTGGCCGCTTTGGAAAGCGCCGCCGGCCCCGGCCCGCTGGTCGGCATCGGCCATTCCTTCGGCGGCGTCGCCCTCGGCCTCTGCGGCGCCGCGGAGCGCTTCGAGCGCTACGGCCTCGTCGCCTCGCTCAACGGCTATTACGGCCGCACCGCCGAGCCTTTCTCGGTGTTCGCCCGGATGAACCTCGCCGGCGTCCCGGCCACCCGGCTTCTCGGCTACATCCCCGCCTCCGTCGGCCTCGGCACGGCGCTGGCCGGCCCGATCTTCCGCGACTGGGCGCGCTGGTGCCGGACGCCCGATTTCTTCTTCTCGGACCCCGGCGTTCCGGAATCGGAGCGCTTCGCCGGCGTCGCCCTGCCGCTCCTGTCGATCGGCCTCACCGACGACCGCTGGGGCACCCGCAGGGCCGTCTCCGCGCTGCTGGACCGCTTCTCGCAGGCCGATGTCGAGGAGGTCTGGCTCGGCCCCGAGGAGGCCGGCGGCGATGTCGGCCACATGGGCTTCTTCCGCCGCGAGATGCGGGGAACGCTCTGGCCCGTGGCGACGCGCTTCCTGCTCGCCGGCGAGCGGCCGAGCACGGCGGATTGAGACACAGGCAGGAGTGGCGGCGGTCGGCGGGCGGCTTAACGGTGCTCGCGGCGACGCGGCGCCTGTCGCAACGGGCCGAAACCGTCATCGCGGCCGCGCCGCCTCTTCCGGCCTGACGGGCCGTTCGCCGGCCCGTCGCCAGACCGCCATCGCGCCTCGCCGCCGATCAGCGCGATGCCGACCATCCCCATCCAACCCGGCAGTTCGTCGAAGACCAAGGCGCTTGTCGACTGGCTGCGGCAGCAGCTGGCCGACTGAGGCGCGGGGCCAGTGGGTCACCGGGTCGCGGAGCCAAGCGGGAAAGAAGCGCAAAATCTGCGGCATTTGCCGCAATTGCGCCGCTTGTCTCCGGTTATTCTTGTTGACTGTTGCTGGAGGGGTTCAGCCAACACACCATGACCGACCGCCGCGCAGCCTGGGGCGATCGTCTGCCCGTGGCCAAACGCGAATGCGGACGGGCTGGCCGGACGCCATCTGGATGAGGTCCGGACGTCGCCTGGCGCCGGGTGGTGGAGATTGCCTCGCCGGGTCCGTCATCGCAGCGCCGACGGAGCTTGGTGAAGGAAATATCAGCGTGCGAAACGAATTGGTTACCACGTTTCGCCGACAATGAAGGCCACGATCGGCAGGCCGGCTTCGATGCCGGCGGGGGTAAGGGGCCCTTGGCCGATCATCGTGACTGATGCGAGGGGAAGCGCTTGACCGCAGACAGCTTTGAGGGGATGCGCCCGACGAAGGGCCAGCCGCAGCGCGGAACGCGAAGCGCCAATCGTGGTGCCCTGTGGACGGGCGCCGTGGCGGTTTCGGCAATGGCCGCGATCGCCGCCGGATCGTTCGCCTTCCTCTGCGGCACCCATGCGGGGGCCGACACCGGAGCGGGCGCTGCCCCGGTCAGACTGGCGTCCCTCGGTGGCTACACGGGCATGCCTTCGCCGGAAGACGATGGCGCGTCCGGCATCGTCGCCGGCATCTCGGACACCCGCTCGGCCCGCACGTCCGCCGATGTCTCGGGCAACGGTTTCCTGAGCGCCGCCCCGGCTGCAGCCGGCCACGAACTGGCAGAGCGCGGCGGCCGCGTCTTCCATCCCGATGTAACAGCGAGCGACGAAGCCCCGCCGGCCGGCAAAGCGCCGACGCTCCGCGCGGCCGCCACGCCCGAAACGACCACCCGTCCGATGGCCGCGGCGAAGCTGCCCGATCACGGGGTCGACGCGGATCTCGTGGTCGCTTCGCTGACCACAAAGCGGCCGGAGCTTGCCCGGGACATCATCCGCAGCATTCCCAAGCACCTGGAGGCCGAAGTCGCCGCCGAGGCGCCGCGGCGCGATGCGCCGGCAGCTGCGGCCAGACCGCAGAGCCCGGGGGCCCTCGCCCGGCTCGCGGCCTTCGCCCCGCAGCCCTCGCTGCGGCCGGGCCTCTCCGGCACGGCGGTTGCCGCCTACCAGTCGCCCGGCGACATTCCCCGCCCGTCCTTCCGCCCGGAAGTCGATGCCGCGATCGGCACCGAGATCGCCGTCGAGGCAGGTGAGCCGGCAGACGCTTCGGTGCTGTCGTCGGTTCCCCTACCCGCCGCCCGTCCCGAGACGGCTGCCGGCGAGGAGGTGCAGGTGGCGAGCCTCGAGCCGGAAGGGCTGCCCGGCCCGCTCGGCACCGTGACCGAGGAGATGACCGCGCTCGTCGTGCCCTTGCCGGAGCGCCGGCCGAACTACCAGCCGCCGGTGGCCGCCAAGCCGCAGCCCGAGCCGGCCCAGCAGCAGCCGGCGCAGCGCCGGGCCCCGCAACAGGCGCCCGCTGTCGCCAGCACCCGGCCGAGCGAGCCGGGACAGGATGCCGACCGCGGGATCGGCGGCTTCTTCCAGAAGCTGTTCAAGGGCGGCAGCTCGGCCAAGCTGCCGGAGCCCGGCCGCGGCATCGCGGTCTACGACATCACGGCGCAGACGGTGTACCTGCCCGGCGACGGCAAGCTCGAGGCGCATTCCGGCCTCGGCCACATGCAGGACGACCCGCGCTACGTCCACATGAAGAACCGCGGCCCGACGCCGCCGAACGTCTACAATCTGCGCATGCGCGAGGCGTTGTTCCACGGCGCCGAGGCGATCCGCCTGTTGCCGGCCGACGGGCGCAAGAAGTTCAACCGCGACGGCCTGCTCGCCCATCCCTACATGTATATCGGCGGCGGCGACCGCTCGCAGTCGAACGGCTGCATCGTCTTCAAGAACTACGACCGCTTCCTCGCCGCCTTCAAGCGCGGCAAGATCAAGAAGATGATCGTCGTGAAAAGCCTCGACGAGCTGCCGACGTATATGGCGGCGCTGTAGGGTCGGCCACTGCAGGCCGGACAACGGCGGTGGCGGTGACGGCAGCGGGCGCGAAAGCGCGACGCAGCGGCCGCCAGCCCTGCCGACTTGCCCGTCCCCGAGACAACGCCAGAGGGTGAGAAACCGCCGGCTCCATTCCTCGACCGGCGCCAGGGCTGCGAACTCACACGCCGCATGGGCCTCATACCGAGCGTGGCGGGAATGCAGATCCCGGGCGGCGGGGCTCAGTGCAGGGCCGCGGTCCCTGCCCCGGTTCCGGCGGACCGGCGCGGCGCCAGCAGCGCCAGTGCGCAACCGACCAAGGTGACGCAGGCGAGCATCGCCCAGGCCTCGTTGATCACCTGCATCGTCGCCGCCTTTTCCACCAGCGGCCTGACGGCCGCGATGACCTCGGGATCGGAAGCTCTGGCTGCCGCCTCCTTCATCGCCTCCAGCGGAATTCCGACGATCTCGAAAGCCTTGGGGTCGAGATCGGCAAGCCGATCGGCGAGGGCCTTGGCATGGATGGGCGCGCGTCCGTAGATCACCGTGTCGATCAGCGCGATGCCGATGGCGCCGCCGAGATTGCGCATCAGATTGAAGACCCCGCTGGCGTCGGGAACGGCTTCCGGCGCGAGGTTGCCGAGCGCCAGCCGCGTCGGCGGCAGCAGGCAGAACATGATCGCCGCGCCGCGCACGACCTGCGGCCAGAACATGCCGGCAAAGTCCGTGTCGATGGTCTGTGCCGTGCTCATCGCGAGACCGATGCCGAACACGCCGAACCCGGCGAGCGTCAGAAGGCGCGCGTCGACACGCTGCTCCAGCGCCACGGCCGCGGGCGCGGTGGCGAGTTGCGTGACTCCGGTCACGAGCATGACGATTCCGATGTCCAGCGGGCCGTGCTCGCGCACGAAGGCGAGGAACACCGGCATCAGATAGACCGAGCCGTAGAGCCCCATCCCGAGAATGAAGCTGAGCGCACAGCCGAGGGTGAAGCCCCGGTCTTGAAACGCCCGAAGCTGGACGATCGGCTCGCCCGTCCCCAGCATGCGCCGCACGAAGAAGATGCCTGCCACGGCACTGGCGGCCAGGAGCGCCAGCACGGGTGCCGTGATCCAGCCGCGGTCCGGCGCCTCCTTCAGGCCGAGCTGCAGGCTGGCGAGGCAGACGGCAAGGAGAGCCAGCCCCCCGACGTCGAGGCTGCGCAGGAGCGAGCGGTCGCCGCTCTCGCGGGTGAGCGTGGTCAGGCCGAGGACGCAGGCGAGAATGCCCGGCCCGACATTGACGAGGAACAGCCAGTGCCAGGAGCCGGTTTCGGTGATCCAGCCACCGACAATCGGGCCGACCGTCGGCGCCAGCACCGCCAGCATGCCGGCGAGCGTCGTCGCCAGCCCCTGGTGGCGTAGCGGGAAGAGCAGGAATACCGCCGAGAACACCAGCGGGATCAGCATGCCGCCGAAGAAGCCCTGCACCACCCGCGCCGTGACGAGCGTCGCGAAACCGGTGCTGGCGGCGCAACCGATCGAGGCCAGGGTGAAGAGGCTGACGGCGAGGACGAAGAGCACCCGCATGCCGACGGCGCGGGTCAACAGCCCGGTGAGCGGGATCGCGATGACTTCGGCGATCAGATAGGCGGTCTGGATCCAGCTCATCCGTTCGGCCGGAATGGCGAGGGCATCGCGGATCGCCGGCAGGGAGGTCGCGACCACCTGGATGTCCAGCACCGCCATGAACATGCCGAGGCACATGGCGGCAAAGCCGATCCACGTCCCGGCTGATGCTTCCGCGGGCGCGACCCGCGTCGGGGTCTCACCGGCTTTGGTGACCCCGGTCATCGGGGGGTCCCGTCAAAGTGCCCGAGCCGGCTCATCCGCGGTGCTCGCGCAGTGCCGACGCCTCGGCCGGGATGCGGATCATCAGCGCGGCGGCGTTGAGCAGCGAGAAGACGATCGCAATCGTGTAGAGACCGAAGACCGCCGGCAGCAGCGCGATCTCGCAGACCACGACGACGTAGTTGGGATGGGACAGGAACCGATAGGGCCCCTTGGCGACGAGGGTCTCTCCCGGCTTGACGATGATCCGCGTCGTCCAGCGACGGCCGATGGAATGAAGCGTCCAGAACCGCAGGACCTGAACGAGAGCGAACAGCACCAGCAATCGCAGATCCACCGGGCTTTCCGGCGCGAAGATCCAGAGGCTGCCGAGCCAGGCCGCGTGCAGCGTCACGATCAGGGCATAGTGCGACGCCCCGACCTCGAACGCGCCCTCGGCGACGAGCTGGCGCGTGTTGCGGCGGGCGACGGCGAGTTCCAAGAGCCGCTGGCCCGTCACATAGAGGAGGATCGCCAGGGCCAGCGCCATGGACACGGGGCCCGCGCCGCCGAGCACCATCTCAGGCGTCCAGCCGCACGAAACTCCCGGTGAAGCCCGGCCCCAGAGCGGCAAGCAGCGCCGGGCCGGCCAGCCCCTCCGCCATCTTGCGTTCGAGGACGAAGAGCACCGTCGGCGCCGACATGTTGCCGAAGTCGCGCAGGATCTCGCGCTCGGCCGAAAGGGTGCCGTCGGCAAGGCCGAAGACGGGTTCGAGCGCCTCGATCACCTTGGTGCCGCCGGGATGGAAGACGAATGTTTCGATCGCGTCCAGCGTCTCGCCGCCCCGCTCCAGCATGGCGGCCGCCGCAGGGCGCATCCGCTCCCTGACGAGGGCCGGGATCGACGACGAGAAGACCGCCGTGAAGCCGACGGGGTCGACGTTCCAGCCCATGATGTCGAGGGTCGAAGGCCACAGATGTTCGCCCGAGGCGACGATCTTCGGACCTGGTCGCTCGCCGCCCGTCGCCGAGATTACAGCCGCCGCCGCCCCGTCGCCGAACAGCGCCGTGGCGACGATGTTGCTCTTGGTGAGGGAATCGTCGCGAAACGCCAGGGTGCAGGTCTCGACGACGACGAGGAGGACGTTCGATCCCGGCTCGGCCCTGGCAAGGCGCGAGGCCAGCGCCAGGCCGGAGGCACCGCCGGCACAGCCGAGGCCGAAGACCGGGACGCGGCGGATGTCGGAGCGAAAGCCGACGGCTTGATGGGCCCTGGCTTCAAGGGTCGGCGTTGCGATTCCCGTCGAGCTCACCGTGACGACCGTGTCGATCGCGTCGGCCCTCAGCCCGGCATTGGCGAGGGCCTTGGAGGCCGCATCGACGAACAGTGCGGTCGCGCCGTCGAGATAGGCCTCTGTCCGCTGCTGCCAGTCCTGCGGATGCTGGAACCACTCGACAGGTTGAACGGAGTAGCGCGTTTTGATCCCGCTGTTCTGGAAGACCGGGCGCATGCGCTCGAAATCACGAAAGCGCCCCGCGAACATCTCGGTCGCATGGGCGACGACGTTTTCCTGCGACAGGACATGCGGCGGAACACACGTCGCCAGACCGATGATGCGGGGCTCGACGGCCCTGTTCGACGCCGCCAGACGGGAAACGCTCTGCGATCCCTGCGGCATCCGGACACTGGATCTTGCGGAAGGGCCGCGGGGCGAGACGTCGCCCGGCGTGCGTTCGAGGACCGTGTGGCCCATGGTTCTGTCTCATTACTGGCCGCAAGGGCGTGCAGGTGCGACCCGGTAACCTGCCCAAGCCATCATCCGTTCCCCTTACGAGTGGGCAGCGCGACAGTTTTACGCAGCCGCCGATCCGGATGCGCAGGCCTTGGCGGCGCTCATCGATCGCAGAGCAGCCGGAAGCGGTGATCGTCTCGATGGCGGCTGCGGTTGTCCACCCGCAGCCTTGGTCTTCGCAAAAGGATTCGCCCGAAGCCCTAGACGCGCTCGCCGCCCTTCACCCGGTAGCTCGGCTGGTACATCGTCACCAGTTCTTCCGCCGCCGTCGGGTGGACGGCCATGGTGGCGTCAAACTGGTCCTTGGTGAGACCGGCCTTCACCGCGATGGCGAGCACCTGGGCGAGTTCGCCGGCATCGTGGCCGAGGACGTGGGCGCCAAGGACGCGGCGGCTCTGCGCATCGACGACGAGCTTCATGATCATCCGGCCCTCGCGGCCGGTGAGGGTGTTCTTCATCGGCCGGAACGCCGCCTTGAAGATCTCGACCTCGGCAAAGCGCCTGCATGCCTCCTGCTCGGTGAGGCCGACGACGCCGAGTTCCGGCTGCGAGAACACCGCCGTGGCGATGCTGTCGTAGTCCGGCGAGGTCGGCTTGCCGCGATAGAGCGTGTCGATGAGGCACATGGCTTCGTGGATCGCCACCGGCGTCAGCTGGACCCGGTGGGTGACGTCGCCGATGGCGTAGATATTCTCGGCGCTCGTGCGCGAATACTCGTCGACCTTCACCGCGCCGCGCTCGTCGAGTTCGACGCCGGCGCTCTCGCAGCCGAGATTCTCGGTGTTGGCCGTGCGGCCGATCGCCAGCATGACCTGGTCGACGATCATCACCTCGCCGCTCTTCAGCGTCGCCGCGAGCGTGCCGTCGCCGCGCATGTCGACCCGCTCGAAGGTGTCGCAGCAATGGACCCGGAGACCCTTGCGGTCCATCGCCTCGTGGAGCTCGTGGCGCAGGTCGTCGTCGAAGCCCTGCAGGATCTCCTTGCCGCGATAGACCAGCGTCGTGTCGACGCCGAGGCCGTGGAAGATGTTGGCGAATTCCACCGCGATGTAGCCGCCGCCGAGGACCGCGATGCGCTTGGGCAGTTCCCTCAGATGGAACGCCTCCTCGGAGGTGATGCAGTGCTCGGCGCCGGGCATCGCCGGGTGGCGGTTCGGCCGCCCGCCGGTGGCGATCAGGATCGTCTCGGCGGTCACGAGCCGGTCGGCGCCGATCAGCCGGATCTGGTGCGGGCCCTCCAGCACCGCGCGGTCGGTGATCCCCTCGGCGCCGGCCTTCATGGCATTGGTCTGGTAGATCCCCTCGAGCCGCTCGATCTCCCGGTCCTTGGCCGACATCAGCTTCGACCAGTCGAACCGGCTCTCGCCGACGCTCCAGCCGTAGCCCTCGGCATCCTCGAAGCTCTTCGGCGAACTGCGAGGCATAGACGAAGAGCTTCTTCGGCACGCAGCCGCGGATCACGCAGGTGCCGCCGTAGCGGTATTCCTCGGCGATCGCGACCCGCTTGCCCAGCGATGCCGCGACCCGCGCGGCGCGCACGCCGCCCGAACCGCCGCCGATGACGAAGAGATCGTAGTCGTATGCAGCCATGGCTGGTCGTCCCGCTGGTTGAGCCCGTCCCGCCGGGCGGGTCCGCCGGCCCCGCCTTCGGGGCGGCTCGTCGTCCGATACGGCGCGGCGGAGCGGTTTGTTTCGCGCCGCCGCGTCAAATCCTGCGAGGACCGCCGCCGCAGCGGGCGCGTCCCGAAGCTACGGCGGCGAAGGGCGGGCGCCGCTCGGCGCCGTCCCAGCCGCCCTGCCGGCTGCTGCCGACGGCTCTAGTTGGCGCCCGGCGCCGCGCCTTCGGCGCCGGCCTGCGGCGCAGCGCCGCCGTTGAGGGTGCGGAACTCGTCGAAGGCCGCCTGGCGCAGATCCCGGACGATGCCGCGGCTCCACAGCTCGGCCGCCTGCAGCATGCCCCGCGTCGCCAGCGGTCCTTGGGCGAGCAGCTTCTCACCGGCCCCGGAGGTGTAGAAGCTGGCAATGCTCTTCAGCTCGTCCTCGCTGAAGATCCGGGCATAGATGCGCGCCACCTCGGTCTCGAGATCGGCGCGGCGCGGCGCCAGGCCGATCGCCGCATCGTCCACCATGTCGGAGATCTGCTGCTCCATGTCGGGCCGGTTGTTGATCAGCTCCGACTTGATCTGGGTCGCGGCGTTCGGGAGGATCTCGTCGAACTGGTCGGTCGCATGGATCGCCGTGACCGCGTCGCGGGCCGCCGCGAGATGGCTGTCGCTGATGTCCGCGCCCTGGGCCGCCTGGCCGGGCTGCTGCGCGTCGTTCGCCTGCTGGGCCATGGCGGCGCCCGGCAGGAGCAGCATGGCGGTGGCGGCGGCAACGAGGCCGCGGCGCATCGACTGACTGAAGATCATCGGTTCATTGACTCCGTAGGGACTGCGTTGATCGATCTGCGCCCCGGGCCGGCACCCGTTCCGGATGACCATCGCGCCCGGCCGTCCGGTTCGTCACCGGCGCGACGTAGCGGCTTCGGCCGGATCCTGCAAGCCGGCGGCGGCCAGCCAGAGGTTGGGCGCGAGGTCAGGCGCGAAGGTGCCGGATGCCGTCCGCCGTCGCCACCAGGGCCTCGCTGGCCAGCCCCAGGAACAGGCCGTGCTCGACGACGCCGGGCACGTCGTGCAGGGCGCGAGACAGCGCTTGTGGATCGGGAATGCGGCCAAAGGATGCATCGAGGATGAGGTGGCCGCTGTCGGTGATGAACGGCGCCTCGCCGCTGCGCCGCAGGGTCAGCTCGCAGGCAAGGCCGAGGCTCTCGGCCGCCGCCTGGATGGCGAGATAGGTGGCGATCATGCCGAAGCCGTTGATCTCGATCGGCAGCGGGAAGGCGCCGAGCGTGTCGACGAGCTTGGTCTCGTCGGCGACCACCAGCACGCGCTTGGAGGCCGCCGCGACGATCTTCTCGCGCAAAAGCGCGCCGCCGCCGCCCTTGACGAGGCGCAGCTCGCGGTCGATCTCGTCGGCGCCGTCGACGGTCAGGTCGAGCTGCGGCAGGGTCTCAAGCGTCGCCATCGGGATCGCCAGCTCCTGGCAGAGCCGCTCGGTGCGCTCCGACGTCGCGACGCCGGTGATCTTCAGCCCGCCCCGGACCTTTCCGGCCAGCGCCCGGATGAACGCCTCCGCCGTCGATCCCGTGCCGATGCCGAGGCACATGCCGTCCTCGACGAGGCCGACCGCCGCCTCGCCGGCCGCCCGCTTCAGTTCCTCCGCACTGGCCATCCCGCTCGATCCTTTCGCCTTTTTCAAAAATCGTCTAGCAGGCCCGCCGGCCGGCCGATAGGTCGCAGCGAAGATCGGCGACGGCGAAGAACGCAAAAAGGCCGCACGCGGCGGCCTTTCGCAGGGTTCGGAAACATCAGCCCCCAAGGGCGGTCAGTGGTTCACGCGGCGACCTTGGCGGCGATCTCGGCGATGTGCTTGCCCTGGAATCGGGCGCCGCCGAGTTCGTTCTCGCTCGGCTGGCGCGAGCCGTCGCCGCCGGCGATGGTGGAGGCGCCATAGGGCGTGCCGCCGGCGATCTCGTCGAGCGCGACGAGGCCCGGATAGGCATAGGGCAGACCGACGACCATCAGGCCGTGATGCAGCATCAGCTTGATCGCCGAGATCAGCGTGGTCTCGTTGCCGCCGTGCTGGGACGCCGTCGAGGTGAAGGCACCGCCGACCTTGCCGACGAGCGCGCCCGTCGCCCAGAGCGGGCCGGTCCGGTCCCAGAAGGACTGCATCTGCGAGGACATGTTGCCGTAGCGGGTCGGCACGCCGATGATGATGGCGTCGTAGTTCTTCAGCTCCTCGACCTCGCAGACCGGATAGGGATGATCGGTCTTGAAATGCGCGGCCTGGACGACCTCGGCCGGCGCTGTCTCGGGAACGCGCTTGATGTCGACGCTGGCACCGGCGCTCTCGGCGCCTTCGGCGACAGCCTTCGCCATCGTCTCGATGTGGCCGTAGCTGGAATAATAGAGGACGAGAACCTTCGCCATCGCTGAAGCTCCTTTCGTGGTTCGATACCCCGACCATTCGGGGGCTGCAGGAACGACATAGGCGAGCCCTGCCGATCTGGCTTGAAGAAATCCCGCGACGCACCGTCACGCGTCGCGCGACAATGCGGCAAGGCGTGGCAAGGCGTGCACGGCGTGCGGCAACGGCGTTCGGGGCGCCGATCGGGGCGCCCCCTTGCTTTCCGGCAGGCTCTCACACTTACTCGGGACGATGTCCCGCAGGAGAAGATGAATATGCCGCGTGAACCTGTCACGGCCGCGATGCTCGCCATCGGCGACGAACTTCTGTCCGGCCGGACGAAGGACAAGAACATCGGTCATCTCGCCGAGGTGATGACGATCGCCGGCATCGACCTCAAGGAGGTGCGCATCGTCGGCGACGAGCCGCACATGATCGCTGACACGCTGAACACGCTGCGCCGCAGCTACGACTTCGTGTTCACCTCCGGCGGCATCGGGCCGACCCATGACGACATCACCGCCGATGCGGTCGCGGCCGCCTTCGGGCTGGCGGTGATCGAGCATCCCGAGGCCGTCGCGCGGCTGGAGGCCAACTATGCCTCCCGCGGGATGGAGTTCACCCCGGCCCGCCGCCGCATGACCCGCACGCCGGAGGGGGCGAGCCTGATCGACAATCCGGTATCCGTGGCGCCGGGCTTCCGGATCGACAACGTCTTCGTCATGGCCGGCGTGCCGAGCGTCTTCCAGGCGATGCTGGCCTCGCTCCTGCCGGCCCTGCCGGTCGGCGTACCGCTGAAGAGCCGCGCCGTCGCCTGTCCGTTCGGCGAGGGCGACATCGGCGATCCCTTGAGACAGATCGCCAAGGAGCATCCGAACGTCGTGATCGGCTCCTATCCGAAGTTCGACGGCGCCCGCTATTCGACCGAGATCGTCATCCGCTCCCGCGACGAGGCGGCGATCGAGACCGCGGCCAAGGCCGTCGAGGCGATGCTGGCGGGTATCGAGCCACGCTGAGCCTGCGCACGATAGCGGGGAGACAAAGGCAAGCGAATGGCTCACGCGTTGTCGAGGTCGGATTGATAAGCTCACCATGTGGTCGGCAGCAAGTCGGAACGGCTTCGCTGGAATGATTGTCTAGATGTGTAGGAAGGCGAGTCGATGGGGGAGTTTTTCTCTTCAAACCCGACCGAAGAAAGCGAAATGCAGCACGATGAACCGCCCGCCTTCGGAGAGTGGCTCAAGCGAGAGATGGACCGTAAAGGTGTCACGATCCCGCAATTATCGGAGAAGACGAAGATTACCTATACCGGGATCTGGAATATAGTAAGAGGGTACACGGCCTCCCCTCGCGCAGATACCCGAAGGAAACTTGCGGAAGCTCTCGAAGAGGCGATTCCCCCTCAAATACAGGCAGAGATTGAGCTGCAATCCGCCTCGATATCAGGCTACGAGTGGGTCGACTTCACTCCCATCGACCTCGAAACCGTTCCGGCGGAGAGTGGCGTCTACGTCTTCTACGATGTCACGGACCGACCTGTTTATGTCGGAATGTCGGCACGCAGCGTTCGGGCGCGAGTCAAAGATCATCAGACCCGCTTCTGGTTCAAGGCCCCCCTCGTTGTGAGGGGAGCATTCTTGTCTGTGCCTGACGCGGACATGTGCCTGAAAATCGAGACCATTCTGATCAAGTTTCTAGGCAAGCACGCCTTGCTGAATTCCAAAGGCGTAACGCGGGACGAGATCGACGACTAGGCGGCGCCCCGCCGCGTGCCGTCGACGCTCCAAACTCCCGCCCCGGCGAACACCAGGAACAGGAAGACGAAGCAGTAGAGGATGGCCGCGTCGCCGCCGTTGTTGACCGGGAAGAAGTTCTGCGGCGCGTGGGCTATCCAATAGGCGACGGCCATCTGGCCGGAACAGATGAAGGCGGAGATCCGGGTGAACAGGCCGATGACGATCAGGAAGCCGCCGACGAGTTCGATGGCACCGGCGATGCCTGACAGCGACAGGAGCTCGACGCCGGCCCGCTCTCCCGCCGGAAAGGACAGAAGCTTCTGCGTTCCGTGGGCCATGAAGATCATTCCGGCCACGATGCGAAGCAGCGCCAGGGCGTAGGGTTGGTAGCGGTCGAGATTCATCGAGCTTGCTCTCTTTCACGCGAGGAGGTGACTGAGGTGGTCCCGGTTTCCCGGACAGTTGGATAAGCTTGGTTCTCCCGAGAGAGAGGACGAACCCGATGACGGGGAAACGGAAGCGGTATTCGGCGGACTTCAAGGCCAAGGTGGCGCTGGAGGCGATCCGAGGTGAGATGACGCTGGCGCAACTGGCTGCCAAGCACGGCATCCACCAGACGATGATCAACGCCTGGAAGAAGCAGGCGATGGAAGGCATGTCAGGGGTGTTCTCGGGAACGTCCGAGGCGGCTCAGGCTGATCGGGAGGCGGAGGTGGAGCGGCTTCACGCCAAGATCGGCCAACTGGTCGTGGAACGCGATTTTTTAGCGAAGGCCTCCGGACGATGAGCGTCGATCGGAGGCGGGAGATGATCGAGCCGGAGCATGTGGATCTGACCATTCTGCGCCAATGTCAACTCGTCGGGATCAGCCGGTCGGCCTATTACGGCCCGACCAAGGGCGAGAATGTGCTGAACCTCAGCCTGATGCGGCTGATCGACGAGCAGTTTCTGGAAACGCCGTGGTACGGCTCGCGGCAGATGGTCCGTCACCTGCGCCGCCAAGGATACACGGTCGGACGCAAGCGGGTACGGCGGCTGATGGCCAGGATGGGTCTGGCGGCGATCTACCAGCGCCCGAGGACGACGATCCCGCACCCGGAACACAAGATCTGGCCCTATCTCCTGCGGGACATGGCGATCAACCAACCCGACCAGGTCTGGTGCGCCGACATCACCTACATTCCGATGCGGCGCGGCTTTCTCTACCTTGTCGCCATCATGGATTGGTACAGCCGTCGCGTCCTGGCCTGGCGCCTGTCGAACACCATGGACGCCGACTTCTGCATCGAGGCGCTCGAGGAGGCGATGACGCGGTTCGGCAAGCCGATCATCTTCAACACCGACCAAGGCAGCCAATTCACCAGCCCGCGCTTCACCGCGGTCTTGACCGGCGCCGGCGTGAAGGTGTCCATGGACGGACGCGGCCGCTGGATGGACAA